>NZ_JBICWF010000005.1:0-494661 GCF_043199595.1 Streptomyces sp. NPDC048584
CCACGAACAACCCCATGCCTGGTCACGGTGTGGTGCGGTTGATTGTTTCATAGTGTTTCGGTGGTCATAGCGTAGGGGAAACGCCCGGTTACATTCCGAACCCGGAAGCTAAGCCTTACAGCGCCGATGGTACTGCAGGGGGGACCCTGTGGGAGAGTAGGACGCCGCCGAACAATTCTTATAGAAAGCCCCCGTGCCATTCGGCACGGGGGCTTTCTGCGTTTCAGGACGGTTCCACCAGTTTTGTGTCGTACGCCAGGATGACCGCCTGAATACGGTCCCGGGAGCCGGTCTTCGCGAGGATGCGGCCCACGTGGGTTTTCACCGTGGATTCGGCCAGGTGCAGGCAGGTGGCGATTTCCGTGTTGGTCCAGCCCATGCCGATGACCGTGAGGATCTCGCGTTCGCGTTCGGTGAGGGAGTTCAGGCGGGAATCGTGGAGCGGGGCGTCGTTCATGTCGGGATCCGTGGCGGTCGTCGGCAGATGCTGGGCGTAGGCATCGAGGAGACGGCGGGTCAGGCCGGGAGCGACGACCGCGTCCCCGGTGGCCACATTGCGGATGCCGGAGAGGAGTTCCTCGGGCTGGGCGTCCTTGACGAGGAAGCCGGAGGCGCCCGCGCGGAGGCCGGCGTAGGCGTATTCGTCCAGGTCGAACGTGGTGAGGATGAGAACGCGGGAGCGGTCGCCGGTGGCGGCGATGCGGCGGGTCGCCTCGATGCCGTCCAGGCCGGGCATACGGATGTCCATCAGGACCACGTCGGGATGCAGTTCGGCCGTCATGCGGATCGCTTCGGTGCCGTTCGCGGCCTCGCCCAGGACCGTCAGGTCGTCCTGGCTCTCCAGAAGCATGCGGAAGCCGAAGCGCTGGAGGGGCTGGTCGTCGGCGATGAGGACGGTGGTCACTGCGGGGATTCCTCCGGAAGGTGCAGATGGACGCGCCAGCCCTGCTCGGGGTGCGGGCGCGGGCCGGCCTCGAGTGTGCCGCCGTACAGGGCCGTTCGTTCCCGCATGCCGGGAAGGCCGCGGCCGCCGGTGGGGGCGCCGGCCGGCCGTACGGCTCCCGTGTCGGTGACCGTGGCGGTGACGGCGCCCTTGCCGCCGTAGACGATACGGATCTCCGAGTAGGCGTCGGGGCCGGCGTGTTTGAGGGTGTTGGTGAGGGCCTCCTGGACGACGCGGTAGACGGTGAGCTGGCGGCCCGGGGGGAGAGCGGCCCGGCCCTCGACGGTGGCCCGGACGGGGAGGCCCGCTTCGCGGACGCCGGCGATGAGCTGGTCCAGGTCGCTGAGGGCGGGCTGGGGTGCCAGTTCGGCGGGGCGGGGCTCCCCGTCGCGCAGGACGTCCAGGAGGCGGCGGAGTTCGCCGAGGGCCTGGCGGCTGGTGGTGGCGATGGCGTCCAGGGCCTGGGCGGCGCGTTCGGGGGACTTGCCGGCCGCGTACTTGCCGCCGTCCGCGAGACCCGTGATGACGGAGAGGTTGTGGCCGATGATGTCGTGCATCTCGCGGGCGATGCGGGCGCGTTCGGCGGCGGCGGCCAGCTGGGCCTGCTGGTCGCGTTCGGTCTCCAGGCGGCGGGCGCGGTCCTCCAGGGCCTCCGTGTAGTTCTGGCGGGTGCGGACCGTGATGCCGATGAGGACGGCCACGAGGATCGACGTCAGCTGCGAGCCGATCTGCTGGCTCCACTCGCCCTCGCCGTGGCGGGCCGCGGACACCAGCACGGGGGTGAGCATCAGGGCCGGGGCCCAGAACAGATGGCGCAGGGGGAGACGCAGGGCGATGTGGTAGACGACGACGAGCTGAAGGAGTGCCGCCTGGAGGGTGGCGCCGGACCACGCGTTGACCAGGGCGAACGGGGCCATGGTGAGCAGGACCGCGGCGGGGTGCGTGCGGCGCCACAGCAGGGGGACGGACAGGCCGAGGCTCAGAGCGAGGAGAAGGGGGCCGGGAGCGTCCTGGTTGTGGGTGACGTTGCGCCAGCCGTCTCCGGTGTAGTCGATGAGGGCGGCGATCACCCAGAAGCCGGAGAAGTGCAGGTCCCACAGCAGCGGGTGGCGCCGGTCGAAGGCACGCACCCGCTGGTTGGCGCGTTGCAGGTACTGGGTGAGGGGTTCCGTCGTCCGTATCCCCGTCGTCGGAGCCTGCGGGTCGTTCGTCACGGGGTCCATGGTGGTGGGTGCGTCCGGCGGAGGGAACACGGTGGACGGCATGGCTCAGACGTCCCGGCGGCGCAGGGTCGTCGCGGCCACGGCGAGGGCGGCCGCCGCCCACAGGACGAGGGCGAGCAGGGCCGTGCCCGGTGAGGCGGTGTCGGTGGCGGTGAGGGTCTGCAGGGCCTGGGCGGGGAAGTGGTCGACGGCATCGTCGACGAAGGCGTACGGGAGCATCGCCAGAACCTCCGGCAGGATCATGAGGAGGCCGATGTGCGCGCCGATGGCGAGCGGAACGGAACGGGCCACGGCGCCGAGGCCCAGCGCCAGGACGGCGAGGAGCGTGAGGCCCGCCGCGTTGCCGGCGAGGCCCCGCAGGACGCCCGGGTCGCCGAAGGAGGCCGACTGGTCGGTGTCGCCGAGGAAGGCCTGGGCGAGCGGGAACGTGAGCAGGTTGGTCCCCAGGCACAGGGGGAAGGCGACGGCGGCCAGGACGGCGGCCTTGGACCACAGGACGGGCAGCCGGCGCGGTACGGCGGTCATGGTGGCGCGGATCTGGCCGGTGGAGTATTCGTCGGCGGTGGCGAGGATGCCCAGCACGGCCAGGGTGATGGTGGCGAACTGGGTGCCGAGGAGGACGAAGACGACCGTGTCCATGCCGCCCTCGCCGGAGCCGTCGTAGGCCGCGCTGACGCCGATGCCCATGGCGAGGGTGAGGGCGGCGGTGGCGACGAGGTTGATCCAGGTGGAGCGGAGCGTCCACAGCTTGTGCCATTCGGACCGCAGGACACGGGCCGGGGTGACCCGGTGGGACGGGGCGGCGGTGGTCATGCGGCTGCTCCTTCCAGGGCGGCGGGGTACTCGACCGCGTCGTGGGTGAGGTCCATGAACGCCTCCTCCAGGGAGGCCGTGCTGGGGGTGAGCTCGAAGAGGGGGATGCCGTGGGCGGCGGCCGTACGGCCGATGTGTTCGGCGTCGGCGCCCCGCACGGTGAGGCTGCCCGGGGCGTCCGTGGTGATCGTGACGCCGGGTGCGGCGAGTCGGCGTACGAGGGCGGCGGCGTCCGGGGTGACGACCTTGACGGTGCCCGTGCCGGAGTGGCGTACGAAGTCGGTGACCGTGGTGTCCGCGAGGAGCCGGCCGCGGCCGATGATGACCAGATGGTCGGCGGTGAGGGCCGTCTCGCTCATCAGATGCGAGGAGACCAGGACCGTACGGCCCTCGGCGGCCAGGGACTTGAGGAGGGTGCGGATCCACAGGACGCCCTCGGGGTCGAGCCCGTTGACCGGCTCGTCGAGGATGACCGTGGCCGGGTCGCCGAGCAGGGCGGCGGCGATGCCGAGGCGCTGGCCCATGCCGAGGGAGAAGCCCTTGACCCGGCGGTTCGCCACATCGGTCAGGCCGGTGAGGCCCAGGACGTGCTCGACGCGGCTCTGCGGGATGCCGTGGGTGAGGGCGAGCGCGCGCAGATGGTGGTGGGCGGTGCGGCCGGGGTGGACGGAGCGGGCCTCCAGGAGGGCGCCGACCTCGGTGAGGGGTGCGGGGTGGGCGGCGTAGGCGCGGCCGCCGACGGTGGCGTGGCCGCGCGTGGGGGCGTCCAGGCCGAGGATCATGCGCATGGTGGTGGACTTGCCGGCGCCGTTCGGGCCGAGGAAGCCGGTGACGGTGCCCGGGCGGACGGTGAAGGACAGGTCGGTGACGACGGTCCGGTCGTCGTAGCGTTTGGTGAGGTCCTGTGCCGTAATCATGCTTCGATGCTCGTCCGCGCGGGGGCGGTGGGCGTCGGACCGGGGACCGTATTCGGGATGAGGGCGGTCGTACCCCGGTACTACGGTGGCGGGCATGAATGCGAGCGTGGTGACCTTCGGGGAGTGTGTGATCCGGCCGGTGCGGGCGGAGGAGTGGCGGGCGTCGAAGGAGCTGCGGCTCGTCGCGCTGCGGGATCCGGTCGCGCACCTCGCCTATCTGGACACCCACGAGGAGGCGGCGGCCCGGCCCGATGCCTGGTGGCAGGAGCGTACGGCGAACGGGGCGCGGCAGTTCATCGCCGAGGCGCCGGACGGGAGCTGGGTCGGCAATGTCGCCGTACTGATCGAGGAGGCCGGGACGACCGACTGGGCCGGGTTCGCCGTGGAGCGGCGGCAGGGGCATCTGGTGGGGGTGTACGTGGCGCCCGGGTATCGGGGGAACGGGCTGACGAGGGCGCTGTTCGACGCGGCGCTCGAGTGGGCGTGGGGGCGCGGGGTGGAGCGTGTGCGGCTCGTGGTGCATCCGGACAACGCGCGTGCGCTGGGGTTCTATCGCAAGGCCGGGTTCGTGGAGAGCGGGGTGACCGTGCCTCGGGCGGATGAGCCGGACGAGCTGGAGATGGTGGTCGAGCGGCCGTAGGCGTGGGTTCAGACGGGTAGTTCGGTGTGTGGCCAGCGGGCTCGGGCCTGTTCGCGGGAGCGGAGCAGGGCCAGTGTGGGCAGGCCGAGGTCCGTGCCGGTGGCGAGCAGGTCGGGGAGCTGGGGGAGCGGGGCCACGGCCGCCACGTCGTCGAGGACGAGGGTGAGTGGTGGGTCGAGCCGACCGGAGGATGACCGTGCGGCCATGCGCCGGCCGTGCTCGACCACGTGCGAGGCGAGGGCCGTCAGCAGGGGCATCGCGCCCGGGCTGGTGCGGGGGTCCTCGATGGATTCGCCCACGACGTAAAGCGTGCCCCCTTCATGGATGAAGGAATCCAGGGCGAGGGCATCAGTTCGGTTGGGAGTGCAGGCTTCACGCACGTTGACCGTGGAGAGGGCGGCCAGGGCACGGGTCGTCAGCTGCTGGGCCATGTCCCGGCGTTCGGAGTGTGCGGTGAGCGCGGCCTCGAGTTCGCCGGCGGAGCCGGGGGCGGCCTTGGGGTTGGTACGGAGGATGCGTACGGCGTCGTGGACCTGGATGCCCTGGGACCAGCGGTGGACGTGGCGGATCGTACGGCCGTCCACGGCGGCGGCGTGGACGTAGCTGCGGAGGAGGGTTTCCGCAGTGTCGGCGACCGCCTGGTCGAGGCGGGAGGCGGGGCGTACGGGGCTGAGCAGTGCGACTGCTCGCGCCTTGGCCGTGTTTCGGTCCTCGCAGCCGGCTGTGGGGGACCAGTGGAGGCGGGCCGGGGTGTCGCACAGGTGGGTGGGGTCGTAGAGGTGGGTGGGGCCGAGTTTGGCGCGGGCGTCCTTGGTGTCGTGCCAGAGGGTGGGGTTGGAGGTGAGGACGAGGGCGGGGCCCTCGGCGTCGCGTACGGCCTGGGTGGCTGCGGTGTGGCGGGTGGCCGGGGGGCCGTAGTGGAGCCCCGCGGTGGCCGGGGGTCCGTAGTGGAGCCCTGCGCCTTCGGCGCGGGGTGTCTCCCACCCAGCCACCCGTTCACCGTCGGCTACAGGTGTCCGTACGGGTTCTTCCGGCACCGGAGTCCGCTTCTCAGGCTCCCTCGGGGTGGGTACCTCGTGGAGCTGCTTCGGCTCCGGTTCGGGCAGAGGCTCCCGTTCCGGTTCTGGTTGCCACTGGCGTACTGCCGGCTTCCGGTCCGTCCGGCGGCGGGACCGTAGCGCCCTCCAGCGGGCCAGCGTGCCCATCACGAACACCGCCAGGACGGTCAGGATCATCAGCTGGCCGATGAACAGGCCCCAGAAGAGGCCGTAGCCCGAGAGGGCGGACTCCGGGGTGTCCGGCCAGGCGCCCGGGAGGTTGTGGGGTTCGGCGACCAGGTGGCGCATGGCCAGGGGGGTGCGGGTGAAGGTGATGCCGTCCGGCCAGTGGCCGTGGGCGAAGAGACCCGCGAGGCCGGTGGCCGTCCACACCATCGTGGTCAGGCCGAGCAGGAACGCGAGGATGCCGACCAGCAGCCCGTCCGGGATGCCGCCCTGCTCACGCCGATCGTCCGGTCTCACGCGCGCCGCCCCCTACGCCACCGTCGATTCGGAGTCGCCGACGTGCTGCTCCATGAAGGCCGCCGCCCGTTCCTCCGCCTCCAGCTCGGCGGCGCGCAGGGCATCGTCCGAGAGGTCGGCGGACGACTCCGTCATCGCGCGGTCGGTGAAGACCAGTGGGCGTTCCGTCTCCGTGACCAGGTGTTTGACCACCTGGACATTGCCGTTGACGTCCCACACCGCGATACCGGGTGTCAGCGTCGGGATGATCTCGACCGCCCATCTGGGCAGGCCGAGTACCCGCCCCGTCGCCCTCGCCTCGTCCGCCTTCTGGGCGTAGATGGTCCGGGTCGACGCCATCTTCAGGATGGCCGCCGCCTCCTTCGCCGCCGCCCCGTCCACCACGTCGGACAGATGGTGGACGACCGCGACGAACGACAGGCCGAGCCGCCGCCCGAACTTCAGCAGCCGCTGGAACAGCTGTGCCACGAACGGGCTGTTGATGATGTGCCAGGCCTCCTCGACCAGGAAGATGCGCTTCTTCCGGTCGGGACGGATCCAGGTGTGTTCCAGCCACACCCCGACGATCGCCATCAGGATCGGCATGGCGATGGAGTTGCGGTCGATGTGGGACAGGTCGAACACGATCAGCGGTGCGTCGAGGTCGATGCCGACGGTCGTCGGCCCGTCGAACATGCCCCGCAGGTCACCGTCGACGAGTCGGTCCAGGACCAGGGCGACGTCCAGGCCCCAGGCCCGTACGTCGTCTATGGCGACGTTCATCGCCTCCGCGGACTCCGGTTCCGGGTGGCGCAGCCGCTCCACGATGTCGGAGAGGACCGGCTGGCGGTCGAGGATGGTCTCGTTGACGTAGGCGTGCGCGACCTTGAGGGCGAAGCCGGAGCGTTCGTCCAGGCCGTGGCCCATCGCGACCTCGATGATGGTCCGCAGCAGGGCGAGCTGGCCGGTCGTCGTGATGGACGGGTCGAGGGGGTTGAGCCGGATGCCGTGGTCCAGGGCGGCCATCGGGTCCAGCCGGATGGGCGTGATGCCCAGCTCCTGCGCGACGAGGTTCCACTCGCCGACGCCGTCCTCGCCCTGTGCGTCCAGGACGACGACCTGCCGGTCGCGGAAGCGCAGCTGGCGCAGGACGTACGTCTTCTCCAGGGCCGACTTGCCGTTGCCGGACTCGCCGAGGACCAGCCAGTGCGGGGCGGGGAGCTGCTGGCCGTAGAGCTGGAAGGGGTCGTAGATGTAGCCCTTGCCGGAGTAGACCTCGCGGCCGATGATGACGCCGGAGTCGCCGAGTCCGGGCGCGGCGGTCGGCAGGTAGACCGCCTGGGCCTGGCCCGTGGACGTGCGTACCGGCAGCCGTGTCGTCTCGACCTTCCCGAACAGGAAGGACGTGAAGGCGTCGGTGACGACGGACAGCGGATCCCGCATAGCGGCTCAGCCCCTACCTTCGAATGCCGGTGGCGAACGGGAGTGTGTTCACGAACGCGCGGTGGTGCTCGCGGTCGCACCACTCCACCTTCAGGTACGACTTTCCGGCCGACGCCCGTATGGTCCGCTTGTCGCGGGCCAGGGCCTCCGGATTGCGGGAGGAGACGGTGATGTAGCCGACCAGGTTGACGCCGGCCGCGCCGCTGGCCAGGTCCTCGCCGCGCTGGTCGAGGCGGCCGTGGGCGGCGATGTCGCGCGGGTCGACGGTGCGGTTCATCTTGGCGGCGCGGGACGCCTCCGCCTCGTCGTTGGTCTTCTCGGTCAGCATCCGCTCGATGGCGACCTCGGTGGGTTCGAGATCCATGGTCACGGCGACCGTACGGATCACGTCCGGGGTGTGGACGAGCAGCGGGGCCAGGAAGTTGACGCCCACCGGCGTCATCGGCCACTCCTTGATCCACGCCGTGGCGTGGCACCAGGGGGCGCGGGTCGAGGACTCGCGGGTCTTCGCCTGGAGGTAGGTGGGCTCCATGGCGTCCAGCTCGGCCGGCCAGGCGTTGCGCTGCGACATCGCCTGGATGTGGTCGATCGGGTGGTCCGGGTCGTACATGGAGTGGATCAGCGAGGACAGTCTGCTCTGGCCGAGCGGCTGCCGTACGCGGATGTCGGCCTCCTGGAGCCGGGAGCAGATGTCGGTCAGCTCACGGGCCATGACGACGGCGAGCCCCGCGTCCCGGTTCACCTTGCCGCCGCCCTGGCTGCGCATCGCGCGGGCCATGGTGTGGGCCTCGGCGGCGAGTTCGCGGTTGTAGTGCATGCAGGCGACGAGGTAGGCGCGGTGCTGCTCGCTGCTGGTCGACACCATCGACTGGAGCTGCTCGTACGACTGCCGCAGCCACCCCGGTGACCTGTCGTCGCCGCGGACGGCGACGTCCTTGGCGTGGGCGTCGGGGTCGGCGGGCAGGGTGCGGGCGAGCATCTGGATGCGGGTGACGAAGCCGTCGCCGTTGGCGACGTGCTTGAGCAGGGTGCCGAAGCGGTCGACGAGGGCCTCCTGGTCCTCGGAGTCGCGCAGGCCGACGCCCGGTCCCTCGATCTCGATGGCGGCGGTGACGGTCTTGCGGTCCGCGTGCAGCAGTACGGCGATCTCGTCGGGGCCGAAGGGGGCGGCGAGCCAGGTGATCCGCCCGATGCCGGGCGGCGACCCGATCTCCACCTCGCGTCCGTCCAGGCGGGTGCCCGCCTCGGCGGCGCCGGAGCGGTAGGTGGTGTTGCGGCGCACGGTGCGCTTGAAGCTGCGGTTGATTTCGAACCACTTGTAGAAGGTGCGGCCCTTGTAGGGCACGTACACGGCGGACAGGGCCAGCATGGGCAGGCCGGCGAGGAGCACGATCCGCACGGACAGGACGGGGACGAGGAGTCCGCACATCATGCCGAGGAACGCGCCCACGACGATCAGCGCGATCTCTCCGGTCTCGCGATTACGGCCGACGATCGCGTTCGGCCGGGCGCGGCCGATCAGATACGTACGGCGGGGCGCGATCACGTGGGACATATGGGTATCGGTCGTCAACGCCCGTCACCTCCCGTGCTGTTGGTGCTGCTGTTGCGGGTGTTTCCGGCGTGGGGGGTGTTCACCGGGCTGCTGGAGCGCGGTGCGGGGGCGGCGCCGCCGCCCCCCGTCGGCCGTGAGCTGTGGGCGGCGACTCCGCCGGAGGCGGGGTTGGAGGGGCGGGCCCCGCCTCCTCCGCCGCTGTTGTTGTCGGCGCGGGTGCTGTGCGTCTTGATGCCCTGTGAGACCAGGGTCGCCGGGGAGCTGATCACGGCGGCGGCCTTGCTCTCGGCGCCCTGCATGATGCGGTTGTTGCGGGAGCCCGCGATCTCGTCGCCGAAGCCGGGCACGAAGCGGTAGATCATCGCGCTGGCGAAGATGGCCAGCAGGATGATCGACAGTCCGGAGACCACGGCGGAGAACGCGTTGGGCCCGTCCTCGGCGGACAGCGCCCCGGCGAGACCGAGCACGATCACGATCACCGGCTTCACCAGGATCACGGCGATCATGATGCCCGCCCAGCGGCGGACGTGGCCCCACAGGTTCTTGTCGACGAGGCCCGCGTAGACGACCGTGCCGAGGAGGGCGCCGACGTAGAGCAGGGCGGCGCGGATGACGAGCTCCAGCCAGAGGACACCTGCGGCGAGGATCGACACCAGCGATACGACGATCAGCATGATCGGGCCGCCGCCGATGTCGTCGCCCTTCTCGAGCGCCTCGGCGAACGAGCCGAAGAAGATGTCCGTCTGACTGCCGGTCGCCTTCGCCAGCACCTCGCTGACGCCGTCCGTCGCCGAGACGACCGTGTAGAGGATCAGCGGGGTGAACGCGGAGGCGATCACGGTCAGCCAGAGGAAGCCGATCGCCTCGGAGAGGGCGGTGGTGAAGGGGACACCACGTACGGCCCGCTTCGTGACCGCGAGCAGCCAGAGGACGAGCGTGAGGATCGCGGACGCCCCGAAGACGATGGCGTACTGCTGCCGGAACTGGGGGTTCGTGAAGTCGACGTTCGCCGTCTCCTCCACGGCCTTGCTGAGCTGCTTGATGGTGTAGGAAGCGGCGTCGGCACAGCCCTTGGCGAGGGAGGCGAGGGGGTCGAGGGTGGTGGTGGGGTCGTTGAGGGTGCTGGATGCCCCGGTGCCCTCACCGTCTTTGCCTCGTTCGCAGTACTTCTTGGCCGGACCGGCGATGAGCGAGCAGGGGTCGGAGCTCTCTGTCGGTGTTGGCGAGGGTGAGGGATCTGCGGAGGCACGCGTGGCCAGCAGGATGGCCGTCGCTTGAACGCTCGCGACGAGGCCGGTGAGCGTGAGCGCGCGGTGTCGGCTACCGGGCATAGGTGAAGCCTCCGAACTCCTGGACCGCCTTGCTGATCTCGTCAGCGCCGGTAACCGGGTTGTCCCCGGCCACGGGGGTGGGGCCGGTCTTCTGGGAGGTCTCGAGGACCTTCCAGTCGTCCCCGCGCCAGTTCAGCTTCATGGTCACGGTGAACCAGCTGTTGGTTACGGGAGTGGTCGACTTGTCACCGGCGAGACCGAAGAGGCCGTTGCACCAGACCTCGACGGTTGCGCCGTTGCCGTTGAACGTCGTGACCTTGGTACCTGCCGGAAGCGTACGGCTGACGAAGGTGCTCCCAGCGGGAGCTGCTCCGTCCTTGTCGAGCCCGACCGCACTTAGGAAGTCCGCGGAGTAGTCGGCGTCGAAGCCGGACTGGAGCTTGCCCACTGAGCCGGGATCCGCCAGCGTCTGCACGATCTCGTGCCGTCGGGTGGGGTTGAACATGCCGTCAGACCCCAGCACGACGGAGTAGTTCGCCGCCGCGCTCTCCGCCCCCTGCTTGTCGTGGGCGAAGCCCGAGGGGATGCCGGCTGCCTTGCCGTCCACCGGCTTCGTCCCCGACGCCGCCGTCGACGACGCCTTCGGGGCGTCGCCACCGCCCCCGCCCCCGCCGTCGTCCCCGGCGGAATCCCCGCCTCCACGGTTCGCGAAGGCGATCGCCGCGATCAGGAGGACCACCACACCGACCACCGTCACCAGGCTGCGCGACGAGGAACGGCCGCCTCTGCGCGAGCCGCCGTACGGATCGCCGTCCCGTTCCGGCATGCGGGTGCGGGTCTGGCCCGTGTCGTCTCCGAGACTCATACCGCGTACGCCCCCTCAGCGTCGTGCGGAAACAGCCCGTGCTCCGTGTGTTCCATGTACGACGGTAGCCGTGCCGGGCCCTGTGCGGGCGGGGTGTGGTGACTGGACATCAGGGAAACGCAACCTCAGCCGGTGGGCACGACGGGCGGGTGGGATGGAGGGGGTGCCGGGCGTGCCCGGCCGGAAGAGGGGGAGCGGCGCTACACGGCCATGCCGTACACGATGGTGAACAGCGTGCCGAGCGAGCCGATGATGAAGACGCCCGTCAGGCCCGCGATGATCAGGCCCTTGCCCTGTTCGGCGCTGAACGTGTCCCTCAACGCGGTCGCGCCGATGCGCTGTTTGGCCGCACCCCAGATGGCGATGCCCAGGCAGAGGAGGATGGCGACCGCCATGACCACCTCGATCATCACCTTGGCCTCGTTGCCCAGGCTGCCGAAGGGCCCCCAGTCCGGGGCGATCCCGCCGATAATGGTGTTGATGTCTCCCTCGTCGGCCGCGAAGAACATGTAAGTCACCGCCCCTGTATGGGTAGTTCCGCACCCTCTGCGGTCGTGCAGAGGTCAGGCCTCATTGTCGCCGAAAATGACGCCTTCGCATGTCGACTTGGCGTCATCCGTTGGCGGGTTTCGTACGAATAGCTTGCCACCGGCGCGCGCCGGTCTCCGCGAAGGGCGCGCTCCGATGGGGGAAGAGTCGTATCGTCACTCTGTTTATCACGCTGAGTGAAACTCTTGGTGACGCTACGCCACGAAGTGGTCGAACTCGCCGGCTTGGACGCCGAGCACGAAGGCATCCCAGCGGCGGCGGTCGGTGGTGACGGTGGGAGCGCCGGGGGCGTGGACGTGGACGCTGAGGTCGTCGGCGGTCGTCACGGTGAGGGCGGGGGCCCGGTGGTCCCGATGCGGTTCTGCCTTGAGGGAGCGGAGAAGGGCGCTGAACGCGTCGGGGGTGGTGGTGAGGACGGCTCCGCTGGGGTCGGCCGACTCGGTTATGTGTATCGCGGTGGGGGTCGTGGCAACGTGCACGCAGGACTCTCCCTCCCCGCAGTACGAAGACTTCTGCCAGGTGGTAGGCGGCATGACTGCCTCTCAGGTCGACTGGATGATGCTGTGAATCAGAGCGCGTGACTCCAGCTCGATCAGACTCAGGGCCGTCAGCCGGCCGAAAACTCTGCGGTACTTGTCGAGCTGAGTCTCCGCGTCGAGCAGGGCAATGCCGTGCGACTGGTCGAGCTGCACGGTGTCGAGCTGTGGCACCGGTCCGTGGACGTAGTAGATGGGCTGTCCCGCTCCTGGGTAGCCGCCCGCGTCGAACGGGATCACGTGGATCGAGATGTTCGAGTACTCGCTCATCTTGAGCAGATGCTTCAGCTGTTGCCTGGCCACGTTCCGGCCACCGAACCGCATGTGCAGAGCAGCTTCATGAATGATCGCCTGATACGGCACGGGCGCCTTGCTGAAGATCACTGCCTGGCGCTTGATGCGGAATGACGTGCGGTGCTCCACATCGGGAGGCGAGAGCTCGGGCACAACCTGGCGGAAGATCTCCCGCGCGTGGTCCGGGGTCTGGAGAAGCCCCGGGATGCCGGATGTGTGGGCGGTTTGCAGTGCGGTGCCGTGGTGTTCCAACTCGGCCAGGTCGAGTAGGGGCGCCGGGAGGATGTCTCGGTACTCCTCCCACCAGCCGCGCTTGCGCTCGCCGGTCATCCCCGCGATCGCTTCGACCAGGTTCTTGTCTGGGCACTCGTACTGGCACGCCAGCGTGCGCACGCGATCGCCGCTGACGGCGAGTCGCCCTGTCTCCATGTTGCTGACCTGTGCCTGCTTTATGCCGAGGACCCGGGCGGCCTCCGTCGATGACAGGCCCGCTCGCTGGCGCAGCTTGCGTAGTTCGGCGCCGAACCGCAGTTGCCGTGCACTCGGGTTGGTCCTCACGGGCATGCCCGTCGCTCCTCCGTACGGTAGGTCACCCAAACCGGCGATTTCCAAATTTATTATGCCGAGACGGAAGAAGAATATATTCCGAGCCGCTACGTTGAGTTTGGCGCCGCAGGTCCCAGAAGCGCACCGCTCGACGGAGCGGCAGGCCACTGGATAACCGAGATCAAGTCACCAACTCTGCACAGTGATCGGAGACTTCCGTGTCCACCGTATCCCCGACCTGGTCCTACACCCTTCACCTCGCGCGTGATGCACGCTCACCGGGGATCGCCCGTTCGACCCTGCGATCCGTACTGTCCGCCTACAACCTCGGCGAACTCGCCCCCACGGCCGAACTGCTCGCCTCGGAGCTGCTGACCAACGCCCATCTGCACACCGGCGGCCCGTACGCCCTCCACATCCGGCCGACGGAGTCCGGCCAGCTCCGGTTGGGCGTGTGGGACAAGGACCCGGCCGTCCCCTCCGGCCTGGGCGCCGGCTTCGTCCACGGCGCCATGCCGCACGGAGCCTCGGAGGGCGGACGCGGCCTGGGCCTCGTACGGGCGTACGCCGACGCCTGGGGTGCCTCCCTGCTGGGCGAACCGGGCGGCGGGAAGGTGCTGTGGGCGGAGTGCGGCTGGCGCGGCCCGACGCGGTCGGACGCGCGCACGTAGCAACCGCGCCAAAGTCACGCGTGATCATGCCGAAGAGGGGTCGCCGCCCCTACACTGACGTGCGGTGGAGGACTGCCGTACGGCGAGGGGCGGTTGACGGTGCGTAAGGCGTGGGTCGCGGCGGGGATCGCCGTCAGTTCCGGGCTCGCCTTCGTGATGCTGCTCGTCGTCGGGGTCTACGTCATCGCCGGCAACCTAGCCAACGGGGTCGCCGGCGGGACGTCCAAGTCGCTCGCCAAGGGGAGCGTGCCCGCCGCGTACCAGGCACTCGTACAGAAGTGGGGCAGCTCCTGCCCGGCCATCAACCCGGCGCTGCTCGCCGCGCAGCTCTATCAGGAGAGCGGGTTCAACCCGAAGGCGCAGAGTCACGCGGCGGCGCAGGGCATCGCCCAGTTCATCCCCGGTACGTGGGCCACCCACGGGATCGACGGGGACGGGGACGGGGACCGCGACGTCTGGGACCCGGCGGACGCGATCCCGTCGGCGGCGATGTACGACTGCTCGCTGGCGTCCTATGTGAAGGACGTCGGCGGGAATCTGACCGAAAACATGCTGGCCTCGTACAACGCCGGGGCCTACGCGGTGATCAAGTACGGGGGTGTCCCGCCGTACAAGGAGACGCAGAACTACGTCAAGCGGATCCGGGCGCTGGAGAAGAGCTTCGCCGCGCCCGTGGGGCGGGTCGATCCCTCGAAGCAGGCCGCCGGGGCGATCTCGTACGCGCAGTCGAAGCTGGGGACGTTGTATCTGTGGGGCGGTAACGGTACGCCTGAGCAGGGCGGACGGTTCGACTGCTCGGGGTTGACGAAGGCCGCGTACGAGAGTGTCGGGATCACGCTGCCGCGTGTGGCCAACGACCAGTACAACGCGGGGCCGCATCCCAGCCGGGACGAACTGCTGCCGGGCGATCTGGTGTTCTTCTCGGACGACCTCACCAATTCCCGCGCCATCCGGCATGTGGGCATTTATGTCGGAGGCGGGTACATGATCGACGCGCCCCGGACCAATGCGGTGATCCGATTCGACCCGATCGACACTCCTGACTACTTTGGTGCCACACGCGTCACCGAAGATGGCGCGAAAGCGCTCCCCACCACCGTGTGAGCGGAGCGTCAACCGCCCCCCTGAGCTGCGGAGATGCATCTCTCTTCGATAACGTCTGAGTGATCATTCGGTGGAGTGTGGAACGTATCAATGGGGACCGTGCGTTCCTGTTGTCGTAGCCGAGCGAAAGAGCGGATCTACAAACCACGGGGGTGGCAGGAGAGGCGTGCGAACGGTGCGCCGGAACATATGACGAAGGGGCCGCAGCGACATGGCTGGACTCGCCGATTCCGGGTCGAACCCCGACGTCGACCTGCTGTATGACATCAACGGCCTCGCGAAGGCCGCGCCGCCGTGGCTGGACCACCTCATGGAGTTCGTGGGGGAGTTCGGGCTGCTGTTCGCCCTGCTCGGGCTGCTGGTGTGGTGCTGGTGGGGTGTCAGGCGGCGGGGCGGCGAGGAGGCTGCGCCGGCGGTTGCGGCGCTTGTGTGGGCGCCGCTCGCGGCGGGTGTCGCCGTGCTGGTGAACGTGCCGATCCGGGGGTTCGTGGAGAGGCGGCGGCCGTTCCTCGACCATGAGGGGCTCGAGGTTCTGGTCGACGGAAAGAACGATTACTCGTTCGTGAGTGATCACGCGACGTTGTGCATGGCGTTGGCGGTGGGGCTGTTCCTGGTCAACCGGCGGTTGGGGCTGGTCGGGCTGGTGCTGGGGCTGTTGGGCGGGTTCATCCGGGTGTACATGGGTGTGCACTATCCGACTGATGTCGTGGGTGGGCTGGCGCTCGGGACCGCGGTGGCGTTGCTGCTCTCGCCGCTGGCCATGGCCCTGCTGACGCCGCTGATGCGGGCGGTGGAGCGGTCGCCTCGGGGTGGGTGGCTGGTGTCCGCCCGGCCTCGGGTCTCGCGGGGGCGGGTTGCGTCGGGGGACGCGCGGGGGTCGGCGGGGGCGGAGAAGCGGGATCTCGCGGCGTAGGCGTGCCGCAACTCCGCCCGTCCGCGGGCAGGCGTGCCGCACTCCGCCCAGCCGCGGGCAGGCGTGCCGCAGGGCGGCACGGGTGGGCGCGACGGCACCCCGCCTGCGCCGGGCCGCGCGACGTCCCCCCGCTCAGCCGTCACCCCGGGTGACTGCTGGACGGGGGTGGGTGTGCGCTCGCCCCGTGGAGGGGGTGCCGCTGCGCCCACCCGTGCCGCCCCAGCGGCACGACTGCCCGCAGCTACGGCGGGTTACAGCGGCACGACTGCCCGCGGCTGTGTGGCAGAGGCGTACGCGGGTGTGTGGGTGGGGGGTGGGAGGGTTGGGGGATGCGTCGTGGCGGAGGTTTTGGTGTGGGGGAGCCTCGGGGGTCTGAGGTCTATGTCGAGTGGGCTCGTGCTCAGGGCGCCGAGGTGGAAGCCCGTGCGCGTGAGCTGATGCGGCAGGTCGCTCGGAAGAGGGCGGGCGCCTGGGAGAAGCCCGGGCGGTTCGTGGGGGAGGCGGAGCGGGTCGCCCGGGGGCTGCCCGGGGATCATCTGCCCTGGTTCTGGGACACCGTCGGGCACTGGATGCTGGAGGTGCACCGTCGGTCCGCCGCTCGCGCCTATGCCAAGGCCCGGGATGCCGAGCGCCTCCAGTCCCTGCCCGTCGACCCCGCCCGGCGGCAGGCGAACCTCATGCTGTTCGCCCGCTACGGGGCGCTTCCCGCCACCGAACTCGGTGCCGCCCAGGCCTGGCTGACGCACCAGGAGTTCAGGACGCTGCTGGCCGTCTGGGCCGCCTCGCCCGGTGAGCTTCCGGCCGATCTCGCCCGCCGGATCCGGGACTCCGCGCGGTCCGCCGGGCTCGGCGTTGACGAGGAGGCCGGGCTGCTGGGCGAGGTGCTCGCGGCCGCCCACGGCAAGGCCGTACCGGACCGGCTGTTCGACGCCGCGCGCGGACCGCTCGCCGCCCATCCGCCGTCCGACGATCGCGCCACCGCGCTCCTCGACCTCTTCCCCGAGTCGAAGAACGACGCGGCCGCGTGGCTGCGGCTGCTCATGGACTGCGGTGCCGCGGACGCCGCCGCGGCCGGCCGGATCAGCCCGGAGGGCGGACTCGCCGAGTGGCTGCGCCGGTACGCGTCCCGGTACGCGCACCGCACGGTCGCCGGTGGCGGAGTGACCCGGCAGGCGATGCCCGCCGAACTCCTCGGCCTGGTCACCCGGTTCGCCCCGCTGCTGAAGGCGGACGGTACCCCGGTCCGGCTGCACGAGGACCGGTACCGGTGGCAGCACCTGGACGCCGACCTGCTCGATCTCTGCCTGGCCGAGGGCATACCCGTCCACGACCCCGGTGCCGGGGTCCGGCTGGAGTTCTGGGGCGAAGCCTCCCGGCGCGATCTGAGAGCGCTTGCCGCCGACCCCGTCTTCGGGCCTCGGCTGGAGGGCACCGTCCACGACGGACCGCGCCCCGGCGGCGGTACGGCGATCAGCCGGCTCCCCGACACCCCGGAGATCGCCGCCGAGGTACGCGCCCGGATCGACAAGCTGCTCGACGCGCTGCGGGGCGGCGGACTCGCCGCCGCCGACGAGGCGGTCGACGAGCTGCGCGAACTCCTCGACCGGCCCACCGCCATCGCCCTGGACGGCATCGAGGAGGCGCTCGACGCGCTGGACCTCACCGGCCCCCTCGCCCGCGCCCTGCGCGCCGGACTGCCGGAAGAACTGGGCTGGCCCGCGCTGGACCGCGCCCTCACCGAGTTCCGGCCGGACGAGACGGTGCATGTCACCTGCACCTGGCCGGTGCTCACCGTGTACGGCGACACCCGTGCCGTCGCCGTCGACCACGCCGGCCAGGTCGACGCGTACACCCTGCGACTCCCGGACGGTGCCGGACCGCACTCCGTGCACTGGGTGGGCGGCCAGTTCCTCGTCGCCTGGGAGGGGAAGGGCGATGACGCCGGCGGGGCCTACTGGTCGGGCAGCCCCTCCGACACGCTCGGGCCGCAGTACTTCTACGGGCTGCGTCCCTACGGAGGCAGCATCCAGGGCGGCCTCGGCTACCAGTTCCGGACCCCGGACGGCGGCGGCCGCTTCGACGGTGAGCGCGTCCTGCGTCCCGGCCAAGAGCCCGGTACCCACGGACGCGACTACCAGATGTACGACGGCCGGGACTTCTGGAGCGCCGATGTGTTCGCCGAGCGGCGCGGCGGCTGGGAACGCCTGGACCCGGTCACCGGGGAACCCACCGGCGACCGTACGCTGCCCGCCTTCCACGCCCCGCAGACCTGCCCGGACGGCAAGGCGCCCTTCCTCGACCACCGCATCCTCGCCGAACTGCCGCCCGGCGCACCGCCGTCGCCACTCGGCCAGGACGGCCGGCTCACCGGCTGCCGGGTGCTGCACACCGCGCCGTACTTCGGTTACTCACCCCGCGAGTTCGTGCTGGAGTCCATCGACGGACGCACCGCGTCGTACCGCACCCGCACCTGGGGACGTCGACCGTGGGGCGTCCTCGCCCTGCCCTCAGGCGGAGAGGACGCCGTCGTCGCCGGCGGCACCGCCGTCCGCTGTCACTCCGCCGTGGACGGGTCCCTGCTCTGGCAGGTCCGGGGGTTCGCGGGAAGCCGTGACCGTACGCCGATCCGCGCCACCCTCGGTGACGGGGCCGGGCCGGTGCCGCCGCCCGCGTTCTGGCACTTCCTCACTCCCCGTGACGCGTCCTCGTCCCGTGCGCTGCGCGGCGTCACCGATACGGCCGTACGCGCGCTGCTCGCGTCCGGGGGTGCGGCGGAGCTTCCCGGTGTGGCCGAACCCACGATCCGCCAGGGGGTGGCGCGTGCCGTGCGGCTCGCCGCCGATGTGCTGCGCCGGCGGCGGGAGTTGTCGCACCGGGTGGCCGTGATGCGTGCGGGGGCGGTCGTCGAACTGCCGGAGCCGGTGCCGGACACCGTGCTTGTTCCGGCACTGGACGGGCTGTCCAACCCCCGGAGTCCGTATCGGCGGGTGGCCGCGCAGCCCCGGCCCGCGCTGCTGACCTCCGTCGCCGCCGACGGGCGTCATCTGCGCGGTGAGATCGACGACGAGGCGCGGCTGCTCGCGCTGCCCGGGCCGGTGCCCGAGTGGATCGGGCTGGTCGGGACCATCGACGCCGTGGCGTGGCGGGCCGTCGTCGCGGGCACCCCGGAGGAGCGGCGGAAGGCGGTCGGGGCGCTGCTCGAGGTCTGGAGCCGGCAGCCGTTCGCGGAGGCGGGGAGCCGCTGGCGTACGGGGTATGCGCCGGAGGAGGGGCCGGCTTCGCTTCGTTCGGCGGGGGGTGTGGTGGCCTCGCATCCGGGGAGCCGGGGGATCTCCTTCTTCGTTCAGCGTGCGGGGGATGCCGCGCCCGCTGATGCGGAGGACTGCCAGGAGCACACCGTCGGGCGGGACGACGCCGTCCGGATACCCCGGTTGCTCTCCCTGATCGAGCGGCACGGGCCGGTCGTGGTGACCGACGAGGCAGTCGATCTGTTCCGGTGGCGTACGGGGGTGCCGCGGGCGGTCGCGGCGCTCGTTCTCGACGGGATCGTGGGGAGCGAGGGGCAGAACGCGGACCGTAAGGCCCTTCGTGCGAAGCCGTACCGGGCGGACCGGGCTGTCGCGAGCGCGTACTACGAACTGCTGTGGAAGCTTGGGCATGTCGGGCGTGCGGCGGTGCTGGCCGCCGCGCTGCCCGAGGATCCCGCGGAGCTGTGGGCGCCCGGCGGGGTGACCGCGGTCGCGGAGCGGATGGCGGGGGTGTGGTCTTCGCTTCTCGGGAGCACGCCGTACGTCGATGACGGCAGCCATGCCGCCGCGCTGGCCAAGGAGCACGGGCTGTCGCGGGTGTGGGCCGACACGCTGCTCACCGGGCGGGTGGAGGAGCCGCTTGACGGTGACGGGGTTCGGGACGCCGTCACCGCTGTGATCTGGGCGCTTGCCGAGCGGCCGGTGGGGGATCCGGCCGCGGAGGGGGCTCGTGCGTTGATCGGGGGGCTTGTCGGGATTTCCGACGGGCTGAGGGACGCACTGCGTGTCCTCGCGGACCGGTCGCTCCGCACGCCGGTGCCGGCGGGACAGTATGAGGCGAATCCGCTGTTCAGTGTGCCGGAGTTGGTGGATGAGGTGGCCGCGGTGCTGGAGGTCGGGCGGGACGCGGCGGCTCTGTGGCTGCAGATACGGGCGTTGGGGCGGCCGGGGGACCGGGCGGTGCGGCGGTGGAACGGGTGGAGTGTCGAGCGGCATCGGGCTGTTCGGGGGGAGCTTGCTGGCGTGAGGGCTTCTCGGGCGGGGGCGGCTGTTTCGGGGGGTCTGCCTGTGCCTGTGCATGAGCGGTTTGTGCGGGCCTGGTCGGAGGGGGTGGGGCGTGGCTGACGGCGGGCCGGGTGATCCACGGCCTCAGACGGCCCCCGGGTGGTGCTGGGCGGGGGTGGGTGTGCGCTCGCCCCGCTGGATGGGGTGCCGCTGCGCCCACCCGTGCCGCCACAGCGGCACGATTGCCCGCAGCTGCGGCGGTGTGGCTGCCCGCGGCTCTGCGGGCTCGCGTGCTGCCCTGCGGCGCGGTTGACCGTGGCTAGGCGGGATCGGTGTGGGTTTGGGCGTCTTTTCTGGCCTGGCTTCTGGCCCGGCGGGCCGGGCCTCGCCAGCCGCAGGTGCAGCGGGCCGTGCAGAAGGGGCCCTGTTCGGTGGTCGTCGTCGTGTGGGGTGGAGGGTCGTCCTCTTGGGGCACGTCGACCACGGTAACGCGGGCCATTACCGGTCGTTAATCCTGACATGGCTCGGATGCGCGGCGTGATGGCTGGATTCGGGGTGCTGTGCTGCCTCGGGGGCTGTGGGAGCAGTGGTGCCGCGACCGCGGGGACGCCTGCCGGGGATCCGGTGCGGGTGTTGCGGGAGGCCGCCGACGCGCTCGTCGCCGCCGGGAGTTCCAAGGCGACCACCTCCCTGGAGATGGCGACCGGCGGGACCCGGGTCACCATCCGGGGCGAAGGTGTCTACGACTACCGGAGGCGGCTCGGGCGGCTGAAGGTGATGCTGCCGCAGGACCCGGCGGGCGGGACCGTACGGCGGCCCATCACCGAACTGCTCGCTCCCGGTGCGCTGTTCATGAAGAACCGGGGGGCCGGCGTGCCCGCCGACAAGTGGGTGCGGGTGGACACGGGGACGCTGTCCGACGGGAACCTCGTCACCGGCGGGGCCACCGATCCGTACGCCGCCGCCGAGGTGCTGCGCGGGACCCGGTCGGCGACGTTCGTCGGGCGGACCGAGGTCGCCGGGGCGAAGGTACGCCACTACCGGGGGACCGCCGATCTGCGGCAGGCCTCGCGGGAGGCGTCCGGCTCCAACCAGGAGTCGCTCGGCGCGGCGGCGACCGGCTTCGCCACCGCGCGGGTGCCGTTCGACGTCTACCTCGACGACGACGGGCGGATCCGCAAGCTCCGGCACCGGTTCAGCTTCGTCAACGGCCGGCAGGAGGAGCCCGTCGCGGTCGCCTCGACCACGCTGCTGTACGACTTCGGGGTCCCCGCCGACGTACGGCTGCCGCACGGCGACGACATCTACGCCGGGCGGATCGCCGAGGAGTGACCGGCCTGAACTAGCCCTTCCGTGCCATGCGCGGTGTGTGGGGCGCTCCCTACTCTAGGAAGTCGGTGACGACAGAGTGAGGTGAGGCGCGTGGCACCGCTCGGCGGTGGGACGGTTCCGGTTCAGGACCACGTGGCGCTCGCCGAGATCGAACTCTGCGGCGAGCTGATCATCGCCGCCTCCAATGCCGAGGACCGGCTCAGCCTGGAGAGCATCGACGAGGTGCTCAGGGTGGGCGAGACAGGGGACGGGGCCGCCGGCGGCTGAGGCAGGAGGCAGGGCGGTCAGGTGCGGAGCATGCGGGCGATGGCCTGCGTCGCTTCCTTGACCTTCGCGTCGATCTCGTCGCCGCCCTTGACGGCCGCGTCCGCGACGCAGTGGCGCAGGTGCTCCTCCAGCAGTTGCAGCGCGAACGACTGCAGCGCCTTCGTGGAGGCGGACACCTGGGTGAGTATGTCGATGCAGTACACGTCCTCGTCGACCATCCGCTGCAGGCCGCGGATCTGGCCCTCGATACGGCGCAGCCGTTTGAGGTGCTCCTGCTTCTGGTGGTGGTAGCCGTGGATGCCGCGGTCGTGGTCGGTCACGATGGCCGCGGCGTCTGTGGTGTCCGTCATCGCGTCCTCCTGGTGCACTGGCGGGCGACATATACCCCTGGTGGGTATATGGTACCGAACTTTGCTGGGTATAGGCCCCTTGGCCGACGGCAGACGCTACGGCCGGAAACAGGCCTCGGACCGCCCCCGTGCTCGTCACTCTGCCCGATGGGCGACACTGGTGAGCGGCCCGATAGCTGTGACCGGGTGATGCGCCTAGCATCAGCCTGACCGAAACCGATGCATACCGAGGACCCCACGTGCGCTTTCGTCTGACCCCCAGGGAGACGAGCTTCTACGACATGTTCGCCGCGTCCGCGGACAACATCGTCACGGGCTCGAAACTCCTGATGGAACTGCTCGGGGCGGACCCCTCCGCCCGGGCCGAGATCGCAGAGCGTATGCGGGCCGCGGAACACGCAGGTGACGACGCCACGCATGCGATCTTCCACCAGTTGAACTCCTCGTTCATCACGCCGTTCGACCGTGAGGACATCTACTCCCTCGCGTCGTCCCTCGACGACATCATGGACTTCATGGAGGAGGCCGTCGACCTGGTCGTCCTCTACAACATCGAGGAACTGCCCAAAGGCGTCGAGCAGCAGATCGAGGTCCTGGCGCGCGCGGCCGAGCTCACCGCGGAGGCCATGCCGCACCTGCGCACGATGGAGAACCTCACCGAGTACTGGATCGAGGTCAACCGGCTGGAGAACCAGGCCGACCAGATCCACCGCAAGCTGCTGGCCCACCTCTTCAACGGCAAGTACGACGCGATCGAGGTACTGAAGCTCAAGCAGGTCGTGGACGTGCTGGAGGAAGCGGCCGACGCCTTCGAGCACGTGGCGAACACGGTGGAGACCATCGCCGTCAAGGAGTCCTGAGCCGTTCATGGACACCTTTGCTCTGGTCGTGACCATCGGCGTCGCGCTCTTCTTCACATACACGAACGGTTTCCACGACTCCGCCAACGCGATCGCCACGTCCGTGTCGACGCGGGCGCTCACGCCACGGGCGGCGCTGGCGATGGCGGCCGTGATGAACCTCGCCGGCGCGTTCATGGGGTCCGGGGTCGCCAAGACCGTCAGTGAGGGGGTGATCCAGACGCCCGAGGGGTCGAAGGGGATGGGGATCCTCTTCGCCGCGCTCGTCGGGGCGATCGTCTGGAACCTCATCACCTGGTACTTCGGGTTGCCGTCCTCGTCGTCGCACGCGCTGTTCGGGGGCATGGTCGGGGCGGCGCTCGCCGGGGGGACGACCGTTTACTGGCACGGGGTGGTCGACAAGATCGTCATTCCGATGTTCGTGTCGCCGATCGTGGGGTTGCTGGCCGGTTATCTGGTGATGACGGCCATCCTGTGGATGTTCCGGCGGGCCAATCCGCACAAGGCGAAGCGCGGGTTCCGGATCGCGCAGACCGTCTCGGCGGCGGGGATGGCGCTGGGGCATGGTCTGCAGGACGCGCAGAAGACCATGGGCATCGTGGTGATGGCGCTGGTCATCGCGGATGTCGAGGAATACGGCGATCCGATTCCGGTGTGGGTGAAGATCGCTTGTGCGTTGATGCTGTCCGCGGGGACGTATGCGGGGGGCTGGCGGATCATGCGGACGTTGGGGCGGAAGATCATCGAGCTTGATCCGCCTCAGGGGTTCGCGGCGGAGACGACGGGGGCGTCGATCATGTTCGGATCGGCGTTCCTGTTCCACGCGCCGATTTCCACCACGCATGTGATCACGTCGGCGATCATGGGTGTGGGGGCGACGAAGCGGGTCAATGCTGTGCGGTGGGGGGTCGCCAAGAACATCGTTCTCGGCTGGTTCATCACGATGCCGGCTGCGGCGGTGGTGGCGGCGCTGTCGTTCGGACTGATCAATCTGGCTGTGCTGTAGCCGTTGGGCGCCCGGCGCTGGTGCCAGGTGGGGGTGGGTGTGCGCTCGCCCCGCTGGAGGGGGTGCCGCTGCGCCCACCCGTGCCGCCCCAGCGGCACGATTGCCCGCAGCTATGCGGCTCGGCGCAGCCGCAGGTTGTGGCTGTGCGGGAGCGTGGAAGGGCCCGCCCCCGAGGGGGCGGGCCCTTCTGGCCTCGCGGTGGCACCGCCATGCAGCACCGCGAGGGGTATGAGGGGTCAGCCGAAGCGGCCGGAGATGTAGTCCTCCGTGGCCTGGACCGACGGGTTGGAGAAGATCCGCTCCGTGTCGTCGAGCTCGATCAGCTTGCCGGGCTGGCCGACGGCCGCCAGGTTGAAGAAGGCCGTACGGTCGGAGACCCGCGCCGCCTGCTGCATGTTGTGCGTCACGATGACGATCGTGAAGCGCTCCTTCAGCTCACCGATCAGGTCCTCGATCGCGAGCGTGGAGATCGGGTCCAGGGCCGAGCAGGGCTCGTCCATGAGCAGGACCTTCGGCTCCACCGCGATCGCCCTCGCGATGCACAGACGCTGCTGCTGACCACCGGACAGGCCCGAGCCGGGCTTGTTGAGGCGGTCCTTCACCTCGTTCCAGAGGTTCGCGCCCCTGAGGGACTTCTCGACGACGTCGTCCAGCTGGGACTTCTTGTACTTGCCGTTCAGCCGCAGTCCCGCCGCCACGTTGTCGTACACCGACATCGTGGGGAACGGGTTCGGGCGCTGGAAGACCATGCCGACCTCACGCCGTACCGCCACCGGGTCGATGCCGGCGCCGTACAGGTTCTCGTCGTCCAGCATGACCTTGCCGTCGACACGGCCGCCGGGCGTGACCTCGTGCATGCGGTTGAGCGTGCGCAGGAAGGTGGACTTGCCGCAGCCGGACGGGCCGATGAAGGCCGTCACGGAGCGGGGCTCGACGGTCATCGAGATGTCCTCGATGGCCAGGAAGGAGCCGTAGTAGGCGTTGAGGCCGCTGACGTCGATGCGCTTGGCCATGGTGATCACTTCTTTCGAGTCTGGGGAGGCCTTAGCGACCGGTCTGCGGGGCCTTCCAGCGGGCGATGCCGCGGGCCACGAGGTTGAGGATCATGATGAACGCGATGAGCGTCAGGGCCGCCGCCCAGGCACGGTCGAACGCCGCGCCGGAGCCACCGCTGTTGGCCCACTGCAGGTAGATGTACATCGGCAGTGATTCCTGCGGGTCCTGGAACGGGTTGGCGTTGATGAAGTCCGTACCCCAGACCAGGAGCAGCACGGGCGCCGTCTCACCGGTGATGCGGGCGATCGCGAGCATCACGCCCGTGATGATGCCGCCGACCGACGTCGGCAGGACCACCTTCAGGATCGTGCGCCACTTCGGCACGCCGAGCGCCAGGGACGCCTCGCGCAGCTCGTTCGGGACGAGCTTGAGCATCTCCTCCGTGGAGCGGACCACGACGGGGATCATCAGGATCGACAGGGCCAGCGAACCGGCGAAGCCGGACGGGCCCATCTTCAGGATGAGGACCCACAGGCTCAGGATGAACAGACCCGCGACGATCGACGGGATGCCCGTCATCACGTCGACGAAGAAGGTGACGGCCTTGGCGAGCTTGCCGCGCCCGTACTCCACCAGGTAGATCGCGGTCAGCACACCGATCGGCACGGAGACCAGGGTGGCGAGGCCGACCTGCTCCAGGGTGCCGAGGATGGCGTGGTAGATGCCGCCGCCGGGCTCGGCGTCGGCGACCACGCCCATCGAGTGGGTGAGGAAGTAGCCGTCGAGGACCTTCACACCGCGCTCGGCCGTCTCCCACAGCAGGGAGGCGAGCGGTATCACGGCCAGCAGGAAGGCGACCCAGACCAGGCTGGTCGCGGTGCGGTCCTTGGCCTGGCGGCTGCCCTCGATCTTCGCGGAGAGGGCGTAGGAGCCGACGACGAAGAGGACCGCGGCGATCAGCGCCCACTGGATGTCGCTGTCCAGGCCGGCCGCGGCGCTGATGCCGTAGCCGAGGACGAGGGAGGCGGCGGCGACCGCCCAGGCGAACCACTTGGGCAGGGTCGCGCCGCGCAGCGAGTCGCGCTTGGGGGAAAGGGTTGCGTGGCTCATGCGTTGGCCCCCGAGTACTCCTTGCGGCGGGCGATGATCAGACGGGCACCGCCGTTGACCAGCAGCGTGATCACGAAGAGCACCATGCCGGAGGCGATCAGCGCGTCCTGGCCCATCACTGTGGCCTCGTTGAACTTGCTGGCGATGTTCTGGGCGAACGTGCCGCCGCCCGGGTCGAGCAGGCTGGCGGTGATGTCGAAGGACGGCGAGAGCACCATGGCCACGGCCATCGTCTCGCCGAGCGCGCGGCCGAGGCCCAGCATCGACGCGGAGATGACACCGGAGCGGCCGAACGGCAGCACCGACATGCGGATGACCTCCCAGCGCGTGGCGCCGAGGGCCAGGGCCGCCTCCTCGTGCATCCGCGGCACCTGGCGGAACACCTCGCGGCTGACGTTGGTGATGATCGGGAGGATCATCAGGGCGAGCAGGATGCCGACGGTGAGCAGCGACCGCGCCGGCCCGCCGTCCCAGGCGAAGAGGCCGGTCCAGCCGAGGTAGTCGTCGAGCCAGCCGTAGAGGCCGTCCATGTGCGGCACCAGGACGAGGGCGCCCCACAGGCCGTACACGATGGACGGGACGGCGGCGAGCAGGTCGATCACGTACGCGATGAGGCCGCCGAGGCGGCGCGGCGCGTAGTGCGTGATGAACAGGGCGATGCCGACCGAGATCGGTACGGCGATGGCCATGGCGATGACCGACGACACGACGGTGCCGAAGGCCAGGACCGCGATGCCGAACTCCGGCGGGACACCCGTCGGGTTCCACTCGAACGACGTGAAGAAGTTGGCCTCGTCCTTGCTGATGGCCAGCGACGCGCGGTACGTCAGGAAGGACGCGATCGCGGCCATGAGGACGAGGACGAAGATGCCGGATCCGCGGGAGAGCCCGAGGAAGATCCGGTCACCGGGGCGGGTGGCACCACGCCCGGTGCCCTTGTCGGCGGGCGCGGCGGGTCCGGGTGCGGGGGGAGCGGTGGTCTGCTGTGTGGTGGTGTCCATCGGGTTCTCCGGTCTGCGGAGCCGCCGGGTCGGGCGGCTCGGTCGGAGCCGTCCGGACGGCCGGGGGCTCCTGTTGGCGGTGCACCGGACGGTGCGGCCCACCCCCGTCCGGGGATGGGCCGCACACTCGGGTCAGGCGAGGCTCGAGATGGTCTCGCGGACCTTGGTGATGATCTCGGCGGGCATCGGGGCGTAGCCGGCGTCCGCCAGCAGGCCCTGGCCGTCCTCCGAGGCGATGTAGTTCAGGAAGGACTTGGTGGCCGGCAGGGTGTCGGCCTTGTTGCCCTTGTCGCAGACGATCTCGTACGTGACGAGGACCAGCGGGTAGGCGCCGTCGGCCTGCGGGGTGTAGTCCAGCTCCAGCGCGAGGTCGCTGCCGGTGCCGACGACCTTCGCGGCGCCGATCGCGGCGGTGGCGTTCTCGACGGTGGCCTTGACCGGCTCGGCGGCCTCGGTCTTGATGTCGACCGTCTTCACGCCGTCCTTGGCGTAGGACAGCTCGAAGTACGAGATGGAGCCGGCGGTCTGCTTGACCTGCTGGGCGAGGCCGGAGGAGCCCTGCGCGGACTGGCCGCCCTTGGCCTCCCAGGACTTGCCGCCCTCGTACTTCCAGTCGTCCGGCGCGGCGGCCTTGAGGTACTTGGTGAAGTTGTCCGTGGTGCCGGACTCGTCCGAGCGGTGGAACGCCTGGATCTTCAGGTCGGGAAGCTTCGCGTCGGGGTTGAGCTTCGCGATCGCCTCGTCGTTCCAGTTGGTGATCTTGTTGTCGAAGATCTGGGCGAGGGTCGGGGCGTCCAGGACCAGGGTGTCGACGCCGGTGACGTTGAAACCGATCGCGATCGGGCCGCCGACCATCGGCAGGTCGATGCCCTGACCGCCGGAGCAGATCTTCTTCGAGGCCTCGATCTCCTCGGGCTTCAGCGCGGAGTCCGAACCGGCGAACGCGGTCTGGCCCTGGGTGAAGGCCGTGATGCCGGCGCCCGAACCGGTCGGGTTGTAGTTGATCTGTACGCCCTTGCAGGCGGCCACATACTGCGCGACCCAAGCGTCGATCGCGTTCTTCTGAGCGGAGGAGCCGGAGGCCTGGAGCTGACCCTTGGCGTCTTCGCACTTGACGTTGCCGGCCTGCGCGCTGGCGGACGCGTCGCCGCCGTTGCTGTTGCCGGTGTCGTCGGAGCCGCACGCCGTGAGGGCCAGGGCGCCGGAGACGGCGAGAGCACCGAGAGCGAGGGCCCGCCGGTTCTTGCGCTGAAGCTTCACTTGAGTTCCTTCCAGTGGCCGCCGTCCTGAATTCGGCGGCGTGCGAAGTGTGGGTGACACGGTCACCCGGTTCTTCGGGCGATCCGCATCGCGTAAGGCCGAAATTAGGCAGAACAGGTGAAGCAGCCGATTGGCGTACATGAACGGCGGGTGAACCCCTGTGGACGGTGCGGTGAGGTCACGGAACGCTCACGTCGAGGACACGGGGAGATACCGGGTGGGAACGGGACTCACGGGGCCGGTCGGAAGGTCTCGAGCAGGGCGTCCACGAGGTCGGCGTCCCGGGGTTCGGTGAGGTGGCGGTGGGCGGCGTCCGGCGGGAGCCAGAGGATCCGGTCGACCTCGTCGTTCGGGGCGAACGTGCCGGATACGGCCTCGGCCGCCCAGTAGCGGACCCGCTTGGGGCGGCCTTTCGCCAGATAGCGCGCGCTGGGCAGCTCGGCGGCGGGGGCGGCCGAGTGTCCGGTCTCCTCGGCGACCTCGCGCAGGGCGCCGGCCAGCGGGTCCTCGCCGCGCTTCAGCTTGCCCTTGGGCCAGGACCAGTCGTCGTATTGGGGACGGTGGACCAGGCAGAGCTCCAGGGTGCCGGTCACGGGGGAGCGGCGCCACAGGACACAGCCGGCGGCCTGGATGGTGAGGGTGCGGGGTTTCTCGGTGCCGGGGGTGGGGGTGGTCACCGGGGGCCTCCTATAACGCGCCGAGGGCTTCCTTCTGCCAGGTGCGCTGGAACGCGTACCGCGCGGCCTCCACCTCGTGCCGCTGGTCGGCGTGGAGCACGCCCAGCGCGTACGCCGTGGCCGGGGCGATCCGCGGGGTGCGGGCCGCCTGCGCGGCGGCGGCCGCGGCCTCGGAGGCGTCGCGGTGCCGGTCCAGTGCCTCACCGGCGGCGAGGAGGCTCTTCGCCGGGGCGGCGGTGAGGCAGACCTCGAGGGCGTAGCGGTGCAGGCGCAGCAGGAGGCGGACCTGGTGCCAGGGGGCGTCCTGGGGGTGGGGGGCCGGGTCCGGCGAGAGGCCGTGGATCAGGGCCTCGGCGTTGTACGGGCTGCCCGCGGTGAGGAGGGGGAGTGCGGCTACGGCGTCGGCGAGGCGGGTGCGGGCCGCGTCCGCGAGGGGGCGGAGGTCGGCGGTGGTGGCCGAGGGGGAGAGGGGGACCTCGCTGGCCAGTACGGCCACCTTGTCGGCCACTGCGTGGAAGCGGGAGGAACCCAGTGCCTGGAGGGCGGTGGAGTGGGCTCGGGTTCTTGCCAGGGTGAGCTGGCGGTCCAGGAGGGCGCCGGCCTTGGCTGCGCCTACGGTGAGGTTGCCGCGGTCGGGGGTGGGGATGGCGGTGCGGGTGCCGGTGCCGGTGCCGTTGGCGAGTTCGGCGAGGACGCGGGTTGCACCCCTGTTGCCGGAGGTGCCGGGATCGGTGGGGGGTGGGATGAAGCTCGCCCCGCTGGAGGGGGTGCCGCCTGTGCCCACCCGTGCCGTCCCAGCGGCACGGCTGCCCGCGGGCTGCGGGGGTGGGGTGGTGCTGCTCGGCGTTGAGGGGGTGCCGCCTGTGCCCATCCGTGCCGTCCCAGCGGCACGACTGCCCGCGGGCTGCGGGGGTGGGGTGGCGCTGCTCGGCGTTGACGGGGTGCCGCCTGTGCCCACCCGTGCCGTCCCAGCGGCACGACTGCCCGCGGGCTGCGGGGGTGGGGGGATCAGGGGGGAGCCTGAGAGGCGGTGCAGGGCCAGGAGGAGGAGGTCGAGGCGGGTTGCGCAGGCGTGTTCCTGGGCCAGGGTGCCGGAGACCCAGGCCAGTTCCGGGCGCATCGACTCCGACCAGTCCCGTTCCAGCACCGGCTGGAACGTGTGCAGGCTGGCGCTGATGCGGCGCGCCGCGCGGCGCAGCGCGCGGGCCGCCTCAACGGAGTCCTCCGACGCGGCCGCGCCCGCACCACTCTCCCGGTGCAGGCGCAGCGCGCGGAGGAACTCGGTCGCCCGGGCCCGCAGATAGCCGGCCAGGGCGTCCGCCGGTACGGGACCGGCCGTCGGATCAAGGTGTCGCTGTGCCACGCCGGCGCCTCCGGGCGTCTATGAGCATCTCCTGGACGTTGCGCAGGGGCTGGCCGTCCGTGTCCGTCGCGTGCCGGGTCCACTCGCCGTCCGCGGCGAGGTGCCAGGACTGGGTGGTGTCCGACATACCGGTCTCCAGCAGCCGGTTCAGAGCCGCCCGGTGGGCCGGGTCGGTGACCCGTACCAGCGCCTCTATCCGGCGGTCGAGATTGCGGTGCATCATGTCCGCGCTGCCGAACCACACCTCGGGCTCGCCGCCGTTGCCGAAGGCGAACACACGCGAGTGTTCGAGGAAGCGGCCGAGGACGGACCGTACCCGTACGTTCTCCGACAGGCCCGCCACGCCCGGCCGTATCGCGCAGATGCCGCGCACCCAGATGTCCACGGGGACGCCCGCCTGCGACGCGCGGTAGCAGGCGTCGATGACGGCCTCGTCGACCATCGAGTTGACCTTGATGCGGACGTACGCGGGACGTCCGGCGCGATGGTGCTGGGCCTCCTTGTCGATGCGGGAGACCAGGCCGTCCCGCAGGGACTTGGGGGCGACCAGCAGGCGCCGGTAGGTCTCGCGGCGGGAGTAGCCGGAGAGCCGGTTGAACAGGTCGGAGAGGTCCGCGCCGACCTGCGGGTCGGCGGTGAGCAGTCCGAGGTCCTCGTAGAGGCGGGCCGTCTTCGGGTGGTAGTTGCCGGTGCCGACATGGCTGTAACGCCGTAGCGTCTCGCCCTCCTGACGGACCACCAGCGACAGCTTGCAGTGGGTCTTCAGACCGACCAGGCCGTAGACGACGTGGCAGCCGGCCTCCTCCAGCTTGCGCGCCCACTTGATGTTCGCGTGCTCGTCGAAGCGCGCCTTGATCTCGACCAGGACCAGCACCTGCTTGCCGGCCTCGGCGGCGTCGATCAGCGCGTCGACTATGGGGGAGTCGCCCGATGTGCGGTACAGCGTCTGCTTGATGGCCAGCACGTCGGGGTCCTCGGCCGCCTGCTGCAGGAACGCCTGCACCGACGTGGAGAACGAGTCGTACGGGTGGTGCAGCAGCACGTCCCGGCTGCGCATCGCGGCGAAGACGTCGGGCTGCGAGGCCGACTCGACCTCCGCCAGGTCCCGGTGCGTGCCCGCGATGAACTTCGGGTACTTCAGCTCCGGCCGGTCCAGCCCGTGGATACGGAACAGGCCGGTCAGGTCGAGCGGGCCCGGCAGCGGGTACACCTCCGCCTCACCGACCTTCAGCTCCCGCACCAGCAGGTCCAGTACCTCGCGGTCGATGGACTCCTCGACCTCCAGGCGCACCGGCGGCCCGAAGCGGCGCCGCATGAGCTCCTTCTCCAGTGCTTGGAGGAGGTTCTCCGCGTCGTCCTCCTCGACCTCGAGGTCCTCGTTGCGGGTGAGCCGGAAGGCGTGGTGCTCCAGCACCTCCATGCCCGGGAACAGCTCCTCGAGATGCGCGGCTATGACGTCCTCGATGGGGACGTACCGGCCGGGGGAGCTCTCCAGGAAGCGGGACAGCAGCGGCGGCACCTTGACCCGGGCGAAGTGCTTGTGCCCGGTGACGGGGTTGCGTACGACCACGGCCAGGTTCAGGGAGAGGCCGGAGATGTACGGGAAGGGGTGCGCGGGGTCGACCGCGAGGGGGGTGAGGACCGGGAAGATCTGGTGCCGGAAGAGCGTGAACAGGCGGGCCTGCTCCTTCTCCGCCAGCTCGTTCCAGCGGACCAGGTGGATGCCCTCCTCCGCGAGTGCGGGGGCGACGTCCTCGTGGTAGCAGGCGGCGTGCCGGGCCATCAGCTCGCGCGAGCGGGCCCAGATCATCTCCAGCACCTCGCGCGGCTGGAGGCCGGAGGCGGAGCGGGTGGCGACACCGGTGGCGATACGGCGCTTCAGACCGGCCACGCGGACCATGAAGAACTCGTCCAGGTTGCTGGCGAAGATCGCGAGGAAGTTGGCGCGCTCCAGCAGCGGGGTGGCGGGGTCCTCGGCGAGTTCGAGGACGCGTTCGTTGAACGCGAGCCAGCTGCGTTCCCGGTCGAGGAAGCGGCCCTGCGGGAGCGGGGTGGCGCCGTCGGCGGTCGACTCCTCGTAGCCGTCGAGGTCCGCGTCGATGTCGGGTTCCAGGTCGGAGACCACTCCGGCCACGGTGTGCGGCCGGTGGGCGGCGATGGAGCCCACGGAGGGCTGCGGGTGCTGTACCTGTGCCTGGGCGTTGGGCTGGCTCATGCCCCCATTGTTCCGCGCCAGGGGCGTCACGGGCGCGTCGGAATGTCCGGGTGGGAGCGGTGGTGGCCCTGAGGCGTCCCCGTTCCTCCCGTTCACCCTTCGGGGCGGCGAAGGCTCTGGCACGGCGGGATGCATTGGCCGAGCGTCGCAAGCCTGTCTGAATCAACGGTTACGACGACATGACCCCTGGGCTATCGACGGCCGACTCCCAGGTATGCGACGCCTTCGGCGGGGCGTGCCGGTCAGGCCGTACGCCCGCCCCTGACGACACCTGCGGTGAGGTTGCCCGGGGCGGGGCGAGTGACGCTCGCCCCGCTGGAGGGGGTGCCTCCCCAGAGGGGGTACCCCCAGCGCCCACCCGTGCCGCCCCAGCGGCACGACCGCCCGCGGGCTGTGGAGCCACGACCGCCCGCGGGCTGCGGGCATGCCCCCCGGCACCGCTCAGGCGGATGACCTGCCCGTACGGCGGCTCAGCAGCCGGAACGCGGCGACAGTCGCCGCCACGGCGACGACCAGCAGCAGGCCGGTAGCGACCAGCTGGAGTGGCCAGTAGTGGCTCGCGGGGTGGAAGTCCCGGTAGTAGCTCACCGCGCCGATGTCGTCCAGCGAGGCCCGGCAGCCGGACATCCCGCCGCTGTTGCAGGGCGCCGCGAGCCGGTCGCCGTCGGCGGTCAGGACGCCCTCCTCGACGGCGATGCCCGCGCCCAACGGGCCGTCCGCCAGGGCGCTGACCTTGGTCACCGGGGACCACAGGTACGGCAGGGCGGTGTGCACGAGGGCCCACAGCACGCCCAGCGCCGCCGCGGCCGTGGCGAGCGCGGCCATGGCGCGGCGCAGCACGAGCCCCGCGAGGACGCCGACGGCCAGTCCGGTCAGGGCGAGGGCCACCGGGACGGTGCCGTTGGCGTAGAAGGTGGCGGCGTCGTCCCACGGCTTGGTGGTGTCGATACGGTGCTCGCCCGTCGTCCACGCCCTGCGGTGCAGCCAGGCCGTCAGACCGGTCGCCGTGACGGTCAGCGCGGCCGGGAAGGCGAGCCGGGAGACCAGCCAGCGGGCCGGGGAGACGCCCTGGGTCCAGGCGAGGCGGACCGTGCCGGACTCCAGCTCGCGGCCGGTCAGCGAGCCGCCGGCCCAGGCGGCGACCAGGAACGGCAGCACGAGCACGGCGAACGTCGTGTAGTTGTACAGGTCCTTGTAGAGCAGGATCGAGTCCTGGTCGTAGGAGCAGCGCGGGGTGAAGCCGCAGGCGTTGTACTCCTTCCAGGCCGCCGCCGAGGCGTCGGTGAGCGGGCCGCCGAGCCACAGCAGTGCCGCGCCGAGCAGCAGGACGAGCGCCGTGCCGGTGATGAGGGCCGGGCGGTGCAGCCGCAGCAGCCAGCGCAGCTGGCGGGGCGCGGGGGCCGGGCGGCCGGTGGCGGACGGGGCCGGGGCGGTCAGGGTGGCGGTCATGCGGCGGCCTCCGTGGTGGGGTGCGCGGCGAGGGCCTCGGGGTTGCGCAGATAGGACAGGACGAGGTCCTCGAGGGACGGCGGGCCGGTGCGCCAGTCGGCGGGCAGCGGGCCCGCCGGGCGGACGAGCGCGCTGAGCTGGCGTCCGGCGGTGCGGGACTCGACGACGTCGTGCGGTGCCAGATCGGTGTCCGCGGGGACGGAGACCCGGGTGTGCGCGGCCAGCAGGTCGTCGATCTCGCCGGCCAGGCGGACCCGGCCGCCGCCGATCAGCAGCAGATGGTCGCAGGAGTCCTCCAGTTCGGCGACGACGTGCGAGGACATCACGATCGTCGTGCCGTGTTCGGCGGCCTGCCCCATCAGCACGCCCATCAGCTCGTGCCGGGCCAGCGGGTCGAGGTCGGCCATCGGCTCGTCCAGGAGCAGCAGTTCGGGCCGCTTGGCGAGGGCGAGCGCGAGGGCCACGCGGGTGCGCTGGCCGCCGGAGAGGGAGCGGATCCGTTTGCCCGGGTCCAGGTCGCCGCCGGCCACGATCCGTCCGGCGGTGTCAGAGTCCCAGCGGCCGGGGTTGAGGTCGGCGCCCATGCGCAGCGTCTCGGCGATGCTGAGCTGCGGATACAGCGGCTTGTCCTGGTCGACGAAACCGACCCTGGAGCGGGCCGACGCCGGGTCGTCGCCGAGGACGGCGATCGTGCCCTCGGTGTGGGAGAGCAGCCCGGCGGTGATCGCGAGAAGGGTGGACTTGCCCGCGCCGTTGGGGCCGACGACGGCGCAGACACGGCCGGCGGGCAGCCGGAAGGAACAGTCGCGCAGCGCCCAGGCGGCGTGCCGCCCGAAGCGCTTGCCGAGCGCGTCTGCCTCGATGGCCGGGACGGTCATGACGGTTCTCCCTCGGGGATCTTCGGATGGACGGGGTAGTGCGTCTCGAGTACGGCGGTGAAGAGCGCGGCGACGTCCTCCCGCTCCAGCCCGCTCTCACGGGCCCGCGCCGCCCACTGCTCCAGCTCCGCGCGCAGCGGGGAGTCGGCGGGGGCGGCGCCCAGGGAACGCCGTACGAAGGTGCCGAGACCACGCCGGGCCTCCACCAGGCCCTCGCGTTCCAGCTCGCGGTAGGCCTTCAGCACGGTGTTGGGGTTCACGGCGGTTGCCTCGACGACCTCACGGGCCGTGGGCAGCTTGTCGCCGGGCTCCAGCAGGCCCAGGCGCAGGGCCTGTTTCGTCTGCTGCACGATCTGGACGTAGGTGGCCACGCCGCTGTGCCGGTCGATGCGGTAGTCGACCACTCGAGCACCACCCTTTCACTAATTGAGTAGTGAAAGGGTGGTGCAAGGGCGCCCGGAAAGTCAAACGCGAAGGCGGGCGGCACCCCGGCACACGCCGGAGGCCGCCCGCCCCACGCACCCGGTCACCGGGACCGGTTCACGTCTCCGTTCGGTACATCAGGTCCGTCTCGTGGGTGACGAAGCCCAGGCGTTCGTAGACCGCCACCGCCGCCTTGTTGTCGGCGTCGACGTAGAGCATCGCCGTCGGCAGGCCCTGTGCCGCCAGGTGCCGCAGCCCGATCGTGGTGAGGGACCTGCCGAGGCCGCCGCCCTGCGCACCGGGGCTCACCCCGAGGACGTACACCTCGCCCAGCCGTTCCGCCGCGTGCACCTTGGTCCAGTGGAAGCCGACGAGGCGGCCGTCCCGCTCGGCGAGGAAGAAGCCCTCGGGGTCGAACCACGCCTCGGCCTCGCGGTCGTCGAGGTCGCGCTGGGTGAGCGAGCCCTGCTCGGGATGGTGGGCGAAGGCGGCGGCGTTCAGCGCGAGCCACGCGGTGTCGTCCTCACCGGGCACGAACGCGCGCACGGTCACGCCCTCCGGCAGTACCGGGTCGGGCAGCTCAAGGCCCTCCAACGGCCGCCGCATCTGCCGCAGTTCCCGGAACAGCGTCAGCCCGAGGACCTGCGCGAGATGCCGGGCGGCGGAGTGGCCGCCGTGCGCCCACACCCGCAGCCGCTTCCCGGAGGCGGCGAGCAGCGCCGAACCGAGCGCCCGGCCGTGCCCGTTGCCCCGGTGCGAGGGGTGCACCACCAGCTCAGCGGCGGGCGGCTCCACCGGGTCCGTGTCCTCCAGCTGGGCGTATCCGACGAGTTCGTCGCCGACGGAGAGCAGCAGATGCGAGACCCCGTCCCGTTTCCCGCCGCGCAGCTGCAGCCGGCCCTGCTCGGACACCGCCTGCTGTCCGTCGGCCCGGGCGGCGTCGGCGAGCAGTGCGAGCACCGCCCCGGTCTGCTCGGGCTCGAGTACGGCATACGTCTCGAGCGAACGGGGGCGGCCGGGCCGTGCGAAGTCGTCGCTGGTCATGCGTACGAGCGTAAAGGGGACGGGCGCAAAACGGACGGCACCGGTGTCAGCGAAAGATAAACCAGGCCGTAACCTCGAAGCCCCTGTCGCGCTACGCGCGTTGACCCTAGGCTGCGCCGGTACCCACTCGGACCCTCAGGGGGGCGCATGCCAGCCACATCCCCGGCGCACCACCAGCGCCGCAGACGCCGTACGAACCGTCTTCTCGCGACCGCCGCCGGTGTACTCACCGTGGGCGCGCTGGCCGCCGCCACCCTGCCCGGGTCGGCGAGCGCCGGCGAGAACCACGGCGGCAAGGGCACCTCGCACGGCCACCACGGCCGCTACCAGGACGTGCAGTTGCTGTCCTTCAACGACCTGCACGGCAACCTGGAGCCGCCGTCCGGCTCCTCCGGCCGGGTCACCGAACTCCAGCCCGACGGCACGACGAAGACCATCGACGCGGGCGGTGTGGAGTACCTCGCCACCCATCTGCGCGAGGCGCGCGAGGGCAACCGCTACTCCGTCACCGCCGCCGGCGGCGACATGGTGGGCGCGTCCCCGCTCATCTCGGGGCTCTTCCACGACGAGCCCACGATCGAGGCGCTGAACAAGCTCGACCTCGACGTGACGAGCGTCGGCAACCACGAGTTCGACGAGGGCGCCAGGGAACTCGGCCGCCTGCAGAACGGCGGCTGCCACCCGACCGAGGGCTGCTACACCGACAAGCGGTTCAAGGGCGCCGACTTCCCGTACCTGGCGGCGAACGTCCTGGACGAGAAGACGAAGGAGCCCATCCTCAAGCCGTACTGGGTGTGGAAGAAGCAGGGCGTCAAGGTCGGCTTCATCGGCGTGACCCTGGAGGGCACCCCGGACATCGTCTCCGCGGAGGGCGTGAAGGGCCTCGCCTTCAAGGACGAGGTCGGGACGATCAACAAGTACGCCAAGGAGCTCCAGCGCCAGGGCGTGAAGTCGATCGTCGCGCTGATCCACGAGGGCGGCTTCCCGGCCTCGTCGTCGTACAACTACGACTGTGACGCCCCCGGCGCCGGCGACGGCATCTCCGGCCCGATCGCGGACATCGCGAGGAACGTGTCGCCGCAGGTGGACGCGCTGGTCACCGGCCACACCCACAACGCGTACGTGTGCACCATCCCCGACCCGGCGGGCAAGCCCCGTATGGTCACCTCGGCCGCGTCCTTCGGCCGCCTCTACACCGACACCACGCTGACCTACGACCGCGCGACGGGCGACATCGCCCGTACGGCCGTGAAGTCCGCGAACCACGTGGTGAGCCGGGACGTCCCCAAGGCGCCCGACATGACCCGCCTGATCGAGAAGTGGAACACCCTCGCCGCGCCCATCGGCAACCGCCCGATCGGCTACATCTCCGGCGACATCGTGAAGGACGGCACCGAGTCCCCGCTCGGTGACCTCATCGCCGACGCGCAGCTGGAGTACGGCCGCACGCTGGACGCGGAGACCGACCTGGCGCTGATGAACCCCGGCGGCATCCGCGCGTCCCTCACCCACGCGGCCGGTGGGGCGGAGGGCGACGGCGTGGTGACCTTCGCCGAGGGCTTCACCGTCCAGCCGTTCGCCAACACGGTCAACCTCCAGGACTTCACCGGCGCACAGCTCATCCAGGCGCTGAAGGAGCAGGTCAGCGGGCCGAACGAGGCCGCCCCGAAGATCCTCCAGATCTCGGACGGCCTCACCTACACCCTGGACCTGACGAAGACGGGCGCGGACCGTGTCGTCACGGACTCCATCGAGCTGAACGGCTCGCCCATCGACCCGTCCGCCACCTACCGCGTCGCGACGAACAGCTTCCTCGCGGGCGGCGGCGACGGCTTCCCGACCCTGGGCCAGGGCACGAACGACCTGGTCGGCGACGACGACCTGGCGGCCCTGGAGCAGTACCTGACGGCCAACTCGACCCCCACGGCCCCGATCGCCCCGCCGAAGGCGGACCGCGTCACGATCGTGCAGTAGGTCGACGGCGGGGCCGGTACGAGGTGTGTTCAGCGCCCCGTACCGGCCCCGGCGCATGTCTCACTCCCCCATGCCGTCCCACACCACCGCCTGGGCGACGATCACCCGCTCACCGTCGAACGTCACGGCGGGCCCTTCGTGCAGGCGGTACCCCATCGCGAGCGCCTCGCTCACCCGACGGCAGAACGCGGCGTCGTCGGGTCCGGTCAGTACGCGGTAGACGGGCAGCCCGTCCGGGGGTGTCGACATGGGGGAAGCGTGCCACGAACCCCGGCGCGGCGGGCGGGGGTCAGGAGGCTGTGGGGGTCCAGCCCGGAGCCCACGATCGTCTTGGCGGAGGCGACCTTGATCTCCTTGCCGACCGGGTTCGTCGTGATCGCCCCGGCCACGACGATGACGTACGGTTCGGCGGCCGTCGCGTACTTCTCCAGGTCCGCCTGCGTCCGTACGGTGACGATCCGGCCGTCCCGGCCGCCGTACGTGCCGTTCTGGCCGAGCGTGTCGACGGAGGCGAAGCCGTCGGCCGTCGCGGTGGGGCCCAGGCGGGGGCGGCCGCGGTCGCGGCGGACGCCTGCTGGGGGGCCGGGTTGACGCCGTGGACCAGGCGTCCTGCGGTGGTGAGGGCGAGGGGGAGGCCGGCCGACAGGATTCCGTGGCCCCGGCGGGCCCTGTTGCGGTGCACGCTCATGCGGCGATCCGTTCCGTGTGGGGGAGAGGACGCGGATCGGTCGCCACCCGGCGCGGAAAGGTTGCCGCCCCTTTCGGCCGGCCCTACGGCACCTCGGGCGGCGGGGTCGCAGCGCCCGGCAGACGGATCGCGGCCGTCGTGCCGCCGCCGTCCGCCCGGGCCAGGGACACCTCGCCGCCCGCCTGCTGCACCGTACGGGCCACGATGGACAGGCCGAGCCCCGAGCCGGGCAGCGCGCGGGCGCCCGGGGAGCGCCAGAACCGGTCGAAGACGTACGGGAGCTCGTCGGCGGGGATACCGGGACCGTGATCGCGGACGGTGAGGACGCCGTCGGTGAGGCGTACGTCGACGGTGGCGCCGGCCGGGCTGAACTTCACCGCGTTGTCCAGGATGTTGACCACCGCCCGCTCCAGCGCGGACGGCTCCGCCCTTACGTACCAGGGGTGGACGTCCGCCGTGATGGTCAGCTCCGGGCCGCGCAGCCGGGCGCGGCGCAGCGCCGACTCGACCACGTCCTGCCAGGCGACGATCTGCGCCCGGCCCGCGTGCTGGCCGGTGTCCGGGCGGGACAGCTCCTGCAGATCGCCGATGAGCGCGGCGAGTTCCGTCATCTGCGCCTTGACGGAGGCGAGCAGCGCCTTGCGGTCGGCCTCCGGGATCGGGCGGCCCGTCTCCTCGCTGCGGGTGAGGAGTTCGATGTTGGTACGCAGGGAGGTGAGCGGGGTGCGCAGTTCGTGGCCCGCGTCCGCGATGAGCTGCTGCTGGAGATCGCGGGAGCTGGCGAGGGCGGACGTCATCGAGTTGAAGGAGCGGGAGAGGCGGGCGATCTCGTCCTCGGACCCGCCCTCCACGGGGATGCGTATCCCCAGGTCCTCGGTGCGGGCGACGTGTTCGACGGCCTCGGTGAGTCTGTCCACGGGACGCAGGGCGGTCCGGGCCACCCAGAGGCCCGCGGCGGCCGCGCCCACGACTCCCGCGCCCGCGACGAAGACCAGCACCAGCGCGAGGTTGCTGAGGGAGCTGTTCACCTCGCTCAGCGGCCGCGCCGCGGAGACGGCGACGTCCCGCAGGCCGGGCACGGTGTAGGTGAAGACGCGGTACTGCCCGCCGTCGGCCCCCTTCGCCTGGTGCAGCGCGTCGGTGGAGGTGCCCTCGGCCACGGCACGGTCGGCTTCGGTGAGCGGGACCTCCTCCGTGCCGATGATGAGACAGCTGCCGCCCTTGCTGTCCACGAGCTGCACGGACGAGCCGAAGGGGTTCTCCTCGTGGGTGACGGGGTCGTGAGCGCACAGACCGGTGCGCAGGTTGAGGTACTTGCTCACCTGCTGCCCGTCCATCCGGTTCGCCTTCAGGGCCTCGTCCAGCGAGTTCACCAGGACGCTCTTCACCACGAACCAGCAGGCCACCGCGACCGCCGCCACCGCGAACGCCACCGCCGCCGCCACCAGCAGCGACAGCCGCGCCCGGATGGGCAGCGCGCGGACGCGGCGGACCGGCCCGTTCACTCCGCGCCGCCCTGCCGCAGCACGTACCCCACCCCCCGCACCGTGTGCACCAGGCGCGGCTCGCCGCCCGCCTCGGTCTTGCGGCGCAGATACATGACGTACACGTCGAGCGAGTTGGACGACGGCTCGAAGTCGAAGCCCCAGACCGCCTTCAGGATCTGCTCACGCGTGAGCACCTGGCGCGGGTGCGCCATGAACATCTCCAGGAGCGTGAACTCCGTACGGGTCAGCTCCACCCGCCGTGTACCGCGCGTGACCTCGCGGGTCGACAGGTCCATGCGCAGGTCGGCGAAGGAGAGGACGTCGTCCGACTCGGCGGAGGCGGCCAGCGCCGCCGCGTACGAGCTGCGGCGCAGCAGCGCGCGGATCCGGGCGAACAGCTCGTCCAGCTCGAACGGCTTGACCAGGTAGTCGTCCGCACCCGCGTCCAGGCCGGTCACCCGGTCGCCGACCGTGTCCCGGGCGGTCAGCATCAGGATGGGTGTGGTGTCGCCTGCGGCGCGGACCCGGCGGGCGGCGGTCAGCCCGTCCATCCGGGGCATCTGGATGTCCAGGACGAACAGGTCCGGCCGGTACGCCGCCGCCTTCTCCAGGGCGTCCGCGCCGTCGACGGCGACCTCGGTGGCGTACCCCTCGAAGGCCAGGCTGCGCTGGAGCGCTTCGCGTACCGCCGGCTCGTCGTCGACGATCAGGATGCGCTGGGTGTCACGGTCGCCTTCTGCGGGGCTCATCGGCTCGGGGTTCCTCACGGGCTCTGGCGGTTCTCTGCGGTGTTCAGGCCTTCAGCGTCGCACGGCTGCCGGGCGGTCCGTCAGTTCATCGCCCCGGAGCGCAGCGCCGACAGGTCCGACTTCACCGTGTTGACCGGGATGGCGAACCCCAGGCCCACACTGCCGGCGTCGGCCGAGGACGAACCGCTGCCGCTCGCCGAGTACATGGCGGAGTTGATGCCGATGATGTTGCCGTTCATGTCGATCAGCGCGCCGCCGGAGTTGCCCGGGTTCAGGGACGCGTCGGTCTGGAGCGCCTTGTAGGTGGTCGTCGAGCCGCCCGTGTCGCCGTTGAACTGCCGGCCGCCGTACTCGAACGGCCAGCCGCCGCCCTGCTGCCCCTGCTGCTGTCCCTGGCTCTCGTCCGTCGACACCGTGACATCGCGGTCGAGGGCCGAGACGATGCCGCTGGTCACCGTGCCGGTCAGGCCCTCGGGGGAGCCGATCGCCACGACCTGGTCGCCGACCTGCACCCCGTCGGAATCGCCGAGCGTGGCCGTCGGCATGCCGGACGCCTCCCGCAGCTTGATCAGCGCGAGGTCCTTCTTGCTGTCGGTGCCGACGACCTCGGCGGTGTAGGTCTTGCCGTCGCTGGTGCGTACCTTGACCGAGGACGCCCCGGCCACGACGTGGTTGTTGGTGATGATCTCGCCGTCCGAGGTGATGATCACACCGGAGCCGGTGGAGGAGCCCGCGTTCGAGGCCGCGTTGATCTCGACGATGCTCGGAGTGACCGCCTTCGCGACGCCGGACACCGTGCCCTTCTGGCTCGACGGTACGACGTTGGTGCTGGTGGAACTGGAGGCCACCGTGTCGGGGCCCGTCAGCTCCTGGATGCCGTAGGCGGTGCCGCCGCCCACGGCCGCCGCGACGATCGCCACGGCGGCGAGCAGGACCGCCGGGCCGCGGGTCCGCTTCCGCCGTGCGCTCCGCGGCGCGTGCGAGGCCTGCCCGGCTGCCGGCGGTGCGTACGCCGGCGGGGGCGGCCACTCGGGGTTCACCTGGACGGGGCTCTCGTACTCGCCGCTCGGGCGGGGGCTCTCGGTCATGGAACAGAGCCTCGCGCCCGACGATGAGAGCATCCTGAGGGTGCGCTGAGAAGCCCGACAGAACCTCGTATGCCCGATATAAAGGCCGCCGAGGGGTGCGGCCGCCGGTTACGCGCAGCCGCAGGACTGGCGCAGCACCAGACGGGACGGGTACACCTTCAGCCGCTCCCGGCGGGAGCCCGCCACCCTCACGCCGTCGTCCAGGACGAGGTCGACCGCCGAGCGGGCCATCGCCGAACGGTCGGAGGCGACCGTGGTCAGCGGCGGATCCGCGAGCGCCGCCTCCTTGATGTCGTCGAACCCGGCGACCGCCAGCTCCCCCGGTACGTCGATGCGCAGCTCACGCGCCGCGCGCAGGATGCCGATCGCCTGGTCGTCGGTGGAGCAGAAGACGGCCGGCGGGCGGTTCGGACCGGACAGGATGTCCAGGCCGACCCGGTAGGCGTCGTAGCGGTTGTACGGAGCCTCGAAGAGACGGCCCTGCGTCGGGATGCCGGCCTCGTCCATCGCACGCCGCCAGCCCTCGACGTGGTCGGAGACCGGGTCGCCGACGGCGGGGGTGTCCGCGGTGCCGCCGACACAGGCCACATACGCGTTCCCGTGTTCCAGCAGATGGCGTACGGCGAGCTGGGCGCCGCCCAGGTCGTCGGTGACGACGGCGACGTCGTCGATCGCCTCCGGCCGCTCGTGCAGCAGGACGACCCGGGCGTCCCACGCCTCGATCTCCGCGGCGGCCTGATCGTTGAGCGCGTGGCTGACCAGGATCAGACCGGAGACCCGCATCCCGAGGAACGCCCGCAGATAGTGGACCTCGCGCTCGGCTATGTAGTCGGTGTTGCCGACCAGCACCATCTTCCCGCGCTCGGAGGCGGCCTGCTCCACCGCGTGCGCCATCTCGCCGAAGAACGGCTGACGGGCGTCCGGGATGATCAGCCCTATGAGATCCGTGCGCCGCGAGGCCATCGCCTGCGCGACCCGGTCCGGCCGGTACCCCAGCTCCTTGATCGCGGCGAGAACGCGCTCGCGCGTGGCCGGGGCGACCGGCCGGGGTCCGTTGTTGATGACATAACTGACGACGGCGGTCGACGTACCCGCGAGTCGCGCCACATCATCCCTGGTTACCTTGGCCACGCGCGGAGTCTACGCGGATATACCCGGTGCGGGCAGGGAGTATCACACCTTGGATGAGGTGGCTTCCGAGCTGTTCGCCTTTCCCGCGGTCCTGGTGTCCGCCGGGGCGCCCGGCCGTGTGTCGGCTTTCGCCGCCTTCGCCGTCTTCTCGGATTTCTCGGGCTTCTCCGGGGTGACGAAGCGATAGCCGACGTTGCGGACCGTGCCGATCAGCGACTCGTGCTCGGGACCGAGCTTGGCGCGCAGCCGCCGTACATGGACGTCGACCGTGCGGGTGCCGCCGAAGTAGTCGTAGCCCCAGACCTCCTGCAGCAGCTGGGCGCGGGTGAAGACGCGGCCGGGGTGCTGCGCGAGATATTTGAGCAGTTCGAATTCCTTGAAGGTCAGGTCGAGGACCCTGCCCTTGAGTTTCGCGGAGTACGTCGCCTCGTCGACGGACAGATCGCCGTTGCGGATCTCCATCGGGGAGTCGTCGTTCACGATCTGCTGACGGCCCATGGCCAGGCGCAGCCGCGCCTCCACCTCGGCCGGGCCGGCGGTGTCGAGGAGTACGTCGTCGATGCCCCAGTCCGCGGTGACGGCGGCGAGTCCGCCCTCCGTCACGACCAGGACGAGCGGGCAGCCGGGGCCGGTGGAGCGCAGCAGCTGGCAGAGGCTGCGGACCTGGGGGAGGTCGCGGCGGCCGTCGACCAGGATGACGTCGGCGCCGGGTGTGTCGACGAGCGCCGGGCCCTCCGCGGGCGCCACCCGCACGCTGTGCAGCAGCAGGCCGAGGGCGGGGAGCACCTCCGTCGAGGGCTGGAGCGCGTTGGTCAGGAGCAGCAGAGAGCTCATCGCACCCCACCGGCCCGGTTCGTCGTCGTTCGCTCATGCACGGTTCGCTCGCCCATAACGTCTGGTTCCTCCCTGCGAGGACGTTTACGGCCTTGCCTCGTGCGTTCGACGGCCCGTACGTCGGCGGTTTCCCGCTTCGTATACAACGCTTCCGAAAGCACAAAAGGACCCGGGGGCTTCGCTGCCCGAGTCCTCTTCGCAGCAGAATAGCCGACATGAGCACCGGTCCGGCAGGTCATGTGGCGCGTTCCACCGATCGTTCCGTCGTCCGTCCGTATTCCGGGACGGGTGGTGTAACGCGGCGCGGTGCGCCAATACGGACGTTCTTGCGTACCGCGGACGGTGTGGCGATCGATTCCGTATACGAGCCCGGAGCCGGCGCGGATTCTTCCGGTGATCTTGTGTTCGTGATCGCGCACGGGTTCACCGGCGACGCGGACCGGCCGCACATACGGCGGGTGGCGCGGGCGTTCGCGCGGTACGGCGCCGTCGTCACGTTCTCCTTCCGGGGGCACGGGGCGTCGGGCGGGCGGTCGACCGTCGGGGACCGGGAGGTGCTCGACCTCGCCGCGGTGGTCGCGTGGGCGCGTGAGCTCGGGTGTGCGCGGGTGGCCACCGTGGGGTTCTCCATGGGCGGTTCCGTCGTGCTGCGGCATGCCGCGGCGGGCCGGGACGCCGGGGTCGACGCCGTCGTCTCCGTGAGCGCGCCCGCGCGCTGGTTCTACCGGGGGACCGCGCCCATGCGGCGGGTGCACTGGCTGGTCACCCGGCCCTCCGGGCGGCTCGTCGGGCGGTACGGGCTGCGGACCCGGATCCATCACCGGCAGTGGGACCCGGTGCCGCTGTCGCCCGTCGAGTCGGTGCCGCGGATCGCGCCGACGCCGCTGCTGATCGTGCACGGGGACGTGGACGGGTACTTCCCGCTGGACCATCCGCGGATGCTGGCGGCCGCCGCCGGGGAGCACGGCGAACTGTGGGTCGAGCCCGGCATGGGGCACGCGGAGAACGCGGCGCCCGACGCGTTGCTGGGGCGGATCGGGGACTGGGCGGTGGGCCGGGCGGGCTAGCCTGACGGTGTTCACCGTCAACCGATTGAGGATCTGCAGATGGCAAAGGTCACGGTGCGGTACTGGGCCGCCGCCAAGGCCGCGGCCGGGGTGGCCGAGGAGCCGTACGAGGCGGCCACGCTCGCCGAGGCGCTCGACACCGTGCGCGGGCGGCATCCCGGCGAGCTCACTCGCGTGCTGCTGCGGTGCTCGTTCCTCGTCGACGGTGATCCCGTGGGCAAGCGCCCGCATGAGACGGTACGGCTGGCCGACGGCGGCACGGTCGAGGTGCTCCCGCCGTTCGCAGGAGGGTGAGGCGATGACGAACCAGCCGTACGGGGCGTACGACCCGTATCAGGAGCCGTATCAGGCACCGCAGCAGCCTCAGGGGCACGCCGGGCCTCAGGGGCACGCGGAGCCGCAGGGATACGCCGGGCCGCAGGGATACGCCGAGCCGTACGCGGATCAGCAGTACACGCAGCAGTGGCAGGGGCAGACCTGGGACACCCGGCTGCAGCCGCCGGTGGCCGAGGCTCCGGCGGTGCCCGCTCCGGCGCCGGTGGCCGCCGACGGGTACGGGCCGGCCACGCTGGGCGGGAACTCCCGGCTCACCGCGGCCCAGCGGGCGCGCGCCGAGGGGCGGTCGCCGGTCATCGAGCCCGGTATCCAGCCTGCCGCGCTCACCGCGGTGCTGGGGCTGCTGCTGGCGGGCGGGGCGGCGCTGGGGACGTACGCGCTGCTGGTGCCGTTGGTGCTGCTCCAGGGGCTGACGGCGGCGGGCTGGTTCCGGCTGAACGGGATGTGGCCGGCCCGGCAGGGGATCGCGCTCGGCTTCCTGGGCGCGCTGGCCGCGGACGTGGCGCTGCTGGTCTCGGACCGGTCGCCCGGGGCGATCCTGGGGACGCTGGGCGTGTGGGTGCTGCTGTCGCTGGTGCTGCAGCTGCGGTCGCACGCGGATCCCGACGAGCGGATGTACGGCCTCACGGCGACGGTCGTCGCGGCGGCGCTGGCGGTCATGGCGGGCGGCCATCTGGCGGCGGACGCGTCCGCGGTGACCGTGGGCACGGTGGCCGTGGCGGCGGGGATCGTGGTCCGTGCGCTGCCGTCGCCGACACCGGTGTCCGTGCTGGTCGCGCTCGCGGCCGCGGCGGGGGCGGGTTTCGCGCTCGACGGCCCCGACGGGGCACTGCTGGGGGCGGGCGCGGCACTCTGCGCCCTGATCGGCCACAGGGTGGCGAGCTACGACTACCCGTCCCGCTTCGTCCACTTCACCGCGGGCGTGGCCCTGCCGCTCGCGGCCGCGGCCCCGGCGATCTGGATCGTGCCCCGCCTGACGGGCTGACCGCGCACGTGACAGGGGGGTGACGCGCCCCCCTGTCACAAGTGATCCACAATTCCCCGGTTCCCGTCCCTCCCGGCGTTACGCTCGCGAAACGACGTCGTCGAGAAACCGCCTGGTGGGGGACACCGCATGCGTGCACTGCGAATACTGCTCATCGTCATGGCGATACTCGCCGGCATCTTCGTCGTCATCGACCGCATAGCCGTCAACATCGCCGAGGGCGAGGCCGCCGACCGTCTGAAGGCGACCGAGAACCTCGCGACCACCCCCGACGTGTCCATCAAGGGCTTCCCCTTCCTCACCCAGCTCGCCGGCGGCACCCTCGACGAGGTGGAGGTCGGCATCGAGGACTACGAGGCCGGCACCGGCGACGGCGCCAAGAAGATCCGCATCGCCGACCTGCGCGCCGATCTGCACGGCGTCGACTTCTCCACCGACTTCAGCTCCGCCGTCGCCGACAGCGCCACCGGCACGGCCACCATCGCCTACGACGATCTGCTGAAGACCGCCAAGTCCGAGCCCGGCCGGGTGGCCCCGGGCATCACCGCCCGCGTCGTCGGCCTCTCCGACGGCGGCAACGGGAAGATCAAGGTTGAGGTCGAGGCCACCGTGCTCGGCACCAAGCTGCCCAAGCCGGTCGCCGTGCTCAGCTCGGTGGCTGTCGTGGACGGCGACACCGTGCGGGTGAAGGCGGACGCGGTCCCCGAGTTCGGCGGAGTGCAGATCGTCGAGTCCAGCCTGCGGCAGATCACCGACTTCGAGCAGCGGATCGACGGACTGCCCGGCGGCATCCGCCTGGACAAGGTCGAGGCGGCGCAGGACGGCGTGGAGATCACGGTGAAGGGTTCCGACGTCCGTCTGGTCGGGTAGGGACGGGTTTGACGGGGTGTGCCCGGGACGGTGTCCGACAGGCGAGACGCAGGTGTCCGCAGGGTAAGTGAGGTGGCGGCCGGCCGTCGGGGACGGGCGGGGGAACGGTGACTTCCGGGGTGAGTGGTCCCACATCGCGGACGATCGTGTCTCACCATACGACACACCGGTGACACGGCCGCCTGTCCGTCCTTACGATCGGCACCATGCAGTGTCAGACGAGCGTCCTCCGGTCGAGGGGACAGGCGGATCTCACGAAGCGGCGGGCAGTGGACCTGTGCCGTGTCGCCGCCATGCTCTGTCGCACTTTCTGAAGCGGGCGCGTCACCGCGTCCGCGTCCCCGCACCGCCCCGCTGAGGGCATCCGTGCACCGGCCCCACCGCGGCCGCGCACCCTCTCACCCGCACGCCCCGCCGCAACTGCCCCGGAGGAGAAGAAGCATGAGCCGCAGCGACGTCCTGGTCGACGCCGACTGGGTCCAGGAGCACCTGGACGACCCCACCATCGCCCTCGTCGAGGTGGACGAGGACACGTCCGCCTACGAGAAGAACCACATCAAGAACGCCATCCGGATCGACTGGACCAAGGACCTCCAGGACCCGGTCCGCCGTGACTTCGTCGACCAGGCCGGCTTCGAGAAGCTCCTGTCCGACAAGGGCATCGGCAACGACCACACGGTCGTCCTCTACGGCGGCAACAACAACTGGTTCGCGTCGTACGCCTACTGGTACTTCAAGCTGTACGGCCACGACAGCGTCAAGCTCCTCGACGGCGGCCGCAAGAAGTGGGAGCTCGACGCCCGCGAGCTGGTCCCCGGCGACGAGGTGCCGGAGCGCCCGAAGACCGACTACCGGGCCAAGCCGCAGGACGCGTCCATCCGCGCCTTCCGCGACGACGTCGTGGCCGCCATCGGCAACCAGAACATCGTCGACGTGCGCTCCCCCGACGAGTTCTCCGGCAAGCTGCTCGCCCCGGCCCACCTGCCGCAGGAGCAGTCGCAGCGCCCCGGCCACGTGCCGAGCTCCCGCAACATCCCGTGGTCCAAGAACGCCAACGACGACGGCACGTTCAAGTCCGACGACGAGCTCAAGGCGCTCTACGAGGACGAGCAGGTCGACCTGGCCAAGGACACCATCGCCCTGTGCCGCATCGGTGAGCGCTCCGCGCTGACCTGGTTCGTGCTGCACGAGCTGCTCGGCGTGGAGAACGTCAAGAACTACGACGGCTCCTGGACCGAGTACGGCTCCCTCGTCGGCGTGCCGATCGAGCTCGGCTCCGGCAAGTAGTCCTCCCCCGACCGACCTTTCCAGACCCCCCTTCAGGAGTAAGACATGTGCGGTGCGAAGGCCGGCGGCCCGGACGCCTCGACGATCAAGCCCGGTGAGACCACGATCCAGGGTCAGGTGACCCGTGACGGGGAGCCGGTGACGGGCTACGTCCGTCTGCTGGACTCGACCGGCGAGTTCACCGCGGAGGTCCCGACCTCCGCCACCGGACAGTTCCGCTTCTACGCGGCGGAAGGCACCTGGACCCTCCGTGCCCTGGTGCCCGGAGGCACCGCCGACCGCACGGTCGTCGCCGAGCAGGGCGGTCTGGCCGAGGTCGCGATCGCGGTCTGAGGAGACGGGAACGGCCGAGGGGCCGCACCCCACGGGTTGGACGCCCGGGGTGCGGCCCCTCGGCGTGCCCGGACCTACGCTGGACGTATGTACGCGCGCAGGCGTCACGTCTACTTCGCCATGATGGGCACCTGTATCGGGCTGTTCGTCCTGGCCTGGGGTGTGGTGCGGCTGTGGTCGGTGCCGGCGGCCGTGGGCATGTGCCTGGCGGCGATGGTCATCCCGCCGGTCGCCGCGATGGTCGCCAACCGGCGGGGGCCGGAGGACCGCTGGTGGGACGATCCGTCCGGCGACCCGAAGTCCGACGAGTGGTGGGACGAACTGGACGGCAGGAAGCGGCCCCGGTGAGCGGCCGGGACCGGCGGGCTCAGTAGACGAGTGCCTGGGTGTCGTCCGCCATGGACTCCTGTACGAAGACCTGGGCGCCGGCGATCCGTACGCCCTCGACGACGTCCTTCTCCGTGATGTCGCGGCGGGCCGCGCACTGCGTGCACAGGGTGACCCGGCCGGCCGCCAGGACCGAGTCCAGCAGGTCGGACAGCGGGGCGGAGTGCTCCAGTTCGAACTCGGCGGCGCGGCCCGGCAGCGCGAACCACGCGGACTCGCCGGTGAGCCAGAGGGACACCTCGACCCCGCTGGCCGCGGCCACCGCCGCCACCGTGAACGCCTGCGAGCAGCGCTCGCGTGCGTCGGTCCCCGCCGTCACTTTGATCACAAGCTTCTTCGCCATGACCGAATCGTAATCATGACCGCTACAACTTCGGTCGGCTCCTGTGGGTCTTCTGTGCGCGCGTAGTCGGAATACGCGCTTCACCTTCTGTGGGGGACGTCTTGCAACAACCCGAAGAACCAGCGGACAGACCACCGGCCACACCACCCCCGCCCCCGGAGACCCCGGCGGACGAGGCGCCGGCAGCCCCGGCCGCGGAGACACCGGCGGCCGCCTCGGACGCCCCGGGAGACGCGGCCCCGGAGGCCCCGGCGGGTGACGTGCCGGGCGCCTCGACTCCGGAGGCCCCGGTGGGCGACACCCCGGAGCCGGTCGCGGGACAGGCGCCGGAGAATCCGGTGGGCGTGGCCGTTGCCGGCGAGGGTCCGGGGGCTTGCACTGCTCCCGGCGCGTCCCCGAAGCGGCGCGGACGGACCGTCGCCCTCGTCGCCGTCGCCGCCGTGCTCGGTGTGGTCGCCGGTACCTGTGCCGGGTATCTCGTGCAGGCCGACCGGGAGCCCACCGCGCTGCCCCCGCTGTCACAGCCCGTGCTCGCCCAGGCGAAGGGCGAGGCGCCCGAGCCGTTGCCGGCCGCACAGGACCGGCGGGTGAAGACCGACGGTGATCTGCGCAAGCTGCTGATCAAGAAGCCGCGCGGGGCCGAGGAGCCCGACTGGCCGTTGGGCACTGACGGCTGGCTGGAGCTCACCGAGTTCGCCGGGTACTACGAAGAGTCCGGGGACGTGTTCGGGCAGTTCGTCATGGACGGGTTCCGCCGTGCCGCCGTCACCGGGTGGTCCGACAACGACCACAGCGTGGAGATCCGGCTCGTCCAGTTCCGCCAGGAGGAGACCCTGGCCGCCGCCGAGACGGTCGACGACAGCCAGTACTGGGCGGACGAGGAGGACGACACCGACAGCTGGCTCGTGCCCGGCACCGGGGAAGGCCGGGTGTACGTCCACAAGAGCCCCGACCGGGAGCCCGGCTACGAGCCCGTGTACGGCGCGGAGGCACACATCTGGCGTGGGGACGTCGCCGTGGAGATCTGGGTGTACGGGTCCAAGCCCGTCCCCAAGAAAATGATCATGGATCTGGCCGAGCGGCAGATGGAGCGGCTGTGAGCGAGACAGAGACCCCGCCCGAGGAGCAGACGCCCGAGCCGGTCGCCGAGCCGGTCGCTGAGCCGGCCGCCGAGCCCGCCGTGAAGGGGCCCGTGCGATGGGGGCGGATCGCCGCCGTCGCCGGGACCGTACTCCTGGCCGGGGCCGTGGTCGCCGGAGTGGGCTACACCGTCGTGACCGTGAACGGCGCGGACCGCGACGCCGGCGCACCCCGCTGGAAGCTGCCCAAGGCGTCCGCCGCCGAGACGGGGAAGCCCGACGCGCGGGGGCTGGCCGGAATGCTCGTGCCGTACGGGTACGACAACCTGCTCCCGGGACCCGACCTCTCCGAGTTCGGCAGGGACGAACAGTTCGACGGGGCCAGGGCCGCCGCACTGCACAAGAGGGCGCTGAGCGGTCTCCCGCGCTCCGAGCGCAAGGAGCTGGAGAAGGAGATCGACAGCTGGCGTGTGCAGGGGATGGCGATGCGCAGCTACACCAGCGGATCGACCAGCGTCTACAGCCCGATAGACGTCTACACCGTGGGCATCGTGCTCACCCGGATGAAGGACCGGGAGGCCGTGCGGGACCTCGCGACGTACCAGGACGGCCTCATCGAGGCCCTCGACATCTTCCGCGAGGGCCCGAAGATCAAGGGCCACAAGAACGCCAGGTGCTTCCTGCCGCCCGAGGACGAGGAGTCCGGGATCGACTCGATGGAGTGCTCCGCCCACGTCGGGGACGTCCTGGTCACCCTCACGGCCGCGGGCGGCAAGCCGCTCGACACCAAGAGCGTCGCCACGCTGTTCGGTCAGCAGCTGGACCGTATCGACGAACCCGGGAAGGCCGTATGAGCGAGCAGCAGGTCCTCCCCGAGGCCGAGGGCTTCCCCACCGCACCGCCCGTCCCCACCGCACCGCCCGTCCCCACCGCACCGCCCGCACGCGGCGACCGCCGCGTGCTGCGCGCCGCCCTGCGCTGGACCGCCGCGGTCGTGGTCTTCGCCGTAGCCGGCGCGGGCACGGCGTACGGGATCACCCGGATGGAGCGCACGGACGTACCCGGACTCGCGACGGAGTCCGACGGACGGTGGGACTACCCGCGGCTGACCAAGCCGCCGCTGCCCGCCGGCAGCCCCGGACCCGCGGCCGAGTCCAACCCGGCCGGTACCCACCACGCCGACCTGCGCGCCCTGCTGCTGCCCGCCCCGAAGGGGGCGAAGGAGGACAAGGCGCTGCGCGGCGAGGACGGCTGGCTCGCGACGGACGACTTCCTGAAGGAGTACGGCGAGAAGGACGACCGGGACGAGTTCCGGCAGCAGCTCACCGACGCCGGCCTCCGGCACATCGCGGCACGCGGCTGGACCACCGGGGACGGCACCAGGACCCGTGTCTACCTGCTGCAGTTCGACTCCGCGGCCATGGTGGAGGACTCCTTCTTCAACAAGTACTTCTCGTTCTTCGACCCGCTCTACTCCGTGCGGGGCACCGAGAGCATGGGCTTCGACAAGGGCTTCTCGGAGAAGATCGTGATCCCGGGCGTCCAACGCACCCCCTACGTCGAGGCCAAGCCGTACGGCAAGGAGCAGGAGCGTTACGCCTACCTCGCGGCCGGTGACGTACTCGCCCTGGTGGCGCAGTCCCGTGAGGGCACCGCGCACGCCGTGCCGTTCCGGCAGACGGTCGTCCTGCAGAGCCAGCTGCTGGGGTAGACCCCGGCGGACCTCGGCCGACAGGGGCGGGCCCCGGCCGCGTAAGCTGGGGCCCGGCCCTGTGGACACCACCGCACCCCGCTCAAGGAGCACCCCGTGACACTCTTCTTCGAAATTCTCCTGGTCCTGGTCTGCGTCGGCGTTCTCGCCTTCGCCGGACTGACCGTGAAGAAGCTGTACCAGGGCCAGCGCTGATCACCGACGCCAGGAAGTACCGCTCATGATCGAGATCCCGTCCGACCTGCACAAGGACCTCGTCCCGCTCGCCTTCCTGCTCGGCGACTGGGCCGGCGCGGGCGTGCACGACTTCCCGGGCGCCGAGAAGTGCAACTTCGGCCAGGAGGTCACCTTCCGCCACGACGGCCGGGACTTCCTTGAGTACGCCTCCCACACCTGGGTGCTGGACGGCGAAGGCGACAAGATCCGTCCGCTGGAGTCCGAGCACGGCTTCTGGCGTATCGACGCGGACCGCAAGGTCGAGGTGACGATGACCCGCGACAACGGCGTCATCGAGATCTGGTACGGCGAACTGGCCGACCGGAAGCCGCAGATCGACCTGGTCACGGACGCGGTGGCGCGCACGGCCGCCTCGGGCCCCTACACCGGCGGCAAGCGGCTGTACGGCTACGTCAAGAGCGACCTGATGTGGGTCGGCGAGAAGCAGACCCCCGAGGTCGAGCTGCGCCCCTACATGTCGGCGCACCTGAAGAAGGTCGTCACGCCGGAGGAGGTCGAGCGCTGGGCCAAGGCCCTGCCCGACGACATGCCCGACGACGGCATCGCTTTCTTCAAGTAGCCCATAGGGCCTGTCCGGCGGATCACGCCGGAGACCCGGGCTGCGATGAGCCGCCGGCTTCCTCCGGCCTGCTCCGCCGGACAGGCCCTAGACTCGTCGGTGTGGTGAGCACCGACTGGAAGAGCGACCTCAGGCAGCGCGGCTACCGGCTGACCCCGCAGCGGCAGCTGGTGCTCGAAGCCGTGGACACCCTCGAACACGCGACCCCCGACGACATCCTCTGCGAAGTACGGAAGACGGCGTCGGGGGTCAACATCTCCACCGTGTACCGCACCCTGGAGCTCCTCGAGGAGCTCGGCCTCGTCAGCCATGCCCACCTCGGTCACGGGGCGCCGACGTACCACCTCGCCGACCGGCACCACCACATCCACCTGGTCTGCCGGGACTGTACGAACGTGATCGAGGCGGATGTGTCCGTGGCCGCCGAGTTCATGGCGAAGCTGCGCGAGCAGTTCGGGTTCGACACCGACATGAAGCACTTCGCGATCTTCGGACGGTGCGAGGACTGCGACCCGAAGGGTTCAACTACCGAGTCGTAGGCTAGGCATATGAAGAGCCCCCTGCTGACCCTGCCCGGCGCCGTCCCCGCCGAGGGCGTGGACGAAGGCGTGGCCGCCCACTACGGCGACCTGTTCCGCGAGCAGCGCGCCCTCGCCGACGGTTCCGGTTTCGTCGACCTGTCCCACCGTGGGGTCGTCACCGTGTCCGGCTCCGACCGGCTGACCTGGCTGCATCTGCTGCTCACCCAGCACGTCACGGACCTCCCGCCGCACCGGGCCACCGAGGCGCTGATACTTTCCGCGAACGGCCACATCGAGCACGCGCTCTATCTGGTCGACGACGGGGAGACGGTCTGGGCGCATGTCGAACCCGGCAGCCAGGAGGCGCTGATCTCCTACCTGGAGTCGATGAAGTTCTTCTACCGGGTCGAGGTCGCCGACCGCACCGCCGACACCGCCGTGGTGCATCTGCCGGCCGGGTCCATCGCGGACGTGCCCGAGGGCGTCGTCGTCCGCGAGACACCGTACGGGCGGGACGTGTTCCTGCCGCGCGCCGATCTGGAGTCGTACACCGGCAAGACCGGGCCGGCCGCCGGGATCCTCGCCTACGAGGCGCTGCGGGTCGAGCAGCACCGGCCGCGGGTCGGCTTCGAGACCGACCACCGCACCATCCCGCACGAGCTGGGCTGGATCGGCACCGCCGTGCATCTGCAGAAGGGCTGCTACCGGGGCCAGGAGACGGTCGCCCGGGTGCAGAACCTGGGGAAGCCGCCGCGCCGCCTCGTTTTCCTGCACCTGGACGGCAGCGAGGTCCATCTGCCGCCGGCCGGGACCGGGATCCGGCTCGCCGAAGACGGTCCGGACGGGCGGAAGATCGGCTTCATCACGACGTCCGTACGCCACCACGAGCTGGGCCCCGTCGCGCTGGCGCTGGTGAAGCGGAACGTGCCGGTGGACGCCCGGCTGCTCGCGGGGGACACCGCGGCGGCCCAGGAGACCGTCGTCGAGCCCTGAGCCGTACGGCTCAGATCTCCAGCAGCACGGTGAACGGGCCGTCGTTGGTCAGCGACACCCGCATCTTCGCCCCGAAGCGGCCCGTCGCCACCGTCGCGCCCAGCGCGCGCAGCCGCGTGACCACCTCGTCGACCAGCGGCTCGGCGAGATCGCCGGGCGCGGCGGCGTTCCAGGTGGGGCGACGGCCCTTGCGGGCATCGCCGTAAAGGGTGAACTGGCTGATCACCAGCAGCGGGGCGCCGATGTCGCTGCAGGACTTCTCGTCCTGGAGCATCCGGACCGACCAGAGCTTGCGGGCGAGCTGCGCCGCCTTCTCCATGGTGTCGTCGTGGGTGACGCCGACGAGGACGCACAGTCCCTCGCCCTCGATCGCCCCCACCGTCTCGCCGTCCACGACCACGCTCGCGCTGTCGACCCGCTGTACCACTGCTCGCATACGACCATCATGCCGGTCGGGGAACAGACGGCCGACGGCGGCCCACGAGGGGCCCCGGTCGGGCTATTTTTACTCCTTACCGCCCATCTGGGGCGGATCGGGGGCACTCGCTCACAATGGGACCGCTTGGGGTGGCACGATGCTGGCACATGCCGGTCGAGGGGACGGTTGAGGCATATGAGCACACCGGGGATCGGACAGCCGCGCGCGGCTGTCGCGTCGACCCAGTCGGGCACCGGGGAGCGGGAGTTCGGCCGGCCGCCCACACAGCGCACGGACAGTCCGGTGCTGCCCGAGGACCGGGCGGTGCACGACCTGTTCGTGCTCGGCCTGGCCGAACTGCGGGCGGTGCGCCGGGACGCGCAGCGCGACGAGACCGACCTGAGTTATGTACGGCGGCTGCTGCAGGGGCGGATCGACATCCTGCGGGCGGAACTGGCCCGGCGGCTGCCGCGGGAGACGCCGTCGGTCGTCGCGCGCGCGGAGGCGTCCGTGATCGAGCGGCTGGGGGAGATCCTGCGGGACACCCCGGCCCGGCACCGCTCCTCCGCCCGGCACGTCACGCTGGGGACGCCGCGGAGCGAGGAGTACCGGCGGCTGGCGGCCGAGATGCTCGCCGAGGTGGAGCTGTCCGACCTGGGCGCCCGCACCGACGGGGAGCTGAACACGGCGATGGGGCGGCTGGTGCGGTACGAGCAGCAGGTGTCCCGGCGGCGGCAGCGGCTGCAGCGTACGGCGGACGAGTGCGGCGCGGAGATCGCGCGCCGGTACCGGGACGGGGAGGCACAGGTCGACGACCTCCTGGTCTGAGGACGGTCGGGGAAAACCTCTTCGACACCCGGCGCGGGGCCGACCTACCGTGAGGTCATGACCTCCCGCGCCGGCGTCGACGTACGTCCGATCACCGAGTCCGAGTTCGCCGACTGGCAACGGGCGATGAACGTGGGGTTCCTGCGGGAGCCCAGCCTGTCCGAGGAGATCCTCGACGCGCGCCGGGAGCAGTTCACTCCCGGCCGGTCGGTCGGGGCCTTCGACGGCGGGCGGTGCGTGGCGACGTTCCGTTCGTTCGCACAGGAGCTGACGGTGGTCGGCGGGGCGACCGTGCCCGCCGACGCCGTCACCAACGTCACCGTGAGCGCCACCCACCGCCGGCGCGGACTGCTGACCCGCATGATGGAGCGCGACCTCGCCGCCGCGAAGGAGCGCGGGGACGTCGTGGCGACGCTGATCGCGGCCGAGTACCCGATCTACGGACGGTACGGCTTCGGCCCGGCCACCTCGACGGCCGAGTGGACGATCGACGTGCCGCGCGCCGGTCTCGACCCGCGCCGGGCGGGCCCGGAGGACGGCGGCCGGGTCGACCTGGTGGACGCCGAGGACGTCCGCAAGCTGGGCCCCGAGCTGCATGAGCGGCTGCGCCGTACCCAGCCGGGCGTGGTCAGCCGGGACGAGCTGTGGTGGCGGGTGACGACCGGGGCGGTGCGCTTCTGGCCGGCCTTCAAGGAGCCGTACTACGTGGTGTACCGCTCGGCCGCCGGCGAGGTGGAGGGCATGGCCGCCTACACCGTCGACGACGAGTGGACCGACGCCAAGCAGCCGCTGAACACGGCACAGGTGAAGTGGCTGACCGGGGTGACCCCGGCCGCCGAGCGCGCGCTGTGGCTGTACCTGTGTTCCATCGACTGGGTGGTGAGGGTGAAGAGCGGCTGGCGGGCGCCGGACGACCTGCTCCCGCACTTTCTGCCGGACCCGCGCGCGGCCGCCGTGACCACACAGGCGGACTGGCTGTGGGTACGGATCCTGGACGTCGTACGGGCCCTGGAGGCGCGGACGTACGAGGGCGCGGGGTCGCTGGTGCTGGAGGTGGCCGACCGGTCGGGGCCGGCGGCGGGGCGTTACCGGCTGGAGGTGTCCGAGGACGGGACCGGGGTCTGTGGGCCGGCCGTCGGGAGTGCCGATCTGTCCCTGGACGTCGCCGAGTTGGCCGTGCTGTGGCTCGGTGACGAGTCGGCGGTGCGGCTGGCGGCGCTCGGCCGGGTCCGGGAAGAACGAGCGGGCGCCGCCCGTCAGGCCGACGCCCTGCTGCGTACTTCCAGGCGACCGTGGTGCCCGGACGTGTTCTGAGCGCGGTCGCTCCCGCGCCTGTACCCCCTGCCTCCTTCCGCCGACGACGGGTGGGTTCTCATCCGTAGCGAGCTGTTCGGTTGTGGTTGTTGTGCGGGTGGTGCCCGTCGGCAGGGCTCCCGGCTCCCCTCCGGAAGGGAGTCCGGCCGGCGGTCCGTACGGTGTGCTGTCAGCCGGACTGGGCGAGCAGCATCACGAGGATGACCGCGCCGATGCCGCTGACCAGGGTGTTGCGTGCCTTGATGCCCACGGTGAGGGCGACGAAGGCGATGATTCCCATCGGTCCGTACTTCCACTGGACGAGTTGCTCGAACCCGATGGCCAGCGCTGCGAGGACGATGGCGATGAGCGGCATGGCGGTCCCCCTAGGTGTTCACGGCCGCCCACCCGTCTCCTGATGGCCAACCCCTGCGGGAATCAACCAGGTTGTCTGAGTTGGCAGCCAACTTCTCCTTAGTTATAGCCACTTGGAAGAGTCCTATAACCACCCTTCACTGAACTGCCCGAAGATGGCGGGAAGTTGTAGTGTTTGGCTGTGGACCCGGAACACGACTCCGCCACTGGTCGGGAGAAGCCCCAGCGGCCACAGCCGACACATCGCGAGGTGGCCGACGAGCTGCGCACCCGGATCAGGACCGGGGTGCTGCGGCCGGGCCAGCGCATGCCCACCCAGGCCCAGCTGGCCGCCGAATTCGGTGTGGAGCGCCCCGCGGTGCGCCAGGCGCTGCGCATCCTGCAGTCCGAGCGGCTGCTCACGAACGTCTCCAAGGGCGCCCCGGCGACCGTCGCCGCCGACCCCGGCAGGGCGCTGACCGGCTCCGCCGCACCCCCGCTGCCCACCACGGTGGGCCTCGCGCCCAGGGTCGCCGCCGCCTTCGGGGCCGAGCACGTCGAGATCGACGCCGTCTGTCTGACCTCCATCTCCCTCACCCTCGCCATCGGGGAGCCGCTGCGGCAGATTCACTCCGGGCGGCTGAAACCGGCCAAGGTCGACCTGCGGGTCCTGCTGCCCGGCCGGAACATCGACCTCGCCTTCCCGGTGCCGGTCGAGGGGTCCGACGGCGCCGAGGGTTCGGTCCACGAGCGGTGGCTGGCCCAGCGCAACGCCCAGGGGCAGGTGCTCCGCCACAACCTGCTCGCGCTGCGCGCCACCCACGGCATCGACGTACGGGTCACCTTCCGGGCGCTCCCCTTCACCCCGCCGGTGAAGCTGTATCTGCTCAACGGCACGGAGGCGCTGTTCGCCTACTACACGCTGGCGCGCAGCAAGGCGCAGATCGACCAGGAGTACCTGGAGATGTACGACGCCCAGGGCATCCGGTCCATGCTGTTCACCTTCGAGCAGGGGCCGGGCCTGCTGGACACCACGTTCGTGAAGCAGTCCCGGCTGTGGTTCGACGCGCTGTGGGAGACGATCAGTTCGGAGCTGGTGCTCACCGGCTGAGGTCTCCCGCGCCGCCGGCCGCTCACAGGGCCGGCCTCGCCACCAGCAGGGCGAGCAGCACCGCTCCGGCGGAGCTGAGTCCCGGCCGGTTGGCCCTGATGCCTATGGTGAGCAGCAGCAGACCGACGATGCCGGCCGCGCCGTACTGCCACTGGACGAGCTGTTCGACGGTGATGACCAGGACGGCGGAGACGAGGGCGAGGACGGGCATGGGGTGTTCCTCCTTCGGGCGTGCGGCGGAACCATCGGCCGACCAACTCGCTGGAGTTGGTAACCAACTGTCTCTAAGTTGTCCCCACTTGGCCAGTACTTACAAACAACTTTCAAACAACTCCCGCCAGATGGATCAAAGTTGTAGCTTTTGGTCGTGACCCAGGAGAACGTGGCCGTGAACGGCAGCAGCAGAGTCTCTCCCCAGGAGATCGCCGACACCCTGCGGGAACGCATCCGGGCCGGCGAGCTCAAGGCCGGTGACCGGCTGCCCACCCAGGCGGAGCTGGCCGAGGAGTTCGGCGTGGAGCGCGGCACCGTTCGCCAGGCCCTGCACGCCCTCCGGGAGGACGGCCTGCTCAGCAATCACGGCAAGGGCAGCCCGCCCCGGATCGCCGCGCCGCCCCCCGCCCGGGAGGAGCCCCAGCCGACGATGGTGGGCCTCGCGCCACGCCTCACGGAGGCGTTCGCCGCGGCCCACGTGCGCGTCGACGCGGTCTGCCTGACCGCCGAGAGCCTGATGCTGGCACTGAGCGAACCCGTCCGGCACATCCACGAGGGCCGTATCCGCCCCGAGTCGGTCGACGTCCGCCTCCTGCTGCCGTCCCGGGAGATCAACCTGGCCTTCCCGGTCCCGGTCGACGGCCGGGAGAACAACGACGGCGACCCCGTCCACGAGCGCTGGCTGTCCATGCGCAACGCCCAGGCCCGGGTGCTGCGCCACAACCTGCTCGCGCTGCGCGCCACCCACGGCATCGACGTACGCGTCTCCTTCCGGGCGCTCCCCTTCACCCCGCCGGTGAAGCTGTACCTGCTCAACGGCGAGGAGGCGCTGATCGGCTACTACATGCTGACCCGGCGCGAGGAGGAGTGGGAGAGCCAGACCCTGGAGATGTACGACGCCCTGGGCTCCCAGTCCCTCCTGTTCTCCTTCGTCAAGCGGGACGGCCGGCGGGAGCAGGCGTTCGTGGAGGAATCCCAGAAGTGGTTCGACGCCCTCTGGGAAACCATCACGTCGGACCTGACACTCTCCTAGTGACTCCTGAGACGAAACAGACGGATGCGGTGACAGCCGGGAAGCGGACCGGTACCGACGACGAACCGAACGAGCTGCGGCGGCTGATCGAGGACGCCCGTGTCGTGCTGTGGGACTTCGACGGCCCCATCTGCCGGCTGTTCGCGGGCCATTCCGCGGAACGGGTGGCGAACGACCTGGCGACCTGGCTGGAGAGCCGGGGCCTGCACGGCCTGCTGACGGAGGACGAACGCGAGTTGCTGGACCCGCACGTCGTCCTGCGCGCCGTCGACCGGCGGCACCCCGGCAGCGACCTGGTCGCGGAGCTGGAGGAGCGGCTCACCCAGGAGGAATCGCGCGCCACCGTCTCGGCGATGCCCACCCCCTACGCCGATCCGCTGATCCGCACCTGGGCCGCGGTGGGCACCCGGCTGGCCATCGCCACCAACAACTCCCCGCGGGTCGTGCGCGAGTACCTCGCGTCCCGCGGCCTGGGCGCCTGCTTCGCCCCCCATGTGTACGGGCGCACACAGGAGCTGAACCACCTCAAACCCGACCCCCACTGCATCAACCGGGCCCTCAACGCCATCGGTGCCGCCCCCGAGAACGCCCTGATGATCGGTGACGCCCCGACGGACCTGCTCGCCGCGCAGGCGGCCGGCGTCCCGTTCCTCGGCTACGCGCGCAACGAGCGCAAGGGCAAACTGCTGTACGACGCGGGCGCCGAGACGGTGGTGGACTCCCTGGAACCGGTCCTGCGCCTGGTCCGGCACTGACCTCAGGCCTGGATCATCAGCACGGTGAGCACCACCGCCGCCCCGATGGCCGGGCCGTCCCGGCGTGCCCGTATCCACACGCCGAGGAAGAACAGGAGTGCCACACCGAGGGGGCCCAGTCTCGTCTGGGCGAGCAGGCCCAGGGACAGCTCGCCGAGTCCCATGAGCATGTGGAACAGGGGCATGATCCGACCATCTCCCTTCCACTTTCAGGGAAGTCTCAACTTCCCGTCCAATTGGACTGGTTGTGCTGACTGGGGTCTTCCCGGCCAGGTTGATCCCTTAACCAACAGTCCAATAAAGCCGTCCAGTTGGTGCATTTCGGTTTGCCGTCGGACCGGAAGCGGTACGGTCCGCGCATGAACGGACAGCAGACCGGCGAAGGCGGCGGTGGCAGGGAGTTCGAACGGGTCGCGGACGAACTGCGCGGGCGGATGGCGGGAGGCACGTATCCGCTGCGCTCCTTCCTGCCGTCGCAGCGCGATCTGGCCGAGGAACTGGGCGTCTCCCGCGACACCGTGCAGCGGGCCCTGCGGGAACTGGCCGACGAGGGCTGGATCGAGTCACGGCAGGGCAGCGGCTCCCGCGTGGTCAAGACCCAGCGCATACAGTCCTCGGCGGCCAAGGCCACGAGGCTGCGCGGCGCGGTGACCCTGGCCCCGTTCATCAGCGAGGCCTTCGAGCAGCCCGAAGTCAGCCTGGACGTCTACACGCTGACGTCCGAGTCCCTCGACATGCACATCCGGCTGCAGGCGGAGCGCATCCGCGGCGGCTTCATCGCACCCCAGCGCATCACGCTCCGCATGCTCCTGCCCGACTCGACGCTGCCGCTGCCCTACCCCCGGGTCAAGGACGACCCGGACGACACCCGTATGCGCGACCGGCTGCGCACCATCACCGAGTGGCACACCACCTCACTGCTGGGGGCGCTCAGGGACCTGCAGACGGAGGGGCTGGTGCCCTCGGTCGACGTCCGGATCCGGCACACCCCCCTCACCCCCACGTTCAAGCTCTACCTCTTCAACACCGTCGAGGTGCTGCACGGCATGTACGAGATCATCGAGCGGCCGCTCAAGCTGAACGCGGACGAGGTGATCACGGCCCTGGACGTGCTGGGCCTCGGGGCGACCCTCACCCACCACGAGAAGACGGACGACCCGGCCGCTCCCGGTTCCGTCTTCGTGGACAGCATGCGGCAGTGGTTCGACTCGGTCTGGGATCTGCTCTCCGCGTGAACCGTGTGCTGTAGCATTCGCGCACCGACTGAGCAAGCGCTCGCCTCCGTTCGTACCCAGGGACACAACAGCCGACTCGAACGGCCCCGGCGGCCTCCCGTAGACGGGTGACACCACCTCCGAACCGGCGGGGGGTGCTCCGTGTGCGGGGCAGGAGGCCGCATGCGTACCGTCAGTCGTGACTCCCCTCGTACCTCCCGGAGCGGCCCGTGGGCGCACCACCCCTTCCCGCGTTCCGCGCCCGGCTCCAGGACTTCATGGAACAGGCCACCCGGAACGGGACGGCCAACAGCGGCCACCACAACCAGAACTACGTACTGCCGCTGACCGAGCCGGTGGCCCGGCTGCTGGGACGTGAGGCGGGGACCTCCGTGACGGTACGGATCCGCCGGGCCGAGGCGCTGCCGGTGGTGATCAGGACCTGGGAGAACGAGGACGAGATCCTCGGCGCGGTCAGAGGGGTCCTCCCCCATGTGCCGCAGTGCCTGGCCAAAGGCGACGGCTTCGCCCTCCACAGCTATGTGGAGGGCGTACCGCTGTCCAGCGTCTGCGGCAACGGGAAGCCCGTGGACAAGCTGCTCATCAGGGCACTGGCCGGGCTGCTCGCGCAGATGGCCGATGTCCGGCGCAGTGCCCTGCCTCCCCTGCCGCGCGGCTGGCCCTTCAACGACACCGACAGCCAGGGCTTCCTGCGGACACTGGCCCATCTGGCGGACCGGCAGGTCCGGCAGCCCAACTGGGCCGTCTTCGGCGGGCTGTTCGCCGCGCTGGGCATTCCGGAGGACGCCCTGATCCGGCTGGCCGAGCGGGTGCCCGCCATGACCCGGCGGCCGTACAGCCTGCTTCACGCGGACCTGCACCGCGACAACGTGATCGTCTCCTACGGCGGTACTCCGCCGCTGATCTGCGTCGACTGGGAGCTGGCGACCTACGGCGACCCGCTGCACGACCTGGCGACCCATCTGGTGCGCATGCGGTACCCGGCCCAGCAGTGGCCCGAGGTGATCGACGCCTGGGAGGAGGCCATGCGGGGCATCCGCCCCGCCGCGGTCAGCGGACTGGCGAAGGATCTGCGGCACTACCTGGCCTTCGAGCGCGCCCAGTCGGTCTTCCCGGACGTGATGCGGGCGGCGCAGTCCCTGGAGCACGCGTTCAGCCAGAAGAACCTCGACGAGGCGACGGCGGAGGTGCGACGGGCGCTGGAGGCCGCCGCGCTGCCGCTGCGGCTCAGCAACGTGCCCGGTGCGCGGGAGATCGAGCGGGCCCTGTTCCGCTGGCTGGCGTCCCGCCGGGGCCGCGATCACGACGGCCCCGACCGCGACCAGGCCTTCGGCTGGCAGCAGGACCGGCGGCTGCCGCTGCCCGGCGACTTCCCCGAGTCCGCCGTCCTGGACGCCCTCGCGGTGGAGGGCGCCGCCCCGGCGAACCGGGTGTTCAAGGGCACCGCGCACCTCAACACCGTGGTCCGGGTTCCGGGCCACGCGGGACCCGTCGTCGTACGGCGCAGGCTGCCCGGAGTCCGGCGGCGCGAGCGCAGCTTCCTCAGCGAGCACGCCGTGCTCCGTGCCATCGAGCGCACACCCGTCGACGTCGCGGCACCGCGCGCCCTGGCGCTGGGCGAGAGCTACCCCAACGACCGTTTCGCCGTCCACACCTACGTGGGCCCGCACGACGACGTCGCCCACGCGCCGAACCACCCGGTGAACGGCCTGCTGCCGCACGAGGCCGACAGCCTCGTCGACCAGCTCTGCGCGCTGACCGGCGTGAACTACCACCCCCTCGACCCGCTGGCGGGGGAGCGCGGCTTCCACCGCCGGCTGAAGGACCAGCTCGTCCTGCTGGTCGAGGAGCTGCCCAAGAAGTCGCAGCAGCTGGCCCGGCAGCTGGGGCTGCCGGACGCGGGCCGTCTGGACCAGATCCTCTCCCGGTTCGAGGTGAGCCACCGCGAGACGTCCCTGCTGCACGGCGACCTCAACCCCTGGAACCTGGTGCGCCGGGGCGGCTCCTACGCGCTGACCATCATCGACTGGGAGATGGCCCTGATCGGCGACCCCCTCTACGACCTGGTCCGCCATATGCACCTCACCCCGACCCGGCCGGAGATCCGGGACCGGATGTTCCGCCGCTGGGAGGAGCGGCTGCCGGCCGCGTACACCCGTGACTGGCACAGGGACTGGCAGGTGTACCGCCGCCTGGAGATCGTCCGCTCGGCGTACATCGACCTCGACCGCATCGTCAACGGCGAGAGCCTGGACGCGCCCAACGTCAAGCGGGCGGTGGACTCCTACGCCGTGACCCTGGCCGTCGCCATCGGCTCCCTCGGCCTCCCCCTGCGCTCCACGGCGAACCCGTACCTCGCCCGCGCCCTGGTGTGAGCGGGCGCCGTAGTACTCGTCAGCGTCCCGCGAGGAGTTCGGTGACACGGGTGAAGCCGTCCGTGCCGTGGCCGAGGGCGATGACACGGCGGGCCTGGCCCTCGATCACGCGCATCACGCCCGCGTCGATGCCATGGGACTCGGCGGCGTGGACGACGTGGGCCATCGTCGAAGCGGCCGAGGTGACCGGGTTCAGCTCGCCCGAGTACGTGCCCGCGTCGGCGTCGGCCGCGAACTCGGTGAACAGCGGCGGCAGGATCGCGGCGATCCCCTGGGCGAAGGGGGCGAGTTCCGTCGCGGCGACGCCCTCCGCGCGGGCCAGGGCGAGGGCGTGCGTGTAGCCGGCCATCGCCGTCCAGAAGACGTCGAGCAGCGCGATGTCGTAGGCCGCCGCCCGGCCGATGTCCTCCCCGAGGTGGGTGTGGGTGCCGCCGAGCGCCGCGAGGACGGGCCGGTGCTCCCGGTACAGTTCCTCGGGGCCGCTGAGGAGGAGGACCGCCTCGTCCGTGCCGATGGACGGGGTGGGGGTCATGATCGCGCCGTCCAGGTAGCGGATGCCGTGCCCGGCGGCCCAGTCGGCGGTGTCGCGGGCGCGGCCGGGGACGTCGGCGCTCAGATTCACCACCGTACGGCCCTTGAGCGCGGCGGTGACGGCGTCCTCGCGCAGTACGGCGTCCGAGGCGTCGTAGTTCACCACACAGACGACGGTGAGCGGGGCGGCGGCGACCGCCTCCTGCGGCGACGACGCCGGGACCGCGCCCCGGGCGATCAGCTCGGCGTCCCGGCCGGGCGTGCGGTTCCAGACGGTGGTGCGCAGGCCCGCGTCCAGGAAGGCGCCGGCCAGCGCCCTGCCCATCGGGCCGAGCCCGAGGACGGTGACGGACGGCTGCCGCTGATGGTCGGTCATGGTGTGACTCCCTTAATATCCAAGGCAATTGATACGGAAAGGGGCATGGCATGGTGCACCGGCGCCACGATCCGGACGTCTGCGGGGTGACCGCCGCGATCGCCGTGATCGAGGGCAAGTGGAAGACCACGCTGCTGTGGCTGCTGGAGTCCGGACCGCACCGGCCGGCCGCGCTGCGCCGGCAGGTGCCCGGCCTCACCGAGAAGGTGCTGACGCAGGCGCTGCGGGAGATGGAGGCGGACGGACTCGTGCACCGCGAGGTGTACGACGTACTGCCGCCGAAGACGGTCTACTCCCTGACCGCGTTCGGCCGTGAGCTCGCCGAGGCGCTCGGACCGCTGTCCGACTGGGGCCACCGCCGCCTGGCCCGGCTCACCGGGGCCCCGGCCTCCTGACGGCCGGGGCGTCCTCCGCTCCTTCCCTGTCCCCCGGTCCAGGTTCGCCGCACGCGGCCGCACTGCCAAGTACGCACTTTTTTGTGCGTACGGCGGTGACCTGTGCCCCGGAAGCGGGGCGGCCGGGCGGGTGGTGTCGAATGGGTGTCCTGATGTTCGTCGCGGATGGGAGTCATGTGAGCGAGTCCGAGGTCGCCGCCGCGCCCCGCCCCCTGCTGCTGCCCGACGGCCGGCCGGCCGCGCGGGCGTGGACGCTGGACCCCGCGCTGCGCCATCTCAACCACGGCTCCTTCGGCGCCGTACCGCTGGCCGCCCAGGAGCGGCAGCGGGAGTCGCGGGAGCGGATGGAGAGCGCCCCGGTGGTGTGGTTCCCCGAACTGCCGGGACGGCTCGCGGCCGCCCGCGCCGAACTCGCCGCCTTCCTCGGCACCGACGCCGGTGACCTCGCCCTGGTGCCGAACGCGAGCGCCGGCGCGAGCGTCGTGTACGCCAACCTGGAGCGCCGGGGCGGCGGGGAGATCGTCGTCACCGACCACGGCTACGGCGCAGTCACGATGGGCGCCGAACGGCTGGCCCGCCGCTGGGGCGGCCGGGTGCGCACGGCCGGGGTACCGCTGGACGCCGGTGAGGAGGAGGCGTACGAGGCGGTGCTGGCCGAGGTCGGCCCGGACACCGGGCTGGTCGTCCTCGACCAGATCACCTCGGCCACCGCCCGCCGGCTGCCGGTGCGGCGGATCGGCGCGGAACTGCGGCGGCGCGGGATCCCGCTGCTCGTGGACGGCGCGCACGCGCCCGGTCTGATCGCCGCGCCGCTCGAGGGGCTGGCCTGCGACTTCTGGACGGGCAATCTGCACAAGTGGGGCTGCGCCCCGCGCGGTACCGCGGCCCTGGTGGCGCGCGGCCCGCTGCGGGACGGGCTGTACCCGCTGATCGACTCGTGGGGCGCCGGTGATCCGTACCCCGAACGCTTCGACCAGCAGGGCACGGTCGACGCGACCGGCCCGCTGGCCGCACCGGCGGCCCTCGACTTCATCGACGCGGCCTGGGGGTGGGCGGCCGCCCGCCGTTACATGGACGAGCTGGCCGCCTACGGTGCCCGGGTCGTGGGCGACGCGCTCGCCGCACTGACCGGTACGGACGCCTCCGTCGACGTCGGCATGCCCGTCCCCGGCATGCGGCTGGTGCGCCTGCCCGACGGCCTCGCCGGCACCCGCCTCGCCGCCGACGCCCTGCGTGACCGGGCACCGGCGGAACTGGGCGTGGAGACGGCGTTCACCAGCTTCGGCGGCGTGGGCTACGTACGGCTGTCCGCGCACGTCTACAACACGGCGGAGGATTACGAGTACTTCGCCGAGAAGTGCGTTCCGGTGCTCGGGGAGTGGGCTCGCGCGGCGGGGTGAAGGGCCTTGGCCGGTTCCCGAGCGGGCCGGTCACGCCTCCCGGGCGATGCGCTCCAGCCGGTCCCGGTAGGCCGCCCACCACGCCGGATCGTGCGACGGCAGGCTGGTGTCGGTCTCGCTCATCCCCGCCGCGCCGTCCATGAGTTCGCGGAGGATGTCGGCCTGCCCGGCGTGCCGCTGGGTGTCGGCGACGACCCGGACCACGGCGTGGTGCAGCGTCAGTTCGTCCTTGCCGTCCGGCCACCACGGCACCCTGCCGGTCGTGTCCGGCGGCAGCGCCTCGATCGTCGCGTCCGCGTGCGCCCACGCCCGTCGGTACAGGCCGGAGATGTCGTCCCGGGACTCCTCGGCGGTGGCCCACATGTCCCCGTTGGTCTCGGCGGCGTCCGCGAGCCACGGCATCGCCTCACCGGACGGCCGGCCGAAGGTATCGCCCAGATACCCCAGTTCGACACCCGCCACATGCTTCACCAGCCCGAGCAGATTGGTCCCGGTCGGCGTCATCGGCCGCCGGACGTCGTACTCGGACAGCCCGTCGAGCTTCCAGAGCAGGGCGTCACGGGCGGACTGGAGGTAGAGGCGGAGGTCGCTCCCGGCGGCACCGGTCGATGAAGTCATACGGTCCAGTCTCCCGCCACGCCCGGGCCGTCACCACGGTTCGCGAGGTCCGGAGGACGGTCCCGGTCCTGGGGTGCTCACCGCGTTCGGGCTCGACGGCGCCACCGTGGGCGGGGGCGGGCCGGTTGCAGGCCCAGGCTCATCGCGTAGCCGACGAGGCTGTCCTCGCAGCCGTGCCGGAAGCGTTTGCGTATGCGCTGGACGGGCCAGACGACCGAGCCGTCGGGGAGGCGGAGTCTGATGTCGGCCTCGCCGGGCGGGGCGTCGTCGTCCGCCTCCCAGCTCCCGCCGGCGCTGCGCCGGACCGTCTCCCCGAGATAGGCGCCGAGGGCGAACAGACGGGGCCCGAGGCCGGCCGCGAGGAGGCCTCCCTCCACCGCGATCCCGTGGTCGCTGTGTTCGGTCATGAAGCGCTCGAGGTCCCGCAGGCTCATCGGCGTGAAGTCCGCCCGGTATCCGGCGCCTTCCAGCGCGCGGGCGATCCGGACGGCGCTGGTGTGCACCTCGTCCACGAGGCGTGGTGCGTCGGCGGTGGTCGCGGTCATGCCCGGGATCATCGCCGATGCCACTGACAACGGGCGTTCAGCCCCTGACGGCCTCCGCGATCCGCAGCGCGGTCCCGCCGGGGGTGAGGCGGGTGGTGTCGACGACCTCGGCCTCGGCGTGCAGCCAGGTACGGGCCGCCTGCGCGTACGGCTCCAGGTGGGCGAGGCGGAACGGGGAGTCGGGGCCCAGGACGGCGTCACCCGCGATACGGCCGCGCAGGGTCTCCTGGTCGGCGTGCAGGACGAAGTGGCGTACGGGGATGCCGTACCGGTCGAGACCCGCGCTGATCTCCCGCCAGTACTCCTCGACGAGCACGGTCATGGGCATCACCAGGGTGCCGCCGGTGTAGTCGAGCACATGCCGCGCCGTCTCGACGACGAGCGGCCGCCACGGCGGCCAGTGCTGGAAGTTCCCCGTCTCGGGCAGCGACGGCGAGATGTCCATCAACGCCTCGCCGACCTTCTCGGCGTCGAACACCCGGGAGTCCGGAAGCAACCGCCGCACCAGCGCGGCGGCCGTCGTCTTCCCCGCGCCGTGAGTCCCGTTGATCCATACGATCATGCGCCCACGCTAGCGTCACGCGTGTGTGCGTGTGCCGTGGCGCACTATTGCAAGCAGGTGCTTGCAATAGTTAGCGGGGTGCGGCAGGGTGGGGGTATGGCCTCGCTCAACGTCGGGAATCTCGGTGAGTATCTGCGCGAGCAGCGGCGCAACGCGCAGTTGTCGTTGCGGCAGCTCGCCGATGCCGCCGGGGTGTCGAATCCGTATCTCAGCCAGATCGAGCGCGGGCTGCGCAAGCCGAGCGCGGAGGTGCTGCAGCAGGTCGCCAAGGCGCTGCGGATCTCCGCCGAGACGCTGTACGTCCGCGCGGGCATCCTCGACGCCGAGCGCGACCGCGACGAGGTCGAGACGCGGGCCGTCATCCTCGCCGACCCCACGCTGACCGAGCGGCAGAAGAACGTACTGCTCCAGATCTACGAGTCGTTCCGCAAGGAGAACGGGTTTGCGGGAGACGAGGACGGTGAGGCGACGCCCGTGCCGGCCGACGACGACACCGACGACAGTGACAGCGATCCGCGGCGGACGGCCGGCTGAGCCGGACCAGGGCACCGGCCGCCCGCGGCGGATCACATAAAACCCTCAGCCGAAAGAAACGATCCGGGAGGACCATCACCATGGCCATCACCGACGACCTGCGCAAGACCTTCAGCGACCCGACCCCGCTGTACTTCGCCGCCGGCACCGCCGACCTGGCGCTGCAGCAGGCCAAGAAGGTGCCCGCCCTGGTGGAGCAGCTGCGCACCGAGGCCCCGGCCCGTATCGAGGCCGTGCGCAACACCGACCCCAAGGCGGTCCAGGAGCGGGCGACCGTCCGGGTCCGGGAGACGCAGGAGAACCTGCAGAGCAAGGTCGGCGAGCTCATCGGCTCGCTCGACACGGACCTGAAGAAGCTCGGTGAGAACGCCCAGGACCTCGCGTTGCGCGGGGTCGGCATCGCCGCCGAGTACGCGGTCAAGGCCCGGGAGGCCTACGAGAAGGTCGCCGAGCACGGCGAGCAGGCCGTGAAGACCTGGCGCGGCGACGCCGCCGAAGGCATCGAGGACATCGCCGTGGCCGTCGAGCCGGCGGCCGAGCCGAAGCCCGCGCCCCGTCCGGAGCCGGTCAGGCCGGTCAAGCCGGTCGAGCCCGTCGAGGTCAAGGACGACAGGCCCGCCGAGGCCGCGGTGAGGAGGCCCGCCGCCGCCAAGAAGGCCCCGGTGCGCAAGAACACCGCGAAGAAGCCGACTCCGCCCGCGAAGTAGGGAAGTAGGAGTGGGCCGACGGGCCGGGCACTCTCGTGGTGCCCGGCCCGTTGTCCGGGTAGCCGGCCGGGGTATGCGGGTACGGTGACGGCGTAGAGGACGAGCCGAGTCGGGTGGTGGACGTAGTGCTGATGCAGGGCTTCGCCGGGTTCATGTGGCTGCTGAGCATGGCCCTGATCGTGTTCAGCGGTTTCGCGCTGATCGACGCGGCGACGCGCCGTGAGGACGCCTACCGTGCGGCGGACAAGAAGACCAAGCCGTTCTGGCTGATCATCCTGGCCATCGCCTTCGTGGTGAACCTGATCTTCAACATTCTGTCGTTCCTGCCGATCATCGGACTGATCGCGACCATCGTGTACATGGTCGACGTCCGTCCGGCGCTGCGCGGCCTCTCCGGCGGCGGGCGGCCCCGCAAGGGCTCCAGCAGCGACGGCCCCTACGGCCCGTACAACGGCGGCCGCTGAGGCCCAGTCCTGTCGTCACCTTCGCGGCAGGCGGGAAGGTGACGACAGGGCCCAGGGCGTCACACCGCCCGGTCCAGCAGCAGGACGGCCACGTCGTCCGTCAGCTCGCCGCCGTTGAGGTCCCGGACCTCGTTGACGGCGGTGCGCAGCAGTTCCTCCCCGCGCAGCCCCTCGGAGAGCTGGCGGCGGATCATCTCCACCATGCCGTCCTGGCCGAGCCGCTCCCCGGTGTCGCCGACCCGGCCCTCGATCAGACCGTCGGTGTAGAGCATCAGGCTCCACTCGCCGCCCAGCTGCACCTGCGTCCGCGGCCAGCGGGCCCCCGGCAGCAGGCCGAGCGCCGGGCCGTTGTTGTCGTACGGCAGCAGTCGCGCGGGCATGCCCGGGCGGACGAGCAGCGGTGACGGGTGGCCGGCCAGGCACAGGCCGGCCCGGCGGCCGTCCGGCGCGATGTCCACCGCGCACAGCGTCGCGAAGATCTCGTCGTCGGACCGCTCGTGCTCCAGCACCTCCTGCAGCGTGCCGAGGAGCTGGTCCCCGCAGAGGCCCGCGAGGGTCAGCGCGCGCCAGGCGATGCGCAGCTCCACCCCGAGGGCGGCCTCGTCCGGGCCGTGCCCGCAGACGTCGCCGATCATGGCGTGCACGGTGCCGTCCGGGGTGCGGACGACGTCGTAGAAGTCACCGCCGAGCAGGGCGCGGGAGCGGCCGGGGCGGTAGCGGGCGGCGAACCGCAGCGGGGAGCCGTCCAGCAGCGGTGTCGGCAGCAGGCCGCGCTCCAGCCGGCGGTTCTCCTGGGCGCGCACGCGGCCCTCCGCGAGGCGCCGCTCGGCCGAGTCGGAGCGCTTGCGCTCCACCGCGTACCGGATCGCCCGGCTCAGCAGCCGGCCGTCGAGCTCGTCGCGGACGAGATAGTCCTGGGCGCCCACCCGGACCGCCTCCGCGCCGCGCTCGGCGTCGTCGGCTCCGGTGAGGGCGAGCACGGCGTGCCGGGGTGCGAGCTCCAGGACGTGCTTGAGCACGGCCAGCTCGTCACCGCCGTCGCCCGCCCGGCCCGGCGCGGGCAGCGCCAGGTCCAGCAGGATGCAGTGCACGTCGTCGGTCAGCAGCCGCTCGGCCTCGGTGAGGTTGCGGGCGGTGCGGACGCGGATCGGCCTGCCGGACTGGTCGACCGGCTCCGGCACGATCGACGACCCGCCGGGGTCGTCCTCGATCAGCAGCAGGGTGAGGGTGGTGTGCGCGGCGGCCGTCCCGGACCCGCCCGGCGCGGTGCCGGCCCGGTCCGTGGTGTGCTCGGACGGGTCCGTCGCGCGGGGGGCCGTCGCCCTGGTCTCCGAGGAGTCCTGGGCGGAGCCGCCGTTCGGTGAAGCGGCCGGCGCCTGACCACCTTCCGCGGCCGGGATCGCTCTCTGCCGCGGTACGGGTGCGGGCATGGTTCCGGGTTCCTTCCCTCCCCCCGAGGGCACGGTGGGGGCGACGGCCATGGGCCCTGTGCCCCGCTCCCACCTCCGTGTGCGAGCGAAGGACGCCCCCTTCGAACGGGGACCATAGCGGGTGACGGCGCCGCAGCGGAATGGCGTGAACCACCCGGCTGCGCCATCGACCACTGTCATATGCCGCGTTTACTGCCGCAGTTGGACAGGCCGTGGACGCGGCGGGAATGACGAACGTCACGTCCGCACGGGGTGTGGCGCCAAGATCGACGTGCGATGGGTCACGTGGCTCAGGTCACCGGGCAGTTGAGGGGCCGGCCAGAGGGGCAGGCCGGGGGCGGCCAGGGGGCCGGCCACGGGCGACCGGGGGGAGCGGGCCCTCCCGTCCGCCTACGCGTCCGGCCGTACCACCCCGAGGATCGGCATCGATCCGGCCCCCGCGAGCGTCACCGTCCGCCCCGGGCGCGGGGCGTGGACGATGGTGCCGTCGCCGACGTACATCCCCACATGGCTGGCGTCGCCGAAGTAGATGACCAGGTCACCGGGGCGCATGTCCTCGACCGCGACGTGCGTCAGCTGCTTCCACTGCTCCTGTGACGTCCGCGGGATGCCCCGGCCGGCCGATATCCAGGCCTGCGAGGTCAGTCCGGAGCAGTCGTACGTCTTCGGCCCCTCGGCGCCCCACTGGTACGGCTTGCCGATCTGGGCGGTGGCGTACGCGACGGCCTTCTTGCCCTGGTGCGTCGCCTCGCCCTTGATGTCGTCGAGGATGCCGGAGCTCAGCCAGGAGGCCTGCGCGGCCTCGGCGGCCCGGCGCTCCAGCCGGGCCAGGCGCTCCTTCTCCTCCTTCGCCAGCGCGGACTCGAGCTTCTCGGCCTCCTCGATCCGCTTCTCGATCTTCTTCTGTGCCGTGGCCTTGGCCTTGCGGCCCGCCTCCAGCTTCTTCATCTGCCCTTCGGCGTCCTGCGCGTACTGCTCCAAGTCCTCCTGCGTACGCGTCAGTTCCCCGAGCAGTCCATTGGTCGCGCGCTCCCCCTGGCGGACCCGGCCGGCGCCGTCGAGGAAGTCCTGCGGGTCGTCGCTCAGCATCAGACGGGCCTCGGGCGGAAGCCCGCCCCCGCGGTACTGGGCGGCTGCCGCGGCGCCCGCGCGGGTCTTCAGCTCGTCGAGTCTCTCCCGGCCCTCGACGATCTTCTTCGCCAGCGCGACGATCTGGGCGGACTGCTCCCGCGCCTTCTCGTCGGCGGCGTTGTACTCGTCGGTGGCGACGGCAGCCTCGCGGTAGAGCTTCTCCAGCTTCTCGCGTACGGCCTCGAGCGCCGTGTCCTCCTCGTCGACCACGGTGACGCTCGCGGCCGTGCCGGGAGGCGGCGGGGGAGTGGGAGCCGCGAACGCCGTGCCGGGCAGTGCCAGTACGGTGACCGCGCAGACCACGGTCACGGCCGCTGTGAGCAACCCGCGCTTGCCCGGTCCCATGATTCACTCCCCCGTTGATTAACCGTCAGTAACATCCTGTCACCCGGGGGATGCTGCCATGCCTGCGCGCGAAACGACAGAGGGAGTACTTCCCTTCCGCCCCTTCCCGGCATTCCCCGGCACAGCGATCATCCCGTCAGGGTGACGAACGACTCAGGGAGATCGTTCCCGATGCCCCGGCCTGTCACGAGAGGTTCACCGGGCGGGCATCCACCGCGTCACCCCCGGGGCGCCAACGCCTCCCACCTCACCGTCACTTCCCCCTGCCGCCACCGCGCCGGCCCGTCCGTCACCGGCCAGCCCGCGGCCACGAGATCCCGGACCGCCCGGATCCACCGCTGCCGTGCGCCGTACGAGGCATAGGGCGCCGCGCTCGCCCACGCGCGGTCGAAGTCGCGCAGGAAGGCGTGCACCGGCTCACCCGGGACGTTGCGGTGGATGAGCGCCTTCGGCAGGCGTTCCGCCAGGTCGGAGGGGCGTTCCAGTGAGCCCAGCCGGGTCGCGAAGGTGACGGTGCGCGGTCCCCCCGGACCGAGGGCGACCCACACGTGCCGGCGCCCGATCTCGTCGCAGGTCCCCTCGACCAGCAGTCCGCCGGGGGCGAGCCGCCCGCACAGCCGCGCCCATACGGCGGCCACCTCGGCCTCGTCGTACTGGCGCAGCACGTTCGCCGCGCGCACCAGTACCGGCCGCCCGGCCACCGGGAGCTCGAAGCCGCCGTGCCGGAAGGTCAGCCCGTCGCGCTCGTACGGCCGTGCCGCCGCGACCCGGGCCGGTTCGATCTCGACGCCCGTCACGCGCGTGCGGGGTGCGACGGTCCGCAGCCGGTGCAGCAGCTCGACCGCCGTCCAGGGGGCCGCCCCGTAGCCGAGGTCGACCGCGACGGGGTCGGCCGCGCGGCGCAGCTCCGCGCCGTGCGTGGCCGCGATCCAGCGGTCCATGCGGCGCAGCCGGTTGGGATTCGTGGTCCCGCGCGTCACCGTGCCGACGGGGCTGGAGGTGGCGCGGGCAGTCATAGGGACGAGTATGCGGGTACCCGGAACCCTCGCCGCTGGGGGTGACGCGGCCCACGCTCGAACGGTTGAGCGACTACCGGTAATGATTCGGCAAAAAGCCGGAACCGGGGACGCCGTCCGGAAATGGGAGCGGACGCTTCCGGCGTTGACCCCGCCGGGGGTCGAACACCCTCCGTCAGCCATGCCCGCAGCGAGGAGGAACGCCACGTGAGCCAGTACATCGCGAGGCTAGGACGGCGTTCCCCCGCCGCGCCCGCGCGGCTGCGACTGCACCGCAAACCCCGCCGCGTGGCGATGCTCTCCGTGCACACCTCCCCGCTCCACCAGCCGGGCACCGGCGACGCCGGCGGCATGAACGTCTACATCGTCGAACTCGCGCAGCGTCTCGCCGCGATCAACATCGAGGTCGAGATCTTCACGCGCGCCACCGCCGCCGCCCTCCCGCCCGCCGTCGAACTCGCCCCCGGCGTCCTCGTCCGGCACGTCGACGCGGGCCCCTACGAGGGCCTCGCCAAGGAGGAGCTGCCCGCCCAGCTGTGCGCCTTCACCCACGGCGTGATGCAGGCCTGGGCCGGCCACCGCCCCGGCCACTACGACCTGGTCCACTCGCACTACTGGCTCTCCGGCCACGTCGGCTGGCTCGCCGCCCAGCGCTGGGGCGTCCCCCTCGTCCACGCCATGCACACCATGGCCAAGGTCAAGAACGCCAACCTCGCCGTCGGCGACACCCCCGAGCCCGCCGCCCGCGTCATCGGCGAGACCCAGATCGTCACCGCCGCCGACCGGCTCATCGCCAACACCGACGAAGAGGCCGACGAGCTCGTACGGCACTACGCCGCCGACCCCGACAAGGTCGCCGTCGTCCACCCAGGCGTGAACCTGACCCGCTTCCGCCCGGCCGACGGCCGCGCCGCCGCGCGAGCCCGCCTCGGCCTGCCCCCCGACGCACTGATCCCCCTCTTCGCCGGCCGCATCCAGCCCCTCAAGGCCCCCGACGTGCTGCTGCGCGCGGTGGCCGCACTCCTCGGCGAACGGCCCGAACTGCGCTCCCGCCTCTGCGTCCCCGTCGTCGGCGGCCCCAGCGGCAGCGGCCTCGCCAAGCCGGAGGGGCTGCAGAAGCTCGCCGCGCGGCTCGGCATCGCCGACGTCGTACGGTTCCGGCCGCCCGTCGGACAGGAACAGCTCGCGGACTGGTTCCGCGCGGCGTCCGTGCTCGTCATGCCGTCCTACAGCGAGTCCTTCGGCCTGGTCGCCATAGAGGCGCAGGCCGCCGGCACACCCGTCCTCGCGGCCGCGGTCGGCGGCCTCCCCGTCGCCGTACGGGACGGGCACACCGGTTTCCTCGTCCAGGGCCACGACCCCGACGCGTACGCGCGCGTGCTGCGCGACTTCGCCGACCACCCGCACCTCGCCGACCGCATGGGCGAGGCCGCCGCCCGGCACGCCCAGTCCTTCGGCTGGGACACCGCCGCCGCGGCCACGGCCGACGTCTACGCGGCCGCGACCCAGGCCCACCGCCGTCACGTACGCTCGCACCATGGCTGACAGGGCGACGGAGGCGGCGCGGATCATCGAGGGCGTCCTGAAGGACGCCGAGCTGGAGTGGGAGAGTCCCGAGCCCGGCAGCTACGTCGTGAGACTCCCCGGCACCCGCAAGCTCTCCACCACCGTGTCCCTGATCGCCGGCCGGCACACGCTCTCCCTGAACGCCTTCGTCGTCCGCCACCCCGACGAGAACGAGGCGGGCGTCCACCGCTGGCTCCTCGAGCGCAACCTCAAGCTCTTCGGCGTGAGTTACGCCGTCGACCCGCTCGGCGACATCTACGTCACCGGCCGCCTGCCGCTCTCCGCCGTCACCGCCGACGAACTCGACCGCCTCCTCGGCCAGGTCCTGGAGGCCGCCGACGGAAGCTTCAACACCCTGCTGGAGCTGGGCTTCGCCTCGGCGATCCGCAAGGAGTACGACTGGCGCGTCTCACGCGGCGAGTCCACGCGCAACCTGGACGCCTTCACCCACCTGCTGCAGCGCCCGTCGCCCGGTAACGACCCGGAGTGACCCCCACCAGCCTGCGGAAGTGCCGGGTCAGATGCGCCTGGTCGTAGAACCCGGTGGCGACGGCGGCCTCGCTCGGTGAGCGTCCCTCCAGCAGCAGCCGCCGGGCCCGGCCGACCCGCCGTGACATCAGGTACTGGTGCGGCGCGATGCCGTACGCCCCGCTGAACGCCCGTACGAGATGCGCCGGATGGGCCGACAGCGTCCCGCCTGCCTCCGCCAGGGCGACGCCCTCCACGATCCGCTCGTCGAGCAACTCCCGCAGCCGCCGCGCCAGTACGGGATCCCGCCGGGGTACGCCGACGGCCTCCCGGGACCGCAGATGCTCCCGCAGCCGCTCCCCGACCAGCGTCAGCCTGCTCTCCGCCTCCAACTCGTCCCCCGGCCGTACGAGCGCGGAGTGCACCTGTCCGACGCGCCGCCGCAGCAGCGGATCGCGCAGATCGGGCCGGTCGACGGCGGCCCCGATGAGACTCTCGGCGAGATGACTCCCGTCGAGATACAGCACCCGCTTGCGGAAACCGCCGGCGGTGGCGGGAGCCCCGTTGTGCGGGACGTGCGGCGGCAGCAGGGACACGGTGTCGTGCGGAGTGCCGTGCTCATGCCGGTCGAGGTCGTACCGTACGGCGCCGTCGTCCACGATGAGCAGCGTCCAGGCGTCGTGGACGTGCATCGGGTAGGCGTACTCGGTGAAGCGGGCGTGGAACACCTCGACGACACCCGGAACACGGGGCCGCCAGGCGGAGACGCTCGCCTGTGAGGCCATGCAAACAACGTACAAGACGCGGCCCCGGCCCGGTCGGCAGTCTCATCCCATGAGCACTCGCTTCGACACGAAGATCGCCGTACTGCTGCGCGAGGACCTCGAACCCTGGCAGCGCCTCAACGTCACCGCGTTCCTGGTCAGCGGTCTGGGCACCGAGCTCCCCGAGCTGATCGGGGAACCCTACGCGGACGCGGACGAGGTGCCGTACCTGCCGATGCTCCGCCAGCCGGTCCTGGTCTTCCAGGGCCCGAAGGAAGTCCTGCGGTCGGCCCACACCCGCACCCTCACCCGCTCCCTCCCCCGAGCGGTCTTCACCTCCGACCTCTTCACCACGGGCCACGACGAGGCCAACCGCGCGGCGGTCCGCGCCGTACCCACGACGGACCTGGACCTGGTGGGCCTCGCGGTCCACGGCCCGAAGAACGCCGTGGACAAGATCCTCAAGGGCGCGCGGATGCACCCGTGAGCACCGGCCGGACCGGGGCGTCCGGCAGTGATGCCGCAGAGGGCGGAGAAACGGGGTTGTCGGCGTACAACCATTGAGGTCCCGCGGGCGTCCAAGATCCCAGTTCAAGCGTCCCGTCCACAGGACGCTTCCGGGACCTCGGAGAAGCATGCGATCCTCACGCACCGTCCTCGCCGCCGCGGCGGCACTCGCGGCGGCACTGTGCACCCCGCTCCTCATCGCTCCCACGGCGTCCGCCGCGCCGTCCGGGCTCGCCGACGACTTCAACGGCGACGGCTACCGCGATCTGGTCATGCTGGGCGGGACGCACGGCAAGGACGGCCGGGTCACGGTCGTCTACGGCACGTCGAGCGGCCCGGGCACGCGCGTCCAGGTCATCCACCAGGACTCGGCGGGCATCCCGGGCGCGGTGGAGGAGGGCGACCAGTGGGGCTTCGCCGCGACCAGCGCCGACCTCGACCGTGACGGTTACGCCGATCTGGTCGTCGCCTCGCCGGGTGAGGCCGTCGGCGACATCCAGATGCGCGGCGGACTGACCGTCGTGTGGGGCGGGTCGAAGGGCCTGGGCTCCGGCACCGTCTTCCACTCGCCCATCGCGCCGGAGTACGCGGGCTCGGGCGACTCGTTCGGTGAGGACGTCGTGGCGGGTGACTTCGACGGCGACGGCGACCAGGACCTCGCGGCGGTCAGCCACAGCCGGGCCGGAGCGATCCTGTTCGAAGGCCCGTTCACCCGCGGCGGCGGCAAGGCCGGCTGGCAGAGCCTCGGCGAGGACTACGAGTACCTGCACGCCTCCCAGCTCGCCACGGGCCGGGTCACCGCGGACGCCGCCACGGACCTGTACATCCTCGGCTCGGACCTCGGGGACGACGACGATGCCATGGGTGCCTTCTTCCACCGCGGAGGCGCGGGCTTCGCCCGGCTGGCCGGTCAGCTGCGCGTACCGGACGACCTCGGCCATCAGGTCGGCGGCGGTACGGTCACCACCGTCGGCGACTTCGACAAGGACGGGTACGGCGACCTCGCCATCGGACGCGGCTACGAGAACCCGGACAACGGGCGGGGATACGTCACGGTCCACTACGGCGGCCCCTCCGGCCCGAACACCGCGCGCAAGCCCGTGAAGTTCACGCAGAACACCGCGGGCGTGCCCGGCGGTTCGGAGGACGACGACCACTTCGGCGCCTCCGTCTCGGCGGGCGACGTCAACGGCGACGGCTACGCCGACCTCGCCATCGGTGCCCCCGGCGAGGACCTCGTGGGCAAGCGCGACGCGGGCATGGTCACCGTGCTGCTGGGCCGCGCGGGAGGCCTGTCCGGCACCGGAGCCAAGGCGTACGACCAGAACACCTCCGGAGTCGCGGGCGGCATCGAGGACGACGACTACTTCGGCTGGAGCGTCAAGCTCGCGGACTACACCCGCGACGGCCGCTCCGACCTGCTCATCGACACCAACGACTGGCTGGACAGCAGCCGCCACGGCATGATCCACCTGCTGAAGGGCACGGCCTCCGGCACCACCGGCTCGGGCTCGAAGACCTTCACGGTGAACACCCTCAAGATGACGTACAAGTCGCTGTCCGGCCCCTTCACGCACTGACGGACCCCTGCGCGGTGACGGACCCCCCGCGCGGTGACGGCCGGTGAAACGGCCTGGCGGAGGCGGACTCCCCACGACCGGTGGTGTCGCGCTCTTCGCCAGGCCCCCTGTGCGGGGTTCTGCGGCAGGCCGGCATGTCCGCGCCGATCCGTATCCCTGCCGCGCCACGCGCTCGCCGAGGCCGACCGCGTCCTCGCTTCCGCGGCGCGGTGAGCGCGGTCCTCTCATGGCGTCCTCCCCGCAGGGCGATACCCGGTGCACGGGGCGCGAAGCCGTCAGAGCGCGGCCAGCCAGTCGACGAGGATGCGGTTGACGTCGTCGGGGCGCTCCTGCTGGATCCAGTGCCCGCAGCCGTCGAGGAGGTGGGAGGAGACCAGTCCCGGCAGCGTGACCGGGTACGCCTCGATCGCGTCGGCCAGCCAGGTCGTGGAGGCGTCCAGGCCGCCGCCGACGAACAGGGACGGCAGGCTGATCGGGGCACCGTCGAAACCGGCGAGGTCCTCCCAGTCGCGGTCCATGGTGCGATAGCGGTTGAGCGCCCCCGTGAGCCCCGTCCGCTCGAACTCCCCGGCGTACACGTCGAGATCACGCTCGCTCAGCCAGCCGGGCAGCCCTCCCTTCGGGAACCGGTCGCGCAGGGTCCCGCCCTTGCCGACGAAGTGCGGATCCGGGGCGCCGGGCGCGGGCATGGTGCCGGCGGACAGGGCCGCGTAGAACCCCGCGAGCCAGCCCCGTACATCCGGCTCGATCTCCGCCTCGGCACGGCCCGGCTCCTGGAAGTACGAGACGTAGAACTCCTCGTCCCCGCCCATCCCGGCGAAGATGTCCGTGGGCCGGGGCCCGCCGCGCGGGGTGTACGGAACGCTCAGCAGCCCCACCGCGCGGAACACGTCCGGCCGGACCAGCGCGGAGTCCGCGGCGATGTTCGCCCCCCAGTCGTGCCCGACGACGACCGCGGACTCCTCGCCGAGGGCGCGCACGACGGCGACGTTGTCCTCCACGAGGTCGAGCATCCGGTACGCCTCCGTCGCGGCAGGCCGGGACGAGCGGCCGTACCCGCGCACATCGATCGCGACCGCGCGGTACCCCGCCGCCGCGAGTACGGGCAGCTGATGCCGCCACGAGTACCAGGACTCCGGAAACCCGTGCACGAGCAGCACCAGCGGCCCGGTTCCCTGCTCCACGAGATGGACCCGCCCGGCGGCCGAGGGCACCAGCCGGTGCGTGATCTCCGTGGCGTTGCTGTTCATGCGCCCTCCTACGGGTGCGGTGGTCGTACGCCGATGATGCGGACGCCCGCGGCGAAAACCCGAGCGGGCTTGCCGACTCGGCAAACCGTTCTGATCGGGAGCCATGTCATGTGTGATGCGTTCACAACAGCCATGGGTCGCCTCGACGGCCTATCCTGAGCCGCGAGCGGCCAAGGCCAGGCCGGTTGTCGAGGGACGGGGCGGTCATGTCGTTTCGGGGGGCGAATCCCGAGGATCTGGAGCAGTTGGCGAAACTCCTGGACGGGCGCGGTGGTGTGGAGGACCGCCTCGACGAGGCATTCACGCGAGCGGCCGGGCTGGGAGTGAGCGGGCATCTGGCACCGCTGAAACCGATGCGCCCATGGACCCGCGACGAGGCGAAGGACCTGCGCAAACGCGCGGTACTCCTGCGGCTGGAGAACGGCGACCCGCTGGCCGGGCTGCTGTGGGCCGGCTTCACGGCGAAGGACCTGGAGACGTACCAGGGCGAGGGGATCAGCCCCGAGACCCTGCTGCTCGCCAACTCGGTGGCGGCGAGCGGCGATCCGAACGCGAAGGACCTGGCACGACAGCCGGGCGAGAAGCTCGGCGACTGGGTCGCACGGCTCGAGGGGCACGCGCTGTCGAAGATCCCGGGCCTGGAGCCGCACGAAGAGACCCTCACCGAGATGATCAAGTTCGGCAGCGACGCGTTCAACGTGGTGGCCGCGGGCCAGGTCTCTCTGGCGAGCGGCTTCTCGGGAACCAAGATCCTGCTGGGCAACGCGGTGAAGACGGGCAGACTCGGCCCGATGAAGGACGCCCTCGCGGCACGCTGGACCGCGGCCGGCAGCAACCCCATCCTGCGCTGGGCCGGCACCAAACTCGGCAGCTACAACCCGCCGATCCGCTCGCTGTCCGCCCCCGGCAGCTGGCTTCCCGGCCAGCTCGGCAACATGGCCTCCCGGAGCCCGCGGTACCAGCGGGTCGCCAACGTGCCCTTCAGTTCGGGCTTCCTGGGCGACCGCTGGGGCGGCGGCTGGGACGCGCTGCGCGGGCGCGGCTTCATGAACGCCAAGATCCTGGGCTTCACCCCCAACCAGGCCATCAACTTCTTCGCCGGATCCGACGACATGGCCCGCATGTACGGCGGACTGACCCACTCCGGTCAGGCGGTCACCCGCGCGGGGCAGGCCAGCCTGTTGACGGTCGGCAAGGCCGGCGGGTTCAGCGCGGCGGCGAAGACCGCCGGACTGTGGCGCGGAGCCGGCATCGTCGGCTCCGCGGGCGCGACGGCGTTCTCCATCGCCAACATCGCCACCATGGACCACGCCAAGGAGTGGGAGAAGAGCAAGGCCGGCTACCTGGCCAACTACGCCGAGGTCGGCTTCAACGCCTCCCTCACCGCGGCGATGGTCGCCCCCAACCCGATCACCATCGGCCTCGCCGTGGGCACCGGCCTCGTCTACGGCGGCCTGAAGGTCGTCGAGCACTGGGACGACATCACGGAGGGCGCCGACAAGGCCGCCGAGTGGGTGGGCGACAAGGCGAGCGACCTCGGCAACGAGATCGCCGACGGCGCCAAGAAACTGGGCAGCGCGCTCAACCCGTTCGACTAGCACCACGCGAGAGAGGAGGGGCTTGGCCACCATGGGAACGAGTACCGAGTCCTTGGAATTCGAGCTGCTGCCGTACAAGCACACCCCCAAGAAGGAGCTGCCGACGGCCGGACTCAAGGGGGAGGTCGGACACTTCGGCTCCGTCACCGTCGAGCGCTGCCCGCTCCACCGGCCGCTCGACAAGGGAATGGACACCGCCCGGCTGAGCGGCCCCGCCTTCCCGGAGACGGTCTTCCGCGGCAAGCGGCGGTCGGGACAGCCGTCGCTGTTCAAGGCCGAACTCACCCTCGACGGCCGGAACGCGGAGCTGCGCTTCAACGCCAAGGCCCTGAAGCGCGACGACCGGGTCCTGCGCATCGCCTACGACGGGCGGGAGTACGTCTACTCCTCCGAGGGCCTGGGCAAGGCGAACGTCCTGGAGCGGGAGGGCGTCCGGATCTCGGTCGCCCTCGGCCGGCAGATCCCCCCGGCCGATCTCGCCCGAGCCGGCACGGCCAGTGGCCCGGTGGACGCCGTGGACCTCGCCATCGCCATCGTGCTGGAGGAGGTGGACACCGACGTCCTCACCCTGACCGGCGCCGCGCTGTCGTCCCCCTTCGCCCTGATGCAGCACTTCTCGGACCGGGCCGAGTAGCGGCGGCCCCCCAGGCCCGCTCAGGCTCGTGAACCCAGCTCCGCCTTCTCCGGAATGAGGCCGGTCAGCTTCCGCCAGACCTCCCCGGCGTCCGACCGCACCAGCTCCAGCGGACTGTCGGGTGTGACCTGGCCGGGCAGGATCGGCTCCTGCGGCTGCTCACGGATCCAGTAGCCCCGGGAGCCGCAGTCCCAGACCGCGAGGCTGCGGAACATCGGCGCGTGCCCGCCGTCGTGTTCCCCGTCCCAGGCGACGGTGACACGCCAGTACGAGTTCAGGGCGAGGATCAGCTCCGTCAGGGTGTCCGCCGACTCCCCGGAGGTACCGGCGTCGGTGACGGCCTTGTGCACCGTGTCCCGGTCCTGCCCGGCGTCGCCGGACGGAGCGTCCAGCCCCGCGAAGGCGGCGTCCAGCGCCTTCACCGTCGACACGACACGGTCCGCCGACGGCTGCTCCGCACCGCCGCGCCGCAGACACACCATGCGGGCGAGCTCGAAGACCAGGGTGCTGGGCTCGACGGGGATGTACTCCGACTCCTCGTCACCCGGCCAGCCCTCGTGCGCGATCACCGAGTTCGCCCCGACGACGACGCCGTGGTGCACGGGACCGGCCTCACCGGTGATCTCGACGCTGATGTTGAGCACGGGAGCGGCCAGGGTTTCCACCAACTCCCGCAGCAGCGGCGAGAGTTCCCCCTCCTCACCGACCAGCCCGAGCTCCTGCAGCTCCCCGAGTGACGGGAACAGCTCAGGGCTCGGCGTCTCCCTCTCGGCGAGCCGGGCGATCACCCGCACATGACGATCGGCCAACCGCAGCCGGGACCTCGAACTGTCGTAACCGGGCATGAACACATCCTCCACGACTGACCCGCCCCGAGGCTAGCCCACACCCACCCCACCCGCCCCACCCCACCAAAAAGCGCCCCCCACCAGCGCGGAACGCGGACGGGGGGCGCTCTCACGCGGGCGCTTACTTCTTCTTGCCCTGGTTCTTGACTGCCTCGATTGCCGCTGCCGCGGCGTCCGGGTCGAGGTACTTGCCGCCGGGGGTGACCGGCTTGAAGTCCGCGTCGAGCTCGTAGGAGAGGGGGATGCCCGTGGGGATGTTCAGGCCCGCGATGTCGGCGTCCGAGACGCCGTCGAGGTGCTTGACCAGGGCGCGCAGGCTGTTGCCGTGGGCGGCGACCAGGACCGTGCGGCCGGTGAGGAGGTCGGGGACGATCGCGTCGAACCAGTACGGGAGCATGCGGACGACGACGTCCTTCAGGCACTCCGTCCGCGGGCGCACCTCCGGGGGGAGGGTCGCGTAGCGCGGGTCGGTGAACTGGGAGTACTCGGCGTCGTTGTCGAGCGGGGGCGGCGGGGTGTCGTAGGAGCGGCGCCACAGCATGAACTGCTCCTCGCCGAACTCCGCGAGGGTCTGCGCCTTGTCCTTGCCCTGCAGCGCGCCGTAGTGACGCTCGTTCAGGCGCCAGCTGCGGTTCACCGGGATCCACAGACGGTCGGCGGACTCCAGCGCGAGCTGCGCGGTGCGGATCGCGCGCTTCTGGAGGGAGGTGTGGAGTACGTCGGGCAGCAGGCCGGCGTCCTTGAGCAGCTCGCCGCCGCGCGTCGCCTCCTTCTCGCCCTTCGCGGTGAGGTTGACGTCCACCCAGCCGGTGAACAGGTTCTTCTCGTTCCACTCGCTCTCGCCGTGGCGGAGGAGGATCAGCTTGTACGGTGCGTCGGCCATGGTCCCGAGCGTAATCCACGGCCCGCGGGGGCCGCGCGCCCTGCCCGGCTGGCGGACGGTTGACGGGATCTGTTAATTGAGTGGCCCCCCGATGCCGGCGTTTGTAAGTTGTGCCTGCCGCTACAGACGCTTACATACGGGGGTTCCATGTCGGTCGCCGGAGTGCGACGTGCCGCGCGCGAGTCCGTGTCGGGGCTTCCCCGCGAGTTCTGGTGGCTGTGGACCAGCACCCTCGTCAACCGGCTCGGGGGCTTCGTCGCCACCTTCATGGCGCTGTATCTGACCCTCGACCGCGGCTACTCCGCCTCGTACGCCGGTCTCGTCGCGGCGCTGCACGGGCTCGGCGGGGTGATCGCGTCGCTGGGCGCCGGGGTGATGACCGACCGGCTGGGGCGGCGGCCCACGATGCTGATCGCGCAGACGGCCACCGCCTTCTCCGTGGCCCTGCTGGGGTTCATGCAGCATCCGGTGGCGATCGCCGCCGTCGCCTTCCTCGTCGGCATGGCCTCCAACGCCTCCCGGCCGGCCGTGCAGGCGATGATGGCCGACATCGTGCGGCCCGAGGACCGTATCCGGGCCTTCTCCCTCAACTACTGGGCCATCAACCTCGGCTTCGCCGTCTCCGCCGCGGGGGCCGGGTTCATCGCCGAGTACAGCTATCTCGCCGGGTTCCTGATCGAGGCGGTCATGACCCTGGTCTGCGCCGTGCTCGTCTATGTGAGGCTGCCCGAGTCCCGGCCGGGGGAGGAGACTTCGGGCGCCGCGGACAGCGCGGCCGTCTCCCTCGGGACCGTGCTGCGCGACGGCCGGTACATGGTCGTCGTCGGGCTGTCCTTCCTCATCGCCCTCGTCTTCCAACAGGGCTATCTCGCGCTGCCGGTCGCCATGGGGGAGGCCGGGTTCACGCCCGCGGACTTCGGGACGGCCATCGCCGTCAACGGCGTACTCATCGTCGTCCTGCAGATTCCCGTCACCCGGTTCATCGAACACCGCGATCCCGGACGGCTGCTGGTGATCTCCTCCCTGCTCGCCGGCTACGGCTTCGGCCTCACCGCGTTCGCCGGGTCCGTCGGCGTCTTCGCCCTCACCGTGTGCGTGTGGACGCTGGCCGAGATCGTCAACGCGCCGACCCAGACCGGGCTCGTGGTCCGGCTCTCCCCGGTGCACGGGCGCGGGCGCTACCAGGGGATGTACACCATGTCCTGGGCCGTCGCCTCCCTCGTCGCCCCGCTGATGTCCGGCTTCGTCATCGACCACTGGGGCGCCGAGTGGCTGTGGGGGATGTGTGCCGTCGTCGGCACGGTCGCCGGCCTCGGCTATGGGCTGCTGATGCGGCGGCTTCCGGAGGAGGAGAAGAAGGAGACGGTGGGCGAGGCCGTGGTGGGGGAGAAGGCCCCGGCCGCCGTCCAGCCGTAGGCCGAGGACCCCGGCGCCCGTCGTGGGCACCGGGGTCCTCGGCCGGTCGCGGGCCGCGCGTACGGCGTCAGCCGCACTGGCAGGCGTTGCCCGACTGGCAGCCGCAGCCGCAGCCCGAGCCGCAGCCGCAGGCGGCGATCAGCGTGAGGTTCCTGATCTCCGCCGGCTGCTCGGTCTCGCGCTCCGCCGCGGGGTCGGGAGTCGTGCTGGGGGAATCGGCCATGGGTCCCTCCTCGGGGCTGTGCCTGTGCACACCTCCGACCATTGGACGCCCGGCCCGCCGGGCGCATCAACGGCGCATTGAGGCTCGTACGCGCCCTGACCGACTTCCCCGCGCGGGGGCACGCCCCCCCTGGTCAGACCCCCTCCGCCCCCGGCATCGTCTGGATCTCCGGCTGGATCTCGTCCGCGTGCTCACCGGTGACCAGGTACACCACCCGCTTCGCGACCGAGACCGCGTGGTCGGCGAAGCGCTCGTAGTAACGGCCCAGCAGCGTGACGTCGACGGCCGTCTCGATGCCGTGCTTCCAGCGGTCGTCCATCAGGTGCTGGAACAGGGTGCGGTGCAGCAGGTCCATCGCGTCGTCGTCCTGCTCCAGCTGCAGCGCCAGATCGACGTCCTTGGTGATGATCACCTCGGCCGCCTTCGCCATGAGCCGCTGCGCGAGCTGCCCCATCTCCAGGATCGTGGCGTGCAGATCGTGCGGCACCCCCCGCTCCGGGTAACGCAGCCGGGCCAGCTTCGCCACATGCTGGGCCAGGTCGCCCGAGCGCTCCAGGTCGGCCGACATCCGCAGCGACGTGACGACTATGCGCAGGTCGGTCGCCACCGGCTGCTGGCGCGCCAGCAGGGCGATGGCCCGTGCCTCCAGGTCGTGCTGCAGCTCGTCGACCCTCTGGTCGGCCTCGATGACGGCCTCCGCCAGCTTCAGATCGGCGTCGAGGATGGCCGTCGTGGCGCGTCCGATCGCCGACCCGACCAGCCGGGCCATCTCCACCAGACCGTCGCCGATCGAATCAAGTTCCTCGTGGTACGCGTCCCGCATCAGGGTTCCTCTCGTGCGTCACTGTCCGGGCTTCAGGGGCCGGGTCTCCTCCCCACGCTCCCACGGTGCGTCCCGTACGCGTCCGGATCCGACCCCTCACATGAACCATCCCTGGCTCCAAGGTGAACTCTGGGCGACGAGTGTTCGAGCTCGCACTCCGACGGCTGTGGGCACCGCCCGTGGCATGCCTAACCTGGACGCATGGACGTGAACGCGGCGGTCGCCGCAGTGGCAGCGATCGCCGGAGTGCTCACCGGCGTCATCGCCATGCTGGCGTTCCGCTTCAGCGAGCGCGAACAGCGGCGCCCCACGCGCACCTCCCTGCACACGGACCCGGTGCTTCCGCCGGGTGTGGACACCGTCCTGTCCGTGCTGCGCTCGTCCGCCGTCGTCCTCGACGAGGCCGACGGCGTGGTCAAGGCCAGCTCCGCCGCGTACGCCCTCGGACTGGTCCGCGGCGGCAAGCTCGCCGTGGAACCCATGATGCAGATGGCACGTGACACCCGGCGCGACGGCGAGATACGGCAGGTCGAGCTGGACCTGCCCCGCCGGGGGACCGGACGCGGCGAGGCCCTCGCGGTGTCCGCGCGGGTCGCGCCGCTCGGCTCCCGGCTGGTCCTGCTGCTCGTCGAGGACCTCACCGAGGCCCGCCGCATAGAGGCCGTACGACGCGACTTCGTCGCCAATGTCAGCCACGAGCTCAAGACCCCCGTCGGCGCCCTCTCGCTCCTCTCCGAGGCCGTGATGGACGCCGCCGACGACCCGGAGGCGGTGGAACGGTTCGCCGGACGGATGCAGATCGAGGCGACCCGCCTGACCAACCTCGTGCAGGAACTCATCGACCTCTCCCGGGTGCAGAACGACGACCCGCTGGAGGACGCCGAACCCGTCCGCGTCGACGAACTCGTCGCCGAGGCCATCGACCGCTGCCGGCACCAGGCCGGCGCCAAGGAGATCACCATGGCCGCGGGAGGCGCGGCCGACCTGCACGTATGGGGCAACCGCGGCCAACTCGCCGCCGCGCTCGGCAATCTCGTCGAGAACGCGGTCAACTACTCACCCGCCCGCACCCGCGTCGGCATCGCGGCCCGTACGGTCGTACAGCCCGGCGGGGACCTGATCGAGATAGCGGTGACCGACCAGGGCATCGGCATCTCGGAGAAGGACAAGGAGCGCGTCTTCGAGCGCTTCTACCGGGTCGACCCGGCCCGCTCCCGCGCCACCGGCGGTACGGGGCTCGGCCTCGCCATCGTGAAGCACGTGGCCGCCTCGCACGGCGGGGAGGTCACGGTGTGGAGCGCCGAGAACCAGGGTTCCACCTTCACCCTGCGGCTTCCGGAGGCCGGCGCGGCCCGTGGCCGCGCCCACCAGATGTCCCACCGGGACGACACCCAGGGCTTCGACGATGAGGCCGGACGGGCGTCCCACCCATCCCCCCACTCTCCCGATCCATCCGCGTACGAAACGCTTCCCTCCCCGGAGGTCCTTCCGTGACCCGAGTGCTCGTCGTCGAGGACGAGGAGTCCTTCTCCGACGCCCTGTCGTACATGCTCCGCAAGGAGGGCTTCGAGGTCGCCGTCGCGACCACCGGGCCCGACGGACTCGACGAGTTCGAGCGCAACGGCGCCGACCTCGTCCTCCTCGACCTGATGCTGCCCGGGCTGCCGGGCACGGAGGTCTGCCGCCAGCTGCGCGGCCGTTCCAACGTCCCCGTCATCATGGTGACCGCCAAGGACAGTGAGATCGACAAGGTTGTCGGGCTGGAGATAGGGGCCGACGACTACGTCACCAAGCCGTTCTCCTCACGGGAGCTGGTGGCCCGTATCCGCGCGGTGCTGCGGCGGCGCGGGGAGCCGGAGGAGGTCACCCCGGCCGCGCTCGAGGCGGGGCCGGTGCGGATGGATGTCGACCGGCATGTGGTGACCGTGAGCGGGACGAAGGTCGATCTGCCGCTGAAGGAGTTCGATCTGCTGGAGATGCTGCTGCGGAACGCGGGGCGGGTGCTTACGCGTATGCAGCTGATCGACCGGGTGTGGGGGGCCGACTATGTCGGTGACACCAAGACGCTGGATGTGCATGTGAAGCGGCTGCGGGCGAAGATCGAGCCGGATCCGGGGGCTCCGCGGTATCTGGTGACCGTGCGGGGGCTGGGGTACAAGTTCGAGCCCTGAGCCTGCGGCGGCTGGCCGGTGCCGGTGGCTGTGGTGCCGGTGACCGTGCCGGTGCTTGTGGGTGCGGCGGCGTTGGGGCCGGGCGGGGGGTGTTGCGCAGCCCGGCGATTGCGGGGTGCCGCCGCGCCCACCCGTGCCGCCCCAGCGGCACGATTGCCCGCGGTTACGGGGCAGGTAGCCCGCGGTTACGCGGTGGGTTGCCTGCGGTTTCGGGGCACGACTGCCTGCGGTTGAGCGGCGGGTTGCGCGCGGTTACGGGGCGGGTTGCCTGCGGTTACGGGGCGGGTTGCCTGTGGGTGTGACTGAAGGGCGGGACCCCTTGGGTTCCGCCCTTCAGGTTGTGCGGGGGTCAGCCGTTGGACTGGGTGCTGGCCGAGGCCGCGTCCGTCGGGGTGGTCGACTCCGGGTCGGTTTCCGACGAGGGGTCGGTTTCCGGGGTGTCGGCGGGCTTGTCCGCCGAGGTGTCGTCCGCCGGCTTGTCCGAGGACTCCGCCGACGGCTCCGCGGAGGCGCCGGGGGCGGCCGGGACGTCGCTCGGGCCCCACTTCTCGAAGAAGTGCTCGGCCGGGACGACGAACGCGCGCAGGCTCACGTCACCGGTCTCGCTGAACGCGAAGGTCACCTTCTGCGCGTTGCCGTCCTGGACGGACTCACGGCTGCTGGGCAGCACGGCGGCCGCGTTGCCCTCCCCGCCGAGGATCAGCGAGCCGCCGGCCGGGACGGTGAGGCTGCCGCCCTCCGCGGGGGTCAGCTCGGCGGTCTTGCCGGTGCCGGGGAGGGTGATCGAGTCCAGGGTCTGGTCGGTGTCACCCGTGTTGAACAGCGTGGCGGAGACGACGGCCGGGCCGGTCGACTCCAGGTCCGGCTGGGTGATGACCGTAGCGTTCTGGACCTTGATGTCGCCGACGGTCGTCGACGCGTTGTCCGGCTGGACCTGCAGGGTCTGGGCGTTGTGGCCGGCCGCGCACGCGGAGAGCGAGGCGATCGAGAACGCGATGGCGGCGGCGGCAAGAGCACCGCGTCGAAGGCTGCTGCTCACGGCGGCGGCAACTCCTCTTGACTCGAGCGTTTGGCGACCGGTTAAAGCCGCCCTAAGTGTCTGTCAGCGGCCTCAGGTTACCGAGCCGTTCCCGCGCCGCCGCACCCGACCCTCCCGAGACGCCCCGCGATGCCCCTGGACGGCGTGACCGGCGCACCCCGGTCACAAGTGACTCACCGGTCACTTGAGTCACTTTGGCGCCGCAGTCCCGCGCCATTCCCATAGTGATCGGGTATTTCCCGTGAAGGAATGAGCGGAGGGCCAAGGAATTGATCACCGGGCGCTCATCTCGCACCCCGTGATCAATTCCGGATTCGACCGGAACCCGGCTCCGCGCACCGAACGGAGTAGCGGAACTCGAGCACGTGGAACCGGACATTTGGGGATGTTCAACCGCTCGTGCGGCGCTCCGGATGCGTGTAACGTACGCGTTTCGCTCGCGCCGAAGAGCCGCTCCGACCTGCGAATACCTGCTTCCGCTACCCGTCCGAAGCACGTTCCTGTCGCTGTTGTCAAGCCCCGAGAATGGCCCTGACCTGCGAAAACGCCATTCAGAACGCGCCGTATCCGTGTTACTCTGGATAGCCACGGAAGGGGTACCTGTCACATGACGTTCAAGGTTGGCGACACCGTGGTCTATCCCCATCACGGGGCCGCGCTGATCGAGGCTATCGAAACTCGCCAGATCAAAGGCGTGGACAAGACCTACTTGGTGCTGAAGGTCGCCCAGGGTGACCTGACGGTACGTGTGCCAGCGGACAATGCGGAGTTCGTCGGCGTACGTGATGTGGTCGGTCAGGACGGGCTGGACCGGGTCTTCGAGGTGCTGCGCGCTCCCTATGCCGAGGAGCCCACGAACTGGTCGCGTCGTTACAAGGCAAACCTGGAGAAGCTCGCGTCGGGCGATGTCATCAAGGTCGCGGAAGTCGTGCGTGACCTGTGGCGTCGTGAGCGCGAGCGCGGACTCTCCGCAGGTGAGAAGCGCATGCTCGCCAAGGCGCGTCAGATCCTGGTCAGCGAGCTCGCCCTCGCGGAGAACACCAACGAGGACAAGGCGGAGGCCCTGCTCGACGAGGTTCTCGCCTCCTGAGATTCCTGAGTCGCTCAGCACTCAGTGCACTCAGCGCTCAGCGCATCGAAATGCCGCGGTGCCCGATGACATCATGGATGTCGCCGGGCGCTGCGGCATCTTCGTACCCGGACACCTTTCGTAGGCTGCACCTGCGCCTCACCGGGGACCGTGTCACGACTCATCTCCCCGCTCCGGCGTGCCGGGCCCGGGCGGTCGACTCGACCAGAATCACGGAAGGGGCTGGTCAAGGCGGAACGCCCGGTACTCCCCCCGCTCCGGGAGCAGGGGGTACGCCCAGGCCATACCCACGTAGGCCGAGCACACAAACCTGACAGGAACCGATGTCTGCCGATCCGCTTCCCCCGCCGTCGCCGGCCCCCGCGTCCGGCCCCACGACCAGCCGCACGGCGGCCGTGATCCCGGCCGCCGGCCGTGGTGTACGCCTCGGCCCGGGTGCCCCCAAGGCGCTCCGCGCGCTGGGCGGCACGCCCATGCTCATCCACGCCGTCCACGCCATGGCCGACTCCCGTGCCGTCTCCCTGGTCGTCGTCGTGGCCCCGCCCGACGGCGCACCCGAGGTCAAGTCGTTGCTCGACGCGCACGTCCTGCCCGACCGCACCGATGTCCTCGTGGTCCCCGGCGGTGAGAGCCGCCAGGAGTCCGTGAAACTCGGCCTGGACGCGCTGCCGCCCGGCTACGACATCGTCCTGGTCCACGACGCCGCCCGCCCGCTCGTCCCCGTGGACACCGTCGACGCCGTGATCGGGGCCGTACGCCACGGCGCACCGGCCGTCGTCCCCGCGCTGCCCCTCGCCGACACCGTCAAGCAGGTCGAGCCCGCCGCCCCCGGCGAACCGGAGCCCGTGGTCGCCACCCCCGACCGCTCACTGCTGCGCGCCGTGCAGACCCCGCAGGGCTTCGACCGGGCAACCCTCGTACGCGCCCACGAGACGGTGACGGACGACGTCACCGACGACGCGAGCATGGTCGAACAGCTCGGCCTCACCGTCGTCACCGTCCCCGGACACGAGGAGGCCTTCAAGGTCACCCGCCCCCTCGACCTCGTACTCGCCGAGGCGGTCCTCGCCCGCAGGAGGCTCAACGATGGCTTCTGAGCAGCCGTACCCCCTGCCCCGCGTCGGCATCGGCACCGACATCCACGCCTTCGAGGACGGCCGCGAACTGTGGTGCGCCGGCCTGAAGTGGGAGGGCGAGGGCCCCGGTCTCGCCGGCCACTCCGACGCGGACGTCGTCGCCCACGCCGCCTGCAACGCCCTCTTCTCCGCCGCCGGCCTCGGCGACCTCGGACAGCACTTCGGCACCGGCCGCCCCGAATGGTCCGGCGCGTCCGGCATCACCCTCCTGACCGAGGCCGCGAGCATCGTCCGCGCCGCGGGCTTCCGCATCGGCAACATCGCCGTCCAGGTGGTGGGCCCCCGCCCGAAGATCGGCAAGCGCAGGGAGGAAGCACAGAAACTCCTCTCGGAGGCAGCGGGCGCCCCGGTCTCGGTGTCGGGCGCGACAACGGACGGCCTGGGCTTCCCGGGGAGGGACGAGGGCCTGATGGCAGTGGCGACAGCCCTGGTGGTCCAAGCAGCGTGACCGTGCCTGCCTCAGGGGCGCGGGGCTGTGCCGAGGTGCGGCTCCGCCGCGTGAGCGCGACCGGCCCCACCGGCCCGCGCGTGACATACGTCGTCGAAACCGTCAGCGGCGCACCGCACGCCCCGGGGCCTACTACCCTGGTCCCGTGACTATTCGCCTGTACGACACCAGCGCCCGGCAGATCCGTGACTTCACCCCGCTCCAGCCGGGCTGTGTCTCGATCTACCTCTGCGGTGCCACCGTGCAGGCCGCCCCGCACATCGGCCACATCCGCTCGGGCCTGAACTTCGACATCATGCGCCGCTGGTTGGAGTACCGCGGACTGTCGGTGACGTTCATCCGCAACGTCACCGACATCGACGACAAGATCATCGCCAAGTCCGCCGAGCAGCACCGCCCCTGGTGGTCCATCGGCTACGACAACGAGCGCGCCTTCACCGACGGCTACCACGCCCTCGGCTGCCTGCCGCCGACCTACGAGCCGCGCGCCACCGGCCACATCACCGAGATGGTCGAGATGATGCGCGGCCTCATCGAGCGCGGCCACGCCTACGAGGCCGACGGCAACGTGTACTTCGCCGTCACCTCGTTCCCCGAGTACCTGGGCCTGTCCAACCAGGAACTCGACAATCTGCTCCAGCCGTCCGCCGAGGGCGAGACCGGCAAGCGGGACCCGCGCGACTTCGCGATGTGGAAGGCGGCCAAGCCCGGCGAGCCCAGCTGGGAGACCCCATGGGGCCGCGGCCGCCCCGGCTGGCACCTCGAGTGCTCGGCGATGGCGCACAAGTACCTCGGCAGCGCCTTCGACATCCACGGCGGCGGCCTCGACCTGATCTTCCCGCACCACGAGAACGAGATCGCCCAGGCCAAGGCGTACGGCGACGAGTTCGCCCGCTACTGGGTGCACAACGCGTGGGTCACCATGAGCGGCGAGAAGATGTCGAAGTCGCTCGGCAACAGCGTCCTGGTCTCCGAGATGGTCAAGCGCTGGCGCCCCATCGTGCTCCGCTACTACCTCGGCACCCCGCACTACCGGTCGATGATCGAGTACAGCGAGGAGGCCCTGCGCGAGGCCGAGTCCGCGTTCGCGCGGATCGAGGGCTTCGTGCAGCGCGTGATGGAGAAGGCCGGCGGAGTCGTCGAGCCCGCCCCCGAGGTGCCGCCCGCGTTCGCCGAGGCGATGGACGACGACCTGGGTGTCCCGCAGGCGCTCGCCATCGTGCACACCACCGTCCGGCAGGGCAACAGCGCGCTGGCCGCCGACGACAAGGAGGAGGCCGTCGCCCGCCTCGCAGAGGTCCGCGCCATGCTCGGCGTGCTCGGCCTCGACCCGCTGGACCCGCACTGGGCCGGCGAGAACGACCGCGGCGACGACCTCCACGGCGTGGTCGACACCCTCGTACGCATGGTCCTCGACCAGCGTGAGGCCGCCCGGGTCCGCAAGGACTGGCCCACCGCGGACGCCATCCGCGACCAGCTGGGCCAGTCCGGCCTGGTCATCGAGGACAGCCCGCAAGGACCGCGCTGGAGTCTCGGCCCCCGCTGAGGCCTCCGGCCACGGTGCCTGAAGATCGATTGTGCCGTCCGGGCCTCCGGGCGGCACACTTCTTGGGCACACCTCACCGACGCAGACACCCAAGCACCACCCACGACACAACGGAGACGGATACCTCATGGCCGCGAACAACCGCCGCATGTCCGGCAAGAAGGGCGCGCAGGTCGGCAGTGGCGGCCAGCGACGCCGGGGCCTGGAAGGCAAGGGCCCGACGCCGCCCGCCGAGATGCGCAAGGGGCACGCCAAGCAGCGCGCCGCCCAGGCGAAGGTCCGCCGCGCCCAGGGCGGCCGCCCGCAGCAGCGGCGCGGCGGCGGCCGCTCGACCTCGGAACTCGTCGTCGGCCGCAACCCGGTCGTCGAGGCGCTGCGCGAGGGCGTACCCGCGACCATGCTGTACGTCCAGCAGTTCATCGACAACGACGAGCGGGTGCGCGAGGCGCTCCAGCTCGCGGCCGAGCGCGGCGGCATCAACCTCATGGAGGCCCCGCGTCCCGAGCTCGACCGGATGACCAACGGCCTGAACCACCAGGGCCTGGTGCTCCAGGTCCCGCCGTACGAGTACGCGCACCCCGAGGACCTCGTCGCCGGCGCCCACGACGAGGGCGAGGACCCGCTGATCGTCGCCCTCGACGGCGTCACCGACCCGCGCAACCTCGGCGCGGTCGTCCGCTCCGTGTCCGCGTTCGGCGGCCACGGCGTCGTCGTGCCCGAGCGGCGGGCCGCCGGCATGACCGCCGGCGCCTGGAAGACCTCCGCCGGCGCGGCCGCCCGTACGCCCGTCGCCCGTGCCACCAATCTGACGCGCGCGCTGGAGGCGTACAAGAAGGCGGGGATCACGGTCGTCGGTCTGGCCGCCGACGGGGAGGCCGAGATCAGTGAGCTGGCCGCGCTCGACGGCCCGGTCGTCATCGTCGTCGGCAGCGAGGGCAAGGGACTCTCCCGGCTGGTCGGCGAGACCTGCGACCACCGGGTGCGGATCCCGATGCCGGGCGGCGCCGAATCGCTCAACGCCGGTGTGGCGGCGGGCATCGTGCTGTATGAGGCGGCACGCCGGCGGGGCTGACCCTTCGGGGCCGGCGGAGGGCGCCGGTCGGAGGCCGGCGCGGCCGTGCGAAGCCGCGCAGCGTGCGAGTGCGGCAGAGAGGGGTGCCGCCGGTGTGGCGGCGGGCATCGTGCTGTACGAGGCGGCACGCCGGCGCGCCTGAACGGGTGTTCGGTCAGGTCACCCACATGGAGTGTTCCGGGCGGTCCGGACCGGCTTGACGCGGTCCGGACACATCCGCCGGGTCAAGGCAGTGTCCTAACGGCATGTCACTCGGTTAGATGAGTGTGGACACCAGAACACCCCGCACACCCACGGGGGACCGCTCGTCGGCACTCGACGACGCTCCCGCGCTGAGCATGGTGAAGGTGCCGAGCGATCCGGCGCAGGTCATCGTCAATCACGCCAGCTTCCGCGTGCAGCTGGGCGTCTCGGCGCGGCGCGCCTCGTCGCCGCGGATCGCACGGCACATGAGCGCCGCCGAGGACACCGCCCGCATCCCCGTGGTCACCACCGTGGGCACGCCCGGCCAGGCCGCCCGCCGCCGGCCCGTCGTCTGGAGCGGCCGGTCCGCGCCCGACGACACCGGCGCCCACCGGCTCCTCCAGGCCGTACGGCACGAAGGCGTCCGCCCCGCCGACGAGCGGCTCACCGACTCCGGCGCCACCCGGCTCGTCCCGCACCCCGGCACCGGCTACGACGACTCCGTCACCCAGACCCTCGAGACCCCGCTCGTCGGCGCCCAGCGTGGTCCGGCCGACGGACCCCTGCTGCCCCCGATGCGGCCGGTCGGCAGCGCGTACGACGAGCCGGCCTACGCCGGGCCGGACGATCCCGCGTACGACTCCTACGGCTCCTACGACGAGGCGGAGGGGACCGGCCGGCGCGGCAGGCGGCACGGCGGCGACGACCCGGCCCGGCACGCCTACTACCCCGGCCGCCGGATGAACCTCGGCGTCGTCCTGCTCCCCCTGCGTGTCTTCCTCGGCGGCATCTCCGTCTACGCCGGCATGGGCAAGCTGTGCGACCCGCTCTACTTCGACGGCGGCCAACGCGGCTCCATGGTCAAGTGGCTGCACACCCTGCACCCGTGGGAAGTCGCCGAGCCGCTGCGCCAGTTCGCCCTCGAACACCCCATCGGCTCCGGACTGGCCATCGCCTTCGCCCAGATCGTCGTCGGTGTCCTCACCGTCCTCGGCTGCTGGCAGCGCGTCGCCGCAGTCGTCGGGGCGACCCTCTCCGCGGCCCTGCTGGTCACCGTCAGCTGGAAGAGCGTCCCCGCCTACGAGACGCCCGACATCATCTACCTCGCCGCCTGGTCACCGCTGATCATCGCGGGCGCCCCCGTCTACTCCGTCGACGGCCGCCTCGCCGGCGGGGCCTGGCGCCGGCTCGGCCCCCGCGCCGACATCTGGGACCTGCGCCGCTACGTCCTGCGGCGCGGCGCCCTCGTCGCGTTCGTCGTCTGCGGATTCAGCATGCTCGCCGGCTCACTCCTCGGCGGCGCCGTCCGCGACACCGACCGGGTCGTCGTCCCCGGGCCCGGCGAGGCCCCGCGCAACGAACTGCCCGGCTCCCCGCTGCCGGACGACTCCGGCGAACGCCCGAAGGAGAAGCGGACCCCGTCCGCCTCCACCTCGCCCACCCAGGGCGCCACCTCCGGTACGACGAGCCCGTCCGCCGGCACCACCAGCCCCGGCGCGACCCAGGGCGCCGGAGCGGCCACCACCGGCGCGCCCGGCCAGACCCAGGGCAGCACCGGCCAGGCCCCGCCCCAGCAGTCCACCCCGGCCGACCAGGCCCCAAGCACCACCTCGGGGCCCACCTCGGGCGGCGCCTCCGGCAGCCCGAACGGCGGCAGCGGCGGCACGTCGGGTGAGCCGGGGCTGGTGGGCGGGCTTCTGGGCTAGGGGGTGTCGTTTGGATCTTGTCGGGGTCGCGGGGTCTGGTATCGCACTTCGCCGCGTTGTCGTCGGTTGCCAGGGCTCCGCCCTGTCGCCCTCCTCCGCCTTGCGATGTACGGCGCCAGACCCCGCTCGGCTTGGCTGCAGGGCACCGCTCACTGGAGCCGAGCTGATCCAGACGACACCCCCTGGCCCGCATACGACGACGGGGTCCCGCACGGATGTCGTGCGGGACCCCGTCGTCGTACGGCGGTGTGCGGTGGCGCTGCGCCGGCCCAGTGGCCCCGCGGCGTCCTAGCGGCCCTGGGCCGAGAGTTCCTTCGCGGCCTCCGTCAGGTCCTTCGCGGTGTCGATGGCCCGCCAGTAGGAGCCCTGCGGGATCGGGAAACCGGCCAGCCGCCGCTCGCGCGCGAGATGCGGGAACGTGGTGCGCTCGTGGTCGCCGCGCTCCGGGAGGAGGCCGGAGAACTCGGGGGAGAAGACGTACACACCCGCGTTGATCTCGAAGGTCGACGGCGGCGCCTCGATGAAGTCCGTGATGTGCCCGAAGCCGTCGGTGCGCACCGCGCCCCACGGGATGCGCGGGCGGGCCAGGGCGAGCGTCGCGACGGCGTCCCGCTCGGTGTGGAAGTCGGCCATGTCACGCAGCGAGAAACGGGTCCAGATGTCGCCGTTGGTGGCGTACCAGGGGCGGTCAGGGTGCGGAAGGCGGGCCGCGGCGTACTTCAGGCCGCCGCCGCGGCCGAGGGGTTCCGTCTCGACGACCGTGGTGACCGAGAGGGGGAGGTCCGCGGTCTCCAGCCACTTCTGCAGTACCTCGGCGAGGTGGCCGCAGGAGACCACGACATCGGTCACGCCCTCCTCGGCGAGCCAGGTGAGCTGGTGGCCGATGATCGGGGTTCCCGTGCCGGGGATCTCGACCATCGGCTTGGGGCGGTCGTCGGTGTACGGGCGCAGCCGGGATCCCTGGCCTCCGGCCAGGACTACGGCTTGGGTGGGGCGGGCGACGGCGCGCGGATCGGTCATGCCCGCACTTTACGCGGCGCTTGCGGGGGGTTGGGGGGTGGTGCGGGTGCCTCGCGCCGGGGGTGGGCCGCGGCTGTGCGGGCCCCCGCGCCGGTGCGGGGGTGCTCCGCGGTGGGGTGGCCGGGGGGTGTTGCGCAGCCCGGTGTTTGCGGGGTGCCGTCGCGCCCACCCGTGCCGCCCCAGCGGCACGACTGCCCGCGGAGGGCGGAGGCGTGGCTGTCCGCGGAGGACGGAGGGTGGAGGCGCGGCTGCCTGCGGAGGGCGGAGGGCGGAGGGCGGATCGCGGAGGGTGGGGGCGTGGGTGGGTGCCGTGGCGGAGGGTGGAGGCGTGGGTGGGTGCCGTCGCGGAGCGTGGAGGCTTGGGCGTGGCGGGGTGGCCGGTCGGGCGGGAAGCCCGGGTCGAGCATCTCGTCGGCCTCGTCGCCGTCGGCGGCGGGGGTCAGCTGTTGGCTGTGGTGATGCCCGAGGCGAAGGAGGTGTCGCAGACCGGGCGGGCGTAGGACTGGGCCTTGGTGGGGCCGTAGACACGGACCGCCGCCTTGCCGAGGGTGCGGGCGATGGACGTGCAGTGCTTCGCCAGCGACGGGCGGTCGTTCACGGCCTGCTGGAGATGGGTGAGTGCCACACCCGGGTCCTTCTCCCGCATCTCCACCAGCAGCATGTCCCGCAGCACATGCTGCGGCGCACGCTCACCGGCACGCGAGGACGCACCGGAGGCGGAGGTGTCCGAGGCGGCGAGCACGGGGCTCGACGGGCTCCCCGACCAGTTGACCCGCGCGACCGCGAGTGTCCCGGAGAGCACCAGGACGACGGGCAGGACGAAGGCGAGGGAGCGGCCGATCCGGCGGGCGGGGCCCCGGCCGCGACGCGTCTGACGGTTAATGGAGTGCTTCACGCGTGTGAGGGTAGCGCCCGGTAGCGGAAAGAAAACATTCCGTCACCGTTACGGGTGACGCGGAACCTCGCGCTCCGGCCGGCGTGTTGACGTACGAGGTCGAAATGCCCGTTGTGCCGGGGTATTTGTCGACAACGCGAAGGGCCCCGCAGCACACTGCGGGGCCCTTCGCGAAAACGGCGTCAGTCGGACAGGCGCGCACCGGTCGACGTCGAGAACACGTGGGTCTCACCCGCGCGCGGCACGACGTGCAGCTGGCTGCCCTTCTCCGGGACCTCACGGCCGCCGACGCGGACGACGATGTCCTTGGACTCGCCGCCGACCTGGGCGGTGCCGTACACGAACGCGTCGGAGCCGAGCTCCTCGACGACGTTCACGGTGACCGCGAGACCCTTGTCGGCGTCGGCGCCGGCCACGTCGAAGTGCTCGGGGCGCACGCCCACGGTGACGGTCTTGTCGCTGGTGGCGGAGAGCGCGTCACGCTGCACCGGCACCACCGTGTTGCCGAACTTCACACCGCCGTCGGCGACCGGGACCTCGACCAGGTTCATGGCCGGGGAGCCGATGAAGCCGGCGACGAACAGGTTCGCGGGCTTGTCGTACATGTTGCGCGGCGTGTCGACCTGCTGGAGGAGACCGTCCTTGAGGACCGCGACACGGTCACCCATGGTGAGGGCCTCGACCTGGTCGTGGGTGACGTAGACCGTGGTGATGCCGAGACGGCGCTGCAGCGAGGCGATCTGCGTACGCGTGGACACACGGAGCTTGGCGTCCAGGTTGGACAGCGGCTCGTCCATGAGGAACACCTGCGGCTCACGCACGATCGCGCGGCCCATCGCGACACGCTGGCGCTGACCTCCGGAGAGCGCCTTCGGCTTGCGGTCCAGGTACTCGGTGAGGTCGAGGATCTTCGCGGCCTCCTCGACCTTCTGCCGGATCTCCGCCTTGTTGACGCCGGCGATCTTGAGCGCGAAGCCCATGTTGTCGGCGACCGACATGTGCGGGTAGAGCGCGTAGTTCTGGAACACCATGGCGATGTCCCGGTCCTTCGGCGGCAGGTGCGTGACGTCGCGGTCACCGATGCGGATGGCACCGCCGTTGACGTCCTCGAGCCCCGCGAGCATGCGGAGCGAGGTGGACTTGCCGCAACCGGACGGGCCGACCAGGACGAGGAACTCGCCGTCCGCGATGTCGATCTCGAGGGCGTCGACGGCGGGCTTGGTGGAGCCGGGGTAGATCCGGGTCGCCTTGTCGAACGTGACAGTGGCCATGGTGAATGGTCCCCTTCTACCGGCAGGAACGTGCCGGACGATCCGAGTAGGAAGGTGTTGCCACGACGGATGTCCCGTTGTGGTGTTGGTCCACATGAGTGAACTGGCTCAGGACGGTACCTGCCGTTCACCTGCTTGTCAGTAGTTCCAGGGCTGTGAATTTCGCGGAAACTTTCGGCCGCGGGGATGACTGTTCGATTTCGTGCGTGATCATCGCACTGCCGGAAGTGCGTGGCTGGGCGAAACCCGCTCTGTGTACAGTGGAGCAGCCTTCGCGCGCGCAGCGCGGCGCCTCCTTAGCTCAGTTGGCCAGAGCAACGCACTTGTAATGCGTAGGTCGTCGGTTCGAATCCGACAGGGGGCTCTGCCGAGATCCCAGGTCGGACCCCTTCCGGCCTGGGATCTCTCATGTCGTACGACCCTGCAGTCGGCGCGCGATCTCCAGGTCCGCCTCGTCCAGGGGGCGGCCGTCCTCGGTTTCCCACAGGCAGTTCTGCAGGAGGCGGCCGTAGGTCCACGCGCGTGCGCGCGTGCGGTCCAGGGCGAGGACGTCGGTCATGGCGTCGAAGCGCCAGGTGATGTCGTCGGGGTCGAAGCGGTTGTTCAGGGCGGGCCAGAGGTCGAAGGCGGGGTCGCCGGCGAGGGGTTTGGGGTCGATGGCGAGCCAGGGGGCGCGGTCGGCGGCCAGGACGTTGTCGAAGTGCAGGTCCCAGTGGAGGAGCCGGTCGCCGGGTTCGTCGGCGACCTCGCGTACGGCGGCGGCGCAGTCGGCGACGATGCGGCGGGCGGCCGGGTCGGGGATCCGGGCCAGGGCGGCGGGGGTGCGCTCCAGCATGACGCTTGTGATGTCGCCGAGGCGGCGCATGTCCGCGGGGGCGGGGGTGGTGTGGAGGTGGGCGAGGAGGCGGGCGATGACCAGGACGGCTTCGTGGGTGTCGTCCTGGTGGGAGAGCATCCGGGAGGCGTCGAGGCGTTCCAGGAGCATGGTGCCGGTGGGTTCGTCGTGGTCGAGGAGGCGGACCGCTCCGTCGCCGTTCCACAGGCGCAGGGCGATCGGTTCGCCCTCGCTCTCGTGGTCGCGGATCTGGAGTTTGAGCACCGCGTGTGTGCCGTCCGCGCGGGTGACGGGGAGGACCAGGGCGCTCACGCCGTGCATGGGCGCCCCGGTGACGCGCAGTCGCCAGCGGTTCAGGAAGGCCGTGGTCAGGTCTGGGAGGGCGGCGATGAAGGCGCGGCCGGCCTCTTTGTTGTACTTCTCCTGGGCGGCGGCGAGTTCCGCGGGGATGTCGATCACGTCTCGCACGGTAGTGGTGTCGGCTACGGCTCCAGTACGACTTTTCCGGTCGTGGCCCTGTTCTCCAGGGCGCGGTGGGCTTCCGCGGCCCGGGCGAGCGGGAAGCGGTGGACGGCCGGGGTGAGGCGGCCTTCGGCGGCCTGGGCGAGGGCGCGTAGTTCGAGGGTGCGGACGGGGTCGGGGCCGCCTGCTCTGCGCATCATCTCGGGGCCGAGGACGTTGACGGTGGTGCCTTCGACGACGTACGGGCTGTCGCTGCTGATGCCCTGGGAGGTCCAGCCGAAGACGACGTGCCGGCCGCGCGGGGAGAGCAGGGCGACCGTCGCGCGGGCGACGTCGCCGCCGACGCCGTCGTAGACGAGGGTGACCTCGCCCTGGTGGGCGGCGAGGCGTTCGGGCCAGCCGGGGGCGGTGTAGTCGATGGCGTGGTCGGCGCCGTTCGCCGTGACGCGTGCGGTCTTCCGGGGGCCGCCGGAGAGGCCGATGACGGTGGCGCCGGCGTTCTTGGCGTACTGCACGAGGAGGGTGCCGATGCCGCCGGCGGCCGCCGGGACGACGACCACGTCGTCCGGGCCGGGTTCGGCGAACTGGACGATCCCCATCGTCGTACGGCCGGTGCCGATCATGGCGACGGCTTCGGCGAAGTCGAGGCGTTCGGGGATCTCGTGCAGGCGGTCGGTGTCGGTGACGGCGAGTTCGGCGTAGCCGCCGGGGACGAAGCCGAGGTGGGCGACGACGCGGGTGCCGAGCAGGTGTTCGGGGGCGCCGTCGCCCAGTGCGTCGACGACTCCGGCGACTTCGCGGCCGGGGATGGTCGGGAGGGTGGCGGGGGCCGGGCCGGGGCCTTGTGCGCCCTCTCGCAGGGCCACGTCGAGGAGGTGGACGCCCGCCGCGCGGACGGCGATCCGGACCTGTCCGGGTCCCGGCCGCGGGTCGTCGGCCTCCTCGTAGGTGAGGTTCTCGGCGGGGCCGAAGGCGTGGAGGCGGATGGCGTGCATGTGGAATCCCCCGGGGGTGTCGTGTCCGGTGTCGCTGCGGTTCCCACCCTTCGGCCTCAAGCGTGCTTGAGGTCAAGCGCGTTCCGGCCGAGGGCGAGGGAGACGGCGGTCAGCGCGCTGTTGAAGGAGACCTCGGAGAGGACGCCGGGTGCGGCGACCTGGTCGCCGGCGAGGTAGAGGCCGTCGCCGCGGTCGATGGCGGGGCGGTCGCGCCAGGTGGTGCCGGGCAGGTCGACGGCGCCGGTGCGGCCGTTCGCCACGGCGTCCCGTCGCCAGGTGACGCGTGAGCGCCAGCCCTCGAAGGCGAGGTCGAGGAGTTCCTCCGCGCGGGCGGTGCCGTCGGCCTTGGACCGGCCGGGGGCGATGGGGATCTGGCCCTGGATCAGCTGTTCGCCGGCGGGGGCGAGGGTGCGGTCCTGGGCGGTGAACCGCTCCAGCCAGCCGGGGGCGTCCAGGTCGGACACGGCGAAGGCGTCCTTGCGCCGGGTGCGTACGGCGAGGTCGACCAGGACGGTGCGGCCGCTGGGCCAGGTGAGGGTGGGGTCGCCGAGGAGGCGGCGGGCGGAGTCGAGGGACGTGGCCACGACGACGGGGGTGTCGGTGGGCAGGGTGGTCACGCGGGAGAGGGTTTCCATGCGTACGCCGAGGTTCCACGCGCGGGCGGCCATCCGGTCGATGAGTCCGCCCCAGCCGCCGCGCGGGTAGTGCGCCTCCGGGGGCAGCTTGGTGGCGCGGCGCAGGCGCTCCTGGACGAACGCGGCGGACAGCGAGCCCGGATCGTGGTGGAAGACGGCGACGGCCGCGTAGTGGGCGGCGGCCCGTGCGCCGTCCTCGCCGGCGATCCGGGTGGCCCAGGTGAGGAAGTCGGTGTCGGCGGGTGCCTCGGCGACGCTTCGGCGCAGCAGTCTCAACAGGGCGAGGGGCGGGGTGCGGCGCAGTGTGCCGCGGTGGCGGAGGCGGAGCCGGGCGGCTTCCAGGGGCGGGAGCGGGGCGAGGGGGCCGATGAGGCCACGCTGCCGGAGCCAGGTCCAGTGGGGGCCGCCGTTGTAGAGGGCGTGCGGTCCCTCGTTGGTGCGGTAGGTGTGCTCGGCGGTGCGGGCGCGGCCGCCGAGGGTGTGGTGGGCCTCGTGAACGGTGACCTTGGCGCCCGCCTCGGCGGCGGTGATGGCGGCGGTGAGGCCGGCGAAGCCGCCGCCGACGACGGTGATGCGGTGCATGGCTGGGGTCTCCCTCGGTCGGGGTCGCCTTCCGGCTTTGGGGATACGACGAGGGGGGTGCGCGGGATTGTGACATGCGGGGCGTTTTCGCAGGTCGGGGGGATTGTCAGTGGGTGGGTGCAGCATGGGGGCATGGCGAGGAGAGCGGTGGGTGGTCCGGGAGTGAAGGGGGCGCGGCGCCCCGAGCTGCGGCTGCCCGCGTTGGAGCGGTTCGAGGGCGCGCTGGAGCCGGACGGGGATTACGACGGGCTGGAGTTCCTGGAGGCGGATCTCGCGGGGCAGGACGGCGGCGGGGCGCGTTTCATGGACTGCGCGCTGACGGGGTGTGCGCTGGACGGGGCGCGGCTGTCCCGGGTGCGGGTGCTGGACTCGGTGCTGGCCGGTGTCCGGGGGGTGGGCACCGATCTCGTGGAGGCGACGCTGCGGGATGTGGAGGTGACGGAGGCGCGGCTGGGCGGGGCGCAGTTGCACGGGGCGGTGCTGGAGCGGGTGCTGGTCCGCGGCGGCAAGCTCGACTTCCTGAACCTGCGGTCGGCCCGTCTGAAGGACGTCGTCTTCGAGGGCTGTGTGCTGGTCGAGCCGGACTTCGGCGGTGCCCGGTTGGAGCGGGTGGAGTTCGTGGACTGCGCGCTCAAGGGGGCGGACCTGTCGGGGGTGACGCTGAAGGACGTGGATCTGCGGGGCGCCGCCTCGCTGGAGATCGCGAGGGGGGTGGACCGGCTGTCGGGTGCGGTGATCAGCACGTCCCAGCTCCTGGACCTGGCGCCGGTGCTGGCGGGGGAGCTGGGGATCAGGGTCGAGGGCTGAGGGGAGAGGGGGGTTACGGGAGTCGGGGGAAGCGGGCCTGGAGGGTCCAGATGGCGGGGTTCTCGGCGAGGTCCTCGTGGAGGTCCGTGAGGTCGGCGAGGAGGTCGTGGAGGAAGTCGCGGGCCTCGCGGCGGAGTTCGGTGTGGGAGAAGGTCAGCGGGGGTTCGTCGGCCGACTGCCAGTCGGCCTCGATGTCCACCCAGCCGAAGCGGCGCTCGAAGAGCAGGCGGTCGGTGGATTCGGTGAAGTCCAGTTCCGCGTGCTGGGGGCGGGAGGCGCGGGAGCCGGCGGGGTCCCGGTCGACGTGCTCGACGATGTCGCACAGGGCCCAGGCGAAGTCGAGCACCGGCACCCATCCCCAGGCTGTGGACAGTTCGCGGTCCGAGGTGGTGTCGGCGAGGTAGACGTCTCCGCAGAAGAGGTCGTGGCGCAGGGCGTGGACGTCCGCGCGGCGGTAGTCGGTCTGCGGGGGGTCGGGGAAGCGGTTGGAGAGGGCATAGCCGATGTCGAGCACGGGGGTGATGGTGTCACGCCCTGACGGGGCGGTCCTCATAGGATCCGGGGGTGCGCTTCCCCCGCCCCTGGTCCCGTGGTGCCGCCGCCGCCCTGCTCGCGGTCTCGGTGGCCGCCTGCGGCGGCGGATCCGGGGATTCCGCCGACAGCGCCGGCCTCGGTGATCCGTATTTCCCGAAGGCCGGCAACGGCGGCTACGACGTCCGGCACTACGCCCTCGACCTCGCCTACGACCCCGGCGCGCACCGTCTCACCGGCACCGCGACGATCACCGCCCGGGCGACGCGAGGTCTGCCCGCGCTGAACCTCGACCTCGAGGGCCTCGACGTCGAGGAGGTCACGGTCGACGGTGCGGCCGCGCGCTGGAGCCGTGACGGGCAGGAGCTGACCGTCCGCCCGCGCGAGGCCGTGGACGGCGTCTTCCGGGTGACGGTCCGCTACGGCGGCGCCCCGGTGACCCTCACCGACCCGGACGGCTCCGAGGAGGGCTGGCTGCGTACGGCGGAGGGTGCGCTGGCGCTGGGGGAGCCGGTGGGGTCCATGACGTGGTTCCCGGGCAACCACCACCCCTCCGACAAGGCGACGTACGCCGTGGCGGTGACCGTGCCGAAGGGCTTGCGGGTGGTGTCCAACGGGGAGCCGGCCGGTGAGGAGCGCGCGGGGAGCCGTACGACGTACCGCTGGCGCACCGGTGAGCCGATGGCGAGCTACCTCGCGACGCTGGCCATCGGCAGGTACGAGGTCCGGCGCACGGTGACCGCGGGCGGGCTGCCGGTGTACACGGCCGTCGATCCGGCACAGGCGGAGGCGAGCCGTGCGGTCCTGGCGCGGATTCCCGAGGTGGTGTCCTGGGCGGAGAAGGTCTTCGGACCGTACCCGTTCTCCTCCACCGGCGCGATCGTGGAGCGCCCCGAGGACGCCGGGTACGCGCTGGAGACGCAGAACCGGCCGGTCTTCCCCGGTGCGCCCGACCTTCCGCTGCTGGTCCATGAGCTCGCCCACCAGTGGTACGGCGACTCGGTCACCCCGGAGTCCTGGCGGGACATGTGGCTCAACGAGGGGTTCGCGACCTACGCGGAGTGGCTGTGGCGGGAGGACCACGGCGGAGACAGCGCGCAGCGGACCTTCGACGCGCTGTACGCCGGGGAGTACTTCCCGGACGCCGCGTCCGACCAGGAGCTGTGGTCCTTCGCGCCCGCCCGGCCGCCCGGGGCGGCGCGGATCTCCGGTGTCCCGGTCTACTGGCGTGGCGCGATGGTGCTGCACAAGGTGCGGCAGACGGTCGGTGACGACGCGTTCCGCGCGCTGCTGCGGGGCTGGGCGCGGGAGCACCGGCACGGCAACGCGGACACCGGCGACTTCACGTCGTACGTCGAGGGGGCGGCCCCGGACAAGGACTTCGCCGGGATCTGGGAGGAGTGGCTGTACGGCGCGGGGCGGCCGCGGCGGCCCTGAGCGGGCGCGCCGGAGCCCCCTCGCCCTGGCGGGGCCGGGGGCTCCGGTACGGGTGCGGGGCGACCGTCAGACGCTCACGCCGAAGTCCTGGGCGATGCCCACGAGGCCCGAGGCGTAGCCCTGGCCGACGGCGCGGAACTTCCACTCGGCGCCGTTGCGGTACAGCTCGCCGAAGACCATGGCGGTCTCGGTGGCGGCGTCCTCCGACAGGTCGTAGCGGGCGATCTCGGCGCCGCCGGCCTGGTTGACGATACGGATGTACGCGTTGCGCACCTGGCCGAAGTTCTGGCTGCGGTTCTCGGCGTCGTAGATCGACACCGGGAAGACGATCTTGTCGATGTCGGCGGGGAGGGCGGCCAGGTTGACGTTGATCGCCTCGTCGTCGCCGGCGCCCTCACCCGTGCGGTTGTCACCGGTGTGGACGATGGTGTTGTCCGGGGTCTGCTTGTTGTTGAAGAACACGAAGTGGCCGTCCGAGTAGACCCGGCCCTGCGTGTTGACCGCGATCGCCGAGGCGTCGAGGTCGAAGTCCGTGCCGGTGGTGGTGCGGACGTCCCAGCCGAGGCCCACGGTGACGGCGGTCAGGCCCGGAGCCTCCTTGGTGAGCGAGACGTTGCCACCCTTGGACAGGCTTACAGCCATTGTTGGGAGTCCCTTCCCTCGTTTGCGTACGGCTACGTACGGCCTAGAAGCTACAGCTACCACCTTGAACGCGGAGAGGGGTGCGTGAGGTTCCAGGTCGCTTTACTTTCTTTACCGGGATCCGAATATTCGGATGACGTGACCGGGTCAGGGGCGGGAACCTGTATGTCATGTCCGGTCCCTATGTCATCCGCGGCTCCGTCTCCCTGCCCGAGGCCGAGCTCACGTGGCGTTTCTCGCGGTCGTCCGGGCCGGGCGGGCAGCATGTGAACACGAGCGACTCGCAGGTCGAACTGCGTTTCGATCTCGCGCGTACGGAAGCGCTGCCGGAAGTGTGGAAGCAGCGGGCGCTGGAGCGGCTGGCGGGGCGGCTGAACGGTGGGGTGATCACTGTTCGCGCTTCGGAGCACCGGTCGCAGTGGCGCAATCGTGAGACGGCGGCGGTGCGGATGGCCGCGCTGCTCGCGGAGGCGAGTGCGCCGCCGCCGAAACCGCGGCGGGCTACGCGGATTCCGCGGGGGATCAATGAGCGGCGGCTGCGGGAGAAGAAGCAGCGGTCGGAGACGAAGCGGGGGCGCTCCGCGCGGGACTGGGGGTGACCCCCCCGGGCCCCCTCGGGGTGTGACCCCGGGCCCTGGCGCCCCCTGCGGGGGGTGGTTTCGCGCCTTCGGCGGGTGCGGGTGTGTTGTGGCTGGTCGCGCAGTTCCCCGCGCCCCTTCGGGGGGTGTGGCTCGCGGCGGCTGTCGAGTTCGTGGGTGGGTGCGGGTGTGTTGTGGCTGGTCGCGCAGTTCCCCGCGCCCCTTCGGGGGGTGTGGCTCACGGCGTGCCGCAGGGTGGCATGGGTGGGCGCCGGGTCGCGCCGTTCGCCCCCGGTTGTGATCCCGTGCGGGGAATTCATGCGGGGCGGGAGGGGAAATCCCGTGAGGGAAACGGGATTTCGGCTGCCGGCGCAATGCGGTCAGCGCAACTGGCGGTAACGGCCGCGGAAATAGGCCAGGGGGCCGCCCTCCGCGCTCGGGATGTGGGCCGTCAGGACGTGCCCGATGACCAGGGTGTGGTCCCCGGCCGGGACGCGTCGTTCCGTGCGGCATTCCATCGTCGCCAGCGCCCCGCCGACCAGCGGTGAGCCGCTGTGTTCGCCGCGCCGGTACGGAATGTCCGCGAAGAGCAGCCGGTCGCTGACCCGCCCCTTCATCGCGAAACGACCCGCGACATGGCGCTGGCTCTCGGAGAGCACGGACACCGCCCACAGGGGCTGTTCGTCGAGGAGTTCGTCCATGCGGGAGCCGTTGCGCAGACTGACCAGCACCAGCGGCGGGTCCAGCGAGACCGACATGAACGCGGTGGCCGTCATGCCGACGTCCTCGCCGGCCGGCGCCGAGGGGTCGTCGGGGTCCAGCGGCGGCTCCTGCGCGGTCACCAGGACCACGCCGGCGGCCAGCCGGGACAGGGCGGCACGGAACTCGTCGTTGCTCACCCCCTCAGCATGACGGGCGGCGGGCACAACGGTGATCGTGGACGGGGCGGAAGTGTTCGGCACGCCGGAAACGCTAATGTCCGCTCCACAGGTTCCGCATCGGGCCCCGGCCCGAGACGGGACCTAGGACCAACGCCCGAGACGGGCACAGTCCATGCACAAGCACCACAAAAACTGCGTTCGGTAAGCACACCCGTAAAGCGCGGAAAGTCCACGCAACTGTTCACGTTTGGTTGTGACTTGAGTCACAAGGGGCAAGAATTGTTGACCCTGTGTACCGAGTGGGCAGCGCGCTGTGATTCAGTGGCGGGGAAACTGCTGGGACGATACGCCGAAGAGAACGCTTGATTCGCTGCGAGGTCTCGGGAGGAGGGCGAGGATGGAGACCGAGTCGGAACCCTACGTCCGCCTTGCGTCGCTGCGGCAACTCCACTCGGCCATGGCCGACATGAACACGGCCCGCAGCCTCGCGGACACCCTGCAGACCGTCGCCGACGGCGTCGTGGACGCCCTCAACTACGAACTCGCGTGTGTCAATCTCGTACGCCCCGACGGTGATCTCGTCGTCGCCGCCCTGGCCGGGAACTCCGCGGCCGAGGCCCTCATCACCGGCCGGACCGGCTCCCGCGAGTCCTGGGACCGCCGACTGCACATGGGCGAGCGCTGGGGCGACCTGGTGTTCATACCGCACACCGAGGGCTGGGTCCTCGACGACGACGACGTACCGCAGTGGTACACCGACGGGCCCGCGCCCCGCTTCGAGGACGAGTGGCACCCCTCGGACCGGCTCTTCGCGCCGATGTACGCCCCCGGCCCGCAGGGTGGCGGCACCTCCGGAGAGCTGGTCGGCATCCTGTCCGTGGACCGCCCGCGCAACGGCCGCCGGCCCGGCGCCTGGGGCCGCGAGGCCCTGCAGATGTACGCCTTCCAGGCCGCCATCGCGATCAGCAACGCGCGCCTGCGTGCCAACATGCAGCGCGCCCTGGTCCGTCTGGAGCGCGAGCAGCAGGCGCTGCGGGCCAGCGAGGAGAGCTTCCGGCAGGCCTTCGAGTACGCGCCCTCCGGCATGGCCATCGCCGAGATGGGCGGTGACCAGCACGGCCGCATCCTGCGCACCAACGACGCCCTGTGCCGCCTCCTCGGCCGCCCCGCCTCCGCGATGCGCCGCTACTCCTTCTCCGACCTGGTCCACCCCGAGGACATAGGCACCCTGCTCCGCACCTCCGCCGAGGGCGGCCGGGCCGAGCTGCGCCTGTGCCGCCGCGACAGCACCTACGTCTGGGTGTCCCTGCGCAACAGCGTGGTCGCCGACGCCGCCGACGGGCCGCGTTTCCTCCTCACCCACGTCGAGGACATAGAGGAGCGCAAGCGCCGCGAGCTCCAGCTCGCCCACCGCGCCTCCCACGACTCGCTCACCGGGCTGCCGAACTCCGCCGAGCTGCGCGCCCGGCTGTCGTCCCGGCTGTGCCGGCAGTCGCCGCAGCCCGTGCTGCCCGCCACCGTCGACTCCATGGAACCCTTCGAGTCCTTCGGCTCCGTGGACGGCTTCGACGCCGCCTACGGCCCGCCCGCCTTCGACCGGGGCCACGACTTCGACTTCCCGCCGGGCGCCGAGAAGTACGACGGCTTCGACCACCATGTGCACCTGGTCGCGCCCGCCGCCGAGTTCGACGACGGCGCCAAGGGTCTCGCGGTGCTCTTCTGCGACCTCGACGGCTTCAAGTCGATCAACGACCGGTTCGGGCACAACGCGGGCGACGCCGTGCTCATCGAGGTCGCCCGCCGGCTCGGCAACGGCGTACGGGACGGCGACACCGTCGCCCGGCTCGGCGGCGACGAGTTCGTGATCCTCGCCGACGGTCTCGGCCGGGCCGACGCCCAGGACCTCGCCGTGCGGCTGCGCAACGAGATCATCCAGCCCATCCGGGCCGAGGGACGGGCCGTCAGGGTCGGCGCCAGTTTCGGCATCGGGTGGGCGCACTGCGGGATGACGGCGGACGAAGTGTTGAAGTCCGCCGACGAGCGGATGTACGTCGAGAAACGATCTCGTCCCAAACAGCATCGCCGTGCCGGATGAATCGCAGGTCAGTCGAGCGATGCGGTCGGAGTCACCCGTTCGGGTCATGAGAAGCAGGTAGGCTCGCTAGCTCCACCCCCTCACTCTGCACCCGATCCGCAGCTAGGAGCACCAAGGGATGACGGCCGGCAACAACGGCGCGAGCACGCCGGAGGACGACGACCCGTTCGGCTACCTCTACGCCGACGGGCAGGCCAACGGCGCCCAGCCGCCGTCCGGGGGCTACGGCTACCCGAACTCGGTCAACCGGGTGCGGCCGGTCGGGACCCGCCAGTACGGCCAGCCGGGCGCCGCCCCGCAGGCTCCGCCGCCGCAGCAGGGTGTCTACGGCCAGCCGAGCGCCCACTACGCCGCTCCGGAGACGCTGCCCGGCGGGGCGCCCAGCGCCCATGCGTCGCACGGCGGCGGGGGCGGCCGGGGCCGCGGCCCGAACACCAAGGGCCTCCTGATCGGCGCGATCGCGGTCGTCGCCGCGGTCGTCATCGGCATCGGCATCGCCATGATCGGCGGCGATGACGACGACAAGGGTGACAACCAGGCGGACTCCACCCCGACCCAGTCCCAGGACACGGGCGAGCCGACACCGTCGGCGAGCAAGGGCGACGACGAGGAGACGGCGGAGCTGCCCACCATCGACGCGAAGGCGCTGCGGCTCGGCGGTACGGCCGCCACCGCGTCGGACGTCGCGGGCGCGCAGTCCGACGGCGGCGTCTACGTGGCCGGCCTCAACCAGCCGGGGAACTCGGTCACCTGGACCGTCGACGGCATCCCGGAGGACGGCGCCTACACCGTCTTCGTGCGCTACAGCACCGCCGACGAGGACCAGTCGATGACGCTCACCGTCAACGGCAAGGAGTTCGGCTCCAAGGTCAACATGGGCAACTTCGCCCACGCCAAGGACGGCGACTTCTCCAAGGGCTGGACCAAGACCTACTCCTGGCCCACCCTCAACAAGGGCACCAACACCATCTCGGTCTCCTGCGCCGACGGCGACAAGTGCAACGTCCTGCTGGACCAGATGTGGCTGAAGAAGGGCCAGGTCAAGGACTGACCTGGCCTAGGCCGCGCTGCTCTCCCGTGTCACCGTGACCCCCGTCAGCAGCTCCTCGTAGGCCGTCCGGTCGAAGTCGCCGGCCGTCGGGGACAGGACCGTCGCCGTCGACAGGGCTACCGCGCGGACCAGGCGGTCCGGCCAGGGGCGGTGTTCGACCAGGGCCGACAACAGGCCCGCGACCGCGGAGTCGCCGGCCCCCGTCGGGTTGCCGGCCAGCCGGGTCGGCGGGGTCGCGCGCCAGCGGCCCTCCGGGGTGACCGCGAGGAGGCCCTTCGGCCCCAGGGAGGCGACCACCGTGCCCGCGCCGCGCCGGCGGGCGTCCTGGATGGCGCGCAACGGCTCGTGGGAGCCGGTGAGTTCGGCCAGCTCGTCGGCGTTCGGCTTGAGGATGTCGGGACGGCCCGCCACCCCGCGCCGCAGCGCCGCACCGCTGGTGTCGAGCAGGGCCGGCACCCGCGCCGCGCGTGCCGTGCGGAGCAGGCCCGCGTACGCGCCCACGGGGACGCCCGGGGGCAGGCTGCCGCACAGGGCCACCGCCGAGGCGGAGGCGAGGAGATCCTCGTAGACCTCCTGGAAGGCGGCCCATTCGGCGTGGGTGATCGTCGGGCCGGGTTCGTTGAGCTGGGTGGTGTCGCCGGCGCGTCCGTCGACGACGGCGACGGTGCGGCGGGTCGTGCCGGAGACCGGGACGAGCGCGTCCGTCAGGCGCGGGACCTCGGTGAGCCGGTCGCGCAGGATCCGGCCCGTCGTGCCGCCCGAGAAGCCGGTGACCGTCACCTCGTGGCCGAGGGCGGCGAGCACCCTGGCGACGTTGACGCCCTTGCCGCCGGGGCTCTCCGTCACCTCGGAGACCCGGTGCGAGGCACCGGACCGCAGGGACGGTACGCGATAGGTGATGTCGAGAGCGGTGTTCAGCGTGACCGTGAGTATCACCGGGCCGACCTCCCCTTCCACCTGCGCACACTCGTAGCACTCGTGGTCACGATCATGCCAAAGGGACGGCGGTCGGCCCAGCCCCCGAACCGGCCGCCGTTCTCCGAGGGCGGGACGGATCAGCCCAGTTCGGGACGGACCACCCATGCGCCCCGGCGCATCACGCCCACCAGGTCGAACCCGGCGTCCAGCACCACCAGGTCGGCGTCCTTCCCGGGCTCCAGGGAGCCGATGCGGTCGTCCCGGCCGAGCAGCCGGGCCGGATTGGCGGAGATCGCCCGTACGACGTCCTCGACGGGCAGCCCGTCCACCGTGACCGCCCGCTTGAAGGCGCGGTCCAGGGTGAGCGTGGAGCCGGCGATCGAGCCGCCCTCCACCAGCCGGGCCACCCCGTCCGCGACCTCGACCTCCAGCGGGCCGAGCATGTAGCGGCCGTCGCCGAAGCCGGCCGCGTCCATCGCGTCGGTGATGAAGGCGACCCGGCCCGCGCCCGCGTGGTGGAAGGCCAACTGGAGGGCGGCGGGGTGCAGATGGGTGCCGTCGTTGATCAGCTCGACCGTGACCCGCTCGTCCTCCAGCAGCGCGGTGATCGGGCCGGGGGAGCGGTGGCCGAGCGGCGGCATCGCGTTGAACAGGTGCGTGGCGACCGTCGCCCCCGCGTCGATCGCCTGCAGCGTCTGCTCGTACGTGGCGTCCGTGTGCCCGACGGCGGCGATCACGCCGTGCTCCGCGAGCAGCCGTACGGAGTCCAGGCCGCCGGGCAGCTCGGTCGCCAGGGTCATCATCCGCGCGTGTCCGTGCGCCGCGTCGACCAGCTTGCGGACCTCGGCCGGGTCGGGGTCGCGCAGCAGACCCTCGTCGTGCGCGCCCTTGCGGCAGGGGGAGATGAACGGGCCCTCGAAGTGGATGCCGGCGATCTCGCCCTGCTGGGCCAGTTCGGCCAGCATCCCGGCATGCCGGGCGAGGAAGTCCAGGTCGCCGGTGACGGCGGAGGCGACCACCGTGGTGGTGCCGTGCAGACGGTGGGTGTGGACGCCCTTGAGGACGTCCTCGGCGGTGCCGCCGGCGAAGGAGGCGCCGCCGCCGCCGTGGTTGTGGAGGTCGACGAAGCCGGGGACCACCCAGTGGCCGCCGAGATCGACCGTCTCCGCACGCTCGGGCGCCGTGTCCGCGATCCGCGTGCCCTCGATGATCACGCGGCCGTCGTCCACGGTCCCGGTGGGAAGTACCACCCGGGCACCGGTCAGAACCTTGGTGGGGGCCATCAGGTGGTTACCTCCGAAGGAGACGAGGGGTCAGTGGTGTCGGCGAGCAGGTCCCAGGCGAGGAGCCCCGCGCCCAGGCATCCGGCGGTGTCCCCGAGGGCCGCGGGGACCAGGGACGGCAGCTTCTGGAAGGTGACCCGCCGCCGGACGGCCTCCCGCAGTGGTGTGAACAAGGTTTCCCCCGCCTCGGCGAGCCCGCCACCGATGATCAGCGTCCTGGGGTCCAGCAGGGTGAGCGCGGTGACCAGCCCGTCGGCGAGCGCGTCCACCGCGTCCTGCCACACCCGGCGGGCCTGTACGTCACCGGACTCGACGGCCTTGGCGCAGTCCGCGGCGTCCGCGCCCGGGTCGCCGCAGGCGGCGGCCCAGGCCTCTCCGACCGCGGCGGCGGACGCGTACCGCTCCAGACAGCCGCGCTGGCCGCAGGGACAGACGGCACCCTGCTGCCGTACGACGACATGGCCGATCTCGCCCGCGAAGCCGTGCGCGCCCGCCTCCACCCGGCCGTCGATGCCGATGGCGCCCGCGATGCCGGTGCCCAGCGGCACGAACAGGAACCGGTCCGCGCCCCGGCCCGCGCCGATCCGGCCCTCGGCGAGACCGCCGGTGCGGACGTCGTGGCCGAGGGCGACGGGGACGCCGAGCCGTTCGGTGAGCAGTGCGCGCAGCGGGACGTCGCGCCAGCCGAGGTTGGCCGCGTAGACGGCGACGCCTTCGGACTCGTCGACGATGCCGGGGACGGCGACGCCGGCGGCGGACGCGGGTTCGCCGTACCGCCGTACGCCGTCGGCGCGCAGGTCGGCGGCGAAGCCGAGGATGTCCGCGACGACCGCGTCCGGGCCGCGTTCGCGGCCGGTGGCCCGGCGGTCCTGGTGCAGCAGCTCGCCGTCCGCCCCGACCAGCGCGGCCTTCATCCCGGTGCCGCCCACATCGAGGGCGATGACGTGTCTCACGGGTGACAGTGTGGACCGGCTACCCTCAAGAGGTCTAGTCCACTCGCGTGGTGTAGACCTTATTCCGATTATCGAATGTTTTCCGATGGCGCGTCAGCGCCGGGGCAGGGGTAAGGCACGTGCAGCGGCGGGTCAGGACAAGGGTGATCGCGGTGGTGTCCGCACTGGGGCTGACGGGAGTCCTCGGCGGATGCGGTCTCGGTGGCGGATCATCCGACGTGACGCTGAAGCTGGTCGCCGCCGACTACGGCGACAGCGAGTCCAACAGCTCCGAGAAGTACTGGCAGGACCTGGCCGACCGGTACGAGTCCGAGCACCCCGATGTGAAGATCGACGTGGACGTCTACTCCTGGAACGACGTCGACCGCAAGGTCAAGGAGATGGTCGACGCGGGCGAGGCGCCCGACCTGGCGCAGATCGGCGCGTACGCCGACTACGCGGCCGAGGGGCGGCTCTACAAGGCCGGCGACCTGCTCTCCATCCCCGTCCAGGCGGACTTCCTCTCCCAGCTGACCACCGCGGGCGAGGTCAACAGCGTGCAGTACGGCATGCCGTTCGCCTCCTCCACGCGCGTGCTGTTCTACAACAAGACCCTGTTCGACGAGGCCGGCATCACCCCGCCGAAGACCTGGGACGAGCTCGCCGCGGACGCCGAGGCGCTCAAGGCGGACGGCGTGAAGTACCCGTACGCGCTGCCGCTCGGCCCGGAGGAGGCGCAGGCCGAGACCATGCAGTGGATGCTCGGCGGTGAAGGCGGCTACACCGACATCACGGGCACCTACAGCATCGACTCCGCGGCGAACGTCGAGACCTTCGGCTGGCTCAAGAGCGAACTGGTCGGCAAGGGCCTGACGGGCCCGGTCGCACCCGGCAAGCTCGACCGGGCCGACGCGTTCGAGGCGTTCGCCGCCGGGCAGGTCGGCATGCTCAACGGGCATCCCTCGCTGATGGAGACGGCGAAGGCGAAGGGCGTGAAGTTCGGCATGGTGCCGACGCCGGGCGCCGAGGGCGAGAGCAAGGCCACGCTCGGCGTCGCCGACTGGATGATGGCCTTCAAGGAGAACGGCCACCGCGACGAGATCGGCGACTTCCTCGACTTCGTCTACAGCGAGGACAACGTGCTCGCGTTCTCCCGCGAGTACAACCTGCTGCCGGTCACCGTCTCCGCGTCCCGGACGATGGCCGCGTCCGAGCAGGACAAGGACCTGAAGCCGTTCCTCGACCAGCTGGCGACCTCGGAGCTCTACCCGGTCGGCAACACCTCCTGGGCGGCGGTCAACGCGGCGGTGAAGAAGCAGATCGGCAAGGCGGTCACCCCGAACGGCAGCCCCGCGGGCGTCCTCGGCGGCCTCCAGGCGGCGGCGACGCGCGCGGAGGCGGCGGGGTAGCCTGCGGGGCATGGACACGGGAGACGGGGGACTCGCCCAGCGCGAGCAGGACATCCTGGCCCTGGAACGCCGGGGCTTCTCGGGCCCCGGCGTCAAGGAGCGCGCCATCCGAGAGGAACTGGGCCTGGCCCCCGTCCGCTACTACCAACTCCTCAACGCCCTCCTGGACAACCCCCGGGCCCTGGCCCACGACCCGATCACGGTCAACCGCCTCCGCCGAGTCCGCGAATCCCGCCGCGCCGAGCGCTGATCCGCCGCAAAACGCAGCCTCTCCGGCGTTTGAGGAGCGGGGGTCCGGGGGCAGCGCCCCCGGGGTCGGGAACGGGAAGGGGCGGCGGGGGCGAATCCCGTCAGGGCAGACGCCCCGCCAGCGCCCGCAGCAGCCCCACCACACCCGCCGGTCCGTCGACCACCAGGTCCGAGCGTTCCCTCAGTTCCGTGACCTCGTCGCTGCCGCTGCACACCAGCAGCCCTGGGACGCCGGAGGCACGGAGCCGCTCGACCGCCCCGTACGCCGGCAGGTCGCCCAGGTCGTCGCCCGCGTACAGCACCGACCCCGCGCCGATGGACCGCGCGTGGTCCAGAAGGGCGACGCCCTTGTCCATGCCGGGCGGGCGGAGTTCCAGGACCATGCGGCCGGGCTCGACGATCAGACCGTGCCGCGCCGCCAGCTCGGTGAGCGGCGGGCGCAGGGCGTCGAACGCGGCCTGCGGATCGGTGGCCCGGCGGGTGTGGACCGCCACCGCGCGGCCGCCCTTCTCCTCGACCCACGTGCCCCGCCACGCCCCGGCCCGGTCCAGCAGCTCCGCGCGGACCGCGGCGACCCCGGGGTGCGGGGCGGGCGCGGTGACGGTGTCCGTGACCGCGTCCCAGCGTTCGGCGCCGTAATGGCCGAGGACGACCAGGTGCTCCAGACCCGGCACGCCCGCGAAGCCGCCGTGACGGACCGCGACGTCCGCCGGCCGGCCGGTGACGACCGCGACCGAAGCCACCTTCGGCGCGAGCGCGGCGAGCGCCGGCACCGCGTCCGGGTGCGCGCGGGCCCGCTCCGGGTCGGCCACGATCGGCGCGAGCGTCCCGTCGAAGTCGAGCCCGATCAGCGCCTTGTCCGGCCGGGAGAGAAGTGCGTCCAGTCCGTCCCGTCCCGCCCGCGTGGCGGGCACCGGCGTGGAATCCGTAGGGCTGCCCATGCGTCCCAACCTATCCACGCCCGCCGGTCTCCCGCAGCGCCTCCAGCTGCTCCAGGAACCAGCGCGCCGGGGGCAGCGCGGTCGCCGCCGCCGTCAGGCGCTTGGCGCGCTCGGCCCGTTCCTCCGGGCCCATCGTCAGCGCCTCGTGCAGGGCGCCGGCGGTCTCGACGATGTCGTACGGATTGACCGTGAGCGCGTCCTCACCCAGCTCCTCGTGCGCGCCCGCCTCCCGTGACAGCACCAGCGCGCACCCCGCGTCGGAGACCACCGGGACCTCCTTGGCGACCAGGTTCATGCCGTCGCGCACGGGGTTGACCAGCGCCACGTCCGCCAGCCGGTACGCGGCCAGCGAGCGCGCGAAGTCGTCCTTGAGGTGCAGCAGGACCGGTCGCCAGCCCTCGGTGCCGTACCGCTCGTTGATCTCCTCCGCGACCCGTGCCACCTCCGCGGTGTAGTCGCGGTACACGGCAAGATCCTGCCGGGAGGGGTAGGCGAAGGCGATGTGCACCACACGTTCGCGCCACTCGGGGCGGTCGTCCAGAAGCTGCCGGTAGGCCAGCAGACCGCGCACGATGTTCTTCGAGAGCTCGGTCCGGTCGACCCGTACGATCGTCCGGCGCCCCTCGCCGATCTCCTCCCGGAGCGCCACGATCCGCTCCTCGACGTCCGCCTCGTGGGACCGGGCCCGCAGGAAGTCCGCGTCGGCGCCGAGGCCGTGCACCCCGATCCGGGTGTCCCCGAGCCCGCCCGCGAACTGCTCGCAGCACGCCGTGAACGCGTCCGCCCAGCGGTGGGTGAGGAAGCCGAGCCGGTCCGCGCCCAGCATGCCGCGCAGCAACTGCCCGGCGATGTCGTCGGGCAGCATGCGGAAGTACTCCGGCGGCGCCCACGGCGTGTGCGAGAAGTGCGCGATGCGCAGGTCCGGGCGGAGCTCACGGAGCATCCCGGGGACCAGCGTCAGGTGGTAGTCCTGGACCAGGACCGCCGCACCCGGCGCCGACTCCTCGGCCAGCGCCTCGGCGAACGCCCGGTTGTAGGCCTCGTACGACGCCCACTGCCTGCGGAACTCCGCGTCGAAGACCGGCTCCAGCGGCGTCTGGTACAGCATGTGGTGGACGAACCACAGCACCGAGTTCGCGATCCCGTTGTACGCGTCCGCGTGCACGTCCGCCGGGATGTCCAGCATCCGTACGCCGTCCTCGCCGGCCCCGCGCCGCACCGCCTCCCGGTCGCCGTCGGACAGCGCCGAGCACACCCACAGCGCCCCCGCGTCCGGCCCGATCGCCGAGAGCCCCGACACCAGCCCCCCGCCGCCCCGTTTGGCGCGCAGCGACCCGTCGTCCTCCACCGTGTACGAGACGGGCCCGCGATTCGACGCGACCAGCACCTGAGCACCCTGCGTGACAGCCATACGCCTCAACCTAGCCCGGCCCCAGGGGCCTCAAACGCACACTTCGGCCGTATACGGATCAGGCGACCCTGCGTGCCTGGTACTCCGCGACCTCCGTCATCGGCGGCCGTTCCTCCGTGTCGACCGAGTACGTACGGGGCTCGAAGTTGTCGCCCGCCCGCTCGAACTGGGTCAGGGACGGCCGGATCAGATGGCCGCGGGCCAGGCGCAGCTGGGCGGTGCGGTAGATCGCGGCGGCCATCCGGCCGAGGGCCTGGCCGTCCTGGTGGCGGTGCTTGCGGACGCCGACGTCGACCTGGGCCAGCGCGTCCAGGCCCACCAGGTGCAGCGCGTCGACCAGCATGCCCAGCTCGACGCCGTACCCGACCGGGAACGGCAGCTGCTCGAGGAGGCTCCGGCGGGCCGCGTACTCGCCGCCGAGCGGCTGGACGAAACCGGCCAGCTGGGGCCAGTGCATGTTCAGCAGCGGGCGCGCCATCAGCTCGGTGACCCGGCCGCCCTGACCGGCCGCCACCGTGCCGGAGGCGTGTCCGTCGGACACCGTGAGCGGACGGTCGTACATCGCCTTGACCAGGTGCACGTCGGGCTCGGTGAGCAGCGGGCCGACGATGCCGGAGACGAAGTCGGAGGAGAACTCCCGCAGGTCCGCGTCGACGAAGCACACGATGTCGCCCCGGGTGACGAGCAGCGACCGCCACAGCACCTCGCCCTTGCCGGGCACCGCGGGGATCCGGGGCAGGATCGCGTCCCGGTGCACCACGGTCGCGCCCGCCGCGGCCGCCGCCTCGGCCGTACGGTCCGTCGACCCCGAGTCGACCACCACGATCTCGTCGACCAGCGGAACCCGCAGTACCAGGTCGTGCCGGAGCACCGACACGATGTCGCCGACCGTCGCCTCCTCGTTGAGCGCGGGCAGCACCACGCTCACGGTCTGCCCCGTGGCGCGCTTCGCCGCCAGGATCCGGTGGAGCGGCCGGTCGCCCACGGACCAGGAGCGGTCGGTCAGCCAGCGTTCGACTTCTTCCAGCACGCTCCCGGGCTCCTCACTGGCCTGTGATCCGTCTCGCGGTTCGGACGGGCACTCTCCACCCCGCAGGCCGTCGGTTACAGTCTTGAACAACGCCCGTGACCACCGCATGCCGGGGTCACCGCGTGGACAACAACTGAACACCGCTCATCCAGAGGGGCAGAGGGATACGGCCCGATGAAGCCCCGGCAACCCTCCAGCCGGCTCTTGTCACACAGACGTGGCGAGGCTCCCGGCTAGGGAAGGTGCCAAATCCGTCTCACGGCGAGATGCGTCGTGAGGAAGATGAGGAGAAAGGGCCTCGCCTCCATGGCTGTGCAGACTGTTGCAAGCACCACCGATTCCGCGGTCGACCTCGGCCCCGCAGCGGCGCTCTCCTGCCGCGAGTGCGGCCACCGCGTCCCGCTCGGCCCCGTCTTCGCCTGCGAGGAGTGTTTCGGCCCGCTGGAGATCGCCTACGACTTCTCGGCCTACGACACCGAGGAACTGCGCAAGCGGATCGAAGCGGGACCCGCGAACATCTGGCGCTACGCGCCGCTGCTGCCCGTCCCGGCGGACGTGGCGGACAAGCCCAACATCAACCCCGGCTGGACCAAGCTCGTCCGGGCCGACAACCTCGCCCGTGAGCTGGGTGTCGACCCCGGCAAGCTGTTCGTCAAGGACGACTCCGGCAACCCGACGCACTCCTTCAAGGACCGCGTCGTCGCGCAGGCCATCGAGGCCGCCCGCGCCTTCGGCTTCACCACCCTGTCCTGCTCCTCCACCGGCAACCTCGCCGGCGCCGTCGGTGCCGCCGCGGCCCGCGCCGGCTTCCGGTCCTGTGTGTTCATCCCGCACGACCTGGAACAGGGCAAGGTCGTCATGGCCGCCGTCTACGGCGGTGAACTCGTCGGCATCGAGGGCAACTACGACGACGTGAACCGTTTCTGCTCCGAGCTGATCGGCGACCCGGCCGGCGAGGGCTGGGGGTTCGTCAACGTCAACCTGCGGCCGTACTACGCGGAGGGCTCCAAGACCCTCGCGTACGAGATCTGCGAGCAGCTGGGCTGGGAGCTGCCCGACCAGCTCGTCGTCCCGATCGCCTCCGGCTCGCAGCTCACGAAGATCGACAAGGGGCTGCAGGAGCTGATCAGGCTCGGTCTGGTCGAGGACAAGCCGTACCGGATCTTCGGCGCGCAGGCCGAGGGGTGCTCGCCGGTCTCCACCGCGTACAAGGCGGGGCACGACGTCGTACGTCCGCAGAAGCCGGACACGATCGCCAAGTCGCTGGCGATCGGCAACCCGGCGGACGGGCCGTACGTCCTGGACATCGCACGCCGTACCGGCGGGGCGGTGGAGGACGTCACGGACGAGCAGATCGTCGACGCGATCAAGTTGCTCGCCCGGAGCGAGGGGATCTTCGCGGAGACCGCGGGGGGTGTGACCGTGGGGGTCACCCGGAAGCTGCTGGAGAGCGGGGCGCTCGATCCTTCTCTGACCACCGTGGTGCTCAACACCGGCGATGGTCTGAAGACGCTGGACGCGGTCGCCGGCACGGGGATGACGGCGACGATTCGTCCCAGCCTCGAGTCGTTCCGTGAGGCCGGGCTGGCCTAGCGGCCGTTCTCTCGTCCTCGTCCGCGGGTCGGCGGGGGTTGATCGCGCCCACGCGGCGGCAGCCGCATGTCGATACAGCCCCGCGCCCCCTGGGTAAGTCACCTGACCGGAGGTTTTGTTGTGAGCGTTACCGTACGGATTCCTACCATTCTGCGTACCTACACCGGTGGGCAGGCCGAAGTGAGCGCCGAGGGGGCGACCCTCGGCGAGGTCATCTCGGATCTGGAGAAGAACCACACCGGGATCGCCGCCCGGGTACTGGACGACCAGGGCAAGCTGCGGCGGTTCGTGAACGTGTACGTCAACGACGACGACGTGCGGTTCGAGCAGGGGCTGGAGACGGCCACTCCGGACGGGGCCGGCGTCTCGATCATTCCGGCGGTGGCCGGAGGCTGATCATTACCGTCGGTAATGACGATGACCGAGCGTTTGGGACTTTGCCCCCTCCGTAAGAGAAGCGGAGGGGGCAATTCCATGGGATTGAGCGCGGTAGAGTTGGGGAACACGCCCCCGATCCACTGATCGGGAACCCTTGATTTCTGCCGCGAGCCCGACTGGATGTAGCCAAAGTGCGGGCCCCTTCCACGGCATTTGCGCTGATTGTCCGGTCCGGCTTGCCCTGAATTCAGGCGAATTCTCGCCACATTCCGGACCGGTGTCGTCCAGATTTCTCGTCCGATTGACCTGTTGCAGACGGCAGTTGGGCAGATACATTCAGCCGCGGTCGACGCGTTCCGGCGCACGCCCCCAACCGTTGGGGGGTGAGGTCTGACCCGGATCCGCGAAGTGCGGATCCGTGCAAGGGCCAGTAATAGGGGAGTTAGGCATGGCTCAGGGCACCGTCAAGTGGTTCAACGCGGAGAAGGGGTACGGCTTCATCGCGGTCGACGGTGGTGCGGATGTTTTCGTCCACTACAGCGCGATCCAGATGGACGGCTACCGCACCCTCGAAGAAGGCCAGCGGGTCGAGTTCGAGATCTCGCAGGGTCAGAAGGGCCCGCAGGCCGACATGGTTCGTCTCAGCGCCTGAACGCGCTATCAGCCGAAAGAATCTTCTGCCGGTGAAGGGCCCGCACCCCCCGGGGTGCGGGCCCTTCGCCGTGCCCGCGCCCTGCTCGCGCCGTGTCTGTGCCCTGCCCGCGGGGTGCCGCGCCGGGCCCGCCGCGTGCCCGCGCGGGGGGCGCGCCGTGTTCGCGGGCGGCTGAGCGCGTCCCTGTACTACCCATAGGCGCTTGCACTCGCATGGGTCGAGTGCTAATCATTGGCGTTAGCACTCTGAAGGTGAGAGTGACAACGTAAGGACCGGGTCGGTGAGGCCCGCAGGTCGTGTGGGGCAAGGAACCACAAGGCCGGCGAGCCGTCCGTCGCGGGCGCGGGCGCGGTCCGAAGGAATCACCCCCAGTCCTGGAGGGACCACTTCACATGGCCAAGATCATCGCGTTCGACGAGGAGGCGCGGCGCGGCCTCGAGCGCGGCATGAACCAGCTCGCGGACGCCGTCAAGGTGACGCTCGGCCCCAAGGGCCGCAACGTCGTCCTCGAGAAGAAGTGGGGCGCCCCCACGATCACCAACGATGGTGTGTCCATCGCCAAGGAGATCGAGCTCGAGGACCCGTACGAGAAGATCGGCGCCGAGCTGGTCAAGGAAGTCGCCAAGAAGACGGACGACGTCGCCGGTGACGGTACGACCACCGCGACCGTTCTCGCCCAGGCCCTGGTCAAGGAGGGCCTGCGCAACGTTGCCGCGGGTGCCAACCCGATGGCTCTGAAGCGCGGTATCGAGAAGGCCGTCGAGGCCGTCTCCGGTGCGCTCCTCGAGCAGGCGAAGGATGTCGAGACCAAGGAGCAGATCGCCTCCACGGCCTCCATCTCCGCCGCCGACACCCAGATCGGCGAGCTCATCGCCGAGGCCATGGACAAGGTCGGCAAGGAAGGCGTCATCACCGTCGAGGAGTCCCAGACCTTCGGTCTGGAGCTCGAGCTCACCGAGGGTATGCGCTTCGACAAGGGCTACATCTCGGCGTACTTCGCCACCGACATGGAGCGTATGGAGGCCGTCCTCGACGACCCGTACATCCTGATCGCGAACTCCAAGATCTCCAACGTCAAGGACCTGCTCCCGCTCCTGGAGAAGGTCATGCAGGGCGGCAAGCCGCTGCTGATCATCGCCGAGGACGTCGAGGGCGAGGCCCTGTCGACCCTGGTGGTCAACAAGATCCGCGGCACCTTCAAGTCCGTCGCCGTCAAGGCCCCGGGCTTCGGTGACCGCCGCAAGGCCATGCTCGGCGACATCGCCATCCTCACGGGCGGCGAGGTCATCTCCGAGGAGGTCGGCCTCAAGCTGGAGAACGCGACGCTCGACCTGCTGGGCAAGGCCCGCAAGGTCGTCATCACCAAGGACGAGACCACCATCGTCGACGGTGCCGGCTCGGCCGACCAGGTCCAGGGCCGCGTGAACCAGATTCGCGCCGAGATCGAGAACAGCGACTCGGACTACGACCGCGAGAAGCTGCAGGAGCGCCTGGCGAAGCTCGCCGGCGGTGTCGCGGTCATCAAGGCCGGTGCCGCCACCGAGGTGGAGCTCAAGGAGCGCAAGCACCGCATCGAGGACGCCGTGCGCAACGCCAAGGCGGCCGTCGAGGAGGGCATCGTCGCCGGTGGCGGCGTGGCCCTGCTGCAGGCCTCCCAGGTCTTCGAGAAGCTGGAGCTCGAGGGTGACGAGGCGACCGGCGCCCAGGCCGTGAAGCTGGCGCTCGAGGCCCCGCTGAAGCAGATCGCCGTGAACGCCGGCCTCGAGGGCGGTGTCGTGGTGGAGAAGGTGCGCAACCTGACCCCGGGCCACGGCCTGAACGCCGCGACCGGCGAGTACGTCGACCTGGTCAAGGAAGGCATCATCGACCCGGCGAAGGTGACCCGTTCCGCGCTGCAGAACGCCGCCTCCATCGCCGCGCTCTTCCTCACCACCGAGGCCGTCATCGCCGACAAGCCGGAGAAGTCCGCGGCCCCGGCCGGCGGCGGCATGCCGGGCGGTGACATGGACTTCTGATCCTCCCGAGGATCGGACCCGTCCGCCGTACGACCGAGGGCGGCACCCCCTGTTCCGACAGGGGGTGCCGCCCTCGGGCGTGGGCGGGGTCAGTCCGCGTACTCCTTGAGCTCCTCGGTGTCGAGGGTGATGTCCACGGGGGCAGGGAGTACGACGCCGGTCCCCCAGGGGTATGACGGCGACTGCTGATAGCGGCCGTTCTTGGGCTCGCTGTAGACCCTGACCGTGTAGTTGTCGCGGTCGACGTGTGCCACCGGCGGTCGCCCTCGCCGCCACGGTTTCCCGGCCGCGGCGCAAGTGGCCCGTGCGCTGACAGTTGTTGAGAGCGGTCCGCAGCGCGCACTGCCCGTACGGGAGCGTCCTGGCCAGCGTCTTCACGGAGATGTCGGCGCCGTCGGTGAGCCGGTCGATGAAGGCGGAGCCTCGGGCGCACGGTCGCTTCGTGAGCGGAGTCACGTCTGGGGAGTGAGGGAATGCCTCCCCCCGCCTTCCCGTTGGTGCCGTAGATGCATTTAATGCATGTACACATACTGACCGGTATTCGAAACAGAGGAGCCCCCACGTGACCGTCGCCTCCCCGGACGCCACCGCTCGAGCCGCCGGGATTCTGTCCCGGCCCGTCACCATCAACGGTCTGACCGTTCCCAACCGCATCGCCATGGCGCCGATGACCCGGATGTTCTCGCCGGGCGGGGTGCCCGGGGAGGACGTGGTGTCGTACTACGCGCGCCGGGCCGCCGCCGGTGTCGGGCTGATCGTCACCGAGGGCACGTACGTCGGACACGAGTCGGCCGGGCAGAGCGACCGGGTGCCGCGGTTCCACGGGGAGGAGCAGCTCGCGGGGTGGGTGAAGGTCGCCGAGGCGGTGCACGCGGCGGGCGGCAGGATCGTGCCGCAGCTCTGGCACATCGGCATGGTTCGCGAGCAGGGGCAGGAGCCGTACCCGCAGGCTCCGGCGGTCGGTCCGTCCGGGGTGCGCACGGACGGCACCGAGGGCAAGGGCCGGGTGATGACGCAGACCGACATCGACGATGTCATCGGCGCGTTCGCACAGGCCGCCGCCGACGCCGAGCGGATCGGCTTCGACGGCGTGGAGCTGCACGGCGCCCACGGCTACCTCGTCGACCAGTTCCTGTGGTCCGGCACCAACCGCCGTACCGACGCCTACGGCGGTGACCCGGTCGCGCGCGCCCGGTTCGCGGCGGAGATCGTGGCCGCGGTGCGCGACTCCGTGTCGCCGGAGTTCCCGGTCGTCCTCCGCTACTCGCAGTGGAAGCAGGACGCCTACGATGCCCGGCTCGCCGAGACGCCCCAGGAGCTGGAGGCCATCCTCGCCCCGCTCGCCGAGGCCGGTGTCGACGCCTTCCACGCGTCCACGCGCCGCTACTGGCTCCCGGAGTTCGAGGGCTCCGACCTCAACCTGGCCGGCTGGACGAAGAAGCTGACCGGGAGGCCGAGCATCACCGTCGGTTCCGTCGGACTGGACGGCGAGTTCCTCAAGGCCTTCCGGGGGGAGGGTGCCGCACTCGGCGGCATCGACAACCTGCTCGACCGGATGGAGCGCGACGAGTTCGACCTCGTCGCCGTGGGCCGTGCGCTGCTCCAGGACCCGAACTGGGCGGCCAAGGTGCTGGCCGGGCGCTTCGACGAACTGACGCCGTACGAGGGGTCGGCGCTCAAGACGCTGAGCTGAGCCGGCCAGTGGCGGGTGGCGCCTCCGGACGCGGGGGCGCCATCCGTTTGTCATCCCGTATTAATTTGCTTAAGTCAATCAATCGCCTTAAAGTTGCTTGAGTCAAGTATTGCCCCGAGTCCCGACGGAGACCTCCCTCATGCCCGACGCACTCGACCGTTCGCCCACGCCCGGCACCGCCGCGCCGCCCAGGACCGGCGCCGTGGTGCCCGTACTGGCCTTCGGCGGCATCGTCGTCTCGCTGATGCAGACCCTGGTCATCCCGATCGTGGGGCAACTGCCGCAGTATCTGAACGCCTCCGCCGCGGACGCCGCCTGGGCCATCACCGCCACCCTGCTCGCCGCCGCCGTCGCCACGCCCGTCATGGGCCGGCTCGGCGACATGTACGGCAAGCGCCGCATGCTGCTGGTCAGCATGAGCATGTTGGTCGTGGGCTCCGTCGTCGCCGGACTCAGCGACTCCCTCGTCCCGATGATCGTCGGGCGTGCCCTCCAGGGCCTGTCGTCCGGTGTGATCCCGCTCGGCATCAGCATCCTGCGCGACGAACTGCCCGCCGAGAAGCTGGGCTCCGCCACCGCGATGATCAGCGCCTCGCTCGGTGTCGGCGGAGCGCTCGGGCTGCCCATCGCCGCGCTCATCGCCGACAACTTCGACTGGCACATGCTGTTCTGGATCTCGGCCGGGCTGGGTGTCGTCGCGCTGGTCGCGGTGGCCTCCCTCGTCCCGGAGTCCAAGGTGCGGACCGGGGGGCGGTTCGATCTGCCCGGATCGGTGGGGATGGCGGCCGGGCTGATCTCTCTGCTGCTGGCGATCTCCAAGGGCGGTGACTGGGGGTGGTCCAGCGGGACCACGCTCGGTCTGTTCGCGGCGGCCGTCCTGATCCTGGTCGGCTGGGGCCTCTTCGAGCTGCGTACCGATCAGCCGCTGGTGGATCTGCGGACCACCGTCCGGCCGCAGGTGCTGATCACCAACCTCGCCTCGATCGCCATCGGGTTCGCGATGTTCTCCATGTCCCTGGTCATCCCGCAGGTGCTGCAGCTGCCGGAGGAGACCGGATACGGGCTGGGGCAGTCGCTGCTCATGGCGGGCCTCGTGATGGCGCCCTCCGGTCTGGTGATGATGGCGCTGGCGCCGGTGTCCGCGCTGGTGTCGCGGGCCAAGGGGCCCAAGGTGACGCTGATGATCGGCGCGCTGATCGTGGCCGCGGGGTACGGGCTGAACGTCGTGCTGATGAGCGAGGTCTGGCACTTCGTGCTGGCGTCGTGTGTCATCGGGGCGGGGATCGGGTTCACGTACGGGGCCATGCCTACGCTGATCATGGGGGCGGTGCCGGCGTCGGAGACGGGGGCGGCGAACGCGCTCAACACGCTGATGCGGTCCATCGGTACGTCTGTCGCCAGTGCGGTGGCCGGTGTGGTGCTGGCTCAGATGACCACCGCGTTCGGGGGCTTCGCGCTGCCGTCGGAGGATGCGTTCCGGACGGTGCTGGCGCTGGGGGCCGGGGCGGCGTTGCTCGGGTTTGTCATCGCCGCGTTCATTCCGCGGCGACGGGAGGAATCAGCGGCGGCCGCGGGTGCCGAGGGCGCGGGGGAGGCTGTGGGGGCGGTCAAGGCGTAAGGCGGCGGCGGGGTGGCGTGGATGGGTTCTTCGCCCCCGCCGCCCCTTCCCGTTCCCGTCCCTGGGGGCTGCGCCCCCAGACCCCTCTTTTTTGCGCAGTTCCCCGCGCCCCTCGGTGCTTACGGGGTTTCCAGGTCCGTGCTCATCGGGGTTCCCCAGACTCGTAGTACCTCGTAGTCCGTGAACTCGTGGACCAGGCGGTAGGCCATCGCCGCCCGGGGGGAGCGGCGTTGGGCCGCGATGAAGAGTTCCGCTTCCCGGCGGTCCCGGCGGGGGGTGCCGCAGAGCTGCCACGACTGGCCGTTCCAGAGTTCCGGGAGCCAGCGTTGCTGGGGCTGCGGGCGGTCCGCCCGTACTCCGTAGCGGGACGGGGCGGGGTCGGCCGGGCGGTGCTGCGGGGCGGGGCCGTTGAATTCGGCGCGGCGGGCCGTGCGGCGCCGGGTCTCGCAGAGCAGGCACAGGTCGGGGGCGCTCCTGTCGACCGGGCCCGTCGGGTGCTCGGCGCAACGCGTGGTGGGCGCCGCCGTGTTGACGCTCTCCTCCAGCAGGTCGAGCGCCCGCCGCAGATCGTCCTTCACCTCGTGCAGCCGGGCGTCCGGTGTATCGGGGGACAGCGCCTCGCCGTGCTCCCCGAGCACACGCAGGGCGCGGCCCAGGGCGGTGAGCTGCGCGTGGTTCATGGTTCGTCTCCGGGTCGGGTGCTCTCCAGTATCCGCCCACGGATCCCCTCTACTCCCGCGCCCTGGCGAGCGCCGCGCGCAGATGGCCGTCCGTCTCGGTGAGGAGGCGGGTGGCCGTGGGGCCGTCGACGTCCGCCAGGATGACCAGGATCGCGTGTTTGACCTCGCCGTCCGTCGCGGTCAGGGCCCGCTCGACGACGTCGTCGTCCGCGCCCGTCGCCTGGGCGACGATACGGCGGGAGCGGGCGCGCAGCTTCTCGTTGGAGGCCCGCACGTCGACCATGAGGTTCCCGTACGTCTTTCCCAGCCGGATCATCGTGATCGTCGACAGCATGTTCAGCACCAGCTTCTGTGCCGTACCGGCCTTCAGACGGGTGGAGCCGGTGAGGAACTCCGGCCCGACGACCACCTCGATGCCGTGCTCGGCCGCCGCCGCCAGCGCGCTGCCCCGGTTGCAGGCCAGGCCCACGGTGAGGGCGCCGCGCGCACGGGCGTACGAGACCGCGCCGACCGCGTACGGCGTACGGCCGGACGCCGAGACGCCGACCACCGTGTCGTCGGCGGTCAGCGCCAGCGCCGCCAGGTCGGACTCGGCCAGCTCCCGGGAGTCCTCGGCACCCTCCACCGACGTGACCATGGCGCTTGGGCCGCCCGCGATCAGCCCGACCACCCGCGCCGGGTCCGTGTTGAAGGTCGGCGGGCACTCCGAGGCGTCCAGCACCCCCAGCCGCCCGGCCGTTCCGGCACCGGCATAGATCAGCCGCCCGCCCCGCGCCATCCGTTCGGCCACGGCATCGACGGCGGCGGCGATCGCGGGTACCTGCTCGGCGACGGCCCCGGCCACCCCGGCGTCCTCGCCGTTCATCAGCCGGGCGATGTCGAGCGTGGGCAACCGGTCGACATCGGCCAGCTCGGGCCGGTACGCCTCGGTGGTCAGCGTCTCCAGCTGGGCGCGGAGGTCGTGGGGAGAAGTAGACATGAAGGTGACTTTCCAGCTCGGGGTGGGAAGGTGTCCCAGGGACGCGGGGGCTGTGGCACGTGCGGCTCCGCCGCGTGGGCGCGACCAGCCCCGGACCAGCCGCGGTCACAGCACGGGACCGAACCCTAGGGGCTTTTACGAGGCACGCGGTGCCTGTGCGCCAACGCCTCATAGGAGGCCGCGAGCGCCGGTGCCGCCGCCTCGTACGTCCTTTGCGCGACCCCCACGAACAGACAGTCCACCACCAGCAACTGCCCCGTACGGGACGACATCGCCGCCGGCCGCAGCTCGCTCTCGCGGGCCGTGGACGTGGTCAGCACATGGTCGGCGTACTGCGTGACGGGGCCGTCCGGGCGACCGGTGACCGCCACCGTCGTCGCCCCGCGCTCGAACGCCGCCCGGAGCGGTTCGATGACGTCGCCGGTCGAGCCGGAGTGCGTGATGGCGATCGCCACGTCACCCGGCCGCAGCTGCACCGCGTTGGTGACGGCGAGGTGCGGGTCGCTGTGTGCGTGCGCCAGCAGGCCTATCCGCAGCAGCTTCTGGGTGAGGTCCTGGGCGACCAGCCCGGACGCGCCGACGCCGTACACATCCGTGCGGCGGGCGCCGACCAGGGCCGTCACGGCCGCCGCGAGCTGCACGGTGTCCAGCCCGGCCGCCGTGTCCGCGAGGGTCTGCTGCTCGTCGTAGGCGAGCTTGGCCACCACGTCGGCTATGGGGTCGTCCACCGCGATGTCGGTGGTGATGGCGGGCGCGCGCCCCGACTGCTGCTGGGCGGCGAGCCCGGCCAGGGCCAGGCGCAGATCCCGGTAGCCGGGATAGCCGAGCAGCCGGGCGGTGCGTACGACGGTGGCCTCGCTGGTGCCGGTGAGCTCGGCGAGTCCGGTGACCGTGAGGGCCGCGCAGCCGGCCGGGTCGTCGGCGACGGCCTCGGCGACCCGCTGCATGGAACGGGTCATCGACGGAGCCAGCGTACGGACCTTGGCCGCCAGGGCGGCGGGCGCGGGAGGGGCGGGGGGCGCGGCCGGACCGCTCCCGAAAATTTCCTTCACATCACGGGTCACATCATGAAAGATATTTTCGTCACGGTCGTCCGGTCAAGAGTGCGCACAATAGGGGCATGGACCCCCACGGCGAACCCGGCGCCCCCGAATCTCACCCGGTCGGCCCCCTTGAACAGGCCTTGCACGCCGCGCGCGCCCTCGTGCTCGCGGATCTGGCCGCGCGCGAGGTCGTCGAGGCGGACGTGGTGTCCCTGGTCGAGGAATCCGTCACGCACCGGCGCTGGTGGGTGGAGCAGTGGCCGGACGGCGTGGCCTTCCTCGCCGGTCTGGTCGCCCAGGACGTACAGGACGCCCTGCTGGAGCGGTACGGGCGCTGGCCGCTGTGCCCGGTGTGCGGCACCGGCGACCCGCACGCACTGGAGGTCGAGCCGGAACTCGGCCCCGAGCCGCACTGGGCGTGCCACAAGGCGGGCGTGAAGGTCGCCGCCGTCGGCGGGCTGGGCGGGGCGGACGCCTCGTGACCGTGTACATCGACCCGCCCACCTGGCCGGGCCACGGACGGCTCTGGTCCCACCTCGTCAGCGACCTCTCCTACGACGAGCTGCACGCCTTCGCCGACCGCATGGGCGTCCCCCGCCGCGCCTTCGAACGCGACCACTACGACATCCCCCAGCTCCGCTACGCCGACGCGGTGAACGCCGGGGCGGTCGAGGTCAGCAGCCGCGAGGTGGTGCGGCTGCTGCACGGGGCGGGGCTGCGGCGCCGCAAGGGCGCGGCTCAGCCGCGGAGTTCGTAGGAGATCTGCCCCTCCTGCCGGGACACCTCGGTGAATCCGGCCCGGGTGACGACCTTCTGCGAGGGCACGTTCCCCTCGTCGACGACGGCGCCGACCTTCCGTACACCGTCCTGGGCGAGCGCCCACGCCGACAGGGTGCGCAGTGCCTCGGTGGCGTAGCCGTTGCCGCGGGCGTCCACGGAGAGGTCGTAGCCGATCTCCACGCCGCCGTCCCCGTCCGGGGCGCCGTGGAAGCCCATCGCGCCCACCGCGCGGTCGTCCTCGTGCCGGACCAGGACGTACATGGCCCACTCGGGGTCGAAGACGCCTTCCTCGTACTGCTTCACCAGCATCCCGGCGCCCTCGCGCGTCCCCTCGAACGGGCCCGAGTCCACCCAGTCGTGGCCGCCGTCGCCGGCGAGGGCCAGTTCGGCCGCGGCCGCGGGGGTGACGCCCTCCAGCAGGAGCCGCTCGGACCGCAGCACGGGGTTGTTGGTCCAGTGCCAGCGGGTGACGGGCTCCCGGCCCGGCAGCTCGCCGCGCCCGGTGGCCCACAGCAGGGTCTCCCACGGGGTGGGGCCCGGTTTGACCCGCGGGAAGATCCGGGTGAGCACGAAGGACGCCAGCTCGTCCCGGGGTGTGTGGGCGACGCCCATGCCCTCGGCGATGTCGTGCGTGTGCAGCAGCACCTCGGCGACGCCCATCGCGGCGAACCCCTCCCGGCTCGCGTGCCGGAAGGGGAACGGGTGGAAGGCGCGGACCGCGCGCGGGGTGGTGCGGACGGCGGCGGCGAGCAGGGCGCCGGTCGCGGTGACCACCTGGAGACAGCCGGCGTTGTCGGCGGGGTCCATGCCGCCCTCCCGGCCGTCGAGGTTGATCTCGAAGGGCGTGTACGCGTCCTGCGTGCGCCCGGCGATCTGTCCCGCGTACGCGATGAGATCGCTCGCGATGTGCGCCACCGTCCTGCGGCAGTCCCACTCCAGCCGCCCGGCCCTCACCTGCCTCCAGTCCCGGTCGGTGACCGCCCCCAGCACCGCCACGCAGTCCGCGACGGCTTCCTCCACCTGTACCGCTCCGAAGTCATGCATGCCCGGCAGGCTAGGCGGGCGGCACCGCCGGGGTCGACAGCATTTCCAGCTCGCCCCGCAGGTTGTGGCGGGCGGTGGCCTCCCAGTGCTCCCGCCCGTACGGCGTGCGGAACAGGCGGGGCAGGGCGAGGAGTTGGCGCAGAACGTCGGCGCGGCCCGCCCGGAACGCGTCGTTCGGCACGAAATGGTACTCCGCGCGGACGGCGGCGGTGTAGGCGGCGTACGACGACGGCGGCGCGGCGAGGACCGCCAGGTCGGCGTCGCACAGCACCTGACCGTCCCGGTCGTCGTCGGCCGGATCGTGCGTGACGGTGAGCCGCACCAGCCGGGCCACCTCGGCGGTCCGCTCCGCGGACACCCCGGCCTCGGGGAGGGCGCGCTCGGCGAGGCGGGCGGAGCGTTCCTCGTTCTCCGACCGGTCCGGCAGATACACGGCGTCGTGGAACCAGGCGGCCAGCCGTACGACGTCCGGGTCGTCCGCGTGTTCCGCGAGCGTGTCGACGTGGTCGAGGACGGCGGTGAGGTGGGTGAGCGTGTGGTAGTGGCGCTGGGGCTCCTGCCAGCGCCCGAGCAGGTCCCCGGCGTACGGCAGCGGATCCGGCCCGCCCCCGGGCCCGCGGGCCCCTTCCAGAGCACGGACGAAACGGGAACGCAGGGCGTCGGTGTCGGCCATGTTCCTATTCTCCTCACCCGGTGCCGTCCGCCACTAGCGTGGGCGGTATGACGACTCCTGCGGATGTGCGGAATGTACGAGACCCCGAGTTGCCCGGCCGGCTGCTGGCCGTGGAGCGGGACGCGCTGATCCCGCTGCTGCGGGGGAGGTCCGAGGCGGACTTCGGACTGCCGGTGGCGGCGTGTCCGGGGTGGAGCGTGCGGGATGTGCTGGCGCACTGCTCGGCGGCGTTCGCCCGGGTCCTGGAGCGGCGGTACGAGGACGGCGTGTTCTCGCCCGAGAGCAATGAGCGGGACATCGCCGAGCGCGCCGGGTGGACGAACGCCCGGGTCCTCGACGAGCTGGAGCACGGGATGACCGAGGCCGGGCCGCTGATCGCCGGGGCGGGCGGGGCGCTGGACGGGCTCGCGCTGGGTGAGTGGGTGCACGCCGGGGATGTACGGGACGCGCTCGGGGAGCCGGGGGCGTACGCGGGCGCGGGGCTGCCGTACGCGCTCGCCCTGCTGGGTCAGGTGACCGGCCGGAACGGGCGTCCGCCGCTGCACGCCGACCTCGACGACGCCGACGAACCGCTGCGGCTCGGCGACCACTCCGGGGAGCGGCCCCCGGCGCGCTACATCGGCGACGGGCCGACGCTCGTACGGCTGTACGCGGGCCGTTCGGTGGACGGAGCCGCGTACGAGCTGGCCGGGGTCGAGGCGGCGGAGCTGAACATCTTCGGGGGCTGACCGCGGGGTCGGGGAAGCCCCGGTGCGGTGGGCGGGCGTAGTCTGGGATTGGACTAGACCTGTAGTGGACAGACCTGTTCTGTCCGAAGCCGCCCGAGCCCGACGAATGGGGTCCCATGAGCAAGCGTGCAGTCCTGGAGGTGATCGCCCTCGACGTCGAGGACGCGGTCGCCGCCCAGGCCGGAGGTGCGGACCGCCTCGAGCTGGTCACCGACATGGCGGCGGACGGGCTGACGCCGGCCGTGTCCACGGTGGCGGGCATCCGAGCGGCCGTGGAGATTCCGGTACGGGTGATGCTGCGGCTGGCGGACGGGTTCGCGGCGGGCGACGTCGAACGGCTGGCCGGCGCGGCGCGCGCGATGCGTGAGGCCGGGGCGGAGGAGTTCGTGCTCGGGTTCCTCGGGCCGGACGGCGGGGTGGACCTGGGGGCGGTGGAGCGGGTCGTCTGGGAGCTTTCGGGGTGCCGGTGGACGTTCCACCGGGCGGTCGACCGGGCCGCCGACCGGGACGCCCTGCGCAAGCAGCTCGCGGACTTTCCGGGTCTTGACACGTATCTGACGGCCGGGGCGGCGGAGGGGGTGGACGCCGGGCTGCCGACGCTGCTTGCGGAGGCGGGGCGGCGGGGGGAGCCGGGGTATGAGCAGCAGCTGCTGGTGGGGGGTGGGCTGCGGTTGGAGCATGTGCCGGGGTTGTTGGGGGCGGGGATCGACGCGTTCCACATCGGTGGAGCGGCCCGGCCCGGGGGGTGGGGCGGGCCGGTGTCGGCGGACGCCGTCGCGCAGTGGCGGCGCGTGCTGGGGGGTTGAGCGGGGCTGCTGTTCTGGGCGGTGCTGGGGCTGGTCGGGGGGTGTTCGCGCGGCCCGGCGCTTGCGGGGTGCCGTCGCGCCCGCCCGTGCGGAGGGGGTCGGGCGGGTGCCCGGTGTCGGGGTGGTCGGGGGGTGTTCGCGCGGCCCGGCGCTTGCGGGGTGCCGTCGCGCCCACCCGTGCCGCCCTGCGGCACGATTGCCCGCGGATCGTGAGGGCGTCCGCGGATCGTGAGGGCGTCCGTGGAGCGTGAGGGTGGGCGTGGTTATGTCAGTTGCTCCGGCAGGGGCGCGTTGTGGGTGACGATCAGGCCGGAGACCGCTCGGGTCAGGGAGACGTAGAGGCGGCGTAGGCCGGTGTGTTCGTCGGGTTCGGCGTCGACCACGGCACGGGGTTCGTCCAGGACCACGTAGTCGTACTCCAGGCCCTTGGCCAGGGACGCCGGGACCAGGGTGAGGCGGTTCGCCAGGGTCGTCTCCTCGCCGGGGGCGATCCAGCCGATGCCCGCCGCCGTCAGCGCCTCCGACAGTTCCGGGACGCGGGCGTCCGCCGCGATCAGGCCCACCGAGCCCTCGTTGCGCAGGAGTTCCTCGCAGGCGGCGACCACGTCACCGGTCTCCGCGACGGGGCGGACCTCGAAGAAGCCCGGGTTCTCGCGGATCGACGCCACCGGCGTCAGGCCCGGCGCGATGTGCGGGAGGAGGCGGGAGGCGTACGTGATGACGTCCGTCGGAACGCGGAAACCGGCCGTCAACTCCTCGATCACCGCGTTCTGTTTGCCCAGGTGGGTCAGCGCTTCCTCCCAACTGCGGGTCGCCCACGGCGTGGTGCCCTGCGCCAGGTCGCCGAGGACGGTCGCCGAACCGGTCGTGCAGCGCCGGCCCACCGCCCGGTACTGCATGGGGGACAGGTCCTGCGCCTCGTCGAGCACCACATGCCCGAGGGAGTGCGTGCGCTGGATCAGGTCCGTCGCCTCGTCGATCAGCACCGCGTCCGCCGCCGACCACTTCACCGACTTCACCGAGCGGGCGGGCTTCGCCCACAGGATCGTCTTCTGCTCCTGCTCGTCGAGCAGCCCCTCCGCGTGCTCGGCCAGGAACTCCGGGTCGCCCAGCAGCCGCAGCACCAGTTTCGCCGGGTCGACGGCCGGCCAGACCGTCTTCACCGCCGCCTTCACCGCGCTGTTGCGGGCCACCGCGTCCTGCACCCGGTCGTCCGGCGCCTCCCCGGACCGCTCCATCTGCACCAGCACGGCATGCGCGACGCGCTGCGGGAGGGCCTCGCGGGCGGCGCCGTAGCGGATGCCCCGGTCGAGCAACTGGCGTACGAGTTCCTCGAGTTCGTACGCCGGGACGCGCCAGCGGCGTGATCCCCGTACGACGACGACCGGTTCGGCGGGCATCGTGACGTGGGAGTAGAGGGCCCGGCGCAGCACCTCCGCCATGCGGGCGTCGCCCTTGACGACCGCCGCCGGCGCGTCGTCCGTGCCGCGCACCTCCACGTGCGCCACCAGGTCGTCCACCGTGGCCTGCGCCACCGCCAGCTCGCCCAGCGCGGGCAGCACCTGCTCGATGTAGTGCAGGAACGAACGGTTCGGCCCGACGACCAGCGTGCCCGTGCGGGCCAGCCGGTCACGGTGGGCGTAGAGGAGGTAGGCGACCCGGTGCAGACCGACGGCCGTCTTCCCGGTCCCCGGACCTCCCTGCACGCACACGCTGCCGGACAGCCCGGACCGTACGATCTCGTCCTGCTCGGGCTGGATCGTGGCGACGATGTCCCGCATCGGGCCGACACGCGGACGCTCGATCTCCTGCTGGAGCAGCTTGCTCGTGGTCGCCGCCTCGGCCGGGTCGGAGAGGTGCTCGTCCTCGTACGCGGTGAGGTCGCCGCCCGTGTAGCCGAAGCGGCGGCGCAGCGCGATGTCCAGCGGGTCCTTCTTCGACGCCCGGTAGAACGGCTGCGACACCGGTGCACGCCAGTCGATCACCATCGGGTCGCCGTCCGCGTCGTGCACGTGCCGGCGCCCGATGTAGAAGCGTTCCCCTTCCGCACCCTCGGCCTGCTCGGCTCCCGGGGAGTGCAGGTAGTCGAGGCGGCCGAAGAACAGCGGGGTGTCGCTGAGGTCGGCCAGCGCCTTGATCCGCTCCTCGATCTGGTGCCCGAGTACGGCCGCGTTGACCCAGTTCGCGGTGACGTCGCTGATGTCGAGGGCTTCGACGTCCTCGCGCATGCCGCGCAGTGCGGAACGGGACGCGGCGAGGTGGGAGCGTTCGCGGGCCAGCGGGTCGTCCGCGAGGGTGTTCGCCGGACCGTCTACGGGCTCGTCTGCCGGGGTGGACGCGGACAAGGGGGTGCCTCCGGGGGAGCTGCGGCTGAGGATGCTGCGGACATACCGTCCGGTTTCCGTCCGGACGGCGGCGCTCCATGAGGGGAGGCGGGCAAGAGCGGAGATTCTAGGACGCGGGACCGGCGCGGTCCAAACGGTTTCCGCGCCGGACGGGATGGACCGGGCCCGTGGCCGGACCGGGCACGTCCGTGGCCGCGCCGCTCAGCCGCCGCGGGGGCGAACCGTCCGCCGTCCGCACGCCGGGCTCGTCGGCCGGCCGTCGCGCCGGTCCCGTGGTCGGCGAGGCGAGCAGGGCGAGCCGCTCGGCGTCCCCGGTCGGGCCGTTCCCCTAGGGGGCGGCCCGTCCTGCCTGAGGGCTACGGGTCGTTCCGGAGGCGTACCCGGGGGGACCGTGAATCGGTCCCCTGGACCGATGCCCGTACCGGGGCCGAAGCGCGACCATGGATACATGAGCGCAGCAACCATCCACCCCACACCGCGGGCCCGCCCGGCCGGCGCGACCCCGGTGCAGGGCAGCCATCCGCACCGCCTCGGTGACGCCCTGCGCGCCGTCAAGGTGTTCTTCGGCGCCGCCTTCGACGTGGTCCTGCTCGGCGAGTACGGCGAAGAGGCGGGCGTCCGCCGCAGGTAGGCGGCACCCCCCTCTAGAGCTGTTCCTGCTCCGGCTCGGCGTGCGGGGCCTCCGGCTTCGTGTACAGGACCTCGCGGGCCTGCTCGGCCGCGCGGGTGATCGCCTCCGAGATGAAGTCGAGGTAGCGGGCGACGTTCTCCAGCCGTGTCGCGGCCGGTGTGCCGCGCCCCATGACGTCGACGCCCTGCCGTGAGGTCTCGGCGACCTGGGCGGTGGACAGGGCGCTGGCCATCATCGACTGGTGCCAGATGTCGTCGTCGACGCCGTAGCGCTCACGGCGTCCTTCCTGGCGTTCCCGGCGGATGAGCCCCTGGCCCTCCAGGAACGCGACCGCCTTGGAGACCGACGCCGGGCTGACATCGAGGCGCTGGGCGAGTTCGGCGGCGGTGAGGCTCCCGCTGTCGGTGAGGGTCAGACAGGCCATGACCCTGGCCATCATCTTGGGCGTGCCCGACGCTATGAAGACGGTGGTGAGCGTCTCCTCGTACTCCCGCACGGCCTCCGGGTCACGTCCGTGCCGCTCCGCCGGCGCCTTCGCGCCACGGGGTGCCGCCTGCTTGCGCCGGTGCGCCCGGCGTTCGGTGGCGCGGTGGGCGAGGTCCGCCCGGTAGGCGGTGGGGCCGCCGTTGCGCATCACCTCCCGCGTGACCGTCGAGGTCGGGCGGTCGAGACGCCGGGCGATCTCCGCGTAGGCGAGCCCGTCGGCCAGCCCCAGGGCGATCTGCTGACGTTCCTGCTGAGTGAGCCTGCCTCCGGGCAACGCGGTCTCCTTCAGGGTGTGTGAGGCCGCCAGCATAGCGTTCATCTTCAATCCATTGCAACGGGCGTGAGATTCGCATTGCGTTGCCTTCTGAACCGTTGCAACGATATTGGCCCTATGAACTGCGGTAATGACTTTCCCATGCAATGAATGTGTTGCCGCAACCATGAACGCAACGTAGCGTTTCCGGTGTCAGAAACAACGGCACCCGAAGGAGCGCACCATGCGATTCGACACCCCCACCCCCGTCTCGGTCACCCTCGACATCCCCGCCGGCCGTATCCGCCTCATCGCCGCCGACCGGGCCGACACCGTCGTCGAGGTCCTGCCCGCGGACGCCACGAAGAGCCGCGACACCAAGGCGGCGGAGCGCATCAGGGTCGAGTACGGCGGAGGAGTCCTGCGGATCGGGGGGCCGCCCGCCAGGAACCAGATCCTCGGACCGTCCGGATCCGTCGAGATCACCGTCCGGCTGCCCACCGGCTCCCACGTCGAGGCGAAGACCGGCGGCGCCGAGTTCCGGGGCGTCGGCCGGCTCGGCGACATCGCCTTCGAGGGCGCGCTCGGCCCGGTCAAGGTCGACGAGGCGGCGAGCGCCCGCCTCACCGTCCTCGCCGGCGACGTCACGATCGGCCGGCTGGCCGGCCCGGCGGAGATCAGCACCCGGAAGGGCGACATCCGCGTCACCGAGGCCGTACGCGGCACGGTCACGCTGCGCACCGAGCACGGTGACATCTCCGTCGGCGCCGCCCGCGGAGTCTCCGCCGCCCTCGACACCGGCACCGGCCACGGCCGGGTCCACAACGCGCTCAAGAACGCCGGCACCGCCGACCTGACCGTCCACGCGACCACCGCCTACGGCGACATCACCGCCCGCAGCCTGTGACCCTCCGAAGGAGAACTCAAATGACCGGCTTGGCCATCGCGGCGAACGGGCTGCGCAAGTCCTACGGCGACAAGGCCGTGCTCGACGGCATCGACCTGGCCGTCCCCGAAGGCACGATCTTCTCCCTGCTCGGCCCGAACGGCGCGGGCAAGACCACCGTCGTCAAGATCCTCTCCACGCTCGTCACCGCGGACGCCGGTGAACTGCGGGTCGGCGGGCACGACCTCGCCGCCGACCCCCAGGCCGTACGCGCCACGATCGGCGTCACCGGCCAGTTCTCCGCCGTCGACGGACTGATCACCGGCGAGGAGAACATGCTCCTGATGGCGGACCTGCACCACCTCTCCCAGCGGGAGGGCAGGCGGGTGAGCGCCGAACTGCTGGAGCGGTTCGACCTGGCGGAGGCCGCGAGCAAGCCCGCCTCCACCTACTCCGGCGGTATGAAGCGCCGCCTCGACATCGCCATGACCCTGGTCGGCGGCCCGCGGATCATCTTCCTCGACGAGCCGACCACCGGCCTCGACCCCCGCTCCCGTCACACCATGTGGCAGATCATCCGGGAGCTGGTCACGGGCGGCGTCACCGTCTTCCTCACCACCCAGTACCTGGAGGAGGCCGACGAACTCGCCCACCGCATCGCCGTACTGCACGACGGCACGATCGCCGCCGAGGGCACCGCCGACGAGCTCAAGCGGATCGTCCCCGGCGGACACGTCCGGCTCCGCTTCACCGACCCGGCCGCGTACCGGAAGGCCGCCTCCGCCCTGCGCGAGGTCACGCGGGACGACGACGCCCTCACCCTGCGGATCCCCGGCGACGGCAGCCAGCGCGAACTGCGCGCCGTCCTCGACGCCCTCGACTCCGCCGGCGTGGAGGCGGACGAACTGACCGTGCACACCCCCGACCTCGACGACGTCTTCTTCGCCCTGACCGGCGCCGCCGTCCCCGCCCAGCCCAAGGAGGCCCTCCGATGAGCAACCTCGCCCTCGCCGTGCGCGACTCGTCCACGATGCTGCGCCGCAACCTCCTGCACGCCCGGCGCTACCCGTCGCTCACCCTGAACCTGCTGCTCACGCCGGTCATGCTGCTGCTGCTCTTCGTCTACATCTTCGGCGACGTGATGAGCGCCGGCCTCGGCGACGGGGCAGGCGGCCGGTCCGCGTACATCGCCTACATCGTGCCGGGCCTGCTGCTGATGACCATCGGCTCCACCACGATCGGCACCGCCGTCTCCGTCTCCATGGACATGAACGAGGGCATCATCGCCCGCTTCCGCACCATGGCGATCCACCGGGGCTCCGTGCTCGTCGGACACGTCATCGGCAGCGTGCTGCAGTCGGTCGCCAGTGTGGTCCTCGTCGGCGCCGTCGGCGTGGCCATCGGCTTCCGCTCCACGGACGCCACCGCCCTGGAGTGGCTCGCGGCGTTCGGACTGCTCGTCCTGTTCGCCCTGGCGCTCACCTGGATCGCCGTCGGCATGGGCCTGATCAGCCCGAACGCCGAGGCCGCCAGCAACAACGCGCTGCCGCTGATCCTGCTCCCGCTGCTGTCCAGCGCCTTCGTCCCGGTCGACGGGATGCCGGGCTGGTTCCGGCCCATCGCCGAGTACCAGCCCTTCACCCCGGCCATCGAGACCCTGCGCGGGCTGCTGCTCGGCACGGAGATCGGCCACAACGGCTGGCTGGCCGTGGCCTGGTGCGTGGGCCTCGCGGTCCTCGGCTACTTCTGGGCCACCGCCAGGTTCCAGCAGGACCCCAAGCGGTAACCCCCACGACGAGGGCGGCGCACTCCGACACGGAGTGCGCCGCCCTCATGTCTGAGTACCCGCACACGTCCCCGGTTGAGTACCCGCACCGGTGTGCCGGCCGCCGTCACACCGCTTCACTGACCGTATGAGCCATCACCACGTCACCGCCCCCGTGCCACCGGTCCGGCGGTACCGGGCCGACCGGGATCCCCGCGCCTGGGTGGCGCCGACCGTCGCCACCGCGCTGGGGGTGCTGCTCGCACCCGTGGCGTTCCTGCTCGGCGGGCTGTCCGTCATGGCGACCGACAGCTGCGGCCCCGACGACTGCTCGCAGGCGCTGACGACCACCCTGAGCGTGATCTTCGGGACCCTGTTCTTCGGCGGCATCCTCGCGGCGGGCGCCTGGCTCGCCTCCTGGCTGCTGCCCTGGACCCGCCGCTGGTCGGTGCCGCGGATCTGGCTCGCGGTCCTGTCCCTGCTGCCCTGGCTGTTCGTTCTGATGCTGGTGTTCACCCTGCCCGAGGGCTGAACGCGGATCAGCTGTCGGTCAGCAGCTCGTCCGCGTCCATGATCCGGTAGGCGTACCCCTGCTCCGCCAGGAACCGCTGGCGGTGCGCCGCGAAGTCCTGGTCGATGGTGTCCCGGGCGACCACGGAGTAGAAGTGGGCCTTGTGCCCGTCCGCCTTCGGCCGCAGCACCCGGCCGAGCCGCTGCGCCTCCTCCTGCCGGGACCCGAAGGTGCCCGACACCTGGACGGCCACCGTCGCCTCCGGCAGGTCGATGGAGAAGTTCGCGACCTTGGACACCACGAGCACGCTGATCTCGCCCTGCCGGAACGCGTCGAACAGCTTCTCCCGCTGGGCGTTCGACGTCTCGCCCTTGATCACCGGCGCGTCCAGATGCTCGCCCAGCTCGTCCAGCTGGTCGATGTACTGCCCGATGACGAGGATCTGCTGCCCCGCGAACCGCCGGACGATCGCCTCCGTCACCTTCTGCTTGGTCGCCGTCGTCGAACAGAACCGGTACTTCTCCTCCTGCTCGGCCGTCGCGTACGCCAGCCGCTCCGAGTCGGTGAGGCTGACCCGGACCTCCACACAGTCGGCCGGGGCGATATAGCCCTGCGCCTCGATCTCCTTCCACGGCGCGTCGAACCGCTTCGGGCCGATCAGCGAGAACACGTCCGACTCCCGCCCGTCCTCCCGTACGAGGGTCGCGGTCAGGCCGAGCCGCCGCCGGGCCTGGAGATCGGCGGTGAACTTGAAGACGGGCGCGGGCAGCAGATGCACCTCGTCGTAGAGGATCAGGCCCCAGTCCCGGGAGTCGAACAGCTCGAGGTGCGGGTAGACACCCTTCCGCTTCGTCGTCAGCACCTGGTAGGTGGCGATGGTGACGGGACGGATCTCCTTGCGCGTCCCGCTGTACTCGCCGATCTCGTCCTCGGTCAGCGACGTCCGCTTCACCAGCTCGTGCTTCCACTGCCGGGCCGAGACGGTGTTGGTGACCAGGATCAGCGTCGTCGACTTCGCCTGCGCCATCGAACCGGCGCCGACCAGCGTCTTGCCCGCGCCGCACGGCAGGACGACCACACCGGAGCCGCCGTGCCAGAAGTTCTCCACGGCCTGCTTCTGGTACGGGCGCAGTGCCCACCCGTCCTCGACCAGCTCGATGGGGTGCGCCTCACCGTCCACGTACCCGGCGAGGTCCTCGGCCGGCCAGCCCAGCTTCAGCAGCGTCTGCTTGATCTGCCCGCGCTCCGAGGGGTGCACGATCACCGTGTCCGGGTCGATCCGGGCGCCGACGAGCGGGGCGATCCGCTTGGAGCGCAGCACCTCCTCGAGGACGGGCCGGTCGGTGCTGGTGAGGACGAGTCCGTGGGCCGGGTGCTTGACCAGGCTGAGCCGGCCGTAGCGGTCCATGGTGTCGGCGATGTCGACGAGCAGCGCGTGCGGCACCGGGTAGCGGCTGTACTGCACCAGGGCGTCGACGACCTGCTCGGCGTCGTGTCCGGCCGCCCGCGCGTTCCACAGGCCGAGCGGGGTCACCCGGTAGGTGTGGATGTGCTCGGGCGCCCGCTCCAGCTCGGCGAACGGCGCGATGACACGACGGCAGTCGTCGGCCTGCTCGTGATCGACCTCAAGAAGCAGAGTTTTATCGGACTGGACGATGAGCGGACCATTCACGCGCGGCTGCCTTTCTGCGACGGGCTCGGCACGGCACTGCACGGCCAAACGTCCAGTTTGCCTGATCGCGCGCGCCGGCGGTCCCGAGCGGGCCGGACCGCTTCGGCGCGGGCGGCGTGAGGTTGTTCACCCGGCCGCCCGCCCGGACCGGTCAGCCCCCGTCGTCCGCCAGCTCCGCGACTCCCGTGATCCGGTGCAGCGGATACGTCCGTACCTCGTCCGCCGTGTGGTCGTACGCCGTGACGAAGCCGCCCTCGACCCGCACCGGGGCGATGACGCGCTGGCTGGCGCCGCCCTCGGCGTTGACATAGCCGATCCACAGCGCCTCGCCCGTGAGTACGGCGGCCTGCATGGTGGCCAGGGTCTCCGCCGCGGACGTACGGGGCAGCTCCCCGCCGGGGCCCTCCCCGCCGGACGGTTTGCGCGGCGCGGTCGAGGCGAGGTCACCGGCGCGGATGGCGCGCAGCGCCGCCGTGAGCAGGGTGTCGTCGGGCACCGGCGGCCCGTCCGGAACCGGCGCGGGAGGGGTGCGCGGCGGTGTGCGGTGGGCGTCGGCGCGGGCGATCACCACATCGCCCTCCGCCGACTCGGCGGCCGGCGCGAACCCCATCGCCCGCAGCCCCTCCAGCAGCCCCGCGGGATCGGCCCGCGCCGCCAGCACCGTCGGAGCCAGCCGCCGCAGCCCCAGCCCCGCCGCCCGCCTGTCGGCGAGGATCTCGCTGAGCACGGCGTCGTCGTCGCAGCGCACATACGTCGACGCGGCCCCCACCCGCAGATGCCCGTGCCTGCGGGCGACGTCGTCGATGAGATACGACAGCGGCTGCGGCACCGGCGTACGGGAGTGCGCGGCGAGGAAGGCATGCAGGTCGGAGGCGGTTTGGCCGGCGTCCAGGGCACGCCGTACCGAACCGGGCGTGAACCGGTAGACGGTCGCGCCACCCTTCGACTCCACATCCGCGAGAACCCCCAGCATGTCCGCGAGCGGCCGCTCCAGCGGGCCCGGCGCCACCGCCGTCAGATCGGCCTGCAGCAGCACATGGTCCAGCGGTTCGGGCAGCAGCGGCGCCAGCAGCCGGGCCGCGGCCGCACCGGCCGCGCCCCGCTCGGCGGGGGAGAGGACGTGCGCCGGTGGGGCCGGCCGGTGGTGCACGGGCAGCTTGTCGCCCGGCCCCTCGGGCGCCGCCTCCGTACGCCGGGCCGGGGGCGCCCCGATCAGCGCCCGCCCCTGCGCGGACAGCGCGCCCCGCCCGGTCACCCCGAGCATCTCCGCCTCGGTGAGCGTCCACCGCGCGATCCGCGCCCGCAGTTCGTCACCGTCCCTCGGCGGCCGTTCCCAGCGCAGCCGGGCCAGGACCGACCCGTCGGACGGGGCGGCCCCCTCCGGCAGCCCGGCCAGCAGCGTCAGCACCCGGTGCCGTACCTCCGGGGCCGCCGAACGGTCCAGGCCCGGACCCAGCGCCGACAGCGTGCGGTCCTTCGCGTCCCGCCCGCCCACCAGCCCCGCCGTCCGGGTCGCCGCCAGCCACGCCCCGGCCAGCCGCGCCCACCGCCCGGCCGCCGGCTCCTCGAGCCACTCGTCGTACGCCGGCGTCGCCGCGTACCGCTCGTCGGCCTCCCCGTCGGACGCCAGCAGCCCGGCCGCGTAGGCGAGTTCGACCCAGAACGCGGCCACCGGCTCCGACGTGTCCAGGGCGACCGCGGTCCGCTTCAGATCGCGCACGCTCAGCCCGCCCGCCCGCAGCACCGCCGGACCGCCCTCGTGCCAGTCCTTCAGCAGCTCCTCGATGGTCGCCAGCGCCGTGTACGCCTGCCCGGCCGCCGTCGCGTCCACCACCTGCGGACGGTGCGTGGCGGCGGCCTCCACCGGCGGCGGCGACGGCTCCGGCGTCCGGTGCGCCCGCCCCGCCCGCAGCCGCAGCGCCACCTCACGCGGCAGGACCACCGTCCCCGGTGCCGTCGGCAGCAGCAGCCCCCGGTCCAGCAGCCAGCGCAGCCGGGCCGCCGGTTCGGCCGTCACCTGCCCGTACGGCGGCCCCCACACCAGCCGCTCCAGCACCGCCACGGACTCGGCCGGCGCCTCGTCGAGCAGCGCGGACATCCGCTCCGGGTCACTGAACAGGGCGGACAGCGCCGTCACCGCGGACACCGAGTCGTGCGTGGAGGCCAGCCCCGCCGTCGCCACGAGCTCCTGGATCCGCCCCGGCGACATCCCCGCCGTAGCCTCCCGCACCGTCGGGCCCAGCCCGGTCGGCGACGGATGCTGCGGCGACGGCGACAGCAGCTCGCGGGCGGTGCGGACCAGTCGCAGCCGGTCGTCGCCGCCCCACACCAGCGCCTGCTCGCGCAGCACACCGAGCGCGTGCGGCAGCGCGGCGACGATCACCGGGTCGCCGTCGTCCCCCGCCAGCAGCCCGAGCAGCTCCTCGTACGACGCCGGCTCCCCGGCCACGGCCAGCGCCTGCGCCGTCTGCAGCGTGAACCGGTCCAGCCGCTCCAGCGCCCGGACGACCGAGGCGCGGGTGCCGGCGCGGGTGGCGAGCTGGGTGAGGTCGGTGGGCACGGGCGTGATGAGGTCCGGCCGGCTGCGCAGCAGCGCCGCCAGGGCCGCGTCGTCCCGCCCCCGGAGTGCCTCGGCGAGGGATCGGGGGGCCGCCGCTGGCTTCTCCTCGGTGCTCATCCGCCTCACGTTAGCGGGTGGATACGTCCGTGGCGTGCCGGGAGTTGGTAACGTCGGGCGACGGTGTCGAGGCGCATCCGTCCCGGAGGGGACTTCGTGGGAATCGAGAGCGACCAGGTCGTCTACGAGTATCTGGGCCGCGTCGGCGACGTGGCCCAGCAGCGGCAGTTGCCGTCGGCGGCGCGGATGCGGCTGGTCGCCGAACTGCGTGACGAGATCGACCGGCGCAGGGCGAAGGCGGTGGTCGACTCGCCCGCGGCGGTCCGCCGCATCATCACCCGCCTCGGCACGCCGACGGAGGTCGTGTCGGCGGTGGAGCCCACGCCGGGGGACGAGCCGGCGCCGCAGGCCGCCGCGGTGCCGGTGCAGCGGGAGAAGAGGGCGCCGCGCCCTCGCCCGGTCGACGTTCCGTCGTCGCCGCCGTCGCCGCCGCACCGGGCCGGGATGGACGAGCTCGGGGACAGTTCGGCACAGCCCGACTGGTGGCGGGTGGACAGCAGTCCGTTCGGGGCCGGCGACGAGGTGCCGGGTTTCGTCGGCGGTGTCGAGATCCCCGAACTCCTGAAACAGCCTCCGGCCGCGGAGCAGGAGTCGGCCCCTGCCGCCGAGGAGGAACCCACCGCCTCCCCACGCCGCCGCCTGCCGCGCCTCCCCTCCAGACGCTGGAGCAACCCGCTGCTGCTGCTCGCGGCCGTGCTGCTGATCGTCGGGATCGTGATCGACTGGCGGGCGCTGGTGCTGGGCTGGCTCATCGTCTACGCCTCCCGGCGCCTGACCCGGGCGGAGATCAAATGGGCGGTGGCCATCATCCCCGGTCTGGCCCTCGCGGGCGGCGGGGTGTGGCTCTGGGGACGGACACGGGGCCGCTGGGGCGCGGACATCCCCGAGGGCCAGATGAACGCGGCGATGGCGGAAACATGGCCGTGGGTCATCCGCGCGGCGGCCCTGGCGACGGCGGCATTCCTGATCTGGCGCTCCCAACGCGACCGCTGACCCCAGCCTCTTTCCCAGCCCGGCGGTCTTTCAGCCCCTCCGGTTTCTCAGCCCCTCCGGCGTTTGAGGAGCGGGGGTCCGGGGGCAGCGCCCCCGGGGGACGGGAACGGGAAGGGGCGGCGGGGGCGATCAACTCCCCGGGCCGGGCGAGCGCTCACGGCGCTGGCCAGGTGCCGCTGCGCCCACCCGTGCCGCCCCAGCGGCACGACTGCCCGCAGCTGCGGGGGAGGGGTCGGCTGCCCGCAGCTGCGGGAGGGGGTGGGTGACAATGGCCGGTATGGCCATCCGCACCCCGCCCACCGTCGGCTTCGACCTGGACATGACCCTCATCGACTCCCGCCCCGGCATCCGCGCCTGCTACCTCGCCCTGGCGGACCGCACCGGCGCGTACATCGACGCCGACCTCGCCGTCAGCCGCCTCGGCCCCCCGCTCGCGGACGAGCTGATCAACTGGTTCCCGGCCGAGCGGATCGACGAGATGGCGGACCTGTACCGGGAGCTCTACCCGGCGTACGCCATCACCCCCACCCCCGCCCTCCCCGGCGCCCGCGACGCGATAGCCGCCGTACGCGACGCCGGCGGGCGGGCGATCGTCGTCACCGCCAAGTACGAGCCCAACGCCAAACTGCACCTCGCCCACCTCGGTATCGAGCCGGACGCGGTCATCGGCGACCTGTGGGCCGAGCAGAAGGCGCTGGCGCTGCGCGAGCACGGCGCCACCGTCTACGTCGGCGACCACCTGGGCGACATCCGCGGCGCGCGGACCGCCGACGCGCTGTCCGTCGCCGTCGCGACGGGCCCGTACGGCACGGAAGCGCTCCGTGAGGCCGGCGCGGATGTGGTCCTCACCGGCCTGACGGAATTCCCGCAGTGGTTTTCGGCCCGTTACCGCGGCGACTGACCGGAAATCTGTCCCGCCCGGGCCCGCCGCCGTCCCTCCGCGACGGAACGCAGTACTCCCGCCCCCGCCACCACGAATCCGACGGCCATGAGCATGCTCAGTCCGAACATGTACGTCGGAAAGGGCGTCGTACCGAGGAACAACGGGGCCACTGTGACCAGTGTGGCCACGGCACCGACGAAGAAGACGATGGCACCCGCACGGACCAGACCGTCACCGGGCGCGCTGGAATTCACTTGGGTTTTGTCACGCACCGGACCAGGGTAGTTCCCTGCGCGAAGGAACAACCGGGTGACGTCTTGTCACCTGCCTGAAGACCATTAGCCTTGGTACCGGCGGGTCATCGGGCCCGCCCGAGTGCTATCACGAGCCGTTTTCCCGAGCAGTTTTCCCGACGAGTACGAGGACGAGGACAGACGTGCCCACCGGCAAGGTCAAGTGGTTCAACAGTGAGAAGGGCTTCGGCTTTCTCTCCCGTGACGACGGCGGCGACGTCTTCGTGCATTCCTCGGTCCTCCCCGCCGGAGTCGAGGCCCTCAAGCCGGGCCAGCGCGTCGAGTTCGGCGTGGTCGCCGGACAGCGCGGCGACCAGGCCCTCTCCCTGACCATCCTCGACCCGACCCCGTCGGTCGCGGCGGCCCAGCGCAAGAAGCCCGACGAGCTGGCCTCCATCGTCCAGGACCTGACGACCCTGCTGGAGAACATCACCCCGTCCCTGGAGCGGGGCCGCTACCCCGAGCGGGCGGCCGGCAAGAAGATCGCCGGCCTGCTCCGCGCGGTGGCCGACCAGCTGGACGTGTGAGAGGTCAGGGAAACCGCAGCGCGTCCGGGCCGAGGGCCGGCACCAGTCCCTCGGCCGCCGCACGGGTCAGCAGCCCCCGTACGGCCGCGTAGCCGTCCTCGCCGAGACCGGCCGTGAACTCGTTGACGTACAGCCCGATGTGCTGGTCGGCGACGGCCGGGTCCATCTCCTGGGCGTGCTCCATGACGTACGGACGCGACACCTCGGGCTCGTCCCACGCCATCCGTACCGATGTGCGGATGGCGTCGGCGAGCCCGGTCAGGGTCTTCTCGCCCAGCGACCGCTTCGCGATGATCGCGCCCAGCGGGATCGGCAGCCCCGTGGTCCGCTCCCAGTGCTCACCCATGTCGGCGAGCCTGTGCAGCCCGTACTCCCGGTAGGTGAAGCGCGCCTCGTGGATCACGAGCCCCGCGTCCACCTTGCCGTCCCGCACGGCGGGCATGATCTCGTGGAACGGCATCACCACGATCTCGCCCACCCCGCCGGGTACGACGTCGGCCGCCCACAGCCGGAACAGCAGATACGCCGTCGACCGCTCGCTCGGCACGGCGACCGTACGGCCGGTGAGGTCCACCCCGGCCTCGCGGGTCAGCACCAGCGGCCCGCAGCCCCGCCCCAGCGCGCCCCCGCAGGGCAGCAGCGCGTACTCGTCGAGGACGTACGGCAGCACCGCGTACGACACCTTCAGCACATCCAGCTCGCCGCGCTCGGCCATGCCGTTGGTGAGGTCGATGTCGGCGAAGGTGACGTCGACGGCGGGCGCGCCGGGGACGCGGCCGTGGGCGAGGGCGTCGAAGACGAAGGTGTCGTTCGGGCAGGGGGAGTAGGCGAGCCGCAGCCGCTGCTGCTCAGGCGTGGTCATCGGGGTGGTCATGCTGAATCCAACTCTCCAGGACGGGTGCGAGCTTCCCGAAGCCCGCGGTGAGGGCGCTCAGGGCGTCGCCGATGCGCCAGGCGGCGCGGTCGCGCGGGCCGACGGGGTTCGACACCGCCCGCACCTCCAGTACGGGAAGGCCCTGTGCGACGGCCGCCTCCGCCACACCGAAGCCCTCCATGCCCTCCGCGAGGGCGTCCGGGTGCCGGGCGCGCAGCTCGGCGGCGCGGGCGGCGGTGCCGGTCACGGTGGAGACGGTCAGGACGGTGCCCCGGCGGGCGCCCGTCACCCGGGCGGCCTCCCGCACGAGGGACTTCGGCGGGTGGTGTGCGACGTGCCCGAAGCCCAGCTCGGTGACCGGGAGGAAGCCGTCCGCCGTCTCGGCGCCGAGGTCGGCCACGGCGATCGTGCCGGAGACGACGAGCGAGCCGACCGGCGCCCCGGGAAGGAAGCCGCCGCCGATACCGGCGCAGACGACGAGACCGTAGGAGGTGCCGCCGAGCGCGGCGGCGGTCAGCGCGGCGGCGGTCGAGGCGGCGGCCGCGGCGGGGCCGACACCGGCGGCCAGCAGATCGCACCCGCCGTCCGTGCGGACCAGGATCGCCCCGGGAAGGCGCACCTGTTCGGTGTCCCCGGGGAACGCCTCGGCCACCGCGTCCCGCTCGACGGGGACCGCGGTGGCCACGAGAACGCGTGCCGGTGACGTGATCAGTCGTCCGACTTCTTCAGCCGGAAGGACCACAGACCGGTGGCGGACTCCTCGCCCTCCTTGATCGACACGAGGGTCGAGTCGCCCTGGGCGCCGTACTGGGCGTTGAAGAAGACGCTTCCCGGGATCTCCTGGTAGGTCTTCTTGCTGGACTCGACCAGCGGCTGACCGTTCATCAGGATGGTCCAGCCGTTGTCGGCGATGTCCGGGTCGACGCCGAAGCGGACGGTCTTGGTGGGGTCGACGCCGATCTCGTCGATGTCCTTGTCCTGCAGGCACTTGTTCAGCGACGCGGTGTTCAGGGCCTTGCCCTCGCCACCGCAGGTGGCCTCCGCGCTCACCGAGTCGCTGCCCACCGTGATGGTGGCGATCGGCGTCGGCTTGTCACAGGCGGCCAGGACGAGAAGTCCGGCGGATACGGCGCCGGCGACGGCGACGGCCCGGCGGCGTCGCACAGCTCGGTGACTCGAGGCGGCTGCGCCGCGGGGCAACGTGGTCATGGCGAAAGGTTATCGGGCAGCCCCGCCCCTCTCCCCACGTGGGGGTACGGCGTGGCCGGAGCGTTACGCCACTCGCGCCGGTTCCGCGCGCGAGGCCACGGCCCCGGCCCCACGCGGGTCACGGCCGTGGCAGGGGGCTACGCCACCCGCGCCCGCCCCGCGTTCCCCTGGCGGGCCGAGCGGATCAGGCCCCGCACCGTGGTCAGCCACCCCGTGGCCACGATCGCCGCGCCCACGGCCAGGCCCAGCGGGCCGATGAGGGGCATCGCGATGCCGACCGCGCCGCCCAGCACCCACGACATCTGCAGCAGCGTCTCCGAGCGCGCGAACGCCGACGTCCGGACCTGCTCGGGCACGTCCCGCTGGATCAGCGCGTCCAGCGACAGCTTGGCCAGCGCCTGCGCGAACCCGGCGATCGCGGCGAGACACGCCACCAGGACCGCCCCGAAGAACGCGGCGGCGATGATCGCCGCGCTCACGACACACGCCACCACCGTCACGATGATGATCTCCGGGGCGCGGGACCTCAGCCACGCCCCGACGGCCGTACCGAGCGCGTTGCCCGCGCCCGCCGCCACGCCCACTATGCCGAGCGACACCGCCGCGCTCTGACCGGTCATCGGGTGCTCGCGCAGCAGGAAGGCGAGGAAGAAGATCAGGAAGCCGGTGAGGCAGCGGATGGAGGCGTTGGCGCCGAGCGCGTGGGTGACGGCCGGGCCGACCGTACGCAGACCGGGGCGTTTGTCCTGGGACTTGCGGTGCGGGCCGTGCAGATGCCGTTCGTCGGCGGCGAGCAGGGCCACGTCCTCGCCCTTGGCGGAGTCCACCTTCGGCGGCAGCCGGAACGACAGCAGCATCCCCGCCACGAAGATCGTGAACGCCCCGTAGAGCGGCCAGCGCGGCCCGATCTGCTGTAGTCCCGCGCCGATCGGCGCGGCGATCCCGGTCGCCAGGAGCCCGCCGAGGGTGACCCGGGAGTTCGCCTTCACCAGGGAGAACGCGGGTGGCAGCAGCCGTGGCACGACCGCGCTGCGGACCACCCCGTACGCCTTCGACGCGACCAGTACGCCCAAGGCGGCCGGATACAGCTCCAGTCCGCCGGTGACGACCGCGCCGGACAGCACCAGCGCGAGCAGCGCCCGGGCCAGCATCGCGCCGGCCATGGCGGCGCGGCGGCCGTGCGGCAGGCGGTCGAGGAGCGGGCCGACGACCGGGGCGAGCAGGGTGAAGGGGGCCATCGTGATGGCGAGGTAGAGGGCGACACGGCCGCGCGCCTCGTCCGTCGGCACGGAGAAGAACACGGTGGACGCCAGCGCGACCGTGATCATGACATCGCCGGCGCCGTTCACGCCGTGCAGCTCGATCAGTTTGCCGAGCCCGGACTCCCCGGCGCCGTGCGCGTGCGTCGCCCGGCGGATGCCCCGCGCGGTGCCGGTCACCGGCAGGTGCAGGGCCCGCCCGAGCGCGCGGAAACGGCCGCGCGCCCGGTTCGTACCGAAGCGTCGGCCGCTGCCCCTGACCCCTTTCGGCCCACCGGTCCCGGTGGCGCCCTGGGGTGTCCTCGCGGTAGCCACGACGTCATAGTGCCCCGACAAGCCGGTGTGTAGTGCCGTATCGCCGGGGACGGTGCCGCGGTTCCCGCTGTACGGCGCAACGCCCCGGGGGTGTCGTCCGGATCGGGCCGGCTCCCGGACGGCGCCCCCGGAGGCCCCGAAACCGGCGCGCGGGAGCGGTGGAACAACCGTCGGTGTAGGCCCAGCGCACGGGAACAGGTAGCGTGCGTATCTCAGCCATCCCGCAGAATGGATGGAGGCGCGCCCGAGCACGTCGCGGCGCGGACGTCGACGCGGTCACACTGTCCGCTCCGTCCGCCCCCCGCGCTGGGGAGTGGCGCACTCGTGAGACGGCGTAGGAGAGAAGCGATACCTGTGAGCGCAGCGACAACGCGAAGCCGCACCCCCGACCGTCTGTGCGCCGAGGCAGTCGACCTCGCGCGCACCGCAGCCGAGGAGGCTGCCGCGCCCGGGGTCGTGGGCGAGCACGAGGGGCTGATCTCCGAGGGCGACCGCGTCGTCACCCACTTCTTCGGCTGCCGCGAGCCCGGCTACCGAGGCTGGCGCTGGGCCGTCACCGTCGCCCGCGCCTCCCGCGCCAAGATCGTCACGATCGACGAGGCGGTGCTGCTGCCCGGCCCGGACGCGGTCCTGGCACCCGAGTGGGTGCCGTGGAGCGAGCGGCTGCGCCCCGGCGACATGGGACCCGGAGACCTCCTGCCCACCGACGCCGAGGACCTGCGCCTGGAGCCCGGCTTCACCGGCGAGGAGGAGCCGCCGCCGAGCTCCGCCGTGTCCCACGAGATGGCCGACCTGGTGGAGGCGGAGGACGCCGAACTCACGCTCGGCACCCCGGCCCATCTGGCGATGGCCCCGGCCCGCGGCACGATCGCGGCGGTCGCCGAGGAACTCGGCATGCGCCGCGCCCGCGTCCTGTCCCGCTACGGCCTGCACACCGCCGCCGACCGCTGGGAGGACGACTTCGGCGCGAAGACCCCCATGGCGCAGGCGGCCCCCGCCTCCTGCGTGTCGTGCGGCTTCCTCACCCCGATCGGCGGCTCCCTGGGCCAGGCGTTCGGTGTGTGCGCCAACGAGTTCTCCCCGGCCGACGGCCGTGTCGTCTCCCTGGCGTACGGCTGCGGCGGCCACTCGGAGGCCGCGGTCATGCCGAAGCCCCCGCAGCCGTCCCCGCCGGTCGTCGACGAGACCCGCGTCGACCCCTTCCCCCTCCACCCGGCCTCCGACACGGCGCCGGGAGACTCGTAGCGCGGGGGCCGCACGGTGATACGGGACCTCCATAACGTCCGCCCGCTGCCCGCCGAGGAGCCGGGGGTGACGCCCCTGACCGACGAGGAGGAGCGGCGCTTCCGGGCGGTCCTGTTCAGCGAGCTCGGCAACGAGATCGCGGACCGGGGCCGGGCGCGCTACCCGGCGTACACCCCGGAGGACCGCCGGAGGCTGGTCGACGTCGCGAACCGGCTCACCGCGTACTGGGGCAGGCGGGTGCTGGTGGAGGCCGAGGACGAGTGCCGCCTCCGCCTCCGCCTCGCCGGCCACGGCGGGACGGACCACGTCACGCCGTGACGGGCGGGGCGGGGCTCAGCGGCGCTCTTCGACGTCCTTCACCGAGGTCGGGCCCATCTGCTCGGCGCCGGCGTACTCCGGCATCGTCATGGGCTTGTCGAAGAGGAAGAACGACTGGTTCGTGCCGACGGTGAACTCCATGTACGCGCCGGTTGTGGCGTCGAAGCCGTAGTACGCGTGGCACATGGAGCCCGCCGAGTACGTGCCGTCCATGCCGGGCTGCGGCAGGACCGCCACGCCGTTGGACGTGCTCTCCATCCGCTCGGTCGGGGTGAGCATCTTGCAGCGGGGCACGGGCAGGCCCTTCATGATGAAGTACCCGTACTCGCCCTTGGCGTTCTGGATGTAGACGTACGACAGTTTGCCGGGCTTGCCCCAGGTCTCGACCCACTGGTTGATGGCCTCACGGGTCGGCGAGTACTCCATGCGGCCGGCGGGCTGCCGCGCCACGAGCTGGTCGTAGCCGTCCTGCTTGGCCCGGTTCTCCTTGTCCTGGCTGGAGTCGCCGGTGCAGGAGGCCAGGCCGAGGCCCAGGGCGAGCACCGGGGCGGCCGTCAGACAGATGCGTGCGATCCTGCGCATGGTCGGTTGTCCCCTTCCCGGGATCAGTCGGTGCAGGTCGTCTTCTCGGCGGCGGCGTCGAGCCGGTACGGCAGGTCCTTGTCACGGAAGGGCGCGCGGTGCTCCTGGGCGGCCTTCGTGTTGTAGTCGTTGACGGATTCGATCCGTGTCGCCCTGAGCGCGGTGATCGACTCGTCGATCCGGTCCCTGCGGGCCTCCGACGCCGACCCCCGCTCCTGCTGGAGCACCTGGATCGTTCCTTCGGCGTTCTGTACGGCCTCGCAGAGGTCGAAGAACTCCTCGTAGGTCGTCAGCCGGAACGCGCCGGACGCGACGGTCCGCTCCCGCTCGTCGACCTCGCCCCGGAACGGCGCGGTGATCCACCCGGCGCCTCCGAAGGCGAACGCGCCGACCATGTACAGGACCGCCAGTCCGACGACCCCGCACACGAGCCATGTGCCGATTCGTGCCCCTTCGCGTAATTCCCCCATCACGTCTCCCCTCTCGGTAACGCGCCCTTTCTGTAGGATCGTTGAACAATCCTCGCAGAGTGGCAACCCCTCGCGCGACGTGAATTTCTGTCAGCCGGGCATCGTGAGGCGGGAGATGCCGGGTGAGCGGCAGGCGTGACAGTGGGTTTCGGTCTCGGGGGCGCGGAAGGCGCGGTCGCAGCCGTCGCAGTTGCGCAGAGGGTGGCGGATCGGCGGGGGTGAGGTCGGTGCGCGGTACGGCGGTGGGGGTGGGAGCTGGTCCGTGAGGCGGTGGGCGAGGAGGGCTGCGGGGCGGTGGAGGGGGGTGTCGGGGAGGTTGGTGGTGAGGGCGTGGCGTACGGCGGTGGGGGTGACCTCGCGTTCCAGCCAGGCGGCGACTCCCGGGGCCAGGTGTTCGGTGTCCGTCGCGGAGAGCAGGAGGCGGGGGTCGTGGCGGCGGAGGCCGGTGAGGAGGTCGGTGGCCTGCTGGAGGAGCGCGGGGGCGGCGTAGCCGGGCCGGGGGACGGCGGGCAGGGCCTTGCGGGGGCGTTCCGCCGTCGGCCGGGGGCGTGGGGCGGGGCAGTCGGCGGGGGTCGTCTCACGCCGGTGGCCGGGCTGGTTGCAGGAGGTGGTGCGGGTGATGATGCGGCCGGTGGGGGTGCGGACGCGTTCGCGGCGGAGGTAGCCGTGGGTCTCCAGCTCGCGCAGGGCGTCGCTGATGCGCTTGGTGCCTTCCTTGAAGCGGGCGGCGAGGCTCTTGATGTCCACGGGGGCGCCGGCGGGCAGCGACTGGATGTGGCAGCCGAGGCCGATCGCGAGCAGCGACAACTCGGTGTGCTGGGTGAGGTGGTTGCCGATCACGACGAAGCGGGTGGTGTGGCGCCTGTTCTCGTGGATGACGCCACCGGTGGTGGTGCGGTGACGCGATCGGGGCGGGTTGCCGCCGGGGGCTGACTGGGAGCGCGGGGGAGCGCTAGGGTTTTGGGTACCCATTTGGGAAGCTCCTCTTCCTGGGTGGTCAGGCCCTCGCACCGGGATGCCAGTCCCGGCGGGGGCCGAAGTCTTTTCGGGGGGTGTGCGCTGAGCGTAAGGGTGCTGGGGGATCGAAAATCCAGCTGAGCCGGTGATGTTCACCCGCCCGAGTGACGACACGCCTCGGGCGGGAAAGGGTGGGGCTTGGTGGGGTGCTTTCCCCCAGAGTTCTTGTTCTGGAAGGCGCCGACGGCACCGGAGCCTCAGAACTCGGGTTCCGGTGTCGTAAGCCGCAGTTCGGCCCAGACGGTCTTGCGCGGGAAGCGCCCCTCGGATACCCCCCAACGGTCCGCGAGCGCCTCCACCAGGAGCAGCCCACGCCCGGACTCGGAGTCGGTGGGGGCTTGTTGCGGCTGCGGCAGGAGCTCACCGAGCGTGTCGGTCACCTCGATACGGAGGGTGTCGGCCACGACGTAGAGCGTGAGCCGGAAGTCCCGCCCCGGCACGCGACCGTGCGTCACCGCGTTGACGGCCAGCTCCGCGATGACCTGACGGGCGGGATCCATCGGCAGCCCCCAGGAGCGGAGTTGTTCCGCCCCGAGCAGCCGGGCGAGACGAGCTCCGCGTGGTGTGGGGGAGAGCTGCACGGTGAAGTTGCGGATGGGGGTCGTGGGTTCGGCGATTTGCTGATTCACATCACCCAGCGTGGTGGCGTCTGCGTACCGTAGATAGTCACTCAGCGCGTACGTACGGTCACTGTCCGATGGTTGTCCGGTGCTGTCGTGGCTGTTCCGACGGTTGGTACGGGCAGGACGCCGGGTGCGTCACGAACCCACGACGAGGGAGAGGTGCGGCATGACGGCGGTCGAGACGGAGACGGAGACGGGGCAACTCAAGACCGAGGCGGACGAGCCGGGTTGGGAGGTCGACCCGGACGACGAGTGGGGCGTCGCGGTCATCACGACCGTCGGACGCCAGCTGAAACTTCGCCGTGAGGCGATGGGGATGCGGGCCGCCGAGTTCGGCCGGATCGTCGGCTACGGCGAGGACATGGTGTACAAGATCGAGGGCGGCAAGCGCATCCCCCGCGAGGAGTTCCTGGACAAGGCGGACGAGGTCCTGGACGCGGGCGGGCTGATCGCGGCGGCCTGGGAGGACGTGAAGAAGGTCCGGTACCCGAAGAGGGTGCGGGCGCTGGGGAAGTTGGAGGCGAGGGCGGTCGAGATCGGGCTGTACGAGTGCAACATCGTTGCCGGGCTGTTGCAGACGCCAGAACACGCGAGGGCGGTGATCGGGGCGGCACAGCCGCCGTACTCGCCCGACGACGTGGAGCGCATGGTGGCCGCACGTCTGGATCGGCAAGCGATCTTCGAGCGCGACCCGGCTCCGGCGCTCAGTTTCGTCCTGGAAGAGGGGGCTCTGCGCCGACCCATCGGGGGGAAAATGGTTCGGCGTCAGCAACTCGAACGTTTGTTGGAGGTGGGGCGGTTGCACAACGTCGTGCTCCAGGTGATGCCGATGAATTGCGAGACCCACTCCGGGATGGACGGCAGGATCGAGCTGCTGAAGTTCGCGGACGGCACGGCAGTGGGGCGTTCTGACGGTGCGTTCAACGGCCGGCCGACCTCCGATCCGAGACAACTGCGCGTTCTTGAGCTGCGGTATGGCACGATCCGGGCTCAGGCACTCTCTCCATGCGAGTCAATGGCCTTCGTCGAGCAACTGCTGGGAGAAACATGATCCGCAAGACCACCGTCGGGGACGCCTCTGAGCTGGCGTGGTTCAAGAGCAGCTACAGCGGTGGCAACGACGGCAACTCCTGCGTCGAACTCGCCCTCACCCTCGGCACCGTCCACGTCCGTGACTCCAAGACCCTCGACGGGCCGAGGCTGGCCCTCGCTCCCGGAGCCTGGACACAGTTCGTGGCGTTTGCCTCGGGCTCATGAGCCGCGGCGATGCGGTTGCGGCCGCCTCGGGGCTGGTGTGGTTCAAGAGCAGCTACAGCAGCGGCAATAACGGCGAGTCGTGCGTCGAACTCGCCGTTACCCCCGGCACCGTCCACGTCCGTGACTCCAAGGACACCGCGGGCCCCCGTCTCGCCTTCGCCCCCGGCACGTGGGCGCGTTTCGTCCCGTACGCCTGCGAAGGCTGAGCACACTGCGCGGTCTGCCCGCTACTTCGGCAGCGGGCGGACCAGCTGGCGGGCACGAGCGGCCCCGGAGACCGGGGCCAGCGCCCGGCGGTGACGGCGGAGCACCGCCGACTTGCCCAGGAGCAGGGCGTGCGGTCGGTATGCGGGGCCGCACAGGGCGCGCTCCAGCGCCGGGAGGTAGTTCCAGCGCACCGAAGGATGCGCGGAGTGCGCGAAGTGGTACAGGTCGCCGTAGGGCAGCCAGGTGCCGCGGGCCAGCAGGGCGAGGAGCGCGTTGCGCGGATACAGGCGCAGGCAGCGGCCCGCCTCCACGGCGACGGGCGGCCTGGTGACCGGCTCCGGGTCGAACCAGCGGTGTTCGACGAGCAGCGACATCCAGGCGAGCTGCGGATACAGCAGCAGCCGGGGCAGCGCGTAGGCGAACACCGCCGCCTCCCAGCCGAAGGCCACGGCGAGTGCCGCCGTCACCGCCATCGGACCGGCCGCCCGCAGCCGCCCGGCACCCGCTTCCCGCCACAGGCCGGTCAGGCTGCGCACGGTGCCGTGGACACCAGTCGGGGTGAGCGGGTGGATCAGGGCGAACGCGTACCGCACCGCCGTGGCTCCCGGGCGCAGTCCCGCCGCGTGAAGTTCGGCCAGGTTCGGATCGGCACCGGCGACCGTCGCGTTCGGATGGTGCTCGCGTACGTGCCGACGTCGGCGTACGGACACGGGGACGAAACCGAGCGGGATGTGCACGGCCACCTCGGCGAGCAGTGTGTTCAGCCGGCCCTCGCGTACCAGCACGCCGTGTACCGCGAAGTGGCTGACCTCCTGGAGGTGGCGAAATTTCACCGCTCCCGCGAGGGCCGCGACCACGCACCCCCAAGGGCCGCCGGGCACGGCCACCGCACACCATCCGGCGAACTCCAGCCAGTGACCCAGCAGCAGAAGCACGGGCGTGACGTCGTTCAGCCGCTCACGCTGGAGCCGCATCACCGGACGGAGCGAGTCCGGTGTGTGCCGTCCCCGCGCCGGACTGAACCACCACCGGTCCACTTGTCGCAGCGCGATCCCTACTGTGACGGCTACCAGGCCGATCGACAGCACCCCCAACGTCGTCCCCTCCCCTTTGTCCCCCCACTGGAAGCAGCACGGGGCGGGGCCGACCGTCGGGACAGAGCCGGGCCGGCGGTCAGACCTCGGTCGGGTGGACGCCCGCCTCGTGCAGCACCTTCATGTTTTCCCGGCTGAGCTCCGCGAACGCGCTGATTTCCGCCATGTGCGCGGCACCGTCGTAGGACACCGGACCGTCCCCCAGGAGCACCGCGGGGTCGAGTTCCGCGTCGTACACGAGGGTGGCGTTGCCCTCCAGCACCGGCTGCCACACGTCACCGACCGTTCGGAGGAAGCTGCGAGCGACACCGCCGGGGTTCCGCACGGTCACCGGCCGCTCCGGGTCGACCAGCCCGAGCCGGGACAGGGTGGCGCGGGAGGCCGCGATGCCGGAACCGCACGACGGGGTCAGTCCGGCGCCCCGCTCGTAGGTGTGGATGAACACCTCGTCGTCCGACAGCGGCAGCACGAAGGAGAGATTGGCGCCGATCGGGAACACCCCGGGTGAACCTGCGACGCGCTGCCCGGTCTCGATCAGCTCCGTCTCGTCGTACGCGTCGATCACCGTGATCAGGTGCGAGTTCGGGACCGCGACCGCCGTCACATGCCGCGACGGGTGGAAGGCCGGAAGGAGTCGGTCCACATACTCGCCGTGCGGTCCCGCCTCCGCCACGATCGGCTCGCCCGGCGCGAAATCGACGGCGGGCAGCTCCACCGACACCTGCCGTACACCGTGGGACGTGCGGCCCCGGTCGCGCACGGTGAAGGAGTACGGCCCCTGCTCCACGACGACCGAGTCCGCCTGGTGCCGGTCCAGCAGTATCCGGCCCGCGCACCGCATCCCGTTGCCGCAGAGCAGCGCCTCGGACCCGTCCGGGTTGTAGAACCAGGCCCGCGCGGTGCCGTCGCCGTGATCGGCCACGAAGTACACGCCGTCACCGCCCAGTCCCCGCTTGCGGTCGCACAGCAGCCCGACAGCCCGGGTCAGCTCGTCCGCCGTGGTGAAGTGGTCGAGCGGCGCACCGTCCACGACGAAGATGTCGTTCCGGGAGCCGTGGGCCTTGGTGAGCGAGAGAGTGGACATCACGTACTTTCCGTCGCGCTGCGAGTTCGCGCCGTCCCGCCAGGTCCGGACCGGCCGTCGTTCCATGCTAGCGAAGGCCGTTCGATATCACGGAACGTGATGGATCAGGGGGAGGGGCTGCGTGACGAGTGGGCCTCAGAGGCGGGCTGCCGCGTCACGGACGGCCGACTCGTCCCACGTCCCGGCGTCCAGCATGGGACGCACGGCCGACTCATAGGACTGGAGGACGAACGGCGCCGAGTCCGAGCCGTGTCCCCAGATCGACTCGAAACGCCCGGCCCAACGCTCGACGTGCTTGAAGTACACGGAGCTGCGGCCACGGCGGTAGTCGGCGTCTCCCTGCTCCTCTTCAAGGAGCACGGCGGCCTTCGACATCACGACGAAGTCCACGGCCTGGTCGGCCCGCAACCGGTCCCGCACGGCGAGTGCGCACTGCACGCCCAGTGAACGATGGTGATCGACGAGCGCGAGGAAGGAGCGGGCGAAGTCCTCCCTGACGAGATCCTCCTGCCAGCAGATGAAGAGCCGCTGAACGGTCCCACCCGCCTCGATCAGACGCCGGTTGACGGCCAGATACTCTCGCCGCTGCGTCAACAGGCTGGGGTTGGTGGTGAGGTCGGCCGCCAGGACTCGCTTGGGCTCGGTGCCGGAGTCGACGATGGCCTGGAAGAGCAGTACGGACAACCGGGGCACCTCGGACGCGTACACCTGGAGGTGTCCGTCGGCGATCTCGCCGAATCCGGCGATGAGTTCGCGTTCCAACTGCTCGCGTACCAGCGCGAAGTAGCGGGCGTCCGCCATGTGCCGGTCGTTGGCTCGGCGAAGCTGGATGTAGATACGGCGTAACCACATGTGGTTGGCGACCATGAGCAGCAGGAGTACGGTCTCCGCCGCCAGCAGAACGTTCTTGAGCGCGCTCTTCTCGGCAACCCAGGCTGCGACGGGGATGGCGATACCGGCGATGCCCACCAGCGCGTTCAGCACCTGAGAGGACAAGGCGTCCGCAACGCGAGTGCTGAAGTCCCGACGTGGCTGCGTAGTCGTTGTCATGCGGTCCATCCCCCTGACGAGTGCACTCGCCTCACATCTTCGGGGCTCTGATTACGGACAGGCAAGGGTGCTTTGCAGTCGGTGATGATGTTTCAGCCCCCTGAACGCGTGGCGCGACCCCGGGAGCGGCGCAGGGCCGCTCCCGGGGTCGCTCGGTGTTGCTGGGTGACCGGGCTCAGGGTCAGAGGTTGACGCCGTTGGCGCGCAGGAAGGTCGCCGGGTTGATGGCGGAGCCGTAGTTCGGGGTGGTGCGGATCTCGAAGTGCAGGTGGGGGCCGCTGGAGTTGCCGGTGTTGCCGGACAGGGCGATCTTCTGGCCGGTCTTGACGACCTGGCCGGCCTTCACGTCGACCTGCGACAGGTGGGCGTACTGGGAGTACTTGCCGTTGCTGTGCTTGATGACGACGGCGTTGCCGTACGCGGGGCCGTCACCGGCGCCGTTGCCGCCGGCCTTGACGACGGTGCCGCCGTGGGCGGCCATGACCTTCGTGCCGGTCGGGACGGCGTAGTCCTGGCCGGAGTGCTTGTGCGCCCACATGCCGCCGTTCGCGGCGTAGCTCGCGGACAGCTTGTAGCTCTTGACCGGGGAGACCCAGGACGCCTGCTTCTTGGCGGCGGCGGCCTTGGTGGCCTTGGCGGCCTGAGCCTTCGCGGCCTGCGTCTTCGCGGCCTCGGCCTGAGCGGCGGCCTGCGCCTGGACAGCGGTGGCGCTGCCGGACACGGCCGTGTTCTCGGCGGCGGCGACCGCGACCCCGGCTCCCAGGACGACCGTGGCGCCCATTCCGGCGGCCAGGACGGCGGCGCGGGTGCGGGTGTCGGTCGTACGGGGGAAACGGGACGTGACGCGCTCGAACATCGAAAACCTCTTGGGTGAGGGGGCGGGGGAAGCCGGCGGTGGAACGAGTCCGTGCCGCGCTGGCTGTTCCAGTGGTAACCGCCCCCGCCCAAAAGCCGCAAAGGTGTGACCTACGACGAAACGTCGTACATCGGGCATGAGATCCACGTCTCTTGACGGACGGGTCCGGTCGGGGCGAAAGCCCCATTTCACGCCGATCGATCAGCCCTGCGCACCAAATGTCCGGTTTGGGGTCCCTCGCTTCCCCACTATTCCGGGTAGTGGTCACCGTTCCGCCTGTGCCGCTTGTCACCGGGCGCCCCGCCCCGATGTGGCGTGGGTCTCCGAGATCCGGGTGGAATCAGCCGCCCAGCAACTCCAGTGACACCCACAGCGCCACCGTCGACACCACCAGTGCCGCCGGGACGGTGGCCAGGCCCAGCAGCGTGAAGCGCTTGAGGCTGACCTCGTGGGCGTGGTGGTGGGCGATACGGCGCCACAGGAGGGTGGCCAGGGAGCCCGCGTAGGTGAGGTTCGGGCCGATGTTGACGCCGAGCAGCACCGCGAGGACCGCGCCGGGGCCGGACGGCGCGGCCAGCGGGGCGAGGGCGAGGACCGCGGGCAGGTTGTTGATCAGGTTGGCGAGTACGGCGGCCAGGGCGGCGATGCCCAGCAGGGCGGGGAGGGTCGTGCCGTCGGGGAGGATCGCGCCGAGCGCGTCGTCCAGGCCGTGGTCCAGGACCGCCCGTACGACCACGCCCAGCGCGAGGACGAACGCGAGGAACGGCAGGTCGGCCGAGCGGAGGATCGCCGCCGGGGTGGTGTGACGGCGGGACAGGGCGCGTACGGCCATCACGGTCGCGCCGGCCGCCGCCGCCCACGCCGGGTCGACGCCGAGCGCGGACGCCACGGCGAACCCGGCGAGCGTGGCGGCCACCGTCACCAGGGCGAAGAGCGGCAGCTCGGGCGGCTGCTCCGGCACCTTCGGCGCGGTCGGCGGCGCGTCCAGGTCGGCGGCGAAGAAGCGACGGAAGACGGCGTACTCCACGGCGACGGCCGCCAGCCACGGCAGCAGCATCAGTGCCGCGAACCGGGTGAAGCTCAGCCCGGTGGCGGCGAACGCGAGCAGGTTCGTCAGGTTCGACACCGGCAGCAGCAGGGACGCCGTGTTCGACAGATGCGCGCCGGCGTAGACATGGGGCGCGGGGCGGGCTCCCATGCGGGTGGCGGTGGCGAACACCACCGGCGTCAGCAGCACGACGGTGGCGTCCAGGCTGAGCGCGGCGGTGATCAGCGAGGCGAGCGCGAAGACGGCGCCGAGGAGTCTGCGCGGCCGGTGGCGGGACCAGCGGGCCATCCAGATCCCGCAGGCGTGGAAGAGGCCCTCGTCGGCACAGAGCCTCGCCAGCACCAGTACGGCGGCGAGGAAGCCGATCACCGGCCCGAGCCGGGCGGCCTCCTCCCGTACCGCGTCCAGCGGGGCGGCGCCGGTGGCGACCACGAGGCCGGCGGCGGGCACGGCGAACGCCGCCTCCGGCCAGCGGAAGGGACGGACGACGGCACACACCAGCACCACGGCCAGGGCGGCGACGGACAGCGACTCGAGCAGCACAGTGCTGATCATCCACAGGGTGCGGCGGGACATGGACACCGCGTCCCCGGGGTGTCGCGGGGCGGTACCTTCGACCTCACGCCGATGAGGGCCGATGAGGAGAGATGAACGTGAGCAAGTTCGTGCGGCCCGCAGCCGAGGGAGCCGATCCGTTCGGTACGGCACGTCTGCGACGCGGAGTCCTGGACGCCTGGGCCACCAGTCCCGCCCGCTTCCGTGAGGACGCCAACGCGGAGGAGGACCTCGTCCTCGGCGGCTACCGGGACCGTCTCGTCGTCGAGCTGGCGCAGAACGCCGCCGACGCCGCCGCCCGGGCCGGTGTACCGGGCCGGCTGCGGCTCACCCTGCGCGAGGACGTCCTCGTCGCGGCGAACACCGGCGCGCCGCTGGACGCGGCCGGTGTCGAGTCGCTGTCCACGCTGCGGGCCTCCGCCAAGCGGGACGCCCCGGACCGGGCCGTGGGGCGGTTCGGCGTCGGCTTCGCCGCCGTCCTCGCCGTCACCGACGAGCCCGCCGTCGTCGGCCGGCACGGCGGGATCCGCTGGTCGCTGGCCGAGGCGCGGGAGCTCGCGGGCGACACCGCCCGGCACAGTCCCGGCCTGGGGGACGAGGTCCGCCGCCGGGACGGGCACGTACCGCTGTTGCGTCTCCCGTTCGCCGCCGAGGGCACCGCGCCCGGTCCGTACGACACCGCCGTCATCCTTCCCCTGCGGGACACCGCCGCCGCCGACCTCGCCGAGCGGCTGCTGAACGCCGTCGACGACGCCCTGCTGCTCGCCCTGCCCGGCCTGGAAGAGGTCGTCGTCGAGATCGGGGACACCGAGCCCCGTACGGTCAGCCGACGTGACGAGGACGGACTCACCGTCGTGGAGGACTCCCGGGACGGCACCACCCGCTGGCGCACCGCCGCCGAGCACGGCCCCCTCACCCCCGACCTGCTCGCCGGCCGGCCGGTCGAGGAGCGGCTGCGGCCGTTCTGGTCGGTCACCTGGGCCGTCCCCGTGGCCAGCGACGGCACCCCTGCCCGGCCCCGCACCGGCGCCGTCGTGCACGCGCCCACGCCGAGCGACGAGCCCCTCGGCGTGCCCGCCCTCCTCATCGCGTCCCTCCCGCTGGACTCCACCCGCCGGCACGCCGCGCCCGGCCCGCTCACCGACTTCCTCGTACAGCGCGCCGCCGACGCCTACACCGGGCTCCTCGCCGACTGGCGCCCGGTGACCGCGGGCCTCATCGACCTCGTGCCCGGCCCGCTCGGCAAGGGCGAACTGGACGGGGCCCTGCGCCGGGCGATCCTCGAACGGCTGCCGCGTACGTCCTTCCTGCCGCCCGCCGCGGAGCGGGCCGGGCGGCACGACGACTCCGAGCTGCCCGAGTCCCTGCGGCCCCGGGACGCCGAGGTCGTCGAGAGCGCGGGCGCCGACACCGTACGGGTACTGGCCGAGGTCCTGCCCACCCTGCTGCCCGCCGGGCTCGAACGCCGTGCCGAGCTGCGCACGCTGGGTGTCGCCCGGGTGCCGCTCACCGACGCGATCGACCGGCTGGCCGGTCTGGAGAAGTCCCCCGACTGGTGGCGGCGGCTGTACGACAGCCTCGCCGGGGTCGACCCGGACCGGCTGTCCGGGCTTCCCGTCCCCCTGGCCGACGGGCGTACGGCGATCGGGCCCCGGCAGGTGCTGCTGCCCGGCACGGAGGCCGCCCGGATCGACCCCGAGGTGCTGGCCCGGCTGGGGCTGAAGGTCGCGCACCCGGACGCCGCCCACCCCCTCCTGGAGAAGCTCGGCGCGCTCCCCGCCACCCCGCGCGCCGTCCTCACCACCCCCCAGGTGCGGGCCGCCGTCGCCGCCTCACTGGACGACGAGGGCGGGCTGAACTGGGAGGAGGACGCCCCGGACGCCGAGGAACTCGCCGACACCGTCCTCGCGCTGGTGCGCGACGCGGGTCTCGAACCCGGTGACGAGCCCTGGCTGGGCGCGCTCGCCCTCCCCGACGAGGACGGCGAACTCTCCCCGGCCTGCGAACTCGTCTTCCCCGGCGGGCCGTTCGCCCAGGTCATGCGCGAGGGCGAACTCGCCTCCGTGGACGGCGAACTGGCCGACAGATGGGGTGAACAGCCGCTCGCCGCCTGTGGGGTGATGGTCGGCTTCGCACTGATCCGGGCCACCGACGTGGTCCTCGACCCGGACGAACTGGAGCCCCGCGAAGGGGACTTCGCCGAGCCGGACGACGCGGGTCTGCTGGACGCCGTGGACGTGTGGAGCGAGGACGTCCTGGACCGCTTCCCGGACAGCCCCGTCCCGCCCGTCGCCACCGAGATCGTCGCCGTGCGCGACCTCGACCTCGTGGACGACGACCGGTGGCCCGAGGCCCTCGCCCTGCTGTCCCGGCCCCCGCTGCGCGACGCGCTCGTCCAGCCGGTCCGGATCCTGCTGCACGACGGCACGCACGAGGTCGTACGGCCATACACCGCGTGGTGGCTGCGCGGGCACCCGGTGATCGGTGGGCGGCGCCCCGCCGGACTCCGCGCGGCCGGCGGGGACCCGCTGCTGCGCGGCCTGTACGACGAGGCCGACGCGAGCGGGTTCGAGGACGAGCAGGTGCTGCGGGCGCTGGGCGTACGGACGTCGGTGGCCGCGCTGCTGGACGAACCGGGCGGTGCGGCGGAACTCCTGGACCGGCTCGCCGACGCCGGACGGCCGGTCACGGCGGCCCAGCTCCACGCGCTCTACGGCGCGCTGGCGGAGCTGGACCCGGAGCAGGTGACTCTGCCGGACGATCTGCGGGCCGTGGTCGACGGGCGGGTGGAGGTGGTGGACGCCGCGGACGCGGTGGTGGTCGACTCGCCCGACCTGCTGCCGTTCACCTCCGGTGTGCCGCTGCTGCCGGTCCGGCCGGCGCGGGCCGCGGAGCTGGCGGAGCTGTTCCAGGTGCGGCGGCTGAGCGAGTCCGTCACCGGGGAGGTGGACTCCGAGGGCGCGGAGCACGACGTACCGGAGCCGGTGCGGGTGCTGCTGGGGGCGCGGACCCCGGCCGTGTACGTCGAGCACGAGGAACTCGTCGTGGACGGCGTGGAGATCGACTGGCGGCTGACGGACGACGGGATCCTGCACGCGGCGACGCTGGAGGGGGTGGCGGCGGGGCTCGCCTGGGCGGCGGGCCAGTGGCCGCGGCGCTTCGAGGTGGCGGCGCTGCTGGAGGATCCGTCCCGCACGGACGAACTGTCCCGCGACCGCTGGTTCGACTGACCACCACCCCGCCGACCGGCCGCCGGCCCCTCACCCCCACTCTCGGCGGCCGGCCGCCGGTGCCCCGGGGCAGCGTGGGAGGGCAAACACGACAGCCCCCACTCCCCGCGGCCGGTCGTGCCGCGGGGCGGAGGGGGTAGCTATGGCGGCCGCCGTCCCGCCCCCGCCCCCGCTCTCCGCGGTCGGTCGTGCCGCGGGGCGGAGGGGGCAGCCGTGCCGTCCCGCCCCCGCCCCCGCTCTCCGCGGGCAGTCGTGCCGCGGGGCGGAGGGGGTAGCTATGGCGGCCGCCGTCCCGCCCCCGCTCCCCGCGGGCAGTCGTGCCGCAGGGCGGCACGGGTGGGCGCGACGGCACCCCGCAGGCGCCGGGCCGCGCAGACACCCCCGCCCGCCACCAACACCGGGCAGGCTCCGGGTGCCGGGTTGCCCAGGCTGCCAGGGCCACCCCGGCAGCGAGGGGCACCCCGGACAAGCCCGGGCCGCCCGGCTACTCCGTCGGCATCCGTGTCGCCCCCGACGGCTCCTCGACGTACGCCTCCAGTTCCCGCGCCAGCGTCTCCGCGTCGTACGGGCCCGTGTGTCTGCGGTTGCCGATGAAGAACGTCGGTGCGCCGCGGACTCCGCTGGCCTCGGCGCCGGCCGCGTCCGTGCGGACCCGTTCGGCCGTCGCGTCGGTGTCGAGATCACGGAGGAACTTCTCGACGTCGAGGCCGAGTTCGGACGCGTACCCCGCCGTGTCCTCGTACTCGAGTTCGTCCTGGTGCGCGTAGAGCAGGTCGTGCATCTCCCAGAAGCGCCCCTGGTTGTCGGCGGCGACAGCCGCCCGCGCCGCGAGTTCGGAGTGCGGATGCACGTCGGGCAGCGGCAGGTGCCGGAACACATAGCGGAACCGGTCGCCGAAACGCTGCCGCAGTTCCTTGGTGACGCCGGTGGCGCGGGCGCAGAAGGGGCACTCGAAGTCGCCGTACTCCACCAGGGTCAGGGGCGCGTCCACGGGACCGAGGATGTGGTCCCGCTCCGGGTCGACCGGCTGGTCCAGGTAGCGGGGAAGATCCGCGTCCGTCTGGCCCTTCAGCACGGCGGCCAGATGGAAGATCAGCCAGCCGGCGAGGGTGGCGAACACGGCCGCGAGCAGCACACCGACCGTCGCCTGCGCGCGGGCGACCGGATCCTGGAAGGCGAGCCCGACGATCAGCAGGGAGACGGTGAACCCGAGCCCGGACAGCGCGCCGCCGCCCAGGACGTGGCCCGGTGCCACCCCGGTCGGGAGCCTGCCGAGGCCGAACCGGGTACCGAGGGCGGCGCCGCCCCAGATGCCGATGACCTTTCCGGCGACGAGGCCCACGACCACGGCCCAGGTGAGGGCGGAGCCCAGGGCGTTGGTCAGGACCCCGTCGCGCAGGTCGACACCGGCGTTGGCCAGCGCGAACACGGGCACGATGACATAGCTGGACCAGGGGTGCAGGACCGTCTGCAGTCGCTCGTTGACCGAGACGGCCTGCTGCAGCCCCTTGCGGGCGGTCTTGCCGACGTCCGCGCGGGGCGACTGGCGGAAGGCGCGGAAGAGCCGCGCGGCCTGCTCCACCCCCTCGCGGGAGGGCTTGCGGGCCGGGATGAGCAGACCGCCGAGCATGCCGGCGATGGAGGCGTGGAGGCCGGCGTTGAGGGTGGCGAGCCACATCACGAGGACGATCAGCACGTACGGTGCGGACCGCCAGACCCCGAAGCGGGTCAGCACGGACAGGATAACGCCGAGGAGCAGCGCGGCGATCAGCTCCGGCACGTTGATGCTGCCGGAGTAGACCACGCCGATCACGGTGACGGCCACGATGTCGTCGATGACGGTGATGGCGAGCAGGAAGACCCGCAGCTGGGTGACGAACCGGGGGCCCACCACGGCGAGGGCGCCCAGCATGAACGCCGTGTCGGTGCCGATCACGACACCCCAGGCCTTGGCGGCCTCACCTCCGGGTGCGATCGCCAGGTACAGCACGATGGGCACGAGCATGCCGCCGATCCCGGCAAGGCCCGGGATCACGACCTTGCGGCGCTCTTTCAGCGAGCCCACCGAGAGCTCGTGGCGCACTTCGAGACCGATGACGAAGAAGAAGAGGGCCATCAGTCCGTCGTTGACCCAGTGACCCAGGTCCATCGACAGCCGGGCGTCGCCGAGTGTGACGGACGCCTCAGTGTGCCAAAGAGAGGTGTACGCCTCCGACCAGGGTGAATTCGCCCAAAAAAGAGCAATTGCCACGGCGATCAGCAGCAGTCCGGCACTGCCTGCCTCGGTCGCCATGAAGGCCCTCACGGGCGCGGACAATTGGGCCGCCAGTTCGCTTCTCCGCGACCGGGACTGCGAGTTGTCGGTCTTCTTTCCGCGCGGCTTCATCAGGTGTGTCGTCTCCGATCGCTTGGGTCGGGGACTCCATGGTCGCCTACATCGCGGGTGGGACGCCGAGCCGTCGGGGTGCCATCTTCACCACTTGATCACATTTCCGTACAATCATTCACCTGGGCTCGGGCGTCTGACCGGCCGGGTCGACACCCGGGCGAGGGTGGTGGACCGGGTGCCGCCCCGGCCCCGCTAGTCGGGGAGCCGCCGGTCCACCCGCCGCCACAGCAGCTCCAGCATCCCCGCCGCGACGACCGCGATACCGGCCGCCGTCCACGGCATGGTCATGCCCACCAGCTTCAGCGCGAAGAAGTGCTGGAGCCACGGCACCACCAGCACCACCACGAACGCCCCGCCCATCGCCGCCACCAGCCCGATCCGCCACCAGGTGTACGGCCGGGCGATGATCGCCAGCACCCAGATCGAGATCAGGAACAGCGTCAGCGTCGCCGCGCTCGTCTCCGCCTCCAGCGACCCCGCCCCCGTGTAGTACTCCCGTGCCAGCAGGTATGTCGCGAACGTCGCCAGCGCCGCCAGCACCCCGCCCGGGATCGCGTACCGCATCACCCGCCGTACGAAGTTCGGCCGCGCCCGCTCCTTGTTCGGCGCGAGGGCGAGGAAGAACGCCGGGACCCCGATGGTGAGCGTCGACAGCAGCGTCAGATGGCGCGGCAGGAACGGGTACTCCACCTGCGAGATCACCACCAGCACCGCCAGCAGCACCGAGTACACCGTCTTCACCAGGAACAGCGTCGCGACCCGGGTGATGTTGCCGATCACCCGCCGGCCCTCCGCCACCACCGACGGCAGCGTGGCGAAACTGTTGTTCAGCAGCACGATCTGCGCGACCGCGCGCGTGGCCTCCGAACCGGAGCCCATCGCCACGCCGATGTCCGCGTCCTTCAGCGCCAGTACGTCGTTCACGCCGTCCCCGGTCATCGCGACCGTACGGCCCTTCGACTGGAGCGCGCCCACCATGTTCCGCTTCTGCTGCGGGGTGACCCGCCCGAACACCGTGCCCTCGTCCATCGCCCCGGCCATGGCGTCCCGGTCCGCGGGCAGCCCGCGCGCGTCCACCGCCGTACCGGACAGGCCCAGCTTGGCGGCGACCGCGCCGACCGACACCGCGTTGTCCCCGGAGATCACCTTGGCCCTGACGTCCTGCTCGGCGAAGTAGCGCAGGGTGTCCGCCGCGTCCGGGCGCAGCCGCTGCTCCAGGACCACCAGCGCGGCCGGCCGTACGCCCTTCGGGGCCTCGGGGTCGTCGACGTCCACGCCCTCGCGGACCCGGGCGAGCAGCAGCACCCGCAGCCCCTGCTCGTTCATCCGGACGGTCTCGGCCAGCGCCGGGTCCCGCTGCTCCAGCAGCACGTCCGGCGCCCCCAGCAGCCAGGTCACGGTCTCCCCGCCCGCGCCCTCGTCGAACGTCGCGCCGCTGTACTTGCGGGCGGAGGAGAAGGGCAGGGTGTCGGTGAGGCGCCAGTCCGTGGTGTCCGGGTAGGCGTCGATGATCGCCTGCAGCGAGGCGTTCGGACGGGGGTCCGCCGAGCCGAGCTCGCCCAGCACCCTGCGTATGTACGCCTCGTCGCCGTCGCCGTCGCCGAACACCCGCAGCCCGGTGACGTCCATGCCGCCCTCGGTGAGCGTGCCCGTCTTGTCCAGGCACACCGTGTCCACGCGGGCCAGCCCCTCGATCGCGGGCAGCTCCTGCACCAGGCACTGCTTACGGCCCAGCCGGATCACGCCGATCGCGAAGGCGACGGACGTGAGCAGCACCAGTCCCTCGGGGACCATCGGCACGATCCCGCCGACCGTACGGGCGATCGAGTCCTTCAGCTCGTTGTCCTTGACCACCAGCTGGCTGATGATCAGACCGATCGCGGTCGGGACCATCATCCACGTCACGTACTTGAGGATCGTGGAGATCCCGGTCCGCAGCTCCGAGTGGACGAGGGTGAACCGGGACGCCTCCTCGGCGAGCTGCGCCGCGTACGCCTCGCGCCCCACGCGGGTCGCCTGGAAGGAGCCGCCGCCCGCGACGACGAAGCTGCCGGACATGATCCGGTCACCGGGCTGCTTCACCACCGGATCGGCCTCACCGGTGAGCAGCGACTCGTCGATCTCCAGACCGTCCGCCTCGACGCACACCCCGTCGACGACGGCCTTGTCGCCCGGCCCGATCTCGATCAGGTCGTCCAGCACGATCCCGGAGGTGGCGATCTCCGTTGCCTTCCCGTCCCGGCGCACCGTGGGCCGTACCTCGCCGATCACCGCGAGGGAGTCGAGGGTCTTCTTCGCCCGCCACTCCTGGACGATGCCGATCCCGGTGTTGGCGAGGATCACGAAGCCGAACAGGCTGTCCTGGATCGGCGCGACCGCCAGCATGATCACCCAGAGCACGCCGATGATCGCGTTGAACCGGGTGAACACGTTCGCCCGGACGATCTCGGCGAGGGACCGGCTGCTGCGCACCGGTACGTCGTTGATCTGCCCGCCCGCGACCCGCTGCGCCACTTCCGCCGAGGTCAGCCCGGTCACCGGTGAGGTGACCCTGGCGGGCTGCACGGCATCGATCCGGTCGCCCGCCTCGAGATGCGTCATGCATTCGACGTTACGTGCGGATTCGGCGCTTCACCCACCCGATGAACACAAGATCCGACCTGGGGAGGACGGCCGCCGGAGGGCCGTAGTGCCGTGGTCGTACGGCGTACGGCGGTGGTACAGAGGCCCGAGGCCGGCCGGGGCGTACGGAGGCCCGAGGCCGGCCGGGGCGGGGAAGCCGCCGCGGTCAGTCGGCCGACGGGGCCGCGGACTGCCCCGGCACCCGTGCCTCCGCCGCCGCCTCCGCCCGCTTGATCGCGGCGTCGCGCCTGCGGACGTACCAGATGCCGATGAAGCCGAGCCCGCCGCCGGCCAGGCAGGTCCACAGCCACCAGGTGTGGCCGTGGTCGTCGAACCAGCCGTAGAACGGCAGCTGCACCAGGAACAGCACGAACCAGATGATCGTGCCGCCGACGATGGTGGCGACCACGGGGCCCTCCAGGGGCTCCGGCGCCTCGTGCTCGGGGGATCCCGAAATAAGCCCGGCCATGCGGACAGCTTACGAGGCCGCGCACGCGACGGGCACGTGACGGGCACCGCACGCTGCCACGCGCGTCTACGCGCGGAGATAGCGGGAAGGGCGTTATATGTTCATACTGAATCCGTTTGTCTCTGGCCATTTATCTTCGTAGAAAACACCAAAGGGCTTCGGGGGAGGCCCGCCGGTGATGAGGTCCCCGTATGTCCCCGTCGGCCCCCACCAAGGCCCCCACCCCCGAGCAGCCGGGGTCCGGTGCCGCGTCCGGCGCCCTGGACCGCTACTTCCGGATCAGCGAGCGCGGCAGCACCCTGCCGCGTGAGATCCGCGGCGGCTTCGCCACCTTCTTCGCGATGGCGTACATCATCGTGCTGAACCCGATCATCCTGGGCAGCGCGAAGGACATGTACGGCCATCAGCTGGACAACGGCCAGCTGGTCACCGCGACCGCCCTGACCGCCGCGTTCACCACGCTGCTCATGGGCGTCATCGGCAACGTCCCGATCGCGCTCGCCGCCGGCCTCGGCGTGAACTCGGTCGTCGCGCTCCAGCTCGCGCCGCGCATGTCCTGGCCGGACGCCATGGGCATGGTGGTGCTGGCCGGTTTCGTCGTCATGCTGCTGGTCGCCACGGGCCTGCGGGAGCGCGTGATGAACGCCGTCCCGCACGGGCTGCGCAAGGCCATCGCCATCGGTATCGGCCTGTTCATCCTGCTGATCGGTCTGGTCGACTCCGGCTTCGTCACCCGTATCCCGGACGCCGCCCAGACCACCGTCCCGCTCCAGCTCGGCGTCGGCGGCCACCTCGACGGCTGGCCCGTCCTCGTCTTCATCCTCGGCGCGCTGCTCACACTGGCGCTGATCGTGCGCAAGGTGCCCGGCGCGATCCTCATCTCGATCGTGGCGATGACGGCCGTCGCGATGATCATCAACGCGGTGGCGGACATCCCCTCCTGGGGCCTGACGACGCCGACCTGGCCCGGCAACCCGGTCGCCACCCCCGACTTCGGGCTGATCGGCGAGGTCAGCCTGTTCGGCGGCTTCGGCAAGGTCGGTGTGCTGACCGGTGTCCTGTTCGTCTTCACCGTGCTGCTGTCGTGCTTCTTCGACGCGATGGGCACGATCATGGGCGTCTCCGACGAGGCCAAGCTGACCGACGCGCAGGGTCAGATGCCCGGCATCAACAAGGTCCTGTTCATCGACGGTGTCGCGGTCGCCGCCGGCGGGGCCAGCTCCTCCTCGGCCACCACCGCGTTCGTGGAGTCCACGGCCGGTGTCGGCGAGGGCGCGCGGACCGGCTTCGCCAACGTCGTCACCGGCGGACTGTTCACCCTGGCACTGTTCCTCACCCCCGTCGCCACCATGGTCCCGTCCCAGGCGGCGACCCCGGCGCTGGTCGCGGTGGGCTTCCTGATCATGGCGGGTTCGGTCAAGGAGATCGACTGGGCGGACTACACGATCGCCATCCCGGCGTTCGTGACGATGCTGATGATGCCGTTCACCTACTCGATCACCAACGGCATCGGCATGGGCTTCATCGCCTTCGCCGTGCTGCGGCTCGCCGCCGGCCGGGGCCGGGAGGTCCCGTCGGCGATGTACGTGGTGGCGGCGGTGTTCGCCTTCTACTACCTGATGCCGGCGCTGGGCCTGACCTGACCCGGCCGCGGGGGCTCAGGTGACCCCGTAGAACCTCTCCGTCTCCTCGACGGCGGTCTGGAACCGCTGGTCGAAGTCATCGCGCATGAGCGTCCGGACGACATAGTCCTGGACGCTCATGCCGCGTTTGGCGGCATGCTCCCGGAGCCGTTCGAGCAGTTCGTGATCTATCCGCAGGCTGAACACTTCTGTCCCCATGCGCATGAGGGTCGCTGCACAACCCGGTGTGGTGCGCCACGATGCGCGGATGGATCACTCATATGGGTGATACGGCGTGCCGGTGGCGGGAGTCACGGGCGGGACCGTGTGCTCCGAGTGGTCTTTAGCGAGAGTAATGAGTTACGCTAAAGAACATGCCGGACTTCAGCCATGGCGACGACGCAGCCGCCGTGAACGCCCTTCGATCCGCCGTGATGCGGCTGTCCCGTCGGCTCAAGCACCAGCGTGTCGACGAGTCGCTCAGCCCCACCGAGATGTCGGTGCTCGGCACCCTGGCCCGCTGCGGCAGCGCCACCCCGGGCGAGCTCGCCCGCAAGGAGCATGTCCAGCCGCCGTCGATGACCCGCATCGTGGCCCTGCTGGAGGCCAAGGGACTGGTCCGCCTCGAACCGCACCCCGACGACCGGCGCCAGAAGGTCGTCACGCAGACCGAGCGGGCCGAGGCGATGCTCGAGGAGAGCCGCCGCAGGCGGAACGCGTTCCTGGCATCACTGGTCGAGGGCCTCGACGAGGACGAGTGGGCGAAACTCCGCGCCGCCGCCCCCGTGCTGGAGAAACTCGCACACATCTGAGCACCGAGCACCGAGCACCGCAGCAGCCAGGAGGCGAGCCCTTTTGAGTACGGGATCCGGAGCAGCTTCCGCCCCCGCACCTGACCCCCACGACACCCTGCCCGCCCCCGGACCCTCCGCGCGTAAGAACTCGATGTTCTCCTCGCTGCGGATCAGGAACTACCGCCTGTTCTTCATCGGACAGGTCGTCTCCAACATCGGCACCTGGATGCAGCGCATCGCCCAGGACTGGCTGGTGCTCAGCCTCACCGGCTCCTCGGCCGCCGTCGGCATCACCACGGCCCTGCAGTTCCTGCCGATGCTCCTCTTCGGCCTCTACGGCGGTGTCCTCGTCGACCGCCTGCGCAAGCGGCCCACGCTGCTCGTCACGCAGGTCGCGATGGCCCTCACCGCCCTCGCGCTCGCCGTCCTCACCCTGACCGGACGGGTCGAGGTCTGGCACATCTACGTCGCCGCCTTCGCCCTCGGTCTCGCGACCGTCGTCGACAACCCGGCCCGCCAGTCCTTCGTCTCCGAACTCGTCGGCCCCGGCCAGCTGCAGAACGCGGTCAGCCTGAACTCCGCGAACTTCCAGTCCGCCCGCCTGGTCGGCCCCGCCGTCGCGGGTCTGCTGATCACCGGCGTCGGCACCGGCTGGGCGTTCCTCCTCAACGGGCTGTCCTTCGTCGCCCCGCTGACCGGCCTGCTGATGATGCGCGCCCGCGAGCTGCACGCCGTCGAGCGCGCCCCGCGCGGCAAGGGGCAGCTGCGGGAGGGATTGCGCTATGTCACCGGGCGGCCCGAGCTGATCTGGCCGATCGTCCTGGTCGGCTTCATCGGCACGTTCGCCTTCAACTTCCCCGTCTACCTCTCGGCCTTCGCCGACGACGTCTTCCACGGGGGCGCGGGCGTCTACAGCATGTTCAACACCCTGATGGCGGTCGGCTCCGTCTCCGGCGCCCTGCTCGCCGCCCGCCGCGGCACGGCCCGGCTGCGGCTGCTGATCCTGGCCGCGCTGGCCTTCGGCGGGCTGGAGATCCTCGCCTCCGCGTCACCGCGGCTGTGGATGTTCGCTCTGCTGATGATCCCGCTGGGCCTGTTCTCCATGACGGTCAACGTCACCACCAACACCAGCATCCAGATGTCCACCGATCCGGCGGTACGCGGCCGGGTGATGGCCCTCTACATGATGGTCTTCCTCGGCGGCTCCCCGGTCGGCGCCCCCGTCGTCGGCTGGATCACCGACACGTACGGCGCCCGCGTCGGCTTCGCGGCCGGCGGCGCGGTCGCGATGACCGCGGCGGCCGTCATCGGCCTGATCCTCGCCAGGGTCGGCGGCCTCCGCCTCTCCCTGGGCTGGCACCACGGCACCCCACGGGTCCGGTTCGTACCACGCGAGCGTCAGGAGGCGCTGGCGCCGGTGACGTAGCGAGGGAACCCGCCGGTCCCGATGACGAGGCCGACGTCCGTGCCGGTCAGATCGATCACCGTGCCGAAGCCGAAGCGGACGTAGCCGTGGTATGCGCCCCGGTGGGGCAGGGTATGCAGGTGCCACACACCGGTGTACGGATCGACGATCAGGTACACCGGGACGCCGGCAGCGGCGTACGCGTCCTTCTTGGGGCCGTAGTCGTTGCCGGACGTCTCCCGGGAGATCACCTCGGCGACGAACTCGGCGCGTCGGCCGGGCCCCTCGGCAAGGGCCACCACGTCGGAGGCGAAGCCGTTGAGATGGCCGGGGTAGTCCATACGGACGTCGGACAACAGGCGCTGGAGCGGATACCTGGGGCGCAGCTGCTCGAGAATGCCGATGGTGATGTCCCAGTGGGTGTCGCGCTGGGGCGTCAGGAAGATGTGCCCTCCTACGATCTCGGACTTGTACCCCTCGGGGACCATGCCCTCCAGCCACGCGAACATGGCGTCGAGTGTGAGGGATCCGCGGTCGGTCGTCCCGGTCATCACAACCCTCTCCGTTCATCCCGCTCATCGCTCCGGACGAGCGCGGTCGCGCGGTAGAACGACGTAGGGGGTGACGGGGGTGCGCCCAGGCAGACTGGACCCATGAGACTCTTCGCCGCCGTGCTGCCGCCCGAGGACGTGCTTCAGGAGCTCGCCGTCGAGGTGGGGCGGTTGCGGGGGCTGCCCGGCGCGGACGGGATGCGGTGGACCGGGCGGGGCGGGTCGCCCCGCGGCGGAGCCGCTGACTGGCACTTCACGCTCGCCTTCTACGGCGAGGTCGGCGACGACGTCGTACCGGAGCTGACCGCGCGGCTGGAGCGGGCCGCCGCGCGGACCGGGCCGTTCCGGCTGGCGGTGCGGGGCGGCGGCCAGTTCGGGCGGGGCCGGGTGCTGTGGGCCGGTGCGGAGGGCGAACTGGACACGATGCGGCTGCTGGCCAAACGGGCGGAGGCGGCCGCGCGGAAGGCGGGCGTGCCGATGGACGAGCACCGGCGCTACAAGGCGCACCTCACGGTGGCCCGGAGCCGGGACGCCGTCGACGTACGCCCGTACGTGGCGGCCCTGGACGCCTTCCGCGGCCGGACCTGGACCGTGGACGAGCTGGTGCTGGTACGCAGCGACCTGCCGACGTCCGGAGTGCCGGGCGAGCAGCCCCGTTACGAGGCGGTCGCCCGCCGGTCACTGGGCGCGGCCGGTTAGGCTCGAAGGCGTGGACCCGAAGACCCGTAACCGGATCATGGCCGGTGTGCTCGTACTGATGTTCCTCGTGGTGGCGCTGGCGGCGGCGCTGGGCAATTGACGCCGCCGCCGTCCCCGTACGCGCCGCTACCAGGCGAAGGCCTCCGGTGACGGGCCCGGGCCCGGGAAGATCTCGTCCAGCGCGGTCAGCAGCTCCTCGCTCAGCTCCAGCTCGACCGCCCGCAGCGCGGACGCGAGCTGCTCGGCCGTGCGCGGGCCGACGATCGGGCCGGTGACGCCCGGACGGGTGAGCAGCCAGGCCAGCGCGGCCTCGCCCGGCTCGACACCGTGCTTGTCCAGCAGGTCCTCGTACGCCTGGATCTGCGCGCGGGACGCCGGGTCGGCCAGTGTGTCGGCGGCCCGTCCGGAGGCGCGCCGGCCGCCCTGGACCTCCTTCTTGATCACACCGCCCAGCAGCCCGCCGTGCAGCGGCGACCACGGGATGACCCCGAGGCCGTACTCCCGCGCCGCCGGGACGACCTCCATCTCGGCGCGGCGCTCGGCGAGGTTGTAGAGGCACTGCTCGCTCACCAGGCCGATGGTGCCGCCGCGCCGGGCCGCGGTCTCGTTGGCCTGGGCGATCTTGTAGCCGGGGAAGTTCGAGGAGCCGACGTAGAGGATCTTGCCCTGCTGGATCAGGACGTCGATCGCCTGCCAGATCTCATCGAACGGCGTGTTCCGGTCGACGTGGTGGAACTGGTAGACGTCGATGTAGTCGGTTCCGAGCCGCTTCAGGCTGGCGTCGACGGCCCGCCGGATGTTCACGGCCGACAGCTTGTCGTGGTTGGGCCACGCCTCGCCGTCGGCGGCCATGTTGCCGTACACCTTGGTCGCGAGGATCACCTTGTCGCGGCGCTCCCCGCCCTTGGCGAACCAGCTGCCGATGATGCTCTCGGTGCGGCCCTTGTTCTCGCCCCAGCCGTAGACATTGGCGGTGTCGAAGAAATTCAGTCCCGCGTCCAGCGCGGCGTCCATGATGGCGTGGCTGTCGGCCTCGTCGGTCTGCGGACCGAAGTTCATCGTCCCGAGGACGAGCCGGCTGACCTTGAGTCCCGTGCGTCCGAGCTGCGTGTACCTCATGGTCACCAAGCCAACGGCTTGGAGTGCGCTCTATGCAAGAGGAGACCGGTCCCGGGGGAAGGCGGCGGTGCTCACGGTCAGGTCGGCCACGGTGCCCGTCAGGTCGATGTCGTCGCCGAAGTCCACCTTCGTGCGGGTGACGTAGTCGCCGTTCTTCGGGTCGGTGTAGACGTAGCAGCGGCCCTGGTAAGGGTCGGCGATGACGTAGAGGGGGACCTCGGCGGTCGCGTAGGCGGCCTTCTTCGGACCGTAGTCGTTGGTGGCCGTGCCCTCGGAGATGACCTCGAAGACGAACTCCACGTCCTGGTAGCGCCAGCGGCCCTCGCCGTCCTTCTCGGCGGAGGAGCGGAGCACGGCGACGTCGGGGCAGAGGCCGTTCTCATGGCCCGGGAAGTCGATGCGGACGTCCGAGAACACCCGGACATCCATGCCGAACCTGTCCTCCACGGCCCGCACGATCCGACGGATGATCTCCCAATGAGTGTCCCGCTGCGGTGTCATGTAGACGGTGCCCCCGACGATCTCGACCCTGATTCCTTCGGGGACGGGCATCCGCTCCAGTCGCTCGAACCAGTCGTCCAAGCGCTGAGTGTTCTCGTCGGCCATGGCGATCCTGTCGTCAAGGACGGTCATCGTCGCGCTCCTCCCCGGCTGCCCTCCGGACGAGTACAGCCGCGCGGTACAACGATACGCACGGCGTGCAGGACACGGGACGGGGCGCATATGCCAGAAGAACCCGAGGCGCTACCCCGCCCCGTACGGCCCGCCCAGGTCCCACTCCCGCCAGATCGCCTCCGCGAACGCGCCCGCGATCTTGTGTTCGCCGGTCTCGTTGGGGTGGGTGCCGTCGTAGGTGTCCGTGTGGAAGTCGTACGCCGGTGGGGGCGGGACCAGGAGGAGGGGGGAGGCGGGGTCGTCCAGGTCGGTGATCGTCTTCGCCAGGAGGTCGTTGAAGTCGGTGACCTGTTCGGCGAAGGCCGCATCCGCCTCCACCCGGATGTTCCGGATCACCGGCAGCACGGCCACGCGGATACGCGGCCTGGCCGCTCGCGCCTCGGTGACGAACGCGCGGACGTTCTCCGCCGTCTGCTCCGCGTTTGTGTAGAAGCCCAGGTCGATCAGGCCCAGCGACACCAGCAGCACATCCGCGCGGCAGGAGCGCACGGCGTCGCCGATCAGCGGGGTCATGTGCTGCCAGCCCTCGCCCCAGCCGGCCAGATGGGCGCGGGGGAAGTCCGGATCGGCGTACGCGTACGACGTGGGGGCGTCCGTCACCGGGTCGTGGAGCGTCTCACGCGGGCCGACCAGCGTGAACGGGCCGCCGTACGCCGTGCACAGGTGCTGCCACAGCCGGTGACGCCAGGTGTGTTCACCCGCGCTCCCGATCGTCATGGAGTCACCTACGGGCATGAACCTGAGCACGCGATCATCATGGACGATCGGCCGGACCACCGCGATGTGAGTCCGGACACCTGCCCTGAAGTGCCTTGATCAGTGGCACTCTTGGCACATGCGCCGACCCTTCGCCCTGATCGCCGCGACCCTCCTCGTGGGCGCGCTCGCCCTGCCCGCCGCGTCCGCCTCCGACGGAAACGACGGAAACGACGGGTTCACGATCGAGGACGCGCGCATCACCGAGTCCAGCGGACTCGCCGCGTCCCGCCTCCACCCCGGCGTCTACTGGACCCACAACGACAGCGACGACGGCCCCTACCTCTACGCCGTCGACAGCGCGACCGGCGAGACCGTCGCCCGCCTCACCCTCACCGGCATCGGCACCCCGCGCGACGTCGAGGCCATCTCCATCGGCCCCGGGAACAAGATCTTCGTCGGGGACATCGGCGACAACCTCGGCGGCACCTGGCCGTACGTGTGGATCTACGAACTGCCCGAGCCGAAGGAGCTCGAGGACGCGACCGTCCGGGCCACGCAGTACGTCGTGAAGTACTCCGACGGGCCCCGGGACGCCGAGTCGATGATCGTGCACCCGAAGACCGGCCGGGTCTACATCATCGACAAGAAGGAGGACGGCGGGCACCTGTACGAGGGGCCCGCCGAACTGTCGGCGTCCGGCGACAACATGTTCCGGCCGGTCGCCCCCATCGACCTGTGGGCCACCGACGCCGCGCTCTCCCCGGACGGCCGGCAGCTCGCCGTACGCGGCTACTTCGGCGGCATCCACTACTCCTGGAACGGCGGCGAGCCGAAACGAGAGGGCCGGCTGAGCGTCCCGCTCCAGGGGCAGGGCGAGTCCGTCACCTACTCCGCCGACGGCTCCCGCCTGATGTACGGCAGCGAGGGCACCGAAAGTCCGGTGGAGGCCCGGGACGTACCGGGCGGGGACGGCGGAGGCGGCGGCGAGGGCACCCGCGCGGACGACGGGAAGAGCACGGCGGCGGACGGCGAGGGCGGCACCGTCGAGGTCGGCGCCCTGGTCGCGGCGGGCGCCTTCGTGGCGCTCCTGTTCGGCCTGAGACGACTGCGCCGCCGCCGCTGAGCCCGCGGGCCTCCGTCACTCCGTGGCCCGCCGGGCGGCGACGAACACCTCCAGGCCGTCCAGGATCCGCCGCAGCCCGAACCCGAAGTGGTCGAAACCGGAGGCGAAGGTGTCCTCCGACAGCCCGGCCAGCACCGGATAGCGCCCGCTGAGCATGGCCTTCTCCAGGGCCGGCCGCTGCGCCTCCCAGAACTGCGCGTCCGTCAGCCCGGAGCCGCGCTCGGCCTGCTCCTGGTACAGCAGGGTCCGGGCGGCCCCGACCACATAGCCGTCGATCATGATGATCGCCGACAGCAGCTCGGGGTCCGACAGCCCCATCGGCTTGATCCGGGAGAGCACCTTCTCCATGCCTTCCAGCGCGCTCGGGCCGAGGATCGGGCGGGACTGGTTGACCTCCAGCAGCCACGGATGCCTGCGGTACAGCGCGAGGGTGGCGTGCCCCAGGGCCTCCAGCGCCGCGCGCCAGCCGCCGTCACCGGGCGCCGCCGCGTCCTGCGAGGGCCGCTGCACCCGGTCCAGCATCAGGTCGAGCAGCTCGCCCTTGCCGGGGACGTAGCGGTACAGGGACATCGTTCCGGTGCCGAGTTCGGTGGCGATGCGGCGCATCGAGAGCGCGCCGATCCCGTCCCGGTCGGCGACCTCGATCGCCGTCTCCACGATGCGGTCCAGCGTCAGCCCCGGCTTCGGGCCCCGGCTCGGCCGCGGACCGGTGTCCCACAGCAGGTCGAGGGTGCGGCCGATGTCGCCGCTCCCACTGGTCTCCGTACCGCCCGAACCGCTCGTCATGGGGGAATTCTAGATCCGCCTCCAAAAAACTGAGTACGGTGTACGCACAATCGGGTACGGTGTACCCAGTTATTGGAAGGGGGACCCATGAACGACGGTTACGCGGTCCGGGCCGAGGCCCTGGAGAAGCGCTACGGCGAGAAACGCGCCCTCGACGGCTTCGACCTCGCCGTCCGCGAGGGCACGGTGCACGGACTGCTCGGACCGAACGGCGCCGGCAAGACCACCGCCGTACGCATCCTGTCGACGCTGATCCGCCTCGACGGCGGCCGCGCCACGGTCGCCGGGCTCGACGTGTCCAAGAGGCCGCGCGAGGTGCGGGCACGGATCGGGCTCACCGGGCAGTACGCGGCCGTGGACGAGGTGCTCACCGGGCGCCAGAACCTGGAGATGTTCGGCAGGCTGTTCCACCTCGGCGGCAGGCGGACCGCGTCGCGGGCGGCCGGACTGCTGGAGCGGTTCGGCCTGACCGACGCCGCCGACAAGGGCGTCGGCGGCTACAGCGGCGGCATGCGCCGGCGCCTCGACCTCGCCGCCTCGATGATCCTCGCCCCGGCCGTGCTGTTCCTGGACGAGCCGACGACGGGACTCGACCCCCGCAGCCGCGGTGAGGTCTGGGACGCCGTACGGGCGTTGGTGGCGGATGGCACGACCGTGCTGCTGACCACGCAGTATCTGGAGGAGGCCGACCGGCTGGCCTCCCGGATCACCGTCATCGACCAGGGACGCGCCATCGCCGACGACAGCCCGGACGGGCTGAAGAACCTGATCGGCGGCGACCGCGTCGAGGTCGTCGTCGCCGAGCGCTCCGACATCCCTCACGTGGTGAAGGTGCTCGCCCGGGTCGCCGACGGCGAACCCGAGTCGGACGAAGCCGAGTTGCGGGTGCACGCCCCCGTGACCGACCGGGTGGCCGCGCTGACCGAGGTGGCGCGCACCCTCCAGGACGAGGGCGTACGGGTCGAGGACCTGGGGCTGCGCAGGCCCAGCCTCGACGACGTGTTCCTGCGCCTGACCGGACACCGTACGGAGAAGGAGACGGCGGCATGAGCGCCACCGCACCGGCCGCGCACGGCCCCGCCTACTGGGTGGTCGCGGACTGCTGGAACATCGTCCGCCGGGGCCTGACCCACTACCGGCGCCAGCCGGTCAACATCGCCTGGCAGCTGGGCTTCCCGATCCTCTCCGTCCTCCTCTACGGCTATGTCTTCGGCAGCGCGATGACGGTCCCCGGCGGAGGGGACTACAAGGACTTCCTGATGCCGGGCATGTTCGTGATGACGATGGCGTTCGGGTTCATCAACACCGCGACCGTCGTCGTGTACGACTCCACCAAGGGGGTCATCGACCGGTTCCGCTCCATGCCGATGGCGTCCTCGGCGGTGGTGGCGGGGCGCGGGGTGACCGATCTCGTCGTCGCCTGCGCGGAGTTGGCCATCCTGATGCTGACCGCGCTGGCCATGGGCTGGCGCCCGGACGGCGGCTGGGGCTTCCTCGCGGCCTTCGGGCTGCTGCTGTGGCTGCGGTTCTCGCTGATCTGGATCGGCGTGTGGCTGGGCCTGCTGGTGCCCAACCCGGAGGCGGCGGGCGGCCTGTTCGCGGTCGCGTTCCCGCTGACGATGATCTCCAGCATCTTCGTCGCCCCCCAGCTGATGCCGGACTGGCTCGGCTGGCTGGCCTCCTGGAACCCGATCTCCTCCACGGCCGCCGCGGCCCGGGACCTGTTCGGCACCCCGGTCGGCGGCGGCGACTCCTGGGTGGAGCGGCACGCGCTGCTGATGGCGGGGGTGTGGCCGCTCGTCCTGACGGCGGTCTTCCTGCCGCTGGCGGTACGCAGGTTCCAGCGGCTGAGCCGGTGAGGGACGGTCACGGGGGGGCCGCGACCGTCTCCGCCCACCCGCTGACCGGCTGACATACGGCCCCGTTCCGCCCGGCCGGCGGGACGGGCCGTACGCGCTCCTGGATCGCGCCGACGCAGCCGGTGGTCGGGCTCGACGCGACGATCGTCGACGTGGCCCCGCCCCGGGCCCAGAACGAACTGGGGCTGAGCGGCACCGAGCCGCGTCGCCGACTACTGGGGCCGCAAACGCAGCCACCTGGTCGGGATGCTCGGGTTCGGCGCCGCCTCCGTACGGGGCGGTCTCGCGCGGAGCGGGACCGAACTGATCGCGGCGCGCGGTCTGCAGGGCCTGTTCGCGGCACGGCGTTCGCGGTCCTCGGCACCGTCGCCGCCGAGGTACCGGCGCACGCCGGCTGACCCCACCGCGCGAAGGGCGCCCGGTGAACCATCCACCGGGCGCCCTTCGCGCATCGTGCGGGACGTGCTTACAGCTGTTCGATGACGTAGTCGACGCACTTCGTCAGGGCCTCGACGTCCGTCGGGTCGATCGCCGGGAACATGGCGACGCGGAGCTGGTTGCGGCCCAGCTTGCGGTACGGCTCGGTGTCCACGATGCCGTTGGCGCGCAGGGCCTTGGCGACGGCGGCGGCGTCGATCTCGTCCGAGAAGTCGATCGTGCCGATGACCTGGGAGCGCTTCGCCGGGTCCGTGACGAACGGGGTGGCGTACTTGGACTCGTCCGCCCAGGTGTACAGGCGGGACGAGGAGTCCTTCGTACGGGCCGTGGACCAGGCGAGACCGCCCTGGCCGTTGATCCACTCCAGCTGCTCGTTGAGGAGGAACAGGGTGGCCAGCGCCGGGGTGTTGTACGTCTGGTTCTTGCGGGAGTTGTCGATCGCCGTGGGCAGGCTGAAGAACTCCGGGACATGGCGGCCGGACGCGTGGATCCGCTCGGCGCGCTCGATCGCGGCCGGGGAGAACACGCCGATCCACAGGCCGCCGTCGGAGGCGAAGGACTTCTGCGGGGCGAAGTAGTAGACGTCCGTCTCGGCGATGTCGACCGGGAGGCCGCCCGCGCCGGAGGTGGCGTCCACCAGGACGAGGGAGCCCTCGTCGGCGCCGGCGACGCGCCGGATCGGCATGGCGACGCCGGTGGAGGTCTCGTTGTGGGTGAACGCGTAGACGTCCACGCCGGCTTCGGCGACCGCCTCCGGGTGCGTGCCCGGGTCGGAGGCGACGACGGTGGGCTCGGCGAGCCACGGGGCGAGCTTCGCGGCCTTGGCGAACTTGGAGCTGAACTCGCCGAAGTTGAGGTGCTGCGACTTGTTCTCGATCAGTCCGTGGGTCGCGACGTCCCAGAACGCGGTGGAGCCGCCGTTGCCGAGGACCACCTCGTAGCCGTCGGGGAGCCGGAACAGCTCACGGATGCCCTCGCGCACTGTGCCGACCAGGTTCTTCACCGGGGCCTGGCGGTGGGAGGTGCCGAGCAGGGACGTGCCGGTCGCGGCCAGGGCGTCCAGCGCCTCCGTCCGTACCTTGGAGGGACCCGCGCCGAAACGTCCGTCGGCGGGCTTGATGTCAGCGGGAATCTGGATATCAGCCACGAACGGAGCCTAGCGGCTGAGCGAAACCCCGGCGCAACATCGTCCGTCCGCTGAGACGGAAAAGGACAGGAAGAGGGAAGGGAGGGGGGACAGGAGGAGGGGCGGGTGGCGGACGGACCGGGGGGTGGTTCGTCCGCCACCCGCGTCGATCACCCGTCGAGCCGCACCGGCAGCTCGTACAGGTCGTTCTGGGTGACCACCGGCTTGTTGCGGAGTTCCGCCGGCGGGACCGCCAGGTCCAGCTTCGGGAAGCGGGCGTACAGGGCCGGCAGGGCCACACTCGCCTCCAGGCGGGACAGGGCCGCCCCCGGGCACACGTGCGGGCCGTGGCCGAAGGAGATGTGCCGGTTGGAGATCTCACGGGTGATGTCGAAGACGCCCGCCGACGGCCCGTGCGCCTGCTCGTCGCGGCCGATCGCGCCGTACGACACGATCAGCGCGTCCCCGGCCGGCAGGACCTTGTCGCCCACCGGTATGTCCTCCGTCGCGAACCGGATCAGCACATGCGAGGTCGGCGTGGCGTACCGCAGCGTCTCCTCGACCACCGCCGACCAGTCCGTCGCGCCGGACAGCACGAGGTCGCGCTGCTCGGGGTGGAGGGAGAGGTTGACCACCGCGTTGACGATGAGGGAGATCGTCGTCTCGTGGCCGGCCGCGACCATCAGCTGCAGCGTCGCGACGATCTCCTGGTCGGTCAGGCTGTCGCCGTCCTCCGACGCCTGGATCAGCGCCGAGGTCAGGTCGTCGCCCGGGTGCTCCCGCTTGTACGCGACCGTCTCGGCCATGATCCCGGCCAGCTCGGTCAGCGTCGCGATGACCTCCTCCGGCGGGGTCTGCGTCGAGAAGAACTTCTCGAACAGCTCCTTCAGCCGCGGCAGCCGCTCCTCCGCCAGCCCCATCAGGTCGGCGACGACGTACATCGGCAGCGGGTAGGCGAACAGCGCCTTCAGGTCGACCGTGTCGCCCGGCTCGGCGGCCACCTGGTCGAGCAGGCCCTCGGTCAGCTCCGTGATCCGCTCCCGCATCCGCTCCACCCGCCGCGGGGTGAGTGCCTGCGCGACCAGCGTGCGCAGCCGGCGGTGGTCGGAACCGTCCACGGTGAGCATGGAACGGGGCGGGTTGGCCAGCCCGATCAGCGGCCAGTCGGGGGCGATCTCCCCGCGCTGCCAGGCCGTCCACACGTTGATGTCCTTCACCACGCGTGGGTCGGTGAGCAGCTTCTTCGCCTCGGCGTGATGCGTGACCGCCCACACCGGCACGTCACCCGGCAGCGTCACCGCGGCCAGCGGCCCGGCCGCCCGCAGCGCGGCGCTCTCCGCTTCCAGGTCGGAGACGAAGGGGTCGAGCGGGATACGGGTCAGTTCGGTGTCGGTCGTCGTGGTGTCCGTACCAGCCGTCATGCGAGCGAGCCTCCAAGGGCGGGAGTGGGTGTGAACGTGACCGTGAGTTCGGACAGTCCGCGCAGCCACGGCGACGGGCGACGGGTCAGGTCCGCGGCCGGCACCGCGAGGTCGATGTCCGGCAGCCGGTCCAGTACGACCTCGATGCCGGTCCGGGCGATCACCTCGGCGATCTCCTGCGCCGGGAACGGGCAGCGGTGCTCCCCGTGGCCGAAGGAGAAGTGGGCGCCGTTGCCGCCGGTCAGCGCCGAACCGTCGGTACGCACCTGGGGGTCGGAGTTGGCGCCCTGCAGACCGAGCAGCAGCATGTCCCCGGCGCGGACCCTGCGCCCGCCGAGCTGGGTGTCGCGGGACGCCCAGCGCCCGGCGATGACCTGGGACGGCGTGTCCTCCCACAGCACCTCGTTCATCGCCTCGGCGATGCTGTTGCGGCCGCCGAACAGGGAGGCCGCGAACCGGCTGTCGGTGAGCATCAGATGCAGGGAGTTGCCGATCCAGTCGGCGGTCGGCTGGTGACCGGCCGCCAGCATCACCATCAGGTCCTGGACGATCTCCTCCTCGGTGAAGCCCGAGGTGTCGGCGAGCATCCTGGACGCCACGTCGTCGGCGGGCGCGCCCTTGCGGGAGGCCACCAGCTCCGTCATCGAGGTGAACAGATGGGTCTGGCCGGCGATCGCCCGCTCCCGGCCGTCGATCATGTCGTTGAGGGCGGTGACCAGGCCCGGCCCCTCCTCGTCGGAGAAGCCGAAGATGCGGGACAGCACCCGCACCGGCAGCAGCATCGCGAACTCGGCGATCAGATCGGCGCTGCCCTGGGGGCAGATCCCGTCGATCAGCTCGTCCGCGAACTTCTCGGCGTAGCCGCGCAGTTCGTACGGGTCGACGGCCTCCAGCGCGGTCACCAGCATTCCGGCCCGCTCGCGGTGCCGCTCACCGACGGTGTAGAGGATCGACGGCTGCTTACGGCCGATCATCGGCAGCAGCGGCCAGTCGTCGGGGATGCTGTCCCACTGGTTCCACAGGTCGGAGTCCCGGCTGAACAGCACCGGGTCGCCGGTGACCTGGTGCAGTTCGCGGTAGCCGAGCACCAGCCACGCCGGGGCGTCGCCGTCCAGCACCACCGGGACGACACTGCCGTGTTCGCGGCGCATCTCCCGGTACACGCGCGCGGGGTCGTCCTCGAGGACGAGTCCGCTGAGCGGGACGGCGTTGGGGACGGAGGCGGGACTCACACCAGCTCCTGACGGGGTGCTCGGGCCGGGTCGGCGTACAGGGCCTGGATGTGCTCCACCAGCGTGATCAGCACGATCTTGCTGGACTCCCGGGACCGCGCGTCACAGTTGACCAGCGGTACATGCGGATCGAGGTCGAGGGCCTCGCGGATCTGCTGGGGGGTGAAGGTGTTGCCGCCGAAGTCGTTGCACGCCACGATGAACGGCGTGCCGTGCTTCTCCAGCCGGTCGATGGCGTACCAGGAGTCGTCGATGCGCCGCGTGTCGACCAGTACGACCGCGCCGAGCGTGCCGGAGAACAGCCGGTCCCACAGGAACCAGAAGCGCTCCTGGCCGGGCGCCCCGAACAGGTACAGCACATTGCGCGTGTCGAGGGTGATGCGGCCGAAGTCGAAGGCGACGGTGGTCGCGGTCTTGCCGCTCACCCCACTGGTGTCGTCGACGGCCTCCCCGGCCTGGGTCATCGTCTCCTCGGTGTTGAGGGGACGGATCTCACTGACCGAGCGGACCATCGTCGTCTTGCCGGCGCCGAAGCCGCCCACGACCACGATCTTGAGGCCGTTGTCGGCCGACGCGCCCAGCGGCGTACGCGTCTCAGAGGTTGCGGAGTCCAACGAGCACCTGCTCCAGGATGTCGGGGTCGGGTACGGCGGCCTTGCGGGGGTGACGTGCACTGACCCGGCCCGCCGCCTGCAGGTCGGAGAGCAGGATCCGGGTGATGCTCACGGGCAGCTTCAGGACGGCGGCGATCTCCACGACCGCCGTCGGGCGTTCGGTCAGCCGCAGGATCGCCGCGTGCTCGGACTGCATGCCGGGCACCGGATCGCATTCGGCGACGACGAGCGTCACCAGGTCGAAGGGGTTGTCGGGGCCGGACCGGCTGCGCCCTCCGGTGAGGGTGTAGAGCCGGTCCGGGGAGTCGTCCCTGCCGGGCCTGCTCATGAGGTGCGCGGTTGCGCGGTCAGGTGCTCACCGATCTGCTCCACGAGCTCGCTCATGTTGTGCCCGATGAGTCCGGCGTCCGCGTCCTCGGCGGTGACGACGGCCAGGTGCGCGCCCTCGCCGGCCTCCACGATGAACAGCACACCGCCGTAGAACTCGGTCATCGCCGAGCGCACGCCGCCGCTGCCGTCGCCGAACTCGACGGACGCGCCGTGCGACAGCGACTGGATGCCGGCGGCGATCGCGGCGAGCTGGTCCGCCTGGTCGGCGGAGAGTTCCGGGGTCCGGCACAGTTTCAGGCCGTCCCTGGAGAGCACGAGCGCGTGCCGCGCGCCGGGCGTGCGCTCCAGCAGGCCCTCTATCAGCCAGGTCAGCTTCTCGTCGGCGGTCGTCGTGCCGGTCATGAGGTGGTGTCGCCTTCCGGGGTCGCGGGGGTGGGGTGTGTCTCGGGGGTCGGTTCGGGGGTGGTGCCGCTGTCCGGGTCGGCCGTGTCGTCGGGGGTCGGCGGACGGACGGCCTGGCGGAAGCTGCTGAAGCGGGCGGTGCGCGCCTTGGTCTCCTCGGCCGTCGGGGCGGGCCGGGGCGTGCCGGTACGGCCGCTGGGGCGCGTGCGCTCCGCCTCGGCGAGGGTCCGGCCCCGGCTGCGGCGGGGCAGTACGAGCGGGGGCGCGTCGGAGTCCCGGCCGGCGGACTCGTGGGTCGGCACCGGGTCGGGGTCGAGGTCGGCACCGGCGCGGGAGGCGGCGTACGAGAGGGCGCTCTCGGGGCGCGTCACCCGGTCCGCGGGGGCCTGGTCGGCGTCGCCGCGCGCGGTGACGTGGCCGGTCTCCGGCTCGGGACGGCCGGTCTGCGTGCGGCCGGTCTCCGTGCGGCCGTCGTCCCCGCGGCGGGGGAGTGCGGCGGCGGCCTCGGCTTCGACGAGGGCGGCGGGACTGGCCGGCACGGACGGCATGCCCGCGGAAGCAGGGGAGGGCGCCGGTGTCGGCGCGTCCGGCGTCACGAGGATGTCCTGCGGGACGAGCATCAGCACACCCGTGCCGCCGCGGGCCGAGGGCCGGTACGACACCCGGAGCCCGTACCTCCGGGCCAGCCGGCCGACCACGCCGAGGCCGAGCCGGGTGCCGGTGAGGCCGCCGAGTTCGGCGGACTCGCCGGAGACCGCGCGTTCGGCGCGGCGCAGCTGGGCCTCGCTCATGACGAGCCCGCTGTCCTCGACGGACACGATGACGCCGGCCGGTACCTCCTCCACGTACACATGGACCTCGGCGCTCGGCGGCGAGAAGTTCGCGGCGTTGTCGAGGAGCTCGGCGAGGGCGTGCATCACGCCCTCCGCGGCGTGCCCGGCGACCGCGGTGTCGCTGGCGGAGTGGACGCGGACCCGCTGGTAGCCGCTGATCCGGCCCATGGCGCCGCGCAGGATCGACTCCATGGCGATGGGCCGGGCCCAGCGGCGGCCGGAGCGGGCGCCGGTGAGGACGGCGACGGAGTCGGCGAGCCTGCCCGCCTGGGCGGTGCGGTGGTCGAGGTGGAGCAGGTCGGCGAGGACCTCCTCGTCGTGGTGCTTCTCCTCCATCGCGCGCAGGTCGGCGAGCATGCCGGTGGACAGGGCCTGCATCCGGCCGGCCGCGTTGGCGGTCGCCGCCAGCGCGCCGGCGCGGGCGCTGTCGGCCTCGCGGAGCCGGACGGTCAGCCGCGCGTTCTCCGCGCCGAGCCGTGCCTCCTCCTGTGCGAGGCGGGCGCGTTCGTCCTCCAGCCGGTCGTGTTCCGCGGTGTGCTGCAGTGTCAGCCGCGCGGTGTCGTCGGCGTGCTGGGCGGAGACGTGGTGGAGCTCCTCGGCGTGCCGCTCGGCGGCCCGGCTGAGTTCGGCGGTGTGCGCGTCGGTGAGCCGGGCGCACTCGTCGGCGTGCTCCTGCGTCAACCGGGAGACGGCGGACGCGTGTTCCGCGCTCAGCCGGTCGCGCTCGGCGGCCAGGGCCTCGGCGAGGTGGGCCCGCTCCCGGTCCAGCTCGGTGGACAACCGGGCGCGTTCCCGCGTGAGTTCACCCGTCAGCCGCTCGTGCTGACGGCGGGACTCCTCCGTCAGCCGTGACCGTTCCTGGAGCAGCCGGCCGACGTCCTGCGTGACGGATTCCAGCCGGGCCCGGGTCGCCCGCGCCGACAGTACGGCGTAGGTGGCAGCCGTGGCGGCGGCGCACAGCAGTACGGCGGCGGCCGCCCCGACCACGAGGACGGAGCCGATCGCCGCGTCCGGGACGAGAAGGAGGGCGGCGAGGACCCCGGCCGCGGAGACTGCCGCGGTGAGCAGGGGAACGGGCAACAGGCCGCGGGGGCTGGGTCGGTCGCCGGGGAGCAGGGGGGAGGTCATCAATCAGGGTCCTCGTCGGGTCCTCGGTCATCCTCGGTCGGTCCGGGGGCGCGCGCCGTCGTGTCCGCGCGGCCCTCGGCGGTTGCGCGGTGCTGCCGGACCTGCTGCGGGGGTCTGTTTTCGAGCGCTGTCCGACAACTGCGCGCAACTCGCGGTCACTATATGAGAGTTCGTGATCGACTTGGGAAGATTCCGCTTCCGAATTCGGTAATGAACGCATTCCGTGAGGGCGGCGGGAAGATTTCGGACGCACCGTGAGGGGTGCGCCGTCCGTTGTGTCCGGCGCTCCCGGAGGCATCCTGAGGGCATGACGGATCACCGGGAACTGCAGGCCGGACTGCGGGCGGCCGTGCGCGGCGAGGTCGACTTCGGCACGACCGCACGGGCCCTGACCACCATGGACGCCTCCAACTACCGGCGGGTGCCGATCGGCGTGGTCGCCCCGCGGGACGCCGACGACGTCGCCGCCGTGCTGGCGGTGTGCCGGACGCACGGTGTGCCCGTGGTGCCACGCGGCGGCGGCACGTCGATCGCGGGTCAGGCGACCGGTATCGGCGTCGTACTCGACTTCACCCGGCACATGAACCGCCTGCTGTCCCTCGACCCGCGGGCGCGCACGGCCGTCGTCCAGCCGGGCCTGGTCCTCGACCGTCTCCAGGAGGCCGCCGCCCCGCACGGCCTGCGCTTCGGACCCGACCCCTCCACCCACAGCCGCTGCACCCTCGGCGGCATGATCGGCAACAACTCCTGCGGTTCCCATTCGGTCGCCTGGGGCACGACGGCCGACAGCGTGCGCGAACTGGCGGTCCTGACCCCGCGCGGGGAACGGCTGCGTCCGGGACGTGCGTGGGCGGGCGCCCCGGCCGGGCTCCGCGACCTGGTCGACGGCGAACTCGCCCGCCTGCGCACGGGTTTCCCGGACCTGCCACGCCGTATCTCCGGCTACGCGGTGGACGCCCTGCTGCCCGAGAGGGGCGCGGACGTCGCCCGGAGCCTCTGCGGTTCGGAGGGCACGCTGGGCGTGCTCACGGAGGCGGTCGTCGAGCTCGTACGGGCACCACGCGCGCGTGCGCTCGCCGTGCTGGCGTACGCGGACGAGAGCGGGGCGGCTCAGGCGGCGGCGGGCTTGTTGCCGTACCGGCCGCTGACGGTGGAGGGCATGGCGGCGGACCTGGTGCCCGTGTCGTCCGCCGCGGATCTTCCGCGCGGCGGGGCCTGGCTGTTCGTGGAGACCGGCGGGGACACGGAGGCGGAGGCACGCGCGCGTGCGGAGACGATCGTCCGCGCGGCGGACGTCGTCGACTCCCTGGTGGTCACCGACCCGTCCCGGCAGCACGCGCTGTGGCGCGTCCGGGAGGACGCGAGCGGTACGGCGACCCGCATGCCGGACGGCACGGAGGCCTGGCCCGGCTGGGAGGACTGCGCGGTGCCGCCCGCCCGCCTCGGCGCGTATCTGCGCGACTTCCGGTCCCTGATGACGGACCACGGCCTGCGCGGCACCCCGTACGGGCACTTCGGGGACGGCTGCATCCACGTACGCGTCGACTTCGACCTGCTGACCGCTTCGGGCATCGCCCGCTTCCGGCGCTTCTCGGAGGACCTGGCCGACCTGGTCGTCTCCCACGGCGGCTCGCTCTCCGGGGAGCACGGCGACGGCCGGGCGCGCGCGGAACTGCTGCCGCGCATGTACGGCGCAGAGACGGTCGCCCTCTTCGAACGCGTGAAGGCCGTCTGGGACCCGGACGACCTCCTCAACCCCGGCATGCTGGTCCGCCCCGCCCCCCTGGACACGGACCTCCGCTTCTCCGTCCTCCCACGCGAACCGGTCGACGTCGCCTTCGGCTACCCCGCCGACGACGGCGACTTCACCGCGGCGGTACGCCGCTGCGTGGGCGTCGCCAAGTGCCGTACGACGACGGCCTCGGGGCCGTCGGTGATGTGCCCGTCGTTCCGCGCGACGGGGGAGGAGGAGCACTCCACGCGCGGGCGCGCCCGCCTGCTGCACGAGATGCTCGCGGGCGAGCTGATCACCGACGGCTGGCGGTCCACGGAGGTACGGGACGCCCTCGACCTGTGCCTGTCCTGCAAGGGCTGCCGCTCGGACTGCCCGGTCGGGGTCGACATGGCCACGTACAAGGCGGAGTTCCTCCACCACCACTACCAAGGCCGCCGCCGGCCGGCCGCGCACTACGCGATGGGCCGGCTGCCGGTGTGGCTGGGCTGGGTCGCGCGGACGCGGACCGCGGGGGCGGTGAACGCCCTCGCCTCGGTGGGCCCGCTCGCGCGGGCGGCGAAACGGCTCGGCGGGATCGCGGGGGAGCGGGAGATCCCCCGGGTGGCGGGGGAGACGTTCACGCGGTGGTGGCGACGGCGGGGAGGACGGCTGCCGGGCGACGGCAGGCTGGTGGTCCTCTGGCCGGACACCTTTACGGAGCACCTGTCGCCGTCGGTGGGCCGGGCGGCCGTACGGGTCCTGGAGGCGGCGGGTCTGCGGGTCGCGCTGCCTCCCACCCTGCGGCCGGGGAGCCGCCCCGTGGGTGACGCCCGCACCCGCTCGGCCTTCTCCCTGCTGACGGCCCGCAGGGGCCGGGTCTGCTGCGGCCTGACGTACATCTCCACGGGACAGCTCGACCGTGCCCGTACGGTCCTGCGCCGCACCCTCGACCTCCTGGAACCGGTGCTCGCCACGGACGCCCCCCTGGTCGTCCTCGAACCGAGCTGCGCCGCCGCCCTGCGCACGGACGCCCCGGAACTCCTCCACGACGACCCGCGCGCGGCCCGGCTCGCCGCCCGGGTCCTGACCTTCGCGGAGGTGCTGGAACGGCACGCCCCGGACTGGACCCCACCGCCCCTGAACCGTCCGGTCACCGGCCAGACCCACTGCCACCAGCACGCGGTCCTGGGCGACGCGCCCGATCGCGGACTCCGTACGGCGGCCGGCCTCACCGGCGAACTGGCGGGCGGCTGCTGCGGTCTGGCGGGCAACTTCGGCTTCGAGACCGGCCACTACGAGGTCTCGGCGGCCTGCGCGGAGGACCAGCTCCTCCCGGCGGTACGGCAGGCGCCGGAGCAGGCGATCGTCCTGGCCGACGGCTTCTCCTGCCGGACACAGCTGCAACAGCTGGCGGGCGTCCGGGGACGGCACCTGGCGGAGGTGCTGGCGACCGCCCTGGAGGAATAGGCGAGCGGTCACCGCCCTGCTGTCCTCGACGTGCTCAGCCGAGCTGCCCCCCACCTCCGGCCCCGACCCGGCTCCCCGCCACCCGCGACGCGTCGGCGAGGGCCCCGGTGAGGTAACGGAGTTCGCCGCGCGGTGCGTCCGGGAGGAGCTCCCGGGCGGGTGCGAGCAGCTCCCTGGCCATCCCGGGCCGCACGGCCTCGGTGGCGTCGGCCGGCCGGGAGACGGGCCCGCCGTGATCGTCTGTGATCGGACAGCGGGCCCTGCCCTCACCGCGCCCGTGTTCCCTCGGTCGTCGAGTTGCCGGCCGAGTTCGGAATCGCCGCGTCGACCGACGGGCCGACGCCCGTCAGGGCGCCGTCTCGCCCCGCACCAGCGGGTGGCACACCGGCTGGACGCCCTCGGGGAGGTCGTCCGGCCGGCACCAGCGGGCCTCCAGGATCTCGAAGGGGTCGAGGCGGAGGTCGCCGCCGAGCAGGCGGGCCTCGTAGGCCACCTCCATGCGGGTGCGCAGGCCGCTGTTCAGCATGACCAGGCGGCCCACCTCCACGTCGAGGTTCGTCTCCTCCTTGACCTCGCGCACCACCGTCGCCCGGAAGTCCTCGCCCTTGTGGGCGAAGCCGCTCGGCAGGCCCCACTGACGGCCGGGTGGCCACATCCGGTGCCGTAGGAGCAGGACCCGGCCCTGGTCGTCGCGGACCACACCGGTCACGCCCACCACGAACTTGGCGTGGAGCAACCACATGATGCGGCTCTGCACAGGGCGCAGGAGCCGCCAGAGACGGACCAGGAGTCGTCGCACGGGACCTCGGGGGGTGTGGTGGGGCGGGTAGGGGAGCTGCCCGAAAAACGGTACCCGCCGAGATGCCCGGGACACCGGCCGCCCGCGTCGCGCACCGCGCCGGTGTCACCGGCTGCTGCTAGAACGGTCGCACCTCAATCGTCGCAACACGCAAGGAATTCAATGGAGTTGCTGGCCGATGTGCCCCGCCATCCCCGTTCCGTCGACCATCTGGACCGTTTCCACGGGCTTCCCGTCCTGACCTTCCCGCAGGCGTCCTCGCCCCGCTCCCTGCCGGACGACCCCGCCTCCGTGGCATGGCGCGTCGGCGTCGGCCTGCGGGAGGACGACGAGCGCACGGACGTGTACTGGGACCGCTTCGTCGCGACCGTGCCGCTGGAGGAGGTGCGCGCGCTCGTCGTCGGCGCCCCGTGGTTCGGGTCGGACGGGATGGGCGAGACCCTGATCGAGGCGCTCGTCGAGCTGCGCGACCGGCTGCCCCGTCTCCAGGCGCTGTTCCTCGGTGACGTGCACTTCGAGGAGAGCGAGCTCTCCTGGATGGAGCAGTGCGACGTCGCCCCCGTCCTGGAGGCGTACCCCGGCCTGCGGGAACTCGGTGTGCGCGGCGGCAACGGCCTCGGGTTCCCCGTCATCCGCCACGAGGGTCTGCGCACCCTGCGCTTCGAGACCGGCGGGCTGCCCGCCTCGGTCACACGCAACGTGGCCGCGTCCGAGCTGCCGAACCTCGAGTATCTGGAGCTGTGGCTGGGCGACGAGTGGTACGGCTGCGACACCACGCTCGAGGACATCCAGCCGTTCCTCACCGGTGAGCGGCTGCCCTCACTGCTCCATCTGGGGCTGCAGAACAGCCAGTTCCAGGACGGGATAGCGGCCGCCGTGGCGCAGGCCCCGGTCGTGGCCCGGCTCGAATCCCTCCGGCTGTCCATGGGCGTGCTCGGTGACGAGGGCGCCGAGGCCCTGCTGGGCGGGCAGCCGCTCACCCATCTGCGCTTCCTCGACCTGCACCACCACTATCTGAGCGACGCCATGATGCTGCGGCTCTGGGACGCCCTCGAGCCGGCGGGCGTACGGGTCGACCTGACCGGACACGGCGACGAGGACGACGAGGACGAGGACGACGACACCCGCTACGTCGCCGTGTCCGAGTGAACCTCCCGATTCCCCACCGAAAGGCAACCGTGCCGAACGACCCCGCTTCCCTGAGCCACACCGACCGGCGCATCGTCAGCCGCGCACTGAACTACCAGGCCCCCTGGCTGGACCCCGCCGAACCCGTGACGCTGTGCCACCTCATACGCGCGGCGGGGCGAAGCGGCGACCGCGAGGAGATCGCCGCCCGGCTCACCGAGCTGGGGTACGTGGTTCCCCCGGCCGGGCAGCTGGCCTCCGTCACGGCCGACGACGCGATGATGATCAGCCGTGACGGCGACGGCCTCCAGCCCTGGATCACGCCCGAGGACCACAGCTTCAGGGGCCACGTCCTGTCGGTCGCCCGGCGCCTGGAGCTGCCGCCCGCCGTGATCGCCGCCCGGCTCGCCGAACTGGACTTCCCGGCCCCCGACCCCGGCAGCTTCCCGGACGAGATCACGGACGCCGACCGGGACCTGGTCCGACGCCGGGACGGAGGCGGCGGCGGGCGCTGGATCGCCGACGACGACCCCGTACCGCTCGTCCACGTCCTGGCGGCGCTCGAACGCGGGATGCCGAAGAAGCCCCAGGAGGTGGCGTCGGCGATCCTGGCGGCCTGCGAGCGACTCGGCCGGCTCGGCTACCGGGTCGACCCCGGGGCGGCGGACGTCACCGCCGACGACGTGGTGCTGGTCAGCCGGGAACTGGACGGGCAGGCACCCTGGCTGCCCGCCGGGGACGAGCCCGTACCGCTCCACCACGTCCTGCGCTTCGCCCAGGCCCACGACCGCGCCCCGGGCGAGGTCGCCGCGCGCCTCGGCCGGCTCGGCCACCACCGGCTGCCCGAGGGGCCGACGGTCGACTCGGTGACGGGTGAGGAGACCGAGCTCCTGGGGCACGGCTGGGGCGTCGGCGGACGGACCTGGCTCGCCCAGGACGACCCCGACCCGTTCCCCCACCTCGTCGCGGTCGGCGCGGCGACCGGGAAGGCGCCCGCCGAGATCGCGCGGCGTCTGCGGACACTCGGCTTCACCGTCCCCGAGGAGGAACTCCCCGCCCGGACGACGGAGAGCGACCGCCCGCTCATCAGCGGCCGGACCCTCGCCGGCGCCGGGACCTGGCTCTCCCGGACCCAGCCCGTGCCCGTCGGACACATCCTCCACAACGCGCATGCCCGGGGGGCGAGCACCGCGTCGGTCCTGGCCCGGCTGAAGGAACTCGGCTACGCCCGGCTGCCCGCGATACCCGACCTGCAGCTCACCGACGACGACCTCCTGCTCATCAGCGAACGCGGGGACGGGGCCACGCCCGTCCTCGGCGACACCGTCCCCTACGGCCGCCTCGTGCGGGCCGCGGCCGCCACGGGCACCGGCCCGCGGGAGGCCGCCGTCCGCTACCGCGAACTGGGCTACACCGACGTCGTCCTCCCGGACGGCCCGCTGCCGGACTCCGTCACCGAGGGCGACGCCGACCTGATCACGACCGACACCGGCTGGCTGGCACCGGACGAGGCCGTCCCGGTCCCGTTCGTGGTGCGGCGGGCCCACGCCGAGGGCATCGGTCCGGCCGGGATCGTACGACGGCTGCGCGCACTCGGATTCCACGACGTGCCGGACGCGCTGCCGGACACACCGCACCCCGCGGACCTCGTCATGATCAGCGAGGGTGCCAAGCCGGGCGGCGACCTCCTCCCCCTGACCGGTGTGCCCGCGCACCACATCCTGCGCGCCGCCCACACCGCGGACGTGAGCCCGTACGACATCTCGCGGCGGCTGATCGCCCTCGGCTACACGCCGGAGGTGGCACCGCACCCCGACGACGAGGTGATCTGCAGCGCGAACGGTGACGGCCGCGCGCCCTGGCCCTGGGGGTCGGAGGGCCTGGGACACGTACTGCTCCTCGCGAAGGTGCTCGGCCGTACCCCGCAGGACGTCAACGCCCGCCGCGCGGCCCTCGGGTACGGGGAACGGCAGCTGCCCGACGCGGGCGGTTTCGAGGACGGGGACATGGTCCTGCTCAGCGAGAACCTGGACGCCCGGGGGCCGTGGCTGCGCTGGGGGACGGACCCGTCGTGGAAGCACGTACTGCGTGCCGCGCGGATCACCGGCCGGGACCCGCGGCAGATCGTGGAACGGCTGCGGCTGCTCGGCCACGCCGCCGACGTGCCGTCCGCGCTCGGCGTGGACGACCTGGTTCTGCTGGAGGTCATGCCGGACGATCCGCGGTCCGTGGACACCGCCGGGATCCTCTCCGTGGCGACGCGCACGGGCCGCAGTCCGGCCGAGGTGGCCGCCCGGCTGAGGGAACTGGACATCGAGGTCCCGGACCTCGACTACCCGACCCGCCGGCCGGCTCCCCGTACCCCGCGAGCGGGACGGTCCGTATGACGGAAACGGTTTGACCCGGGCGGGGTGAGGGCCCATCGTCAGGCACATGGATGCGTTACGGTCCTGTCCTTCCCACCCTGAAGGCTAGTACTCTGGACTGGGCAGTGCATTGTGATGCACGATGCCAGGAGTCCCCGCCCCGCACCGAGTCCCCAGGAAGCCCCGTGACCACGCCCAGCGCCGCCACCGCCACCCCGTCCCCCACCGCACCCGGGACGGGGCACGTCGCCCCCGACGGGCGGGGCTCGCTGGGGCCGGTCGGGCTGGTGCTCGCCGGCGGGATCTCCGTGCAGTTCGGCGGGGCGCTGGCGGTGACCCTCATGCCGCGGGCCGGCGCGCTCGGGGTCGTGACACTGAGACTGCTGGTGGCCGCGCTCGTCCTGATGGTGCTGTGCCGGCCCCGGCTGCGCGGACACTCGCGCACCGACTGGGGCACGGTGGTCGTCTTCGGGATCACCATGGCCGCGATGAACGGCCTCTTCTACCAGTCCGTCGCCCGCATCCCGCTCGGCCTGGCCGTCACGCTGGAGGTCCTCGGCCCGCTCGTCCTGTCCGTCCTCGCCTCCCGGCGCGCGGTCAACCTGGTGTGGGCCGGACTCGCCCTCGCCGGAGTGTTCCTCCTCGGCGGCGGGAGCTTCAGCGGCCTCGATCCGCTGGGTGTGGTCTTCGCACTGGGGGCCGGCGCCATGTGGGCCGCCTACATAGTCTTCAGCGCCCGTACGGGGCGCCGCTTCCCGCAGGCGGACGGGCTCGCCCTCGCCATGGCCGTCTCGGCGGTCCTCTTCCTGCCGCTGGGAGTCGTGGAGGCCGGTACGAAACTCCTCGACCCGACGACCTTCGCCCTGGGCGCGGCGGTCGCGGTGCTGTCCTCCGTACTCCCGTACACCCTCGAACTCCTCGCCCTGCGCCGCCTGCCCGCCTCCACCTTCGCCGTCATGATGAGCCTGGAACCCGCCCTCGCGGCCGCGGCCGGCTTCCTCATCCTCGACCAGGCCCTCTCCGCCCTGCAGGCGGCGGCCATCGCCCTGGTCATCGGGGCGAGCATGGGAGCGGTGCGGACGCAGGTGGGGCGGGGGAAGGCCGGCGCCGGGCTGTGATCCGTCGCGCTCTACAGCCGGACCGAAAGGTTTCCCACAGTGGCCGTTATGGTCAGCTCGCCGCCGATCGCGTGCAGGTACGCCGCCATCGTTGATGTGTCCAGGCGAGCGGTCCCCCGCTCGATCTGACTGACCCGGCCCTGGGTGACGCCCATCGCCTTGGCGACCTGGACCTGGGTGAAGCCTTGAGCCTTGCGAAGCGCGGCCAGCTCGTGTCCGCGCTCCGCATCGACCATCTCCGCCTTGATGGCATCGATGCGTTCACGCTTCTCGGGGGTGATGTCGGCCGTCAGGTCGTCCATGGAGCCAAGGTTCATTTGCCCTGCCCTTTCCTCTTCTCCTGTTCCAGCGCCTCAAGGTATGCCGTGAACTTGTCGTCGGCCTCTTTGATCGCCCGGGGGTACCAGGCGGCCCACTGGCGCCCGGCGGCCTTGTTGCCCGCGACCAGGAAGATGGCCCGCCGCTCGGGGTCGAAGACGAACAGCATGCGGATGCTCACCGTCCCGCCGTTGCGGGGACGTAACTCCCGCATGTTCCGGTAGCGACTTTTCTCGATCGCCCCGACCGTCGGTCGCCGAAGCGCCGGGCCCACTTCCTGGAGCCGTTCCAGGGCGGCTATCACGTGGAGGTGGCTGTCCGGGTCCTCCTTGGCGAGCGTTTTGATCCAGTCCAGCACGTCTTCGAAGAAGCGCAGCTCATAGGGTTCGGCCACACCTGAAAAATTAGCACGACCTAATATTGTGGGCAAGTGGGCGAGTTGTCGCCCGTCGAAAAAAAGCCAGCAAGCATGCTTGATTGTTTTAGGGGTCACTGCCATGCTCCCCCCATGGCCGACCCGACGCGTGTCATCGACGACCTGTGTGCCGAGAGCGACGACCTCGACCGGCTGGTGGCCGGGTTGGGTACGGAGCAGTGGGAGCGGGCGACACCCGCCGTCGGCTGGACCCTGGCCCATCAGATCGGGCACCTCGCCTGGACCGACCGCTCCGCGCTGCTCGCCGTCACCGACGCCGACGCGTTCCGGGCGCTGGTGGAGCGGGCCCTCGCCGCTCCGCACAGGTTCGTCGACGAGGGAGCCGAGGAGTACGCGCGGGCCGCCCCCGCCGAGCTGCTCGCGCGGTGGCGGGAGGGGCGTGCGGCGCTGGAGAAGGCACTGCGGGAGGCTCCGGCCGGGGCGCGGTTCCCCTGGTACGGGCCGCCCATGTCCGCCGCCTCCATGGCCACTGCCCGTCTCATGGAGACCTGGGCCCATGGACAGGACGTGGCCGACGCGATGGGTGTGATGAGGCCACCCAGCGACCGGCTCAGGCATGTGGCCTGGCTCGGGGTGCGGACCCGGGACTTCGCCTACGGGGCGCACGGGCTCACACCACCGGCCGATCCCTTCCGGGTCGAGCTCGTCGGGCCGGGGGGTGAGACATGGGCGTACGGTCCCGAGGACGCGCCCCAGCGGGTCACCGGGCCCGCGCTCGACTTCTGCCTCCTCGTCACCCAGCGCGCCCACCGCGCGGACCTCGCCCTCACCGCCGACGGCCCCGACGCCGACCGCTGGCTGGACATCGCCCAGGCCTTCGCCGGGCCGCCCGGCGGTGGACGCCCCTCGGCGGGGGACGCCCGGTGACCCTGCGCATCGGGAACTTCTCCGGCTTCTACGGAGACCGCTTCGACGCCCTGCGCGAGATGCTCACCGGCGGCGAGACCGACGTCCTCACCGGCGACTACCTCGCCGAGCTGACCATGCTCATCCTCGCCCGCGACCGGCTGAAGGACCCGGCGGCCGGGTATGCCCGGACCTTCCTGCGGCAACTGGAGGAGACCCTCGGGCTCGCGCACGAGCGGGGCGTCAGGATCGTCACCAACGCCGGCGGGCTGAACCCCGCCGGGCTCGCCGACGCCGTACGCGCCCTCGCCGGACGGCTCGGCATCCCCGTACGGGTCGCCCATGTCGAGGGCGACGACCTCACCGCGCGGTACCCCGGCAGCCTCGCCGCCCACGCCTACCTCGGCGGCTTCGGCATCGCGGAGTGCCTGCGCGCGGGGGCCGACGTCGTCGTCACCGGGCGGGTCACCGACGCGGCCCTCGTCACCGGGCCCGCCGCCGCCCACTTCGGCTGGACGCCCGCCGACCACGACCGCCTCGCGGGAGCCGTCGTCGCCGGGCACCTGCTGGAGTGCGGGGCGCAGGCGACCGGCGGGAACTACGCGTTCTTCGGCGAGCGCCCTCCCGGCGACCTCCGCCGGCCCGGTTTCCCTCTCGCCGAGATCCACGCCGACGGCAGCAGCGTCATCACCAAGCACCCCGGCACCGGCGGCTTCGTCGACGTCGGCACCGTCACCGCGCAACTGCTGTACGAGACCGGCGGCGCCCGGTACGCGGGGCCGGACGTCACCGCACGGCTGGACACCGTACGGCTGCGGCAGGACGGGCCCGACCGGGTGCGTGTCGAAGGGGTGCGGGGAGAGGCCCCGCCGCCCACGCTCAAGGCGGGACTCAACCGGCTCGGCGGGTTCCGCAACGAGGTCGTGTTCGTGCTCACCGGGCTCGGCATCGAGGCCAAGGCCGGCCTCGTGAAGGAGCAGCTGGGCGAAGCGCTCGCCACGTCACCGCCCGCCGAGGTCCGTTGGGAACTCGCCCGCACCGACCGGCCCGACGCCGGCACCGAGGAGACCGCCAGCGCGCTGCTGCGGCTCGTCGTACGGGACCCGGACCGGGAGAAGGTCGGACGGGTGCTCAGCGGGGCCGCCGTCGAACTCGCCCTGGCGAGCTACCCCGGCTTCCATGTCATGGCGCCACCGGGCAAGGGCTCCCCCTATGGAGTCTTCGAGGATGTGTACGTCCCCCATGGTGACGTCGACCATGTGGCCGTCCTCCATGACGGACGCCGTGTCCCCGTGGCCGCACCCCATGACACCGCCGTACTCACCGACGTACCGGAACCCCCGCTCCCCGAGCCGCTGCCCACGGGACCCACGACGAGAGCCCCTCTCGGCCTCGTCGCCGGCGCCCGCAGCGGAGACAAGGGCGGGAACGCCAACGTCGGCGTCTGGGTCCGTTCCGACGACGCCTGGCGGTGGCTCGCGCACGAGCTGACCGTCGAGCGGTTCCGGGAGCTGATCCCGGAGGCCCGCGACCTGCCCGTCACCCGGCACGTACTGCCCCGCCTGCGCGCCCTCAACTTCCTGGTCGAGGGCATCCTCGGCGAGGGCGTCGCCGCGCAGGCCCGTTTCGATCCGCAGGCCAAGGCGCTCGGCGAATGGCTGCGCTCCCGGCACCTCGACATCCCGGAGGCCCTCCTGTGACGGTCCTCGCGTCCGCCCTGAACACGGCCGACCCGGAGTACCGGGCGCACCGTGACACCATGCTCGCCAAGCTCACCGCACTCGACGCCGAGCACGCCAAGGCCCTCGCGGGCGGCGGCGACAAGTACGTCGAACGGCACCGGGGGCGCGGCAAACTCCTCGCGCGTGAGCGCGTCGAGCTGCTCCTCGACCCCGACACGCCCTTCCTGGAGCTGTCCCCGCTCGCCGCCTGGGGCAGCGACTACACCGTGGGCGCCTCGCTCGTCACCGGCATCGGGGTCGTCGAGGGCGTGGAGTGCCTGATCACCGCCAACGACCCGACCGTACGCGGCGGCGCCAGCAACCCCTGGAGCCTGAGGAAGGCGCTGCGCGCCAACGACATCGCGCTCGCCAACCGGCTCCCCTGCATCAGCCTCGTCGAGTCAGGCGGCGCCGATCTGCCCTCCCAGAAGGAGATCTTCATCCCCGGCGGCGCGATCTTCCGGGACCTCACCCGGCTGTCGGCGGCCGGCATCCCCACCGTCGCCGTCGTCTTCGGAAACTCCACCGCCGGGGGCGCGTACATCCCCGGCATGTCCGACCACGTGATCATGGTCAAGGAGCGGGCGAAGGTGTTCCTCGGCGGGCCGCCGCTGGTGAAGATGGCCACCGGGGAGGAGAGCGACGACGAGTCCCTCGGCGGTGCCGAGATGCACGCGCGCGTGTCGGGCCTCGCCGACTACTTCGCCGTCGACGAACCGGACGCCCTGCGCCAGGCCCGCCGGGTTGTCGCCCGCCTCAACCACCGCAAGGCGTACGGCGATCCGGGTCCGGCCGCCCCGCCGAAGTACGACGCGGACGAGCTGCTCGGCATCGTCCCGGGCGACCTCAGGATCCCCTTCGACCCGCGCGAGGTCATCGCACGGATCGTCGACTCCTCCGACTTCGACGAGTTCAAACCGCTCTACGGCACCAGCCTCACCACCGGCTGGGCGGCTCTCCACGGCTATCCCGTCGGCATCCTCGCCAACGCCCGGGGGGTCCTCTTCAGCGAGGAGTCCCAGAAGGCCGCCCAGTTCATCCAGCTCGCCAACCAGCGGGACATCCCGCTGCTGTTCCTGCACAACACCACCGGCTACATGGTCGGCAAGGAGTACGAACAGGGCGGCATCATCAAGCACGGCGCGATGATGATCAACGCGGTCGGCAACTCGAGGGTCCCCCACCTGTCCGTCCTCATGGGCGCCTCCTACGGCGCCGGGCACTACGGCATGTGCGGCCGCGCCTACGACCCGCGCTTCCTCTTCGCCTGGCCCAGCGCCAAGTCCGCCGTCATGGGCCCGCAGCAGCTCGCCGGCGTGCTGTCCATCGTCGCCCGCCAGTCGGCGGCGGCGAAGGGACGGCCGTACGACGACGAGGCGGACGCGGCGCTGCGCGCCATGGTGGAACAGCAGATCGAGTCCGAGTCCCTGCCGATGTTCCTGTCCGGGCGGCTGTACGACGACGGCGTCATCGACCCGCGCGACACCCGCACCGTCCTCGGCCTGTGCCTGTCGGCCGTCCACACCGCGCCCTACGAGGGCGCGCGCGGTGGCTTCGGCGTCTTCCGGATGTGAGGGACCGATGATCACTTCCCTGCTGATCGCGAACCGGGGCGAGATCGCCTGCCGGATCGCCCGCACCTGCAGTGAGTTGGGAATCCGAACCGTCGCCGTGCACTCGGACGCCGACGAGAACGCCCTCCACACGCGGGTGGCCGACAGCGCCGTACGCCTGCCGGGGTCGGCGCCCGCCGACACCTATCTGCGCGGCGATCCGATCGTGAAGGCCGCCCTCGCGGCCGGCGCGGACGCCGTGCACCCCGGCTACGGCTTCCTCTCCGAGAACGCCGGCTTCGCGCGGGCCGTCCAGGACGCGGGCCTGGTGTGGATCGGGCCGCCCCCGGAGGCGATCGAGGCGATGGCGTCCAAGACGCGCGCCAAGGAACTGATGGGCGTCGAGCCCCTGCGCGACGTCACCGAGGCCGACCTGCCGGTGCTGGTGAAGGCGGCGGCGGGCGGCGGCGGACGCGGGATGCGCGTCGTACGGCGCCTCGCGGACCTGGACGCCGAACTGGCCGCCGCCCGCGCCGAGGCCGCGAGCGCCTTCGGCGACGGGGAGGTGTTCGCCGAGCCGTATGTCGAGGGCGGCCGGCATGTCGAGGTGCAGGTGCTCGCCGACACCCACGGCACGGTGTGGGCGCTCGGCACGCGTGACTGTTCCCTCCAGCGCCGGCACCAGAAGGTGATCGAGGAGGCCCCGGCGCCGGGGCTGACGGCGGGTCTCACCGAGGAACTGCACGCCCTCGCCGTACGCGCCGCGCGTGCCGTCGACTACGTCGGCGCCGGGACCGTCGAGTTCCTGGTAGCGGGGGAGCGGGCGCACTTCCTGGAGATGAACACCCGGCTCCAGGTGGAACACCCGGTGACGGAGGCCGTGTTCGGGGTCGATCTCGTCGCCGAGCAGATCCGGGTCGCCGAGGGGCACGCCCTCCCGGCCGGCCCTCCGCCCGCGCGTGGGCACGCCGTCGAGGCCCGCCTCTACGCGGAGGACCCCGCGCGGGAGTGGGCCCCGCAGACCGGCCGTCTGTACCGCCTGGCCGTGCCCGACGCCGTGCGCCTGGACACCGGTTACACCGACGGCGACGCCATCGGCGTCCACTACGACCCCATGCTCGCCAAGGTCGTCGCCCACGCGCCCACTCGCGCGGAGGCGGTCCGCAAGCTGGCGTCCGCCCTCGACCGCGCGGTGATCCACGGTCCCGTCACCAACCGGGACCTCCTCGTCCGCTCCCTGCGGCACGAGGAGTTCACACAAGCCCGTACGGACACCGGCTTCTACGACCGCCACCTGCCCGCCCTCACCACCCCGGCCCCGGACCCGCACGCCCCGCTCGCGGCCGCCCTGGCCGACGCGTACGGCCGCTCGCGCTTCGGCGGCTGGCGCAACCTGCCCTCACAGCCGCAGACGAAGCGGTACGCGATGGCGGGCGAGGAACACGAGGTCCGCTACCGCCACACACGCGAGGGCCTCGCGGCCGACGGTGTGCTGGTCGTGCACGCCGACGCGGGGCTGGTGATCCTGGACGTGGACGGCGTACGCCACCGCTACGAGGTCGGCCGCTACGGCGACCGCGTGTACGTGGGCGCCACGGCCCTCACCGCCCTCCCCCGCTTCCCCGCCCCCACCACCCAGCACGCCCCGGGGTCCCTCCTGGCCCCCATGCCGGGCACCGTCGTCCGTATCGCGGAGAACCTGGCCGAGGGAACGCCCGTGGAGGCCGGCCAGCCCCTGCTCTGGCTGGAGGCGATGAAGATGCAACACAAGATCACCGCCCCGGTCACGGGAACGCTGAGCGTCCTCCACGCCGTAACAGGACAGCAGGTGGAGGTCGGTGCCCTCTTGGCGGTCGTGGAGGCGACCCCTTAGGGGCGCGGGACTGTGCCGATATGCGGCTACCGCCGCGCGAGCGCGAGAAACCACATACAACCCGCACCCTTCCCGACGATCTGAAGCCCCTCCCCCTTAGGAGCGCTCATGCCGGTGATCGAATCAGAAGAACACAAGGCCCTCCGCGAGGCGGTCGCCACGTTCGCGAAGAGCACCCCCCACACCGACAACACCGAGTTCTGGAGGAACGCCGCCAAGCTGGGCTACATCGGCGTCAACCTGCCGGAGGCATACGGCGGCGGCGGCGCCGGCATCACCGAACTCTCCCTGATCCTCGAAGAGATGGGCGCCGCGGGGAACCCTCTTCTCATGATGATCGTCTCCCCGGCGATCTGCGGCACCGTCATCTCCCGCTTCGGCACCGAGACGCAGAAGCGGGCCTGGCTCCCCGCCCTCGCCGACGGCAGCCGCATGATGGCCTTCGGTATCACCGAACCCGACGCCGGCTCCAACAGCCACCGCATCACCACCACCGCCCGCAGGGACGGCACCGACTGGATCCTCACCGGCCGCAAGGTGTTCGTCAGCGGTGTCGACATCGCCGACGCCACCCTCGTCGTCGGCCGCACGGAGGACGCCCGCACCGGACGCCTCAAGCCCTGCCTGTTCATCGTCCCGCGCGACGCACCGGGGTTCGAGCGCCGGCGGATCGACATGGAACTCCACTCCGCCGAGAAGCAGTTCGAGCTCACCCTGGACGACGTACGGCTGCCCGCCGACGCGCTCGTCGGCGACGAGGACGCCGGACTGCTGCAACTGTTCGCCGGACTCAACCCCGAACGCGTCATGACGGCCGCGTTCGCGATCGGCATGGGCCGCTACGCGCTCGCCCGCGCCGTCGAGTACGCGCGTGAGCGCACGGTGTGGAAGGCCCCCATCGGCTCCCACCAGGCGATCGCCCACCCCCTCGCCCAGGCGCACATCGAACTCGAACTCGCCCGCCTGATGACGCAGAAGGCCGCCCACCTGTACGACGCCGGGGACGACGTGGGCGCGGGCGAGGCAGCCAACATGGCCAAGTACGCGGCCGGCGAGGCCTGTGTGAAGGCGGTCGACCAGGCCGTGCACACCCTCGGCGGAAACGGCCTCACACGCGAGTTCGGACTCGCCCGGCTGATAACGGCCGCGCGCGTGTCTCGTATCGCACCGGTCAGCAGGGAGATGATTCTCAACTACGTCTCCCACCAGACCCTGGGCCTGCCCAAGTCGTACTAGGCCCTCACGAGCCGCCCCGGCCGTTTGGAGGAACCATGTTCCGCAGCGAGTACGCAGACGTCCCGCCCCTCGAACTCCCCATCCACGAGGCCGTACTGGCCCGCGCCGCCGAGTACGGCGGCACCCCGGCGCTGATCGACGGCACCGACGGCACCACCCTCACCTACGAGCAGGTGGACCGGTTCCACCGGCGGGTCGCCGCCGCCCTCGCCGAGGCCGGTGTGCGCAAGGGGGACGTGCTCGCCCTGCACAGCCCCAACACGATCGCCTTCCCCACCGCCTTCTACGCAGCCACCCGCGCGGGTGCCTCCGTCACCACCGTGCACCCGCTCGCGACCGCCGAGGAGTTCGGCAAGCAGCTGAAGGACAGCGCGGCCCGCTGGATCGTCACCGTGTCACCGCTGCTGGAGACCGCGCGCAGGGCCGCCGAACTGGCGGGCGGGGTCGAGGAGATATTCGTCTGCGACAGCGCGCCCGGACACCGCTCCCTGATCGACATGCTGGCCTGTGCCGCGCCCGAGCCGGTGGTCGACATCGACCCCGTCGAGGACGTGGCCGCGCTGCCGTACTCCTCCGGTACGACCGGCATCCCCAAGGGGGTGATGCTCACCCACCGCCAGATCGCCACCAACCTCGCGCAGCTCGACCCGCTGATCACGGCGGGCCCCGGCGACCGCATCCTCGCGGTGCTGCCGTTCTTCCACATCTACGGTCTGACGGCCCTGATGAACGCCCCCCTGCGGAAGGGCGCGACCGTGGTCGTCCTGCCGCGCTTCGACCTGGAGACGTTCCTCGCGGCCATCCAGAACCACCGCATCACCGGCCTGTACGTCGCCCCGCCGATCGTCCTGGCCCTCGCCAAGCACCCGTTGGTCGCCCAGTACGACCTGTCGTCGCTGAAGTACATCGTCAGCGCCGCCGCACCCCTGGACGCGGCCCTCGCCGCCGCCTGCTCGCGTCGGCTCGGACTGCCGCCCGTCGGGCAGGCGTACGGCATGACGGAGCTGTCGCCCGGCACCCACGTCGTCCCCCTGGAGGCCATGGCACAGGCGCCCGCGGGGACCGTGGGCAAGCTGATCGCCGGTACCGAGATGCGTATCGTCTCCCTCGACGACCCCGGCCAGGACCTCGGCCCCGGCGCGTCCGGCGAGATCCTCATCCGCGGCCCCCAGGTCATGAAGGGCTACCTCGGCCGCCCCGACGCCACCGCCGCCATGATCGATGAGGCCGGCTGGCTGCACACCGGCGACATCGGCCACGTCGACGAGGCGGGCTGGCTCTTCGTCGTCGACCGCGTGAAGGAACTCATCAAGTACAAGGGCTTCCAGGTCGCCCCCGCCGAACTCGAGGCACTGCTCCTCACCCACCCCGGGGTCGCCGACGCCGCCGTCATCGGCGTCTACAACGAGGACGGCAACGAGGCCCCGCACGCGTACGTCGTCCGTCAGCCGTCCGCACCGGAGCTCTCCGCGGGCGAGATCATGATGTACGTCGCCGAGCACGTCGCCCCCTACAAGCGGGTCCGGAACGTCACCTTCATCGACGGCGTCCCGCGCGCCGCCTCCGGAAAGATCCTGCGCCGCGAACTCCGCGCGGCGCACAAGGAGCCCTCGTGACCCTGATCGGCCGCAGCCGCGCGCGGGGCGTCGAAACGCTCTCCCTCGACGCCCCGGAGCGCCGCAACGCCCTGTCCGCCGCCCTCGTCGGCGAACTCGCCGACGCGCTCACCGACGCCGGCAAGGACAGCGGCGTCCGCGCGGTGGTCCTCACCCACACCGGCAACACCTTCAGCGCGGGCGCGGACCTGCGCGACCCGCCCGCCCCCGAGGCGCTGGTGGGTCTGCTGCGGGGGATCGTGGAGCTGCCGAAACCGGTGGTCGCGCGGGTCACCGGACACGTCCGCGCGGGCGGCCTCGGCCTGCTCGCCGCCTGTGACATCGCCGTCGCCTCCCACGCGGCGACGTTCGCGTTCACCGAGGTACGGATCGGGGTCGCGCCCGCCGTCATCTCGCTGCCGCTGCTGCCCCGCACCGATCCGCGCGCACTGGCCCGCTACTACCTCACCGGGGAGCGTCTCGACTCGGCCGAGGCGGCTCGTATCGGGCTGCTCACCGCCGCCGGCGAGGACGTGGACGAGGTCCTCGCGCCGATCCTCGACGGGCTGCGCAGATCCGCCCCCGAAGCCCTGACCGAGACGAAACGGCTGCTCACGGCTATGGTGCTGGAGACCTTCGACCGGGACGCGGCCGACCTGACCGCGCTCTCGGCACGCCTCTTCGCCTCCGCGCACGCGCGCGAGGGAATGACGGCCTTCCTCGAACGACGGGATCCGGAATGGGTGGTGTGAGCACGGCCGACCGTGCCGAACGAGTCCCCAAGCAGGACCGCAGCCGGGCCACCCGGCAGCGGCTCCTGGAGGCCGCCGTGGCCTGCCTCGCCGAACACGGCTGGGCGGGCTCCACGGTCTCCGTCGTCGCCGAACACGCGGGAGTCTCCCGGGGAGCCGCCCAGCATCACTTCCCCACCCGCGAGGACCTGTTCACGGCCGCCGTCGAGTACGTCGCGGAGGAACGCTCCACCGCCCTGCGCGCCCTCTTCCCGGACGGCGCCGCGGCCGGCGACCGCCGCGCGGTGGTCGCCGCCCTCGTGGACCTCTACACCGGACCCCTCTTCCGCGCGGCGCTCCACCTCTGGGTCGCCGCCTCCGACGAGGAACAACTGCGCCCGCGCGTGACCGAACTGGAACTGCGCGTAGGCCGCGAGACCCACCGCATCGCCGTGGACCTCCTCGGCGCGGACGAGTCCCGCCCCGGCACCCGGGAAACCGTCCAGGGCCTCCTGGACATGGCCCGAGGCCTGGGCCTCGCCAACCTCCTCACGGACGACACGGCCCGCCGGGAACGGGTGGTGTCCCAGTGGGCGGCGCTGCTGGACGAGGCGCTGGGCCGAGGTCGCGGGGTCAGCTGAACCGGAGGTTGTTCACCCGGCAGCGGATGTGCGGTGTTCCGGCGAACTTGGCGTCCACGGTGACGAGTTCGGCGCCCAGTGTTTCAGCGAGCGCCACGTAGGAAGCGTCGTACGGCCACATGTTGTGGCGCAGGCCCCAGATGCGAGGGAGCAGCGGCGCATGGTCGTAGCGCCTGAGCTGCATACGGCGCAGGAGGTCGAGCGCGCGTTCCGCCTCGGGTCCGGGGAGCTTCCCTCCCCGGACGAGCCCACGCAGTACCGAGGCGCATTCCAGATCGACGGCGTGAGGTGCGGCCAGTCGTTGGTGCAGGGTGTAGGCCCGCACCCGGTCAGCGAGGGCGTCGCCGCCGACGAGGAACTCCACGACCGCGGAAGTGTCGAGGACGAGTACGCTCACCCGCGAGCCTGCCGCATCTCGTGAATGGCCTCGGAAATGTCATCCGCTGTGACGCCTCCGCGCGCCGCGATGGCGCGGGCTTCTCGCGCCGCCTCGGCCGGCGACAGCATGGCCGCCTCGCCGGTGAGCAACTGCAAGACGTAGTTCTGCAGTGACTGCCCGCTCTGCGCCGCTCTCGTCTTCAGCGTCCGAAGAGTGTCCTCCGGGACATCGCGTACGTGTATCGTCGCCATGCAAGCATTCTAGCCCCATTGCAAGCAGATTGATCCCGTCCTCAGGGGGCGAGTCGCTCCACCCGCCAGCCCGCGCCCGCCTCCGCCACGTACCGCAGGCGGTCGTGCAGGCGGTTCTCCCTGCCCTGCCAGAACTCCACCGTTTCCGGGGTGACGCGGAAGCCGCCCCAGTGCGGGGGGACCGGGACCTGTTCGCGTTCCGGGTAGCGGGAGGCCAGGGTGGCGTACGTCGCGTCGAGGGAGGCGCGGCCGGTGATCACCGTGGACTGGCCGCTGGCCCAGGCGCCCAGCTGGGAGCCGTGCGGGCGGGTGCGGAAGTACGCGGCCGTCTCGTCGCGGCCGGTGCGGCGCGCGGTGCCGGTGACGATGACCTGCCGGGCCATCGGATGCCAGGGGAAGAGGAGCGCGACGTGCGGGTTCCCGGCCAGGTCGCGGCCCTTGCGGGAGTCGTAGTTCGTGTAGAAGACGAACCCGTCGTCGTCGAAGTGCTTCAGCAGCACCGTGCGTGAACTGGGCCGGCCCTCCCCGTCCACCGTCGAGACGATCATGGCGTTCGGCTCGAACAGCCCGCCGTCCGTCGCGGCCTGTTCGAACCAGCGCGCGAACTGCTCCACGGGCGTGGCGGCCAGGTCGGCCTCGGACAGCCCCTCGCTGCGGTACTGCTTGCGCATCGAGGCGAGATCGAGGGGAACGGCGTCTCGGTCGGTCACGCCGTCATCCTGCCGTATGCGTCCGGACCACGGGCGGGCGGTGTCCTTCGTCACGTGGTGGCACTGAGTGCCGCGAACCCTCCCCAAAGATGGCACTCGGGGATATCGTGCTGCCACTGTTCCGGTTGGGTGACCGCCAGCCGGGCATCACAGGGGTGACGTCCAGGACCGCGAGCCCGTTCGAACGGACCGTGGATCCACCCGACGGGCGCCCAGCCGCGCCGGCCTCCGACACATGGTCGTCCCACCCCACAACACCATCTGTCACCCACCTCACAAGGAGCCGCCAGATGTCCGACTTCGTACCCGGGCTCGAAGGAGTCGTCGCGTTCGAGACGGAGATCGCCGAACCGGACAAGGAGGGCGGCGCCCTGCGGTACCGGGGCGTCGACATCGAGGACCTGGTCGGTCACGTCTCCTTCGGCAACGTCTGGGGACTGCTCGTCGACGGGGCGTTCAACCCCGGACTGCCGCCGGCCGAGCCCTTCCCGATCCCCGTCCACTCCGGTGACATCCGTGTCGACGTGCAGTCCGCGCTCGCCATGCTGGCGCCCGTCTGGGGCCTGAAACCGCTCCTCGACATCGATGCCGAGCAGGCCCGCGACGACCTCGCGCGCGCCGCCGTCATGGCCCTGTCCTACGTCGCGCAGTCCGCGCGCGGCCAGGGCGTGCCCATGGTGCCGCAGGGGGAGATCGACAAGGCCGAGTCCATCGTCGAACGCTTCATGATCCGCTGGCGCGGCGAGCCCGACCCCAGGCATGTCGCGGCCGTCGACGCCTACTGGACGTCGGCCGCCGAGCACGGCATGAACGCCTCGACGTTCACCGCGCGGGTCATCGCCTCGACCGGCGCGGACGTCGCCGCCGCCCTCTCCGGTGCCGTCGGCGCCATGTCCGGCCCGCTGCACGGCGGCGCCCCCTCGCGCGTGCTGCACATGATCGAGGAGATCGAGCGCACCGGGGACGCCGAGGCGTACGTCAGGCAGACCCTCGACAGGGGCGAGCGGCTGATGGGCTTCGGCCACCGCGTCTACCGCGCGGAGGACCCCCGCGCCCGCGTCCTGCGCCGCACCGCGCGCGAACTGGCCGCCCCACGCTTCGAGGTCGCCGAGGCCCTGGAGAAGGCCGCCCTGGCCGAGCTGCACGCCCGCCGCCCCGACCGGGTGCTCGCCACCAACGTCGAGTTCTGGGCGGCCATCGTGCTGGACTTCGCCGAGGTCCCGGCGCACATGTTCACGTCGATGTTCACCTGCGCCCGTACGGCCGGCTGGTCGGCGCACATCCTGGAGCAGAAGCGGACGGGCCGTCTGGTCCGCCCCTCGGCCCGCTATGTGGGTCCGGGCACGCGCGACCCGCGCGAGATCGAGGGGTACGCGGACATCGTCCGCTGAGCGGAAGGGGCCGAAGGCTTCGGAGCAGCAGACGACCCGCGAGTCGGGTTCCTCCCTCGGGAGGAGCCGGCCGGACGTACCGGCGACTCGCGGGTCGGGTGACTGCGTTGGACTGGGCCGGTTGCGTGTATCGCGCACACGCCGGTCCGGCGCCGAACCGAGTACGGCGGCGGGCTACCGGCCCGCAGCCACCTCTTCCGTCCGGTCTGCATACATCTGCCGAACCACCTCCTTTCCGAAGTACCGCCCACCTTAGGAACCGGCTCCCGTCGGATCAACCGCTTTTTTCGTTGACCCTCGCGCGGGGGCGCGATTGGCTGGCCGGATGAATGATCTTCGTATCGAAGCGGTGGCCGGGGACGCCATGCTCGAGCAGTGGCGGCACGTCCACAACGTGATCGTGCCGCCCGCCGCCATGACCCCCGACGACGTGCGCGAACGCCTCACGCGCGGATTCCGGCTGGACAACGCGTACGTCGGTGACGTGCTCGTCGGCTGCTCCACGGTGCGGCCCCCGGTGGGGGAGGAGGCCGTGGCGACGGTCATCGCACGCGTGCTGCCCGGGCACCGGGGCCAGGGGCACGGGAGGGCGCTCTACGAGGCCGGGCTGGCGCACGCGCGCGGGCTCGGCGCCGCGGAGATCGAGACCGTGGTGCTGGCGGCCAACGCGGAGGGACTGCGGTTCGCCGCCGCGCGGGGCTTCACCGAACGCGAACGGTATGTGCTGGACGGCGAGCGCGACGAGTGGGTCGAACTGCGGCTGGGCGCCGGGTGAGGGCGGCGGCACGGCAGGAAATCGGCCGCGTACAACGATTCTCCCAATCTTGCGGGAACTCGATGTGCGCTGAGTCACGTTCAAGTTGAATGATTGCAAGTGAGCGAACCGTCGTGCCGTACGTGCGGACGCAGCCTGCAGGGGGTCCAGGTGAGTGCTTCCAGGCGTAGTGGGACCACCGACGAGCTGGGGCCGGACGAGCCCGAGCCCGAGCGGGTGGGATCGGACGGCTCCGACCTCCTCGCCGCGCTGCTCGACGGCATGGACGCCGCCCTGTGCGCCTTCGGCGCGGACGGGACGGTCACGCACTGGAACCGTGAGGCCGAGCGCATCCTCGGCTGGACCGCGGCCGAGGCGGTGGGCCGGGCCGGGTTCGCCGGCTGGGCCGTGCGCAGCGCGGACGCCGACGAGGTCGAGGCGCGGCTGATGTCGGCCATGGACGCGCCGGGCCGGCAGGTCAACGAGTTCGCGCTGCTGACCAAGGACGGCGGCCGGGTGCTGGTGCGCACGCAGTCGGCCGCCGTGCGCGGCCCTGACGGGAAGCCGGCGGGCGTGTACTGCGCGTTCAGTGAGGTGCACGCGCAGATCGACCTGGAGCGGTCCATCGCGCTGAGTGAGGCGCTGCTGGAGGACGCGAGCTGGGGTGTCGTGCTGATCGACGCCGATCTGCGGCCCGCGGTGGTGAACGCGCACGCCGCGCGGGCGCTCGGCGCGGGGCGTACGTCCGTACTGGGCCGGCCGCTGGGCGAACTGCTGACACAGGGCGCGGAGGAACTGGAGAGCGCCCTCACCCATGTCCTCGCGGAGGGCGCGCCGCCCGCGCCGGCCGAGCTGTGGGTGAGTGTGCGGGCGCCGGAGGGCGAGCGGCGGCGGTGCTGGCGGAGCGGGTTCGTGCGGCTGGCGTCACCGCTCACGGAGGAGCCGGTGCCGCTCGGGGTGGGCTGGCTGTTCCAGGACGTGACCGAGTACCGGCAGGGCGAGCAGGAGGCCTCGCTGCTGCGCTTCCGCGCGCAGCAGCTGCACCGGGCGGCGCGTGCGGCGGCGGAGTGCGAGGACCCCGCGGAGGCGGCGACGGTCCATCTGGATTTCGCGCTCGCCGGATTCGCCGACCACGCGCTGATCGACCGGGTGGCCGAGGGCGCCAAGGACGACGACCGGGTGAGGCTCGTACGGATCGCCGCGACCCCGTCCGGCGCGCCGGGGCCCAGCCGGCTCGCGGGGCGGGCTGGGCTGCCGGTGCGGTACGGGGACGGTCATCCGGCCGTGCAGTGCGTGGAGCGGGCCGGGACGGTGCGGGCCGATGCGGGGTCCATGGGGGCGGAGGGGGCGCGCGAGTGGGCCGTGGACCGGCGGTGGCCGGGGGACGCGGTGCACGCGCTGTGCACGGTGCTGCGGAGCCGGGGGCGCACGGTCGGTGCCGTGACGTTTCTGCGGGGGGTGGGGCGGCATGCGTTCGAGCGGGCGGACGCGATGTACGCGGAGGATGTGGCGATCCACATCGCCGCCGCGCTGGACCTGGCGGGGGTGCTGGGGGAGCGGGCCTGACGGCCGGATTCTCTCTCGCCCCCGCCGCCCCTTCCCGTTCCCGTCCCCCGGGGGCGCTGCCCCCGGACCCCCGCTCCTCAAACGCCGGAGGGGCTGGCAATTAGCCCCTCCGGCGTTTGAGGAGCGGGGTCTGGGGCGGAGCCCCAGTTTCGGGACGGGAAGGGGCGGCGGGGGCGGAAGAACGTTCTACTGCCGATAATAGATACGGTCCGCGTACTCCTCGAACACGCGGGCGTTCCACTCGTGGCCCCCGTCGACGTTCCCGGACCGCAGCAGCGGCGGCTCGATGCCCCGATCGACCAGCACCGCCGCCGCCGTGGCCGTCACAGCCTGCAGCACCGCCGACGTCACCACCGTCGACGCGGGAGCGAACGGCACCGGCACCCCCTCCAGCGTCAGCTCCGCGTCACCGACCGCGATCCGCGAGTCCAGCACGACATCGCAGTGGTCCTTCAGAAACGTCCCCGACGAGTGCCGCGACGCCGTCCGCGTCGCGTACGCCACCGACGTCACCCCGATCACCTTCACCCCCCGTTCCCGCGCCTTCATCGCCATCTCCACCGGCAGCGCGTTGCGCCCCGACAGGGAGACGATGATCAGCGCGTCGCCCGCGCGCAGCGGCGAGGAGTCGAGCACGACCCCCGCGAGCCCGTCGACGCGCTCCAGCGCGGACCCCAGCGTCGCCGGCATCACGTCGACGCCGACGACCCCGGGGACGGCGAGCAGGTTCATGAGGGCCAGTCCGCCCGCCCGGTAGACGAGGTCCTGCGCGGCGAGCGAGGAGTGCCCGGCGCCGAAGGCGAAGAGCCGGCCGCCGTCCGCCACCGTGTCGGCGAGCAGCGTGCCGGCCGCGGCGACGGAGTCACCCTCCTCGTCCCGGATCCGCCGCAGCAGATCGATCGCGGCGTCGAGGAACTGACCGGCCGGCGTGCGGTCGCTCATGCGGCATCCCTTCGGGCAGGAGTGTTGCGGATCACCGTGCGGTCTGGACCAGTTCCGTGTCAATACGGGGTCCGATGGCGTGGAATCCCCCGCGTGGACCGGTCGTTTTCAGAGCGACGCCCGGTTGTCGGTCGTATGGGTCAGAATTGAGTCCTGGGCCAGCGCACACGCCGGTGAGCCGGCCGGCCTCCGGCAGAGCCATCCGCAGATCTCATCAAGGGGCATGTATGTCCGGACTGATCGACACCACGGAGATGTATCTCCGCACCATCCTCGAGCTGGAGGAGGAAGGTGTGGTCCCCATGCGCGCCCGGATCGCCGAGCGGCTCGACCAGAGCGGGCCGACGGTCAGCCAGACGGTGGCGCGGATGGAGCGCGACGGCCTGGTGTCCGTCGCCCCCGACCGGCACCTGGAGTTCACCGAGGAGGGCCGCCGGCTGGCGACGCGCGTGATGCGCAAGCACCGTCTCGCCGAGTGTCTCCTGGTCGACGTGATCGGCCTGGAGTGGGAGCAGGTGCACGCCGAGGCGTGTCGCTGGGAGCACGTGATGAGCGAGGCCGTGGAGCGCCGCGTGCTGGAGCTGCTGCGCCACCCCACGGAGTCGCCGTACGGCAACCCGATCCCGGGCCTGGAGGAGCTGGGCGAGAAGGACGGCGCCGACCCGTTCCTGGACGACAGCATGGTCTCGCTGGCCGACCTCGACCCGGGCGCCGGCGGCAAGACGGTCGTGGTGCGCCGGATCGGCGAGCCGATCCAGACCGACGCGCAGCTGATGTACACGCTGCGCCGGGCGGGCGTACAGCCCGGTTCGGTGGTCAGCGTGACGGAGTCGGCGGGCGGGGTGCTCGTGGGCAGCAGCGGCGAGGCGGCCGAGCTGGAGTCGGAGGTGGCGTCCCACGTGTTCGTCGCCAAGCCCTGACCGGGCGGGCCGGGAGGGGGTGCCGGTACGGGCGTGCGCGGCGCGTTCACTCCCGCGGGTGTGAACGCGCCGAATCCGAGATCCAGTGCGCGGAACGGCAGCGCCCGCCGGGCTCGCGTGCGAGGCTGTCGCGTGAGGCATATGACCTGAGGGACTCTGGCCGGGCCCGACAGCGATGTCACCCCGGCAGGGGAGGGGCGGGACGAATGTGCCGTGACCATGTGAGGAGCCCCGGCGCCGCATGGCGCCGGGGCCTGTCCTCCCCTGTGCTGACCCGGAGCCCCGAGCTCTCAGGGTCATTCCCCTCGGACCGGTTTCCCCGAGCGGTCCGCCTCCCGCTGAAGATCTCCCCTGGGCCACGGCGATCAATCCTCGAACAGGGTCACTCGAACGAGGGGTATTGCCGGCCGGGGAGCCATTTTCGAATGCTCTTTCGATAATCTGCGGGCAGTAGTGACAGGCAGGGCCAGCACAACAGGCAGCGGGCAGGCAGCGAGCTTGGGGGGTGCCAGGACCATGGCGCGACGCATCGACGTGACCGGGGCGGACGGCGTACGACTCGCCGCCTGGGAGTTCGGCGACCCGCCCAAGAACGGGGCGGAGCCGGCGGAGAGCGCCGCACAGCACGCGCCCGGTGTGCTGTTACTGCACGGTCTGATGGGCCGCGCCTCGCACTGGGCGTCCACCGCCCGGCGGCTCTCCGCGCGGTACCGGGCGATCGCTCTCGACCAGCGTGGCCACGGCCGCAGCGACAAGCCCCCGCAGGCCGCCTTCACGCGCGACGCCTACGTCGACGACGCCGAGGCCGCCCTGGAGCAGCTCGGCCTCGGTCCCACCGTTCTCGTCGGTCACGCGATGGGCGCGCTGACCGCCTGGCAGCTGGCCGCCAAGCGGCCCGATCTGGTGCGCGGCCTGATCATCTGCGATATGCGGGCCTCCGCCCTCGGGGCGGCCTCGCAGCGGGAGTGGGCGGAGTGGTTCAAGACCTGGCCGGTTCCGTTCGCCACCCTCGCCGATGTACGCAAGTGGTTCGGTGAGGACGATCCCTGGGTGGAGCGGCCCAACCCGGCCCGCGGCGCCTTCTACGCCGAGGTGATGGCCGAGTCCCCGGACGGCTGGCGCCCCGTCTTCGAACCCGAGCAGATGCTCCGCTCCCGCGAGACCTGGGTCTTCGACGCGCACTGGGAGGAGCTGGCCCAGGTGCGCTGCCCCGCCCTGGTGGTCCGCGGCCTCGACGGTGAACTCGGCCGCGCGGAAGCCCAGGAGATGGTCCGCGTCCTCCCGCACGGTCAGTACGCGGAGGTGGCCGACGCCGGCCACCTGGTCCACTACGACCAGCCCGAGACCTGGCTCACCGCGATCGAACCCTTCCTGGACTCACTGGGCGACCCCTGACCCGCTCCACGCGTCCGCTCACCCCTTGCTGACCGCCGCCAGGATCTCCGGCAGCCGGCGGGCCGTCCGCGGGGCCGCCAGGCGCAGGCCGAGGTAGGTCAGGGCGGCGCCGTATGCCGTGCCCGCCGGTAGCAGCAGCCACAGCCAGTCCTCGCCGCCCGCGCCGACATTCAGCCAGATCGTGAGCGCGATCACCGGGACGCACAGCACCGCCGCCGCGACCATCCCTCCGAAGAGGGAGATCCAGGCCAGCCCGACCTGCCCGGGCGCGACGTTCTTGTAGCCCTCCTGCGGGATGGAGTACGGGAAGCGCGCCGATGTCCACGCGCCCGTGGCCAGCATCGCGCCGAGCAGCGCGAACGACAGACCCAGCGCCTCCGCCAGCCGGTGCCAGTCGCCCAGCACCGCCGTCGTCAGCACGGTGACCAGAGCGACGTACGGCAGGGTGATCAGCAGCAGCGCCAGCGCGCGGGCGCGCAGTTCGACGTACGCGTCCCGGCCGGAGGAGATCGTCATCGCGACCATCCAGAACGCGGACGTGTCCTGCCCGAACTGGTTGTACATCTGGATGCCGAGCATCCCCGCGGCAAAGCAGGCGAAGTACACCGAGCCGGTGCCCTGCCAGGCGTTGAACAGCGGCACGATCAGCCCGATCGCCAGCGACGTCACCCACGCCGCCTTCGTCTTCGGATCGCGCCGGATGTAGCGCAGGCTGCGCTCCATGGCCGTACCCGTACGGCCCGGCGGCAGCAGCCGGGCGAGACCCGTCGACGTACGGTCGCGGACCGCCGCCGAGTCCCCGGCCGCCTGGAGGGTGGAACCGTCCGGCGACGTCATCAGCCGGGTCAGCAGCCTCGACCACCACGCCACCAGACCCGCCAACGCGCACGTGCTCAAGCCCAGTTGCGCCAGCGCGACACCGTACGCCCCCTCGCCCGCCGAGTGCACCGCCCCGACCGCCGACGCCGGCGGAATCCACCGCACCACGTCCGCCGCCGGGTCCAGCTGCGCCAGACCGGAGGAACCCAGCCGCTGCGCACCGAAGTTGACGAGCTGCGCCCCGACGGCGATCACCAGCCCGCTCAGTACGGCGAGATTCCGGCCCTTGCGGCTGGTCAGCAGCCGTACGTTGGCGGCGGCGACCGCCCGCGCGAGCGCCACGCACACCAACAGCGCCAGCGGGACGGCGAGCACGCCCACCGCGAACGCCGCCCCGCCGTGCGCGACCGCGATCACCGAACCGGCGAGCAGACACAGCGTGAACAGCGGCCCGATACCGACCAGCGAGGCCGCGAGCAGCGCCCGCACCAGCGGCCGCGGCCGCAGCGGCAGCATCACCAGCCGGGTCGGGTCGAGGGTCTCGTCGCCGCCGGGGAAGAACAGCGGCATCACCGCCCAGCCCAGCCCCAGCACCGCCACGAGCAGTACCACCAGCGACTCGACGTGATCCGAGCCGCGCAGCGCGATCAGCCCGAGCAGCTGCAACGCGGCGAACAGCAGGGCGACGACGGCGGAGGCGATGTACGCGGCCTTCCGCCCGCCGGACTGCCGCAGCCCGTTGCGCAACAGGGACAGTTTCAGCCGGACGAAGACGGGGGTGAGGGCGGCGGGGGCGCTCACCGGGAACCGCCGCCCAGCCAGTCAAGGTCCGAGCCGACGTCACGGCTGTCCGCGCCGACCAGCTCCAGGAACGCCCGCTGCAGCGAGGGCGCCTCGCCGCGCACCTCGGCGATCGGGCCGTGTGCGCGGATCCGGCCGGCGGCCATCACCGCCACCCAGTCGCACAGCGACTCGACCAGCTCCATGACATGGGAGGAGAACACGACCGTGGCGCCGGACGCCGTGTACCGCTCCAGCACACCCCGGATGGTCTGCGCGGAGACCGGGTCGACGCCCTCGAACGGCTCGTCCAGGAACAGCACTTCGGGATTGTGCAGCAGGGCGGCGGCGAGCCCGGTCTTCTTGCGCATACCGGTCGAGTAGTCGACGACGAGCTTGTGCTGGGCCCCGGCCAGATCGAGGACGTCGAGCAACTGCGTCGCCCGCTTGTCCACCTCGGCACCGGGCAGCCCCCGCAACCGGCCGGTGTACGCCAGCAGTTCACGCCCCGACAGCCGCTCGAACAGCCGCAGCCCCTCCGGCAGCACACCGATCCGGGCCTTCACCTCCACCGGATCCCGCCACACATCGTGCCCGACGACCTCGACGCTTCCCTGATCCGGTCGCAGCAGCCCGGTCACCATGGACAGCGTGGTGGTCTTCCCGGCCCCGTTGGGCCCGACCAGCCCGATGAACCGCCCCGCGGGCAACTCGAGATCGATCCCCCCGACAGCGACCTGCTCCCCGAACCGCTTCCAGAGCCCCCGCACACTCACGGCACTGCCACCCATGATGTCTCCCTCCGTCAGCTCGCAGACTAGGGGAGCGAGTCGCCCCGAAGGGGCGCGAGGAACCGGGCGACCAGCCACGACGAACCCGCGGTCGCGAAACAGCACAATCCCCGCGGAACAGACCGCGCCTAGCGGTCCCTTCCGCACGCATAGGCCAACGGCGACACCAACTCCCCCACATCCGGCAACCACCGATTCTCCGCGGTGGGCCGGCAGGCCCACTGCACGGCCCCGCGGCCCCCCACCCGCGTGGGAGGCCCGGCGACGAAGTCACCCTCCCCCCGCACCGTCAGGTCGAGCGACGCCACCGACCACCCCAGCCCGCGCAGCAGCCCCGGCACCTTCGCCGACGCCCCCGGCAGCACGAAGAACTCCATCCGCCGGTCCGGCGAAACGGTCACCGGCCCCAGCCGCAGACCCAGCCGCTCCATCCGCGCGAGGGCGAGAAAGCCCGCCGTCTCCGACACGGACACCGCGTCGAAGGTCCGCCCGGTGGGCAGCAGCACCGAGGCGGCCGGCTGCCGCTCCCACAGCCGGCGCGCGACGGTGGCGCTCCCGGTCGCCTGCGTCGCCCAGTCCGGGCCGGCCGGGTGTGCGCCGGGCACCGGGCACGCGGCGTCACCGCACGAGCAGCGCTGCGTCCCGTCCACGGACTCCAGCCAGGTGCCCGGGAACACGTCCCAGTGCCGGTCCTCGGCATACCGCACTGCGGTGTCCAGCAGCGATTCCCCGCGCTGCTTCGGGATCTGTACGGCGTCGGCGCCCGCGATCGTCTCTTCCACGATGAACACAACTACGGCCGTCACCAGGGGTTACGCCCGCCCGGATGCGCGGGGGAGGAGCATCGGGCCCGTGTCCGGGGCGCATGGGTGCATCCATGGGGGCGCGCGGGAGGATCCGCTCCGCTGCTGGGTAACCAGGAGGAGGGCCGGCAACCGCCGTTACCCCGGCAATCCTCACATGCCTCGCATTGTCGGCACGTCGACGGGGCATTGATCTTCCCGGCCGGATGTTCTCGCCGGGACGCGAGAAGCACGGCCGCGGAAGACACGTCAACTCGGTGCGTGGGCAGGGCACCGCAGCCTCAGGGGGTACGCCATGGCCGCAAGGCCTCTCGTCGCGCGGCAGCCGAACGAACGGCTGCAGGCGCTCATCCAGGAAGCCGGATGCTCCAACGCCGGGCTGGCCCGCAGGGTCAACATGTGCGGCGCGGAGCACGGCCTCGATCTGCGCTACGACAAGACGTCGGTGGCCCGCTGGCTGCGCGGCCAGCAGCCGCGGGGCCGGGCACCGGCGATCATCGCGGAGGCACTGGGCCGCAAGCTGGGCCGTACGGTCACGATCGACGAGATCGGCATGGCCAACGGCAAGAACCTCGCGTCCGGTGTCGGCCTCCAGTTCTCGCCGACGGTACTGGGGGCCATCGAGCAGGTCTGCGAGCTGTGGCGCAGCGACGTGGGCCGGCGGGACTTCCTGTCCGGCTCCTCCGTCGCCGCGTCCGCGCTCGTGGAGCCGAGCCGCGACTGGCTGATCACCGCGCCCGACGGCCAGGTGGCGCGCTCCGCCGGGCCGCGCGTGGGCCAGTCCGACGTGGGAGCCGTACGGTCCATGACGCAGGCGCTGGTGGACCTGGACCACCAGTACGGCAGCGGGCATGTGCGCCCGGTCGTGGTCCACTACCTCAACAGCGTCGTCTCGGGGCTGCTGGCGGGCTCGTACAGAGAGGCCGTGGGCCGCGACCTGTTCGCCGCGGTCGCGCGGCTGACCGAACTCGCCGGGTACATGGCCGTCGACACCGGCCAGCCGGGTCTCGCCCAGCGCTACTACATCCAGGCGCTGCGCCTCGCCCAGGCAGCCGGGGACCGCGGATACGGCGGATACGTGCTCGCCGCCTCCATGAGTCATCTGGCCGCCCAGCTCGGGAACCCGCGTGAGATCGCCCAGTTGGCGCGCGCGGCGCAGGAGGGCGCGCGGGGGCGCGTGACACCCCGCGCGGAGTCGATGTTCCTCGCGGCGGAGGCCCGCGGGCACGCCCTGATGGGCGACGTGCACGCGGCGCACACGGCGGCCGGGCGCGCGGTGACCGCCATGGACGCGGCCGAACCGGAGTCCGGTGACGACCCGGTGTGGATCGCGCACTTCGACGAGGCCTATCTGGCCGACGAGTTGGCGCACTGTCACCGGGACCTCGGGCAGGCCGAGGCCGCCGCGCGGTGCGCGCGGGAGTCGCTGGACGGGCATCCCCCCTCACGGGCACGGCGGCGGGCGATCGGCTATGTGCTGCTGGCCACCGCGCAGGTGCAGCAGCGCGAGATCGAACTGGCCTGCAGTACGGGCCTGAAGGCGGTCGAACTGCTCGACGGGCTGCGCTCCAACCGGGGCGCCGAGTATCTGGACGATCTCCAGCAGCGGCTCGAGCCGTACCAGGAGGAGTCCGTGGTAAGGGAGTTCGGGGCGCGGATGGAACTCCAGACGGCCGCGTGACACGGGCGGCGGGACGGGCGGGTGGGAAAGGGGCGACGTGATCAGCGTGCGGTGACCCGGTTTCTGTTACCGCGCTCACAGGGCGGGTGGTCAGGTCCTGTGCTGCGTGGCACCGGGCTCCGGGGACCCGGTAGCGTGAGCCGACGATTCACAAGGTCCCCCATTGGTAGGAGTCCCGGTGACGCAGAGTGGACAGGGCGAGGAGCCCTCGGCGCGCCCCGCGCGCGAAGGCATCGTGCTGCCCTCCGACGGTGGTGAACCCCTGTTGCCGGGCATGACGACCGGACCGGTCGCCCCCGGCGGCAGAGCGGACGGCCAGAACGCCGGCGGCGGCTACCCCGCCTCGGCCCCGTCCGGCGGCCAGACCTGGGGCACTCCGTGGGGCCCCGGGCAGCAGGACGCGGCCCCGCCGCCGTCCGGCCAGGGCGGCTGGCAGACCGAGCAGCCCTCGCAGCCCCCGTCCGACGGCCAGTGGGGCGCCCCCGAGACGCCCGCCTGGGGCGCGCAGAGCCAGGGAGGGCAGGGCCCCGGCCCACTGCCCCCGGAGGGCGCGCAGCAGGGCGCCGGATACGGCGGCGACGCGTACGGCACCGGCTATGGCGCGCACGGCGCCCCCGACCCGTACGGCGCCCCCGACGCGTACGGGTCGTACGGCGGTCGGACCGCCGGCGCCCCGCTGCCGCCCGCGCACGACGGCACCTACGGCGCCCAGAACGGCTACGGCGCCCCCCAGTACCCGCCGGCCGCCGCGCCCGACGGCACGGAGGGCCTCACCCAGTACATGCCCCCGGTGCCCGCCCCGGGCGGCGACGAGGGCGCCACCCAGTTCATACCCCCGGTGCCCGCCCCGGGCGGCGACGAGGGCGCGACCCAGCTCATACCCCCGGTGGGTCCGGGCGCGCTGCCGCCCGAGGTACCCGCCCACGGCTCCGACGCCGGCGGCTACCCGGGCGCGGCCCCGCACGGAGCGGGCCACCCCGACGCCGAGGCCACCCAGTTCATCGCCCCCGTCACAGACCAGCCTCCCGCGCAGTCGTACGGCGCCCCGGACGCGGGTGACGGCAACCGGCAGCCGCCCGCCGAGTTCGACAACCTCTTCCGCAACGACAACGGGGGCGCGGCAGGAACCCAGCAGCTCCCGCGCGTGGACTACGTCCCGCCCGGCCGGGCCGCGCGCACCCCGCCCGGTCCGCCCGCACCGCCCGCCGGCCCGACCGGCGGCCGTGGTGGCGGTCGCGGCGGTGGCCGTACCGGCTCTCGGGTGCCGCTGATCGCCGCGGTCGGCGTCGGGATCATCGTCTTCGGCGTCGGCGCGGGCGCCCTCATCGGCAGCGGGGGCGGCGACGACGAAGGCGGCGACAACCAGAACGTGTCCGCCACCGCGCCCGCGACCGAGGACGCGTCCGCCTCGCCGGCGGCCGACCCGGCCCGTGCGCAGGCCGTCGAGCTGGACAAGCTGCTGGCCGACAGCGGCGACAGCCGCACCACCGTGATCAACGCGGTCGCCGATGTGAAGAGCTGCAACAACCTCGGCCAGGCGGCCGCGGACCTGCGCGAGGCGGCCGGGCAGCGCACCCAGCTGGTGACCGACCTGTCCGGACTGTCCGTGGACAAGCTGCCGGACCACGAGGCGCTGACCACCGCGCTCACCAAGGCGTGGCAGGCGTCGGCCTCGGCCGACAACCACTACGCCGCCTGGGCCGACCAGACCGCCGGCAAGAAGGGCTGCAAAAAGGGCCAGGCCCGGTCCACCGGCCAGACCCAGGCCGGCAACCAGGCCAGCGGCACCGCGACCGTCCAGAAGCAGAAGGCCGCCCAGCTGTGGAACGCGATCGCCAAGCAGTACGGCCTGACCGAACGCCAGCCGACCCAGCTGTGACCGGGCACTGAGCGGATGCCGCCGTTCCGCCCGGGCGACCGGGCGGAACCGGACGGATCAGCCCAGTTCCGCGTCCCGCAGTGTCCTCGTCACATCGGTGAAGCCCTTGCGGGCCGCGACCAGCCGGCCGTCCTCGACCACCTGGAGCGTCACGTTCGCGTTGACCAGGCGGGGGAAGCCGACCGCGGCGAGCTCGGCCTGGAACTTCCACCGCAGGGTCGGGGTGAGCCCGCCGGTGGTCACCTTCAGCCCGCTGTCCAGCTCCTCGCTCACCGTGTCGGCGCTGATCTCGCCGTCCCCCAGCGACTCCACGACCTGCTTGAACACGGTGTAGGCGATCCAGGTGGTCTGCACCCCGGCGTCCGCGGGGTCGATCCGGTTGTCACCGAACGCCTCCTCCTTGATCACCTTCTTCATCGGATCCCAGCGGGCGTCGCTCGCCGCCGGGTACCAGCCGGTGACGTACGACCCCTCGTACGGCCCCGACGCCCCGCCCGACGCGTCGATCGTCGACTGGTCGACGCTGCCCAGCACGGTCGCCGTGCGCACCTCGGGGTAGTCGGCGCGGGCCCGCCGGAAGGAGTCCATGAAGGTGTTCGTACGGTCGCCCAGGGCCGGCACCACACAGCCCCGCTCGCCCGTCTTCGCCGTGGCGACCTCCAGGGCCTGTCCGGCCTGGCCGTCGTACGAGGTGGCGTCCTCGGCCGCCCGCTGGTCACCGGCCCGCTCGTGCTTGCCGGCCTTCAGGCCGGAGTTCAGCAGCGGCGGCAACTGGTCGCCCGCGATCGTGTCGGGCCGTATCAGGGTGACCGGGCCGCAGATGTCGGCGAGGGTGCGTCCCAGACCGGCCAGCAGCGTCGGCTGGCCGCCGTTCACCGGATAGGACAACGGGCTGGTGAACTCGTTGTTCGTGATGCCGTAGCCGCCGATGTAGGGGATGCCGGCGCCCTCCAGGGCGGGCATGAAGGAGTCGGCGTACTGGCTGTAGGAGCCGACGACCGCGACGGCGCCCTCCTTGACCGCGCGCCGGGCGCACCGGGCGGCGGTCACGGTGTCGTTCCTGTCGTTGCAGGTCAGTACGTTGAGCGGGCGGCCGTTGATACCGCCCTGGCCGTTCACCCAGCGGGCGTACGCTTCGGCGAACGCGGGCATTCCGGGTTTGTTGGAGGTCCTGGTGTCCTCGGGGGCCCAGGTCATCACCGTGATCGGACCGTCGTCCCCGGAGCCCCCCGTGGCACCGGGGACGACCCCGCACCCCGCGGCGAGCGACACGCAGGCCGCCAGCACGCCCGTGGCCAGAGCACCGGCTCTGGCCCGCCGGTCGAGGTGGCGGGGGAGGAACGTGCTGCGGATGCGTCGCCTGCCGGTCATGCTCACGCACGATTCCGCCACACGGCCAACCCCGGAGTGACCCTCGGTCAACGGACGGTGACGCCGAGGTGAATTACGGGGCCCCTTCGGTGGCGGGTGAGGCGGAAACGTACGATCGACGACCGTGCAAGGTTCGGAGAACTCTTCCCGTCGTGGCCGTCGCTCCTTCACCATGGGCGGCATGCCACTCAACGACATGCCGTGGTGGCGCTGGCGCAGCAATGTGCGCTCCGCGCTGCACATGCTCTCCGATCCCGCCTTCCAGCGGGACGTCTGGCTGGCCGGCGTCGACGGCTACGGGGACGTGACCGACGCCGTCTACCGGCTGGTCGAGGACACCTGGCTGGACAACTGGTCCGCCGAGAAGTACGTCGGCACGATCTTCCGCGACTCCCAGGAGGCGGCACTCGTCGACACGGCGGTGCTGCGGGTGCTGCGGATCATGCACCAGGTCGGCCCCGACGCGCCGGTGACCGCCTATCTCGAGAACGAGGGATGGCCGGACGCGGTGCGGGCCGCACGGGACGCCCACGTACGGATGGCGACGAGCGACGGCGAGGACCCCGACACCCGGCCGAGCACCCTCGAGGTGCTGCGGATCGTCACGCGGTCCGCTTAGCGGAACGCGGGCGGGCCGTAAGCGCACATGTGGGACCCTTTTCCCCATGAGCGAGCAGTCCACCCGAGCCGCGGCCCCCGCCGACCAGTACGTCCTCACGCTGTCCTGCCCCGACAAGCAGGGCATCGTCCACGCCGTGTCGAGCTACCTCTTCATGACCGGCTGCAACATCGAGGACAGCCAGCAGTTCGGCGACCACGACACGGGACTGTTCTTCATGCGCGTCCACTTCTCGGCGGACGCCCCGGTGACCGTGGAGAAGCTGCGGGCGAGCTTCACCGCGATCGGTGACGCGTTCCAGATGGACTGGCAGCTCAACCGGGCCGACCGGAAGATGCGCATCCTGCTCATGGTCAGCAGGTTCGGTCACTGTCTGAACGACCTGCTGTTCCGCGCGCGTACCGGGGCGCTGCCCGTGGAGATCGCCGGAGTGGTCTCCAATCACACCGACTTCGCCGAACTGGTGGCTTCGTACAACATTCCGTTCCACCACATTCCGGTGACGCGGGACACCAAGCCGGAGGCCGAGGCCCGGGTGCTGGAGATCGTGCGGGAGGACGACGTCGAGCTCGTCGTCCTCGCCCGTTACATGCAGGTCCTCTCGGACGACCTGTGCAAGCAGCTGTCCGGGCGGATCATCAACATCCACCACTCCTTCCTGCCGAGCTTCAAGGGCGCGAAGCCGTATCACCAGGCGCATGCGCGGGGTGTGAAGCTGATCGGCGCGACGGCGCACTATGTGACGGCCGATCTCGACGAGGGGCCGATCATCGAGCAGGAGGTCGAGCGGGTGGGGCACGATGTCACGCCCGAGGGGCTGGTGGCGATCGGCCGTGACGTGGAGTGCCGGGCGCTGGCGCGGGCGGTGAAGTGGCATGCGGAGCGGCGCATTCTGCCCAACGGGCGGCGGACGGTGGTATTCGCCTAGGCGGCGGTGCGGCTGGTCCGCCGGCGACCGCGGCCGCGTGGGGGCCGCCGGGCCGGGGTCGCCCGCGATACCGCGAGCCGCCCCCTACATCCTGCTCATGCTCGCCGCGGCGAACAGGACGTCCCTGATCGCCGCGCGGTCGCCGACCTGTCCCACCGCCGCCTCTCGCGGCGGGACATGTCCCGCCGCGAGCCTGCAGAACTCCGCGCCGTCCAGCGCCACGTGCGCCACCTCGTGCTCGGCGGAGCCCTTCGCCGCGGGGGAGTCCAGCGGGATCAGCCACTCGCCGCCGCCCGACCCCTCGATCTCCAGCCGCAGGCTGCGTCCCGGCTCCCCGGCGGCGACCAGGCGCCGCTCCCCGGGAGCGGCCAGCCCGTGCTCCCGGCGGTGTTCCAGCACGGCGGGGAGCATTCGGGCGGCCAGGTCGACGATGCGGTGCAGATGCCGTCCGGAGGGCGGCTCGTACGGGTAGTTCACCGCCTCGGCGATGTCCTCCGCGTGCACCCAGCACTCGAACGCCCGGTCCAGCATCGCGTCGTGCAGCGGCAGTTCGTAGTCGCCGTACGACACGGGCAGCCGGCCTGTGCCGCCGCCCGTGAACGACACCGTCCGCACGAGTGCGTGGCTCTGCTCCCGCCAGGGCGTCCGCACCGAACGGGTGGGCGGGAAGCGGGCCGCCCGCCAGTACGCCTCCGTGCGGTCCGACGGCGTACGTCCGGCGCGGGCGGCGTCGCCGAGCGGGTCGTCCATGCCGAGGGCGAGCGCGACCAGCCCGTCGACCGTCAGCAGATGCGCGATGACCCCGGCGACGGTCGTACGGCGGCTGCTCGCCTCGTCCGACTCGTACCAGCGCAGCCGCACCGGCGCGTGCCACTCGGAGTCGCCGAAGTCCTGGAGCAGCGCGTCCAGCCGCGCGGTCTCCGCGTCGTACGCGGCCGCCCACTCCGGTACCGGTATCCGAGGCGGACGCACCTCCAGGCACGATTCCAGCACGCGGGTGCGCAGTCCGGGGTCCAGGTCGAGGCTCTCGGGCCGCTGGAGCAGGCCGACCGCCTCACGCAGCCGCAGCGCCTCGTCCGCGCAGGCCCCGCAGCCGCCGAGGTGCTCCTCGACGGCGCCCGTCTCCGCCGGCGCGCAGGCGGCCAGCGCCCAGGCACCCAGCAACGACTTCAGCACATGGTGCTCCAGTACGAGCGGTCCGGTGTCTTCCTTGTGGTCGTCGTACGGACCGGCCTGCCGTTCGCTCACGCGGCACCCCCGAAACCGGGCGGGGCCCCGGTGTCGCCGGCGGTGGCCAGCAACTGCAGGCCCAGGCGGAGCCGGCGGCGCGCCTCGTCGTCGGTGACACCCAGGTCGAGGGCGGTCTGCCGGTAGTCCCGGCGCTGGAAGTACGCCAGCTCCAGGGCGGCGCGCAGCGGCGCCGGCATGGACTGGACGATGTAGTCCGCGCGGGCGGCCACCGAGGCGTGCCGCACCGTGCGCTCCAGGTCCTCCGGTGTGCCGGGGCCGCCGCGGGCGAGCGCCGCGGTCTCCGTGGTGCGCAGCCGCTGTACGGCCAGCCGGCTGGTCAGCGTGGCGAGCCAGGTACGCAGGGGCTCCTGCCTGGGGTCGTAGGAGTCCGGGTGCTCCCACACGTGCGCGAAGACGTCACGGGTGACGGCGTCGGCGGCGTGCTCGTCGCCGACCACGCGGTGGGCGAGGCCGTGCACCAGCGAGGCGAAACGGTCGTAGAGCTCGCCGAGCGCGGCAGCCTCCCCGCGCGCGAGCCGCTGCTGCATCCTGCGGTCCCAGCGGGGCGGTGTGTCCGATGTCGGCATGCGGCCCCTCACCCCCTGTTCCTCCTGGTCCCGGGCTGGTCGGTTCCCGGGGCCGGCGTTGTGGTCGGCGACCACAAGAATGTAGTCGGCACGTAGCAGGGCGCACGCCCCTTTATGGCAATGTGCGCCCCCGGAAGAGCCGCAGGTGGTAAAGGGCCGCCCGCCCATGTCGGACACCGCTCGCGCCGCATCTACCCACCCCGTATCGATCGGAACCGATCGAATAAGATCGAAGGCGACTAAAATAAGCCCTTTCTGTTCGGTATTCGTTTCTGGGCTCGCGTTTCGGGGAACGGCCGGTGGGCAGCCGCGCTGCAAGGAAGCGTAGGGACTTCTTCCGTTTCGGCGAGCGAGGGGCGTGGTGGTGACCTTCAAAGTGACCGACGGGGAGCACGGCGAATGGGCCGTGCTCCGGGTGTCGGGCGAGCTGGACCTGGTGACGTCCCCGGTGCTGCGCCAGCGGGTGCACGACGTGGTGGCCGAGGGCAGGCACAGCCTCGTCCTCGATCTGTCCGAGGTGTGGTTCTGCGACTCCAGCGGCGTCGGCGTGCTCATAGGCTCCCGCCGGCTGCTCCGCTCCTGCCAGGGCAGTCTGCGGCTGATCCTCCCCGCGCGGGGCGCCGCCGACGGCAGTCACGTCAACAAGGTGCTCGGCGCCCTCGGGGTCCGGCGCCTCTTCGAGATCCACCCGGACGTGCTCTCCGCGGTCGACGAGGATCCCCGCCCGCTGTCCGCCTGAGCCGTGTGCGGGCGCTCACACGTGTCACACGCGTGTCCCGTTATTCCCCCGGTCTTGGTCCGGGCGTCGTTTTCGCGCACCCCGGAGGCCCTCCACGACGTACGCTCCCAGCGAGACGACCCACCGACCTAAGGCGGCCTGAGAGACATGGTCACCAGCGAGAACGAGCGCAGGATCGCGGCCCGGTTCGCCGGCTTCGACCAGGACGGCAACGGCTACATCGACCGCGAGGACTTCAGCGCGGCGGCCAAGGCGCTGCTCGCCGAGTTCGCCGTCGCGGCCCGCTCCGACAGGGGCCAGGCCCTGTACATCGGTGCCGAGGCGTTCTGGCAGGGCATGGCGGGCATCGCGGACCGCGACGGCGACCAGCGCATCACGCGCGAGGAGTTCGTCAACGGAGCGGTCAAGCGGCTGCACGACAACCCGGACCGGTTCGCCGAGATCGCCCGCCCCTTCCTGCACGCGGCGCTGGCCGTCGCGGACACCGACGGCGACGGCGCGGCCACCGTCGAGGACGCCGCGCGGGTCCTGAGGGTGCTCGGCGTCCCCGAGGACCTCGCCCGTACATCCGCCGCCGCGCTGGACTCCGACGGCGACGGCAGGATCGGCGAGGACGAGACCGTACGGTCCTTCGCCCGGTACTTCACCGTTCCCGAGTAGGCCGTCTCCCGCGCGGATGTCACGGATCGTGGCATCGCCATGATCACGGAGCGTTGGCGCCGGCGCGCGGCTCGCGTCGCACAGTATGCCGCACGTGTGCTCCTTCGCGCTGGAATATGCCCGAAGCGCTTGTAGGCGTGACTGTGCGTCAACCATGCTGTCGTGCAAGGGAATCACGTTCCGTGACACCTGTCCCGGGCGTTGTTCCGGCCATGCAGAGAATGGCTACGATCGTGGCCCTCGTGAGGCGCGAGGCCAGGTGTCCGCCGGTTCGGATGGTGTGAGCGGTGCAGGTGCTTCAAGTGCAGCTGGAGATCCGGCCCGACCCCGCTGAGGTGGGACGGGCCCGGAGGTGGGCCCGCTCACGGCTGGCCGGTTCGGGCCTGGAGGCGGACGGGCCGCTCGCCGAGACGCTGATCCTGCTGGTGTCGGAGCTGGTCACCAACGCCGTGGTGCACACGGGGTGTGCGGCCGTGGTGCGGCTGTCCCTGCCGGGGGTGGGCCCGGACGCGGAGGCCTCGGGTCCGGCTTCGGGGACGGGCACGGGGGAGGAGGGCGTCGTGCGTCTGGAGGTCGCCGACCGTAGCGGGCGGGCGCCGGTGCCGCGGTGCGTGGACGGTGAGGCCACCGGGGGGCGGGGGCTCGCGCTCGTGGACGGGCTGGCCGATCGGTGGGGGTGGAGTGCGGAGGGGGCCGGGAAGCGGATCTGGTGCGAGCTGGATCGCCTGGGCGGGGGGTGCGAGCGGGGCACTGCCGTGCACGGCGCGGTGACGTATCAGGCGGTGTGAGGGCGCGGGAGAGCCCGGGGCGTCCGGTTGCGCGGCGGGTGCGGGCGCGTTGTGGTCTCTCGCGCAGCTCCCCGCCCTCGGGGAGTCGGCCGGGCCGTCTGTTCGCGTAGGCGCCCGTCCTCTTGGTCTGCGCAGTTCCCCGCGCCCCCGAGGGGCGCCGCGCCCCCCTGCGAGAGGTGGGGCGGAGTGGTGCGCCGGGTGTGCTTCTGTGCGCTGTGGCGGGGAAACGGGTGTATACGGCAAGTGGGGTATTTGCGAGCGAATCGGTGTTGACGTGTCGTGACCGTTTGATCACGCTGTTCGTCAGCGATTCGCCGCGAGGGGACGGCGAGGGCGGCGATGGGAGCCCTCGACGAGTGTGGGTCGTGACGAGGGGCGGTGCGGCGCTGACGTGCTCGGGGCGGACGGCGCCGCACCGCCACCGGCGGTCAGGGCGCCGCGGAGTTGTCCACAGACTGTGGACAACCGGCCGCCCCCGCCCGGAAGGTCCGCCGGTACGCCGTCGGTGTCACGCCCAGCGCCGCCTGGAGGTGCTGCCGCATCGACTGCGCCGTGCCGAAACCGGCGTCGCGCGCCACCTGGTCCATGGACAGCTCCGTGGACTCGAGCAGATGCCGCGCCCGCTCTACCCGCTGCTGCGTCAGCCACTGCCCCGGACTGACACCCGCCTCCTCCCGGAAACGGCGTGTGAAGGTGCGTACCGACATCGACTCCCGCGCGGCCAGGTCACGCAGCTGGATCGGCTCGTGCAGCCGGACCAGCGCCCACGCGCGTGCGCCGCTGGTGGAGGCCTGCTGCGGATCGGGCACCGGCCGCTGGATGTACTGCGCCTGCCCGCCGTCCCGGTGCGGCGGTACGACCGTACGGCGGGCCACGTCGTTGGCGACGACGGCGCCGTGATCGCGCCGCACCATGTGCAGGCACAGGTCGATCCCGGCCGCCACGCCCGCCGACGTCAGGATCGAGCCGTCGTCGACGAACAGCACGTCCGGGTCGACCTCGATTCGCGGGAACAGCCGCTGGAGACGCTCGGCGTCCGCCCAGTGCGTGGTCGCGGGCCGGCCGTCGAGATACCCGGCGGCGGCCAGGACGTACACGCCCGTGCAGATGGAGGCGAGCCGGGTGCCGGGGCGGATACGAGCGAGGGCGGCGGCCAGCTCGTCGGTCAGCTCCCCCCGCTCGAACACCGGTCCGAGCTCGTACGACGCCGGGACGATCACGGTGTCGGCGGTGGCGAGTGCCTCGGGGCCATGGGCGACGTGGATGGCGAAGTCGGCGTCGGTCTCCACCGGCCCGGGCGGCCGGATCGAGCAGGTGATCACCTCGTACAGATGCCGGCCCCGCTCGTCCTTCGGGCGGCCGAAGATGCGGTGCGGGATGCCCAGCTCGAACGGGAGCAGCCCGTCGAGGGCGAGGACGACGACACGGTGGGGCCGGAAGCCGGGAGCCATGGCCCGATCCTAGCGAATGCTGTCCCTCGGGCCACTCGTTGCCTTCTGCTCCGTCACGGAAGCTCTATGGCGTGACCCAGACAAGTCAGTCCGCCGCCGTCGTGGAGCCGACCGCGGGCGGGGGCCCGAAGCCGAGCCGTGTCCGTGTGCACCGCGCGTGGTTCGTCGCCGCCGTCACCTTCGTGACGATCATCGGCGCGGCCGCCTTCCGCTCCGTACCGGGCCTGTTCATCGACCCCCTGCACGACGAGTTCGGCTGGTCGCGCGGGACCATCGGCGCGGCGGTCTCCGTGAACCTCGCGCTGTACGGCCTCACCGCGCCGTTCGCCGCCGCGCTGATGGACCGCTACGGCATCCGGAAGGTCGTCGCGGTCGCCCTCGGCGTGATCGCGCTCGGCTCGGGACTGACGGTGTGGATGACGGCGGCCTGGCAACTGCTGCTCTGCTGGGGCCTGCTGGTGGGGCTCGGCTCGGGTTCCATGGCGCTGGCCTTCGCGGCGACCGTCACCAACCGCTGGTTCACCGAACGGCGGGGCCTGGTCAGTGGCATCCTCACCGCGGCGTCCGCCTCCGGGCAGCTGATCTTCCTGCCGCTGCTGTCGTGGATCGTCACCCGGTACGAGTGGCGCCCGGCGGCCGTCACCGTGGCGCTCGCCGCGCTCGCGGTGGTCCCGTTCGTCTGGCTGCTGCTGCACGACCATCCGGCGGACGTCGGCCAGAAGCCGTACGGCGCCGCGGAGTTCGTGCCGAAGCCGGCGCCCGTTCCGGGGGTCGCGCGGCGGGCGTTGACCGTGCTGTCCTCGGCGGTGCGCACGGGGCCGTTCTGGCTGCTCGCCGGGACCTTCGCGATCTGCGGCGCCTCCACCAACGGGCTGGTCCAGACCCACTTCGTGCCGGCCTCCCACGACCACGGCATGCCGGTCACCACGGCGGCTTCGCTGCTCGCGGTCATCGGTGTCTTCGACGTCGTCGGGACGGTGGCGTCCGGGTGGTTCACGGACCGCTTCGACTCGCGGCGGCTGCTCGCGGTGTACTACGCGCTGCGGGGGATCTCGCTGCTGTTCCTGCCGATCCTGCTGGCGCCGAGTGTGCATCCGCCGATGCTGTTCTTCATCGTCTTCTACGGGCTGGACTGGGTCGCCACCGTGCCGCCGACGCTGGCGCTGTGCCGGGAGCACTACGGGGACGACAGCCCGATCGTCTTCGGCTGGGTCCTCGCGTCGCACCAGGTGGGAGCGGCGGTCGTCGCCTTCGCGGGGGGTGCGGCACGGGACGCGTTCGGCTCGTACGACGTGGTCTGGTACGCGTCGGGAGCGCTGTGCGCGGCGGCGGCGCTGATGGCGCTGGTGATCCGCCGCCACCCGGAGCCGCCGCTCACACCGACGGCGGCCTGACGCCCCGCCGCAGCCGCGGCCGCCCCGCCGCCTCCGCGCTCCCGCGGGCAGGCGCGCCGCCGCCGATTTGCGGGCAGGCGAGCCCGCCCCTCCGCGGGCAGGCGTGCCCGCCCCTCCGCGGGCAGGCGTGCCCGCCCCTCCGCGGGCAGGCGTGCCCGCCCCTCCGCGGGCAGGCGTGCCGCAGGGCGGCACGGGTGGGCGCGACGGCACCCCGTCAGCGCCGGGCCGCGCGACTCCCCCCGTCCCGCACCCACACCGTTGACCGGTGCGACGCGGGGGTGGGTGCACTCGCCGGCGCTTGCCGGGTGCCTCCCCCACTCTCGGCTTCGCTCGAGCGGGAGGTACCCCCACCGCCCACCCGTGCCGCCCCAGCGGCACGACTGCCCGCAGCTGCGGCGGGGTGGTGGGGGGGTTGTCGGCGGCTACGTGGGGAGTTGGGAGGCCTTGGTCGACCGCGCGACCGCTCGGGCTATTCGTTGCGCGTCCAGGGCCAGTTCACGGAGGTTGCCGCTGATCGGGTTCGTGAAGCCGGTGAAGTAGAGGCCGGGGGCGGCATCGGGCGTGCGCCCGCCGTGTGCCACCGGCCGCCCCCGCGCGTCGAGTACGCCGAGCCCGCCCACCAGCCCCTCGAGCCCCCGGGCGTACCCCGTCGCCGCCACCACCGCGTCGGGGCCGATCCGGGACCCGTCCGCCAGCGCGACCTTCCCCTCCTCGAACCCCTCCACCGCCGCCACGATCTCCACCGTCCCCTTGCGCACCGCGTCGATCAGACCGACGTCCTGCACCGGGATGGCCCCCTCCAGCACCCGGCTGTACAGCCCGGAGCCGGGCAGCGGAAGCCCCCGGTCCGACAGATCCGGCAGCGCCACCCGCGCCTGTACCCGGCACAGCCGGTCGACGAGCCCCACCGGCAGCCGCCGCACCAGCACCCCCGAGTACTGCGCCGGCCAGCCCGCCGTGGAGCGGCGCACGATGTGCGGCGGCGTACGCACCGCCAGCCGCACCCGGGACGCGCCCCCCTCCACCAGGTCCACGGCGATCTCCGCCCCCGTGTTGCCGATGCCCACCACCAGCACGTCCCGGCCCGCGAAGGGCTTGGCGTTGCGGTACTCGGACGCGTGCAGCAACTCACCGCCGTACGCGTCCCGGCCCGGCCAGTCGGGCACGCGGGGCGTGTGGTTGAAGCCCGTGGCGACCACGACGGCCGCGCCGGTCAGCTCACGGCCCCCGGTGGCGTGCAGCAGCCAGCCCGTGCCGTCGGGCGTCCGCTCGACCCGGGAGACCTCCACACCGGTGACGATCTCGAGGCGGTGGTGCTCGGCGTACTTCTCCAGGTACCGGACCACGTCGTCCCGGGCCACCCACCGCCCGAACCGGCGCGGCATCGGCAGCCCCGGCAGCGCGGACAGCCGCCGGGTGGTGTGCAGACGCAGCCGGTCGTAGTGGCGCCGCCAGGAGTCGCCCACGCGCTCGGAGCGCTCCAGGACCACGGCCCGCACCCCCCGGGCACGCAGGGCGTACGCGACGGCGAGCCCGCCGGGGCCGCCGCCGATGACGTACACGGGTCGGTCCGCCCGGTTCGGCGCGGGTGTGGAGAAGTCGGAGGTGTCGGCCATGAGCGCGAGCGTAATCACGCACCAGGTTGATGGGTATCGGTCAAGACCGGAATTGGTTGCGGATTGATCACGTGTGCGGGGATCGCGGGTACGGATGTCCACCTCACGGCCACAGCAGCTCCCTGCTCCACCCCTCCGCGCCCCGGCGGTACCGCAGCCGTACATGCCGCCGCTGCGCGTCCCCCTGGAAGAACTCCACCTCGTCCGGCCGCAGCCGGTACAGCGTCCAGGACGGCACCGGGGCGTCCGGCGCCCGCCGCGCCTGCTCCCAGGCCGTCTCCGAGGCCCGTGCCAGTTCCTCCGCCGAGCCGAGGACCTCGCTCTGCCTGCCGGTCAGCGCCGCCGCCAGCGCCCCGGTGGAACGGGCGTGCAGATCCGCCTGCCCCTCCCGCACCGGAGCCGCCCCGACGGGCCCGCGCACCCGCACCTGGCGGCCCAGCACCGGCCAGTAGAAGGCCAGCGCGGCATACGGGCGCGCGGCGAGGTGGCCGCCCTTGCGGCTGTGCGCGTGCGTGGCGAAGGACCAGCCGTCGTCGTCCGCGCCGTGCAGCATCACGATCCGTACGTCCGCCAGCCCCTCCGCGTCGGCCGTGGCCAGGGACATGGTGTGCGGCTCGGTCTGCCCGGCCGCCACCGCCTCGGCGAACCAGCGCGTGAACAGCGGCAGCGGCGCGGCGGGCGCGGTGGCCGGATCGAACGGCGGCAGGGCGGTGACCTCCGGGTCCCACACCCGCAGCGACCTCAGCAGCTCATGGAGATCGGGTTCCATGCGCCGATTGTCGGGTGTCCGGCCCGCTCACAGCGACCCGAGGTCCGACGACACCCACCGCTCGGGCCGCATCCGTACGACGACCTGCTCGCCGTGGTTCTTCCAGGCGAAGTCGACGTACCCGTCGACCTTGTCGGCCGGCAGATAGCGCGCGGAGAGCTCCCGCAGCCGTTCGATCGTGGCGGGGGCGGTGTCGAGCACCGGCCCCTCGACGGAGACGTAGCGGATGGTGGGTTCGACGACGTCGACCAGCAGCGAGAACCGGCCCGCCGTGCCGATCAGCCGGTTCTTGCGCGAGTCACGGCCGGTCATGATCCATACGTCGGCGCCGGGCGCGTACTGGTACCAGATCGGGACGGTGAGCGGCGCGCGGCCGTCCTCCGCGTTGACCGCGAGTGCCGCGATGTGCGGCTGGGCCAGGAACTGTTCGCGCTCTTCGCGGGTCAGGGCCATGACGGGTTCCTCCTGCGGCATAGGGGTGCGGAACGGTTCGCTGCACTGCAACACCGCCCGTAGCGGCCGGTGTTCCCCCGGGAGAACGACAGGCGGCGGCCCACCGGGGTGAACCACCGCCTGCCTGACAGGACATGAGGGACGAGTCCGGCCTCCTACCTGGTCGGCTTCTTGCCCGTGACCCCCAGATGCACCAACAGCGCCAGGTTCGGTTTGAGTTCGGCCTGCTTGACGCCCCAGGAGGAGAAACCTTTCTGGTGGGAGGCGACAGCCGCCAGCATCGCCACCAGGGAGCCCGCGACCGCCGCGGGATTCACGTCCTTGTCGATCCGCCCCTTGGCCTGCAGTTCGGCGACGGAGTCCGCCAGCGAGCTGTTCACCGTGTTCAGGATCTTCATCCGGATCTTGTAGAAGCGCTTGTCGCCCTCGGCCGCGCCGAGGTCCACGACCCGCAGGATCGCGTCGTTGGTGCGCCAGAACTCCAGGAAACCGTCGACGAGTTCCTGTGCCGTCTGCCAGCCGGCCTTCCCCGCCCAGGAGCGGCCCTCCAGCAGTTCGCTCAGCCCGGCGCTCTCGGCGGCCATGTGCTCGGCGAGCTCCAGGACGGCGCCCTCGACGTCCGGGAAGTACTGGTAGAAGGTGGCGGGCGAGGTGCCCGCCTTCCGTGCGACATCGATGACTTTGACGTCCCGGTACGGGGAGGAGCTGAGCATCTCGCTGAGGCAGTCGAGCAGCTTCTGCCGGGTCGCCTGCCCACGCCGGCCGGCCACGCGGCCGTCGACGGTACGCACTTGTCCTGTCATGACGTCAGCTTACCGACGGGTGATCTGAGCGCTATTCGGCCGACTGCAAATGGGGTGTGGGGGATCGGCGGGTCCGGTGTGCCTGGTCTGCGGCCTGCGGGCGACACGGTTACGTTGGCGGCATGGCCGAAAACAGGGCATCAGGGCACAGCGCGCCGGCGTACCCGGAGGGCACCGCCTGCTGGGTGGACGCGCAGCTGCCCGACGTGGAGGCGGGCAGGCGGTTCTACGGCGAACTCTTCGGCTGGACCTTCGAGGACCAGCCCCAGGGGACCGTGCGTGCGCTGAAGAGCGGCGAACCCGTCGCCTCCCTCGTCCGCAAGACCGACGGCCGGCTGCCCACCGTATGGACGGTCTCCTTCGCCACCCCGGACGCGGCGGCGCTGTGCCGGCGCATCCTCACGGGCGGCGGGCAGGTCGTCGCCCCGCCGCGGCCCTTCGGCGACCTGGGTGTCACCGCCCTCGTCACCGACCCCGAGGGCGCGGTGTTCTCCCTCTGGCAGGGCACCGGGACCCCCGGCTTCGGGCGCCGGCACGAGCCGGGCACCTTCGCCTGGGTCCAGCTGTACACACGGGACACCGCGACGGCCAACACCTTCTACGGCGGCCTCTTCCACGACGCCCTGTTCGGTCCGGACGCCGCCCCCGACTTCGGGCGCGCACCGGTCTCCGACGTCTTCGCCGCCGAGATGCCGCCGCACTTCCTCGTCCACTTCGCCGCCGACGATCCCGCGGCCGCCATGGCGGAGGCGGTCCGGCTCGGCGGCCGGATCCAGGTCCCGCCCTTCGAGACGTCGTACGGCACCGCGGCCGTCGTCACGGACAATCAGGGGGCGTCCTTCGCACTGCTGCGCCGCTGACTCATGGGTCGGTCCGCCCCCTTGTGTCATATGTAAACCCTGACACCCTATTTGTCGGCCGGTTCGCAACCGCGGCTCCGGACAGGAACAATCGGGGTGCGTGCCGCCATGGCGGTGCGGTGGTGAGACGCTGCACTTCGGTCGTGCACAGGTGGTGGCGCGACTCGTACGGGGAGGTGGCAGGCAAGTGGTGGATCAGCTGACGCAGCACGATCCGCGGCGTATCGGGCCGTTCGAGGTGCTGGGACGGCTGGGAGCCGGCGGCATGGGGCTGGTCTATCTCGCGCGCTCGGCGTCGGGCCGGCGGGTGGCGATCAAGACGGTCCGGACGGAACTGGCCGAGGACCAGCTGTTCCGGGTCCGTTTCACGCGCGAGGTCGAGGCGGCCCGCGCGGTCTCCGGTTTCTACACGGCGGCCGTCGTGGACGCCGACCCGCGCGCCGCCGTGCCGTGGCTGGCCACCGCGTACGTTCCGGCGCCCTCCCTCGAGGAGATAGTGAACGAGTGCGGGCCGATGCCGGCCCAGGCGGTGCGCTGGCTCGCTGCGGGCGTCGCGGAGGCGCTCCAGTCGATCCACGGCGCCGGACTGGTGCACCGTGACCTGAAGCCCTCCAACGTCCTCGTCGTCGAGGACGGCCCCCGGGTGATCGACTTCGGCATCGCCTCCGGTGTCTCGAACACCCGTCTGACGATGACGAACGTCGCCGTGGGCACGCCCGCCTACATGTCCCCGGAGCAGGCGAAGGACTCCCGCAGCGTCACCGGCGCCAGCGACGTGTTCTCGCTCGGCTCGATGCTGGTCTTCGCCGCCACGGGACATCCGCCGTTCCACGGCGCCAACCCCGTCGAGACCGTCTTCATGCTGCTGCGCGAGGGCCCGGACCTCGAGGGACTCCCGGACGAGCTGCGTCCGCTCATCGAGGCCTGTATGCAGATGGAGGCCACGGGCCGGCCCAACCCGGCCGACCTCCAGGCCCAGCTCGCCCCGCACCTGTTCGGCTCCGGTTCCGACGACAGCGGTACGGCGTCGGCGTGGCTGCCCGAGCGGGCGGTGAGCCTGATCGAGTCCCGCCGGGGCGGCCGCCCCGCCCCGCGGCCCGCGCACGGATCCGGCCGCAGTGCCGGCGGTGCCCGGCCGCACGTGCCCCCGCCGCCCTCGCACGACCCGGTCGTCCCGGTGCCCCCGCCCCTGCCCGCCCCGGTCGGCGCACCCGCGGGCGCCCCCGACACCGGCCCCGTACGGCTCGCGGGCGCCGCCGTGCCCATCGGACCCGGCCCGCGCGTCGCCGACGCGCGCGCGGCCGCCGTCAAGGCACCCCCGCCGGAGGCCGCCCTGGCCGCCGTCTGGTCCAAGCCGCGCCCCGGTGTCAACGGCGCCGACCCCGCCGTACCGGCCCCGACCGCGCCCACCGCCGTACCGCCGGAGCAGCCCGGCGGCTGGCGGCCGTGGCGCTTCCGCATGTCCAACGACGTCTGGGGCACCCCCGCCGTCGACGGCGACCTCGTCTACGTCACCTCCTTCGAGGTGCACGCCCTCGACGTCGCCACCGGCCGGCGCCGCTTCAAGACCCGCGACGTCGCCTGGTCGATGGCGGTCGCCGACGGCCGTATCCACGCCTCCGACGGCCCCACCCTGTTCGCCCTCGACGCCCGTGAGGGCGGCGATCTGTGGCGGCAGTCCACGGACGCCTGGGTGTACGCCCTCAAGGCCGAGCGCGGCACCGTGGTCACCGGCACGCGCGGCGGCGGCGTCCAGGCGTGGGAGGCGTCCACCGGGCAGAAGCTGTGGGAGATCAGCGGCTGCCAGACCGACTTCGAGTCCCCGGAGGCCGGGCCGGCCCTGTACGAGGGCACGGTCTTCGTCTGGCAGGACGCCCGCCTGCGCGCCCTGGACGCCCGCACCGGTGAGGAGCGCTGGTCGTACCCCATCGGCGACGCGGCCTCCTGCGGCGGCGTACCGGTCCGGGTCACGCACGCGCCCGACGGCTACGCCTACGTCAGCGCCGGCACCCGCGTCCTCGCCCTGGAGGTGGCCTCCGGCCGTGTCCGCTGGCACTTCGAGGCCCCGGCGGTCTTCCTGGCCCCGCCCGCCTTCGTCACCGGACCCGCCGTCACCGGCGGCGGTGTCTACCTCGCCGACTACCTCGGCACGGTCTACGCCCTCGACGCCACCGACGGCCGCGACCGCTGGCGCATCGCCACCGAGTCCCGTGCCTCGGTCGAACCGGTCCTGGTGGCCGCCGGCCACGTCCATGTGGGCAGCGGCAAGGGGCTGTACACGCTGGACGCGGTCACGGGCACGCCCAAGTGGCGCTTCCAGTCCGGCGGCGAGATCGTGGGCGCGCCCGCGGTCGCCGAGGGCCGTATCCACTTCGGCTCCAGCGACCATCTGCTGTACACCCTGAAGGCCGACGACGGCCGCCTGAGATGGAAGCTGGCGACCGGCGGCGAGATCACCGGCTCCCCGGTGGTGCGGGACGGTGTGGTGTACGCGTGCAGCAAGGACCGCTGCGTGTACGCGCTGGACGCGGAGAAGGGGACGGGGACGGCGCGGACGGCGTGAGGCGTGTGGTGTGAGGGGGCGGCGGATCACCCCCTCACACCGGGTACGCGACGGTCGCCGGACGGTGACATGCTCGTGACACGAAGATCGATAGCCTGACGGCTATGAATTCTCGGGGGCACACACTCAAGCTCACGGCGGTCTCGGCACTCGTCGTCCTCACCCTCACCGGCTTCTCCACCGGCCGCGGCCACGGCGGCGGCCACGGCGACGGAGGCGGGGGCGGCTGCAGCAGTTCGAGTCAGAACCACGACTCGTCGACGTCGGGCGGGTCGCACCGCGACTACGACGACGATGACTACGGCGACGACGACTACGGCGACGACTACGGGTCCGGTGGTGGTACGGACAGCGGTGAGAGCGCTTCCTCGTCCGAACTGGACGCCAGTGTGGACCTGGTGGACTGTGCCTCGGAGGCGACCCCGTACGCCACGGTCCAGGTCACCAACCAGAACGCCGTGGACGGCGTCTTCACGGTCACCGTGAGGTTCGAGGACACGGCCGGCGCGGAGGTCGTCACCCGCTCCCAGGACGTCGCCGTCCCCGCGAACGAGACGGTACCGATCCGCGTGAACGTCGGCACCGACGTGGACGTGACCGAGGTGGCGGAATGCGACCCGGGGATGTACGCCCCGGTGGCCGGCTGACGCGACGGGGTCTGTCAGTGGGCGTGGGGCCGCCCGCTTCTTGGCAGTGTCGTGTGTGGTGCGAGCCGGACGGTACTCCTGTATGTGGGAGACCGGATCCGAGCGAGGAGTGACACGGAGGCGGTGCGCCGCCAGTCCGGAGATGCGCACGATTCGCGTCCACCACTGACCGGACACACGTCGGCCGCGACGGCTCCCCCTCCGCGCCGCCGCGGCCGATCCCCGTGCGGGAAGTGGTCTACTTGCCGTCCCCGTCCAGGTCCAGGGCCGGCGGGGCGGGCATGTTGGTGTCGAGCGTGCGGATGTCCGCGTTCTTCGGCGGGCTGGGCATGTTGGTGTCCATCGTCGTGATGGCCTCCGCCGGCTCGCTGGGCATGTTGGTGTCCTGCGGGGTGGCGTCCGAGTCCTTGCGCGAATCGCTCATGGTCTTGTTCCTCTGCTGTGGTGGCGAGTCAGGAACGCCCGTCCAGAAGCTCCCCCGAGGGCCACCGGACGGGCGTTTCGGAGCCGCACCCTAATGGGTTGGCGCCTTGTCATCCCGCCTGCCCCCCGACGCGGCGGTGTGACACGCAGGAGAATGCCGGAACGCGATAAACGAATGCTGAACGCCGCTCAGGCTGCCGATGCGTGGGTGAGCAGGGCACGCACGTCGTCGGCCTCCGCAGCCTCGTTCTCCTCGTAGAGGTGCAGGGCATCCCGCCAGCACGCCCTCGCCCGGTCCACCTGCCCCAGCGCGGACAGCGCCCGACCGAGCAGCGTCAGGACGTTGCCCCGCATCCGGTCGCCTCCGATGCAGCCGAAGACGAGCGCCTGCTCGGCGTGCTGCGCAGCCTGTGCGGGACGCCGCTCCCTGATGTGCGCTTCGGCCATCCTGAAGTGGGTGGTGCCTGCCCAGAGCCGCTGCCGGTGGTTGGCGAAGATTCCCAAGGCCTCGGAGAACTGGGCGAGGGCCTCCGTGCACCGGTCGGCCATGATCAGCGCCACCCCCAACGCGTAGTGGCCGTTGGCCAGCCGCATGGTGCTCCCCACCTCGATGTGGACGGCGAGACCGTACTTGGCGAACTCGACGGCCTTCTCGATGTTCCCCAGCCCCATGTGCGCCCGGGAGAGGTTGCACAGGGCGGTCGCCTCGCACAGCCCGTTACCGGCTGCCCTGAACCCCGCTATCGCCTGGTCGAAGAAGACCTTGCCATCCGCGTACCGACGCTGATGAAGGGCGATGACCCCGCGGTCCTGGGCCACCCAGCTCGTGGCGGTACGGTCGCCTGCCGCGGCCGCGCACTCCATCGCGAGCCGAGCCTCCTCGGCTGCCTGCTGGATGCGGCCGGAGACCAGTAGAACGCCGGTCAGTGCCGTCCGCGCCCTGGCTTCCGCGCGGACGTCGTGGACCGTTTGGGTCGCCTCGCCGATGGCCCTGGCCGCCATCTCGTACTGGTGGGAGTTCGCCCCCGACTCGGCCAGATCCCGGGCCGCCCACAGGAGATCCACCGCTCGCCGGAGCCTGTCGGTGCCGGCAGCCTGCCGTACGCAGGCCAGCAGGGGCGAGGCCTCGCTGTACAGCCAGTCGAGGGCGGCAGTCCCGTCGGTGAAGTGCAACCCTGGGTACTGCGTCGGCTCCAGGTTGTCGACCAGCCGGTCCCCCGGGCGTTCGATCGCGTACACGCCCGTTGCCGTGGCCAGGTAGAAGTCCAGCACCCGTGAGAGCGCCGCCTCCCGTTCGCTGGGCGGCTGTTCGTCGCGTTCCGCGCACGCACGCGCGTAGAGCCGCACCAGGTCGTGAAGGCGGTAGCGGCCCGGGGCTGCCGACTCCAGGAGGGACGTGTCCACCAGGGACTCCAGCAGGTCCTCCGTGTCCTCCGCGGGGAGGTCCAGGACCGCCGCTGCCGCCGCCAGGGAGATGTCCGGGCCGTCCGCCAGGCCCAGCAGCCGGAACGCGCGGGCCTGGGCCGGCTCCAGTTGGCCGTAGCCCAGCTCGAACGTCGCCTTGACCGCCAGGTCGCCCGCCTGGAGTTCGTCCAGGCGGCGGCGTTCGTCGGCGAGCTTGGCCGCCAGGACCGAGACCGTCCACGTGCGGCGGGCCGCCAACCGCGACGCCGCGATGCGAATCGCCAACGGCAGGAAACCGCACGCCGCCACCACGTCCAGGGCCGCGTCCCGTTCCGATCCCACCCGTTCCTCGCCCACGATCTTCGTGAAGAGGGCCAGCGCCTCCTCCGGGGACATCACGTCCAGGTCGACCAGGTGGGCGCCGGCCAGGTCGACCATCCGGACCCGGGAGGTCACCAGCGCCGCGCAGCCGGCCGTGCCCGGGAGCAGTGGCCGTACCTGCGCCGCGTCGCGGGCGTTGTCCAGCAGGACCAGGACCTTGCGGCCGTCCAGGACCGAGCGGTACAGCGCCGCCCGCTCCTCCAGGGAGTCCGGGATCGCCGAGTCCGCCGTGCCGAGGGCGCGCAGGAAGGAGCCGAGGACCGTCTCCGGTTCCGCGGACCGGGCGCCCGCGCCCTGGAGGTCGACGTAGAGCTGGCCGTCCGGGAAGGCGGCGCGGGCGGTGTGGGCGACGTGGACGGCGAGGGTCGTCTTGCCGACGCCGCCGATGCCGGCCAGCGCGGACACCGCCATCACCTGCGCCTCCGCGCCGGACGCCGACGCCAGTACGTCGCTGAGCTCGCGTACGAAGGACGAGCGCCCGGTGAAGTCGGGGACCGTGGCCGGGAGTTGGGCGGGGCGGACGGGGACCGGGACCGGTTCCGTCATGGGGGCCGACGGTTCCGCCAGCCCGGGGTCGGCCCGGAGGATGCGCTGCTGGAGTTCCTGCAGGCCGGGGCGCGGGTCGACGCCGAGTTCGTCGGCGAGAAGGCGGCGGGTGTCGGCGTACACCGCGAGGGCCTCCGCCTGGCGGCCGCTGCGGTAGAGGGCCAGCATCAGCAGTTCGCGCAGGCGTTCACGGAGCGGGTGGGCCGCAGTGAGGGCGGTCAGCTCGGAGACCGTCTCCGCGTGGCAGCCCTGGTCCAGGTCCATGTCGAGTCGGGTTTCGAGGAGTTGGAGCCGCCACTCCTCCAGGCGCACCCGCTGGGCCTCCGCGTACGGGCCCGGCACCCCGGCCAGCGTCTCGCCGGCCCACAGGGACAGGGCGCGGTTCAGCACGTCCCGTGCGAAGGACAGGTCCCCCGTGTTGCGGGCCTTCTCCGCCTCCGCCGCGAGTTCCTGGGCGGCCGCGAGGTCCAGCGCGCCCTCGCCGAGCCCGCGCACCGCGTATCCGCCGGACTCGCTGACCAGCACCCCGGGATCCAGCACCTTCCGCAGCCGGGAGGCGTAGGTGCGCACCGCCGCCAATGCCTGCGACGGGGGTTCCTCGCCCCACAGGGCGTCGATGAGTTCCGCCGCCGTGGCCGTACGGCCCTCGCGCAGCAACAGGGCCGCGAGCAGGGCGCGTTGTTGAGGGCTGCCGGTGGCGACGGGGTCGCCGCCGCGCCAGGCGCGCACCGGGCCGAGCACGCTGAAGCGCAGCGCGTCGTGCTCCGCCGAGGAGTCCGGACGCCGCTGCTCCGGTCCTCGCGGCACACCGTCCATGTATTCCCCCTATGTGTCCTGTGCGACTAGCCAGTTTGCCTTGTTCATGGCAGATGCGTCAGTCGTGGGAGACGGCGATCACACGGGGAGCGGCCGGCCATCACCGAGCCCACACACGTTCGTCCTCAGTCGTCCAGATCGACCCGTACCGTCAGCAGCCCCGCCCCGAAGGCGCGTACGGCGACGCCGTTGAAGCGCGGCAGGGTACGCAGCCTGGCCACCGGGTCGTCGTCCGGGAGCAGTTGGGCGGTGCCGGTGTGCCAGCGGCCCCGGACGCGCACCCGTACCCGGGGGTCCGCCTTGATGTTGCGGATGTACTGCGACCGTTCGCCGAACTCCGACACCAGCCAGAACGAGCCCCCGTCCAGCCGCCCGCCCACCGGTGTCCGGCGGGGCAGGCCGGAGACCCGGCCGGTGGTCTCCAGCAGGGTCTGGAACGGCAGCCGGCGCAGGACGGGGTTCCCGATGCGGCGCTGAAAGGCCGTGGCCGCCCGGTACTTGCGTTCGGCGCGAGAGGTCCGAGGAGTCATCGTGCGTCGAGCCTACCGGCGGCCGAGGAGGACCGGGTCGGTGAAACCGGCCAGGGCCCCCGGCGACGTCCGGCGGAGGTGTGGTGCCGCACCTCGGCGCGTACGTGGGCGCCGTACGACGGTGTGGTGCGCCCCTCCACCACGGAACCGGCGGCTTCGAGGGCGCGTCCGGCCGATGCCGACCGGTCGGTATGGACAGACCGGGTCCGCGCGGGTATTGATGGGGACGTCGTCCGCGTACGAAAGGCCGCTCATGCGCATCGCCGTCACGATCTTCCTCACCGACGAGACGATCACCCCGGTCCGGCTCGCCCGGGAGCTGGAGCAGCGCGGGTTCGCCGGGCTGTATCTGCCGGAGCACACGCACATCCCCGTCGACCGGACCACCCCGTACCCGGCGGGCGGGGAGCTGCCGCGCGAGTACGGCAGGACGCTGGACCCCTTCGTCGCGCTCGGCCAGGCCGCCGCCGTCACCGAGCGGCTGGGGCTCGGCACGGGCATCACGCTCGTCGCGCAGCACGACCCGATCGATCTGGCCAAGCAGGCCGCGACCCTGGACCACCTCTCCGGGGGCCGGCTCACCCTCGGCCTCGGCTACGGCTGGAACGTGGAGGAGGCCGCCGACCACGGCGTCGAGTGGCGCACCCGGCGCGATCTCGTACGGGACCGGATGGGGCTGATGCGGGCGCTGTGGGCGGAGGAACCGACGGCGTACGAGGGAGAGTTCGGGAGCGTACGGGCCAGCCTCGCCTACCCGAAGCCGGTGCGGAAGCCGCGCGGGCCGGTGGCCGGACCGCGCACCCTGGTCGGCGGGGCGGCGGGACCGAAGCTGTTCGCGCACATCTGCGAGTTCGCCGACGGCTGGCTGCCGATCGGCGGGCGCGGGCTCACGGAGGCGCTGCCCGTGCTGCGGGCGGCCTGGGCCGACGCGGGCCGTGAGCCCGGCGCCCTCCAGGTCGTGCCGTACGCCGTGCGTCCCAGCGCGGGCAAGCTGGCGCACTTCGCGGAGCTGGGCGTCGAGGAGGTCGTGGTGCAGCTGCCACCGGAGGGGGAGGCGGGGGTGCTGCGCGCGCTGGACGAGGTGCAGCCGTTCGTGGCGGCGGAGGGGGCCTGATGCGGACGCCCGAGGGCTCTGATCACCGCGAACGTATGCTCAGAGAATGACGACTTCCGTGACCACCGGAACCGGCGGCCCCACCGAGAACGCGCTGCGGCGCGCGCTCCGACGCGCCCGGGACGGCGTCTCCCTGGACGTCTCCGAGGCGGCGGTCCTCCTCCAGGCGCGCGGCGCGCACCTGGACGACCTCTCCGCGACGGCCGGCCGGGTGCGGGACGCGGGGCTCGAGGCGGCGGGGCGGCCCGGTGTCATCACGTACTCGAAGAGCGTCTTCATCCCGCTGACCCGGCTGTGCCGGGACAAGTGCCACTACTGCACGTTCGTCACCGTGCCCGGCAAGCTGCGCCGGGCCGGGCACGGGATGTTCATGTCGCCGGACGAGGTGCTGGACATCGCCCGCAAGGGCGCCGCCGCCGGCTGCAAGGAAGCCCTCATCACCCTCGGCGACAAGCCCGAGGACCGCTGGCCCGAGGCACGCGAGTGGCTCGACGCGCACGGCTACGACGACACGATCGCCTACGTACGGGCCGTCTCCATCCGGATCCTGGAGGAGACGGGCCTCCTCCCGCACCTCAACCCGGGCGTCATGACGTGGACGGACTTCCAGCGGCTCAAGCCCGTCGCACCGTCCATGGGCATGATGCTGGAGACCACGGCGACCCGCCTGTGGTCCGAGCCCGGCGGCCCGCACCACGGCTCCCCGGACAAGGAACCGGCCGTACGGCTGCGGGTGCTGGAGGACGCGGGCCGCTCCTCGGTCCCCTTCACCTCCGGGATCCTCATCGGCATCGGCGAGACGTACGAGGAGCGGGCCCAGTCCCTGTTCGCGCTGCGGAAGACCGCCCGCGCGCACCACGGCATCCAGGAACTGATCATCCAGAACTTCCGCGCCAAGCCGGACACCGCGATGCGCGGCATGCCGGACGCGGAACTGGACGAACTCGTCGCCACGGTCGCCGTCGCCCGGCTGGTCCTCGGCCCGTCCGCCTGCCTCCAGGCACCGCCGAACCTGGTCGACTCCGAGTACGGGCGGCTGATCGCGGCCGGCATCGACGACTGGGGCGGGGTCTCCCCGCTCACCATCGACCACGTCAACCCCGAGCGGCCCTGGCCGCGGATCGAGGAACTGGCCGCCCACTCCGAGGCCGTCGGCTTCACCCTGCGGGAACGTCTCTGCGTCTACCCGGAGTTCGTACGGCGCGGTGAGCCCTGGCTGGACCCGCGGCTGCGCCCGCACGTGGCCGCGCTCGCCGACCCGGAGACGGGTCTGGCCCGTCCCGGAGCGCTCCCGCAGGGGCTGCCGTGGCAGGAGCCGGACGAGGCGTTCACCGCGAGCGGCCGCACCGATCTGCACCGCACCATCGACACAGAGGGCCGTACGGCCGACCGCCGCGACGACTTCGACGAGGTGTACGGCGACTGGGACGCCCTGCGGGAGGCCGCCGCCCCCGGCATGGTGCCGGAGCGCATCGACACCGACGTGCGCGAGGCGCTGCGCACGGCCGCCGACGACCCGGTGAAGCTCACCGACGCCGAGGCGCTGGCACTGCTGCACGCGGACGGGCCCGCGCTGGACGCGCTGTGCCGGGTGGCGGACGATGTGCGGAAGTCCGCGGTCGGTGACGAGGTGACGTACATCGTCACCCGCAACATCAACTTCACCAACGTCTGCTACACCGGCTGCCGCTTCTGCGCCTTCGCCCAGCGCCGTACGGACGCGGACGCGTACACGCTCTCCCTCGACCAGGTCGCCGACCGGGCCGCGCAGGCGTGGGACGTGGGCGCGGTCGAGGTCTGCATGCAGGGCGGCATCCACCCGGACCTGCCGGGCACCGCCTACTTCGACATCGCGCGGGCGGTGAAGGACCGCGTCCCCGGCATGCATGTGCACGCCTTCTCCCCGATGGAGGTCGTCAACGGCGCGAGCCGCACCGGCCTGTCGATCCGGGAGTGGCTCACGGCGGCGAAGGAGGCCGGCCTCGACTCCATCCCCGGCACGGCGGCCGAGATCCTCGACGACGAGGTCCGCTGGATCCTCACCAAGGGCAAACTGCCGGCGGCGACCTGGATCGAGGTGATCGAGACGGCGCACGAACTGGGCCTGCGCTCCTCGTCCACCATGATGTACGGCCATGTCGACCAGCCCCGTCACTGGCTCGGCCATCTGCGCACCCTCGCCGGGATCCAGCGGCGCACGGGCGGGTTCACGGAGTTCGTGACGCTCCCCTTCATCCACACCAACGCGCCGGTCTACCTCGCCGGGATCGCCCGCCCCGGTCCCACTTCGCGGGACAACCGCGCGGTGACGGCGATGGCCCGCCTCCTCCTCCACCCGTACATCCCCAACATCCAGACGAGCTGGGTGAAACTCGGCTCGGAGGGGGCGGCGGAGATGCTCCGCTCCGGGGCCAACGACCTCGGCGGCACGCTCATGGAGGAGACGATCTCCCGGATGGCGGGTTCCTCCTACGGCTCCTACAAGTCGGTCCAGGACCTGATCGCGGTGGCGGAGTCCGCCGGACGCCCCGCCAGGCCCCGGACGACCCTGTACGGCGAGGTCCCGGAGGAGCGCCGCCGGGCGGCCCGGGCCTCGGACGGGCACCTGCCGGAGCTGCTGCCGGTACTGGACTGAATCGGGCGGGGGGCACCACCGGCGCGGCAGTAGGATGATCCGAACCGCGTTCGATCGGGTGCCGTGGCCTTCGGTCGGGACCTGTAGCTGAGGAGATGCGTACCGGTGCCTGCCCGTCTTCCTTCGTGGGCCTGGGTGACCGGGCTGACCACGGCGGCGATCGCCGCGGTCGTGGTCCTGGCCGTCCAGGCGGACCAGGGGACGAAACCCACCGCCGCCACGACCCCGCCCGGTGCCTCCGCGCCGGCGGACGCGAAGCCGTCCGCCAAACCGCCGGAGACGGAGAAGAAGCCGGTGGCCGTACCCGCCGACTCGGGCACGGGCCGCCGGATCGTCTACTCCCTCGGCGACAAGCGGGTCTGGCTGGTGGACGACAGCGACGCCGCCCGCCGCTCCTTCGTGGTGTGGCCGGGCACGGTCTCCCCGGACCCCGGCACGTACACGATCGGCAACCGCACCGAGGCCACCACCGGCAGCGACGGCGTCCCGGTCGAGCACATCATGTACTTCGCCCAGAAGTCCGGCGTCTGGGTCGCCTTCTCCAACGCGGTCGACGGCACCTCCCCCGCCCCCGCCGCCCCGGACACGCAGACGGGCGGCATACGCGTGGGCAAGCCCGACGGCCGCGCCCTGTGGACCTTCGGCTCGGCGGGCACGACGGTCCGGGTCGTCGAGTAGCGGCGTCGGGCGCGCGGTAGGACCGCCGTGATGTGCTACTCGGTGTCCTTCGGGTGACGAGTGGACGCGTACACGAAGTGCACGATGTGGCGTGCCTCGTCGACGAGGTAGCGGACACGGCCGCCCGCGGTCACCTCGTACTCCCACTGCGGGTACTCCTGCCCGCCGAGGGCTCCCGTGGCCAGCCGGCCACGGAGCCTGTGCTGACGGTCGGGGTCCGCCCGGGACAACGGGTCACGGCGCAGGGCTTCAAAGCAGCGGCGCGTGTTCCCCGGAGCGTCGGCACCCAGTTCGCCCCACCCTTTCGCTGCCTCGTTCGTCGAGAACCGCAGCCGCCATTCCCCGTCCACCGGCGGCGGGGCGACGTCGTCACCGCGTTTTGGGGTCACGGCGCCGTCACCTCGCCGTGGTCCTCGTCCGGCAGACGGCGGGTGAGGTGTGCCGTGAGTTCGGGATCGGCGAGGATACGGGCCGTGGCGCGCCATTCGACGATGATGCGGTGGAGGTTGCCGTGGACGTCCAGTTGGGCTGCGTCGTGAGTGGCGTCAATCAGTTCGACGACGAACTCCTTCAATTCCTCCGCCGACAAATGACGAACCCACGGGAAGACTGACGGCAGCGCGCGCAGTATGGCCCGCTCGCCGGCATCGCTGCGTACGAGGGCGGCGAGGAGGCGGGCGGTGATGTCCGCGGTCTCCTCGCGCTGCTGGTCATGGCGTGCGGTCGTCAGGTAGAGATCCTCGCCGTCGCGACGTGTGATGTGCACACGCTGAGCCCGGTCGAGTGTCGCGGCGACCTGCTTCGAATTCTTCGAAAGTTCGGAAAAGGCGACTGTGGGAGTGGGCACGTCTCGACGGTACTTCGGAACGTATTCCGAAGTCAATCGGTGAGGTGTCCGGACGGCCCGACCGGTCGATCCGGCAGGTGGTTGATCAGGAGGACCACTCCGCTGAGGACGAGGACACGGAGGGCCGCGTCCAGGCCGTTCCAGTTCTCCGACTGCCACATCGCGAACCATTCGCCGCCGATCGCCATGAAGCCGGCGCCGAACAGGAGCATGACCATCAGCAGGCCGTAGGTGGAGACGCGGCGGGCGTGGGCGTGGTCGGGGCGGGTCCAGAGCCAGGTGCCGTGGATCAGGAGCAGGGCGGAGGCGGTCTCCCAGATGATGATCACCACGTACGCGGTGTCCTGTAAGGCCTCGTTCGTGATCGCGCGCCACATCAGGTCGTCGTCCTTGAACGTGGTGTCCATCGCGAGGACATGGCGTACGAAGTCCCGGTTCGTCCCGAAGTCCGTGATGTTGCCGAAGGCGACCAGCGCCATGTAGAGGGCGACCGAGGCGGTGAGCAGCGTCGCGGCGAGGGACAGTGCGCCGCGTGAGGTTGTGGTGGGCATGGCGGTTCCATTCCCTGTACGACGGCCCCTACCCGGGGGAGTTGGGCCAGAATGAGGGCGTCGGGACTCGGTGAGGGGACGTACGCGTGGCGCAGGCACGGCTGTCGATGCAGCAGATCGTCCAGGCGCGCCGGCGCGCGGGACTGGTGGCCCGCAGTGCCGAACGCGAGGTGTTCCGGGGCAACTTCGACCTTCCGCCCGACGACGACCGGCATCGGTTCCTGTTCCATGTGCACGGCGACGCGGGCGTCGGGAAGACCTTCCTGGTCCGGGAGTTCGAGCAGATGGCGCGTGAGCGGGGCGCGTTGACGGCGTACGTCGACGAGAGCGCGGGCGGGGTGCCGGAGGCGCTGGCCGCGATCTGCCGTCAGGCCGCCGATCAGGGGCTGCGTTTCAAGGAGTTGGAGAAGCTGCTGGTCGCCCACCGCGAGCGGCGGCACGAGGCGGAACTGGCCGCGCTCGCCGCGCTCGACCCGGAGCCGGAGGGCGGGCCCTCGGCCGGAGGTCTGGCGCTCGCGCGGGCCGGGTTGGCCGGACTCGGGCTGATCCCGGGCGTCGGCGCGTTCACCACCGCCGTCGATCCCGCCCAACTCGCCCAGGGTGCCGACCGGTTGCGGGCCGGCCTCGGCGCACGCTTCCGCAGCCACGAGGACGTGCGGCTCGTGGTCTCCCCGGAGAGCGTCCTCACCCCGGCGCTGACGGAGGAACTCGCGGGCGCCGCCTCCTCCGTGCCGTGGATCGTCCTGTTCTTCGACACGTACGAGCGCACCGGCCCGTTCCTCGACCGCTGGCTGCACGACCTCATGACGACCGACCGCTACGGCGCCCTGCCCGCCAACGTCGTGATCGTGACCGCCGGCCAGCACCCCTTCGACACCGCCGTGTGGGGCGGCCTCTCCGACCTCGTGACCGTCGTACCGCTCGCCCCCTTCACCGACGCGGAGGCACGCAGCCTGCTCGCCGACCGGGGCGTCACCGCCGAGCCGGTCGTCACCGAGGTCCTGCGGCTCACCGGCGGCCTCCCGGTCCTGCTCTCCACCCTTGCCGGCACCCGGCCCACCGCACCCGACGACATCCCCGACCCGAGCGCGACCGCGCTGGACCGGTTCCTGAAGTGGGAGCGGGACCCCGCCCGCCGGGCCGCCGCCGTCTGGGGCGCGCTGCCGCGCTGGCTGGACGCGGACGTGTTCCGCGCGGCCGCCGACTGTCCGGAGGACCAGCGCGACGAACTGTACGACTGGCTGGGCGGACTGGCGTTCACCGACGGGCGCGCGGCGCGACTGCGCTACCACGACGTCGTCCGCGCCCCGATGCTGCGCTGGCAGCGCACCCGCTCACCGCGCGGCTGGGCCGAACGGCATCTGCGGCTGGCCGGGACGTTCCGCCGCTGGCGTGAGGAGAGCGAGGGCGGGCGGGACTCCGGTGAGCTGTGGGCGGACCGGGAGTGGCGGGAACTGCGGCTGGCCGAGTCGTACCACCTGCTGTGCGCCCGTGACACGCGGGCGCCGGGGACGGTGATCCGGGACCTGGCCGAGGCGTGCGAGCAGGGCGGGCCCGTGGCCGAGCGGTGGGTGCGGCTGCTCGGGGACGCGGGCCGGGACGCGGACTGGGCGATGGTGACCGGCTGGTGGCGGGAGCTGTCCGAGGCGCTCGCGCGGGGCGGCCCGGGAGCCGTACTGGACCGGATGCTGGACCAGGTGCCCGTACCGTCCGCCGGTCACCGGGCACCCGGTGGCCTCGCCTCCAGGGCCCGCCCCGGGCCGCGGGCGGTCAGCCACGACGACGCCGATCTGCTGGGGAGCCCGTGGCCGGGGGCCGTCACAGGCGTGGATCAGGGCGCCCACCCGGTCACGGCGGACGAGTGTGTCGCCCACGAGGAGCCGCCGGTCCCGGTGACCGGCGACATCGGCCTCGGCGCCGTGCTCTCCCCCTCGCTCGCGGCCCGGCTGCACCGGGACCGAGCCGTCCTCGCCGCCACCCGCGGCGACTACCGGGCCGCCGTCACCCACCTGCGGCAGGCGATCCGCCTGGCTCCCCGGAATGCCGGCTTCCGCGCCCTGAGCGGCGAGTACCACCGCGTCCTCGGGCTGCACTCGGCGGCGATCCGGGACCTGCGCGAGGCCGTCACCCTCACCCCCGGACACGCCTACGCCTGGGCCTCCCTCGGCGCCACCCGTCTCGCCCTCGGCGCCCCCGCCGCCGCGCTCATCGCCCTCGACCGCGCCCTGGAACTCGACCCCGACTACGGCTGGGCCCTCATCCGCCGCGCCCGGGTCTGGCGGGAACTCGGCGAGGCCGGACGCCGGCTCGCCGACCTGGACCGGGCCGTCGCCCTCCAGCCCGACTCGCCCTGGGCGCACTGCGAACGCGGCGACGCGCTCCGTGCCGCCGGACGCGACGAGGAGGCACTCGGCGCCTACGACCTCGCCCTCGCCCTCGATCCCGGGTACCGGTCGGCGTACGCGAGCCGGGGCGTGTCCCGCTTCAACCTCGGCCGCCCCGCCGACGCCCTGTCCGACCTGGACCGCGCCCTGGAGCTCGACCCCTCCTACACCTGGGCACGCACCCAGCGGGACATCGTCGTACGGCACCACCAGGGCTGAAATCCCACCGACCGGTTCTTTTCGGTCACCCGGTTCACATTCCTTACACTCCGCGTACCGAATCACCCCCTGAACCGACCGTCCCCGTTCGATTACAGTGCTGGGCGTCGTACGTGCGGACGGTGTGCCGGGAGGTCGTGGTGAGCGGTGGCGCCGGGGCCGTGTGGGGGCGCGGCGAGCAGCAGGACTTCCGCAGCCGGGTGCGCGGAACGCTGCTCGGGGCCGCCCTGGGGGACGCGCTGGGCGCGCCCGTCGACACCCTGACGACCGCAGCGATACGGGAGGCGCACGGCCAGGAGGGCCTCACCGGGCTCGCCACCGCCTACGGCCGGCGCGGCGCCGTCACCCACCACACCCAGCTCACCCTCTTCACCGTGGACGGTCTGATCCGCGCCCAGGTACGGCGCGACACCGGCGCCTGGCATCCGCCGACCGATCTGCACCGGGCGTATCTGCGCTGGGCCGCCACCCAGCGGGACTGGGGGCCGGACGAGCGGCGCAAGGACGACGGCTGGCTGGCCCGCGAGGAGTGGCTGTACGCCCGCCGGGAGCCCGTCCGCACCCTCCTGCTCGGGCTCGGCGACGACACCATGGGGACGCCTTCGGCGCCCAAGAACCCCGGTGAGGCCGGGCCGGAGGCCGCCGCCCGGTCCGCGCCGTTCGGGCTGCTCGTCGGCTGGGAGCCGCAGCTCGTCGTCCAGCTCGCCGTGGAGTGCGCGGCGCAGACGCACGGGCATCCGGTGGCGTACGGGGCGGCGGGCGCGTACGCGGTGATCGTGCACACGCTGGCGCGGGGCGAGACCCTGGACACGGCGGTGCAGCGGGCGCTCGCGCTGCTGGCCTCACGGCCGGGACACCAGCCGGTGTCGGACGCGCTCCAGCGTGCGCTGGGGGCGGTACGGCAGGGGATGCCGACACCGGAACGGGTCACGGAGCTGGTCGGGAACGCGACGGCGGAGGGAGTGCTCGCCGCCGCCGTGTACTGCGCGCTGGTGGGGGAGGACGTGCGGCAGGGGTTGTGTCTGGCGGTGAACCATGACGGGCCGAGTGCGGTGGCGGGGGCGTTGACCGGGGGGTTGCTGGGGGCGTTGCACGGGGAGACGGCTTTGCCGCCGGGGTGGCTGGCGGAGCTGGAGGGTCGTCCGACGGTGCTGGAGCTGGCCGACGACTTCGCGATGGAGATGACGCAGGGCGCCGCGCTGCACGGCCCCGCGGGTGCGTCGCCGGCATGGCTGGCGCGGTACCCGCGGGGCGGCGCGTGAGCGGTCCCACGCCGGAGGAGCTGAATTCAGCCCCTCCGGCGTTTGAGGAGCGGGGTCCGGGGCGGAGCCCCGGTTTCGGGACGGGAAGGGGCGGCGGGGGCGAAGAACTATCCCTGATCCCCCACCGGCGCGGCAGCCGGAACCGCCGCCGCGGACGAGTCGTCGTCCGTGTTCACCCGCTCGATGATCGCCATCCGCTCCGGCGTGTCCTCCGGCTTCACATACCCGATCACCACATACAGCACCAACGACACCGCCAGCGGAATCGACACCTGGTACTCCAGCGGCACCCCGCCGTCCACCGCCCAGTTGATCGGGTAGTTCACCAGCCAGAACGCCAGCAGCCCCAGCCCCCAGCTCGTCAGCGCCGCCGTGGGCCCGGAGCGGCGGAACGGCCGCAGCAGCCCCAGCATCATCGGGATCGCGATCGGCCCCATCAGCCCGGCCACCCACTTGATGACGACCGTGATGATGTCCTTGAAGGCGGGCGAGTTGACCTGCGTGGCCACCGCCATGGACAGGCCGAGGAAGACCACCGTCGTCACGCGCGCCGCGATCAGGCCCGACCGGTCGCCCCACAGCCGCGCCTTCTGCGACAGCACCGGCGCCACATCACGGGTGAAGACGGCCGCGATGGCGTTGGCGTCGGAGGAGCACATGGCCATCGTGTGGGAGAAGAAGCCGACGATGACGAGCCCCAGCAGACCGTGCGGCAGCAACTGCTCGGTCATCAGGGCGTAGGAGTCGGAGCCGTCCGGCTTCTGGGACTCCACCAGCAGGGGTGACATCCACATCGGGAAGAACAGGATCACCGGCCAGACCAGCCACAGCACCGCCGACAGCCGCGCCGAGCGCTCCGCCTCGCGGGCGTTGTGCGTGGCCATGTAGCGCTGGGCCTGGTTGAGCATGCCGCCGTTGTACTCGAACAGCTTGATGAACAGGAACGCCAGCAGGAAGATCGTGCCGTACGGCCCGACCAGCGGCTCCCCGTGGCCCTGGAGCTCGGGCTCGTCCCAGGCGCCGAAGAAGCCGCCGTGATCGCCGAGTTCGGCCACCACCGCAATGAACATCGCGATACCGGCCAGCAGTTGGATGATGAACTGGCCCAGCTCGGTCAGCGCGTCCGCCCACAGGCCGCCGATGGTGCAGTAGATCGCCGTGACGACACCGGTGATGAGGATGCCCTGGTTGAGGGAGACGCCGGTGAACACCGCCAGCAGGGTGGCGATGGCCGCCCACTTCGCGCCCACGTCCACGATCTTCAGCAGCATGCCGGACCAGGCCAGCGCCTGCTGTGTCTTCAGGTCGTAGCGGTTCTTCAGGTACTCCAGCGGTGAGGCCACATGGAGCCGGGAGCGCAGCCGGTTGATCCGCGGCGCGAACAGCTTCGACCCGATGGCGATGCCGAAGGCGATGGGGAACGACCAGGTGACGAAGGACGTCACGCCGTAGGTGTAGGCGATGCCGGCGTAGCCGGTGAACATCACCGCGCTGTACCCCGACATGTGGTGGGAGATGCCGGAGAGCCACCAGGGCATCTTGCCGCCGGCCGTGAAGAAGTCGCTGACGTTGTCCACCCGCTTGTGCGACCAGACACCGATGCCGACCATCACGGCGAAGTAGCCGATGAGCACCGCCCAGTCGAGACCGTTCATGGCCCCCCTTCCAGGGTCCGCCTTGTGAACTCCACTCAGCTGGTTGGCACTTCGCCTGAGCGGGGTAGGGACGAGGAAGTCCGCGAAGTGCCCGCTCATCGTGGGGGTGGTGGCGTGATCATGACAAGAAAGCGGAGGGTCAAGGGGAGGTAAAGATGTTCGACTAGCTGACCTCCGTTCATCGACATGAACGGCGGCGGGGTCAGCGCAGCTCGTCGGGGCAGGGAGTGCCCCGCTCCCCCCACTTGTACGGAGCCGCCAGGCGGTATGTCCCCGGCTCGGGCGCGAGCAGCGTCGTCCAGGTGTCGCCGTCCGCGTCCTCCTCCGTCTCCAGCAGGCAGCCGTGGACGTTCTCGTACGTCTTCGGCTCGCCCTCCGGCCGGTCCTCGGACTCCTGTGTCTCCTGCGGAGGGTCCAGCGGTGTGCCGTCGGCGTCGACGAGGCCCAGCCACGGCGAGTACGGGACCCGGATCAGGATCCGGCCCGCCTTCTCCACCCGCAGCGTCCACTCGCCCTGCTCGGCCCGCTCCACGACCGTGTTCGGCTCCGCCAGCGGCGCCGGGTCCTTCACCGCGAACAGCTGCCAGTTGGCGTCGCCCCAGATCTGCTCCAGATACGGCAGCCCGCGCTGCACCAGCTCCCGCTCCCGCTGGCCGCCGTCACCGTCCGGCTCGTCCTTCGGCAGCACGACGAAGTGCACGCCCCAGCGCTTCAGCCACTCGTTGTAGTTCGCCGAGTTGAGGGTGTCGTCGTAGAAGAGCGGGTTGCGCTGCATGTCGGCCTGCCGGTTCCAGCCCCGGGCGAGGTTGACGTACGGGGCGAGGGCGGAGGCCTCACGGTGCGAGGCGGCGGGGACGACCTCCACCCGGCCCCGCTCGGCGCCGACCTCCTGGAGCTCGTTCACCAGCGGCGCCAGTTCGCGCGCCCAGGACGCGCGGGGCGTGGTGTGCACGACGTCGTCGACCGACTTGAAGCCGATCCACCCGGTGAAGCCGACGATCGCGACGACGACCGCGTACCACTTGCGGGACTTCGGCACGGTGAACGGCAGCGCCGCCACCAGCGCCACCCCGCCGAACAGCATCGACAGCCGGGTCATGTTCGACCCGATCTGCGAGCTGATCAGCCAGACCAGCACGATCCCCAGCCCGTACACGGCGGACGTGATCCGTACGGTCTTCCAGTCCGCGGGGACCAGGACGTACACCAGGACCGAGTACAGCAGCGGCAGGATCACCGAGCCGATGCCCATCGGCTGGGTCCCCGAGAACGGGAAGAGCCACGCCGAGACCGCCACCACGGCGGTGGGCGCGAGCCCCAGCGCCCACGCGCCCGGCCGCCGCTTCTGCAGGAACAGGGCCACCGCGACCAGGCCCACGAACAGACCGGCGACCGGCGAGGCCATCGTGGCGAGCGCCGCCAGCGGGGCCGCGCACAGGGCCTTCGCCCAGCGCTTGTAGCGCCAGCGGTACGGCCAGCAGAAGACGACGGCGACCGCGCCCAGCGCGAACATCGTGCCGAGCCCGTACGTCACCCGGCCCGAGGCCGCGTTGCACAGCAGCGCGAAGACGCCCGCGAGGGCCGCCCACAGGGGGTTGCGCACCGACCGGCTGCGCATCAGCACCAGGGTCAGCAGGCCCGCCGACACGGTGCCCGCGATCATCATCGTGGTCCGCACCCCGAGGACCGACATCAGATACGGCGACACCACGCTGTACGACACCGGGTGCATACCGCCGTACCAGGCGAGGTTGTACGCGGAGTCCGGGTGCCGGCCGACGAACTCGGCCCACGCGTCCTGCGCGGCGAGATCGCCGCCACTGTTCGCGGACGTGAAGAACCAGACGATGTGCAGGACGCCGGAGAGCGCGGTCACGGACAGCACCGGATGCCGCAGCATGCGGGCGCGGACGGCGAGGACGGCGGTCATGAGGCGGCCGTGAACGCGGTCAGCGGCCTCGGGCGGCCGCGGCGTCCCGGACCGCCCGCTCGCGGGCGGCGGTATTCGCGGGCCGGAGCCCGGGTCCGGTTCGGCGTCGTCGGCGCGTGTCGGCTCCGCTGTGGCCACCTGAAGGCACTCCCCGTATCCCGTCTGCTTGCCCGTTTCGTGACGCTAGCACGCGGCCCGGCGGCCGTCGCCCGTGGTGGGCGGCGGCCGCCGGGTCCGTGCGGTGTCCGGATCAGGTCAGACGCGTCAGCCTGTCCCCGAAACCGGGCTCGACGAGGTCTTCCTGCAGTGCGACCGGCACCTTGACGGCACCGCTCGTGCCGTCGCCGACCGTGAGCGTGCCGACCTTCGTGCCGGCCTTCGCCGTGTGCGGCAGCTCCTCGCCGGTGAACGTCAGCTTCACCGACAGGCCCGCCCAGCCGACGGCCTTGACGTCCTCGGTGACGGCGACGGGCGTACGGCCGCCGAGACCGTCGTCCGCGTAACCGACGACGGTGCCCTTCTTCAGGATCGTCGCCGACTCCAGGACGTCCTGCGCGGCCCGGATCAGCTGGTCGCCCGCGGACAGCGCACCGGACAGGATGGTGTTGTCCACGCCGCCCTCGGGCTGGCGCACCACCGCGCCGATGATCCGGTGGGTCTCGCCGTCGACGTCCTTCTTCGCCGCGAAGGAGAGGTTGCCGAGCGCGGAGGTGGTCGTACCGGTCTTGATCCCGACCACGTTGTTGTGGCCGACCAGGCGGTTCCAGTTGCCGTGCTTCGTGCCCTTGTAGTCGATGTACTCCATCATCGCGGCGACCTCGCGGAAGGCGGGCTGCTTCATCGCGGCCTTGGCCAGCTTCACCTGGTCCACGGCGGTGCTCACGGTGGTGTTGTTCAGACCCGAGGGGTCCGTGTACGTCGTGTTCGTCATGCCAAGGTCCTTCGCGGCGGCGTTCATCTTCGCGACGAACGCCTTCTCCGAACCGGCGTCCCAGCGGGCCAGCAGCCGCGCCACGTTGTTCGCGGACGCGATCAGGATGGCCTCGAGCGCCTCCCGCTGGGAGATCTCGTCGCCCGCCGTGACGTTGACCGTCGACTCGTCACCGGCGTCGGACTGCTTCTCGGCGGTCGGGTCGACCTCGATCATCGGACCGTCGGCGCCGCTCTTCAGGTCGTGGTCGCGCAGGATCACGTACGCCGTCATGACCTTGGCGACACTGGCGATCGGCACGGGCTTCTGCTCGCCGGACGAACCGAAGGTGCCGATGCCGTCGACGTCCAGCGCGGCCTGCCCCTTCTCCGGCCACGGGATGTCGACCTTGCCGCCCTCGAAGGTGAAGCTGTCCTCGGCGGTCAGCTCCAGGGTGGGCGTCGGGAGCGGGCGGACGTTCTGTACGACGCCGAAGACGATCACCAGCAGCAGAACCAGTGGCGTCCAGATCTTGAGCCGCCGCACCGCCGTCCGCAGCGGGGTCTGCGGGGGCGGCGGGGTGTTGGTCAGCTCCGCCAGCAGATCCAGCGGCGGGCGGGGCGGCAGCGGCTGCTGTGTGGTCCGCTCGGGACCGACCTGGGGGAGCGAGGTGGTCGGGCCGGTGGGCGGTACGGGGGCAGCGGGCGGCTTACGGGCGCCGAGGTCCTCGTCCCGCTTCAGCGCCACGAACCTGCTGGTCCGCTCGGCCTCGGCGTCCGCCCGGCGGGCCGCGTCGCCCAGCTTGAGCGTGGTGGTGGGCTGATCCACGGCCGGCGCGGGGGCCCGTCCGGTCCGGAACACGGCGGTGGGCTGATCGACGGGCCCCTTGCCCTTCGGCCGGGCGCCCGCGTCATCGGACCCCCGGGCCCCGGGAACCCCGCCCCCCTCGCCGTCGGCGCGGGAAGCCGCGCCGCCCGCGCCGGCCTTGGCGGCGCCCCCGCGCTCGTCCTCGGCGCGGGACGCCCCGGCCGCGGGCTTCGGCGCGTCCGCGCCCGTGCCGGTTTGTACGGCGGGGCCCTTCGCGGCGCTCTTGGAGTCTGTGTCGGCCCGGGAGGCGGTGCCCTTGGGCGCGTCCGCGCCGGTCTGAGCGCCGCCGTGCCCGTCCTCGGCGCCGGACGCCCCGGCCTGCGGCGCGTCGGCACCGGTCTTCCGTACGGCGGGCACGTCCTCGGCGTGGGAGGCGTCGGCGGTGGCCGGGGCAGCGGACTGTGCGGCGCTCCCGCGCCGGCCCTCGGCACGGGACGCGTCGTCGTGCGCGGCGGTGTCGGGGCCGTCTTCGGTGCGGGACGCGTTGCCGGCGTCCGTCCCCGTGTCGGCCCCGGGGTTCTCCTGTTCGCCCTCGCTGCGGGACGCGCCGTCGGGGGAGTCCCCCGCGCTCTCCGACCTCGCGGTGGCAACCGCCCGCCCGGAGGCGTCCTCGCCCGCCGGGTCCGACCCGCGCTCGCCCTCGTCGCCGGAGGCACCCGTGGCCGTACCCGCCTCGGGCGTGCTCTCACGCTCCTCGCCGGGCTCCGCCTCCGCCGCACCCCGGTCGCCGAAGGCATCCCCCGCGGCCGAACCGGCCTCCCGCTCCCCGGCGCCGACCGCACCCTCCGAGGTGTCCCCGACGCCGGCGGAACCTCCCGAGGTGTCCTTGGTGCCGACCGCACCTCCGGGTGCGTCCCTGGTGTCGGCTGAACCCTCCGAGGTGTCCCCGGCGCCGGCGGAACCTCCCGAGGTGTCCTTGGTGCCGGCCGCACTTCCCGAAGCGTCCCCGGTGTCAGCCGAACCTCCGGAGGTGCCCTCGGTGTCGGCCGAACCTCCGGGTGCGTCCCTGGTGTCGGCCACACCTCCTGAAGCGTCCCTGGTGTCGGCTGAACCTCCCGAGGCGTCCCCGGTGTCGGCCGCACTTCCCGAGGCGTCCCCGGTGTCGGCCGAACCTCCCGAAGCGTCCCCGGCGTCAGCCGGGGCACCGGGGGCGTCAGCCGGGGCACCGGGGGCGTCAGCCGTCTCGTCGTCCGCCGGGCGGATCCACGTCGCCGCGGCCTCGCGCAGGCGGCCCGACTCCCCGTTCCCGCCGCCCGAGGGCGGCTCCTCGCGCACCGAGAGCACGCGGGTCGCCGTGTCGGGCGCCGCCTCGCGGCTCACTGCCAACCGGGGGTCCCGCTTCCCGGGAACCGGACCCGCGCTCCCCGACGTCGGTTCTGCCGACGACTCGCGCTGCTTCGACCTGTCGGGGGACTCGCCCGCCACCGATGCCTCCTCCATGCGCCGCACGCCCCGCGTGCGCCAACCGAACCGTGAACCGCCGCCCGTGACAACGCTCCGCAGCGCTGTCCGAACCATGTACCAGTGTCCTGTGTGCGGACTTCCCCCACGTGGTAGACGAGAACGACATACCTACTGGTTCCACTACGAAGTGGTCACGCACCCTCGACAGACCAATGTGAGAGGGGTCACCCTGTCAGACATCCACGCGGGGAGGCATGGATGGGCAGGAGCCGCAGAACACTTCCGGAAGAGCTTCTGCTGCTGGCATTGGACCCGACCACGGGTACCACTGCACAGCCGCAGTCGCTCGACCTCGGTCTGGCCGGAGCACAGCTAGTGGAGCTGGCGCTGGCCGGACGGATAGCCCCTGACGGGGATCGTATCGCCGTGGTGGTGCCACGGCCGACTGGAGACCCAACACTGGACTGCGCGTTGGAGTTGCTGCGAAGGCGCGGCGCTCCCGTACGGGCGGTCAACTGGATCGGCGGGCCGCGACTCGGGCTGCGCCAGACCTACCTCTCGCATCTGGAGCGGTGCGGCATGGTGCACGCCGTGGCCGGACAGATGTGCGGGGTGCTGCCGACGACTCGCTACCAGGCGACGGACACCGAGATCAGCCGGGAGATCAGGGCCCGGCTGGACTCCGCGATCCGCACCGGCGTCCCGCCGGACCCGCGGACCGCGGCGCTCGCCGCACTGGCGCACGCGGTGGGACTCGGCAAGCACCTGTACCCGGGGAACGAGGGACGCTCCTCGCGTTCCCGGTTGCGGGATCTGATCCGGCACGACCCGATGGGCGGACTCGTGGCGCACGCCGTGATGGACGTCCAGAACGGCGCCGCGGCCCAGCCGCGCCGCAGCCCCGCCCCGGCAGGCCGGCAGGCCCCCGCCGGCGGCCGGGGAGCACCGGAACCCGCCCGTGGTGTTCCGGCGCAACCGCACCGCGGATCCATGGCACGCGCCGCGGTGCACTAGCCGTACGGATCCAGGGCGGGCCAGACCCGGTCACGGGAGCCGCAGTCCGAGCGGGGCGGGGAGAACACACGGTTCTCCCCGCCCCGCTCGGCGCACCCGTGTCCGGCACCGGCACGCGTCAACACCCGTAAGTTCACCGGGACGTGGCGTGTGCTTGTCGTATATCCACCGTTTCCCAGCGGTAGGAAGCGCCTTGGTGGCAGTCTGCTCAACAGCAGACACGCAAAGTGGCAAGTAGTACTAGGCACGCAGCCGGAGGTGCACGTCCCGTGGCGTCCAATGTCAATCCCACCGTCAGGCGGCGCCGGCTGGGCCAGGAGCTGCGCCGGCTCCGCGAGGTCAAGGGCATGACCGCGGAGGAGGTGGCGGAGCGGCTGCTGGTGTCGCAGTCGAAGATCAGCCGCCTGGAGAACGGGCGGCGCAGCATCAGCCAGCGTGACGTCCGCGATCTGTGCGGGGTCTACGAGGTGGAGGACCAGCGGATCGTCGAGTCGCTGATGCAGATGGCCAAGGACTCGCGCCAGCAGGGCTGGTGGCACGCCTTCGGCGACATCCCGTACAGCGTCTACATCGGGCTGGAGACGGACGCGGAGTCGCTGCGCGTCTACGAGCCGCAGATCATCACCGGGCTGCTGCAGACCCGCGCGTACGCGGAGGCGATCGTGCAGGGCGGCTCGCCGGAGTCGTCGGAGCAGGACAACGACAAGCGGGTCGAGGTGCGGCTGCGCCGGCAGAGCCGGATCACCGCGGACCGGGAACCGCTGCGGCTGTGGGTGGTGCTGGACGAGGCGTCGCTGCACCGCGTCGTCGGGAGCCGGCAGGTGATGCGGGAACAGCTGGAGCACGTCATGGAGTTGTCCCAGCTGCCGCACATCACCGTGCAGGTGCTGCCGTTCGAGGTCGGCGCGCACGCCGGGATCAACGGGCAGTACTCCATCCTGGAGTTCGCCGACGCGGCCGACTCGAGCGTGGTCTACATCGAGGGCGTCACCAGCGACCTGTATCTGGAGAAGCCGCACGATGTGCAGAAGTACACGGTGATGTACGAGCATCTGCGGGCCCAGTCGCTGAACGTGGAGGCGTCCCGGCAGCGCGTGGAGCGCCTCGCGAAGGAGTACGCGCGCTGAACACCGCCCGTAGCGCGGCGGGATGATACACCGTTGGCAGGCAGGGCTGGAAGTATCCCCTGGTATATGCCACTCGGTCGAGTGAACGGCTCCTCCGAAAGAGGATGTTGGCGAGTAGCGTCGATCACGCCAACCACCAGTGAGGGTTGGCGAAATCCGGTCCCGGGCCCATGCCGGGGCACGCGGGCCGGTGACAGCGACTCAGCATCTGGCTACGGAGCGAACATGGCAATTCGTCTGGGCGCCACGGAAACGTGGACGACGTCCTCCTACACCAACAACAACGGCGCGTGCGTGATGGTCAGGTCGACCACCGAGGCGGCGCTGGAACTCGGGGACACCAAGGTCCCCGAGGGTCCGAAGCTGGCCTTCCCCGCGGACGCGTGGAACACCTTCGTGGCCTCGGTCAGGAACTGACCGGTCCGGCGAGCGCCCACCGGGCGTCACCGGACCCCGCAGGCGCACACCGACAGGGCCCTCTCGACCAGTCCGCCGTCCTAGCCGAGAGGGCTCGGCCGCGCCCTCTCGGCTCGGACCCGTTCTGCTCAGCCCGCCGCGCCGGTCACCGGGAAGGCCACGTCACACACCGGGTCCTCGGGGCCCGCGGCCTCCCAGTCGGCGAAGTACACCTCCCGGCAGGGGCCGGCCGGTGTCAGCCCCTTCGCCCTCACCCACTCCTCCACCGCCTCGAACGCGGCCAGGATCTGCGGATGCGCCACCTGCGCCTTGGTGATCCGGGTCCGGGCCAGCCGCTGGGCCGGCTCCACCCGTACGACCGTCCCCCTGGCCCGGCCCCGGCCCTCGGCCCAGGCACGCGCCGCCGCCTCGTCGGCGACCGGCACACAGGCCTCCGCGGGGCCGTCGCTCTCCATGGACACCTCCGCGTGATACGCCACGAACGGCGTTCCCGCAGCGCCCCCGCACTCCCCGGCAGCTTCCTCCAGCCGGCTCAGCGCGGCCCCGATCCACGGCGGCAACTCGTCCGCCAGCACATGCCGTGACTCGGTGATCAGCACCTGCGCCGGCACGTCCACCGTGTCGACCTCGAACTTCCCGTACATCTCGGAGTTCCTTCCCGACAGCCGTCCACGGAGGTACTCGGCGAGCGTCCGCTGCCCGGCGTGCCGCGTCTCGACGTCCGTCCAGTACGCGGCGAGCCGCTCGGCCGCCACGGCGCCGTCGGCCGTGTCGACGACCCCGGCGATCCGGGCCAGCGGCATGTCCAGCTGCCGCAGCAGCGCCACCAGCCGGGCCGCCTCCACCTGCCCGGCCCGGTAGTACCGGTAGCCGGTGGCCTCGTCGACCCGCGCCGGGGCCAGCAGCCCCAGCCGGTCGTACAGCCGCAGCGCCTTCGCCGACAGCCGTGCCCGTGCCGCGAACGCCCCGATGCCCAGCAGTTCCTCGTCCACGCCGACATCCTCCGTCGCCGGACGGCCTCTCCGCCCGACGACGGACACGCTCACCCCTGCCCCAGGGGCAAGGTCAACCGTCAGCCGACCGCCTTCTCCACCGCCGACACGACCTCCGCGGACTCCGGCTCGGTCTGCGGTGAGAACCGGGCCACGATCTCGCCGTCCCGCCCGATCAGGAACTTCTCGAAGTTCCAGCGGATGTCGCCGCTGTGCCCCTCGGCGTCCGCGAACCCGGTCAGCCGCTCGTACAGCGGGTGCCGTCCGTCCCCGTTCACCTCGACCTTCTCGGTCATCGGGAAGGTCACGCCGTACGTCGCCGAACAGAACTCGGCGATCTCCCCGGCGCTGCCCGGCTCCTGCCCGAGGAACTGGTTGCAGGGCACACCGAGCACGGTGAAGCCCTGCTCCGCGTACCGCTCGTGCAGCCGCTCCAGACCGGCGTACTGCGGGGTCAGGCCGCACTTGGAGGCCACGTTCACGACGAGCACGGCCCGCCCCGCGTACTGACCGAGCCCCGCGGGGCCACCGTTCAGCGCGTCGATCTCGACATCGAGGGGAGAGACACCGTTGTTCTTCGCAGTCGTCATGGGCGCGAGCCTAACCGCCGACCGGCCACGCGTACGAGAAGGACCCCGGCGGCCCCGGGATCAGTCCTCGTCGGGGTACTGCTCCGGGTCCTCCCCCTCCACCAGCCGTTCCGCGATGTCGTCGGCCCACGCCTGGGCCCAGCGGCGGAGCTCCGCGATCCCGGGGCCGTCCAGCCCGTGCGTCCGGAATCCGGCGTCGCCCAGCCACTCCGTGCCGGCCAGCCGGGACTGCAGCTCGGCGAGGTCGAAGGTGTCGGGGGCGTGACGGCGCCCGAGCTCCTCCAGCTCGGGGTGGCTCCAGCGGCGGGCGGCGGCGTGCACGTCGACCAGGTCACGGGGCAGTCCGCGATCGGCCAGCGCCCGTACCGTCGTACCGACGAGGTCCTCCAGGGACAGCACCGGACCGGCGTCCGTGCGCACCGCCGGACGCCACAGCGCCTCCTTACGCAGATCGACCCGCCACCGCGCGCCGGACACGGGATCCACGGCGACCAGCCGGGCGGCCAGCGGATCGGCGTCGACCCCGTCGACCGCCCACCCGCGTTCCGCGAGCCCTGCTTCCACCGCGCCGGCGATCTCCGCCATGGCCGCGGGATGCTCGGTGACCAGGTCCACACCGTTCCTAATCAGTGAGCAGGAGTGAGTCTTGGACCCGGGCCTGTGCACTGCGGACATCCCGAACGGTTCTGGATGTCCTGGTCTCCCGCTTTCGTTCTGTATCTGGCTGCACGGATCGTGTCCGTGGTCCGGGAATACGGGGGCGGGTTCCCTCACGCCTTGGGGTGCCCGGTCGGGCCTGGACGGTCCGATGCCCCGCACGATCACTCTGGTCGTGCGGGGGCGGTGCCGTCCGTCGCCGGATCGGGTGCCCTTGGGCGCGTCGTCCGATCGCGATGCTCGCGGCATCGTGACGGGTGGTCTTTCGGTTCTTGGTGGTGAGGGGCTTCTGCCAGTGCTGGGCGCCCCAGCGGCTGGTGTAGGCCGGGTCCACGGCGATGATCGCGATACCGGTCTGGTCGGCCATCGAGGTCAGGCGGGCGCGGAGCTTGCCGGTGGGGATGCCGGAGATGATCTGTCGGAAGCGGCGTCGGCGGCCGTGCTTCTCGCGGGTCTTCTCGGCGGTGAAGTCCAGGTCTTCGACGGCGATGGCCTTCACGCCACAAGTCTTGGCCCAGTTCAGCAGGCGTGTCAGGGCGTGGCGGACCTGGGCGTCGCGGTGGTCGGCGTTGCCGGACAGGTCGTAGGAGAAGCGGCGCGGTCGGCCGATCGGGTTGCCGTGGGCGTCGAGGCGCCAGGCGGCGAGGTGGTCGGCGTTGGTGTCGACACCGATGACCCCGTCGGTCAGGGCGGACTCGATCGGGATGGTCTTCGTCGGGGTGTACTGCCAGGACGCGGTGATGTACCAGCGGCCCCGGTCCACATCGAAGTGGATGCGGTACGCGACGGCCCGGTTGGCTTCGATGCGGTCGGCCCACTCGGGGCCGCGGTGCGGGAAGGAGACCTTGTACGCGAGGACGTACCGGCCACGGGGGGCGTTGGCCAGGTGAGCCAGCGGCGCGGGCAGCTTGATCGACACCTCCCCGTCCGGGGTGATACGGATCGTTTCGTTGCCGAATCGCTTCCCGCTCTCGCCGTCGGCGGCCAGGAACCAGCGCCCTGCCTCCCAGCGTTCCCGCCATTGTTCGGCGGTGAGCTGGGCGGCAGCCAGGTTGTGCCGGTTGCGGGCGAGTCGCCTGCCGCCCCGCACCACGTGCACGCGGCCGTGTCCACGGTCAGCGCGTTCGCGCTCCAGCCGGTCCTCCAGCACGCGCAGGCGGCGGGTCTTGTGGAACCACTCGCCCTCGGAACGGTAGCCGCCGGGTGCCTTCTTCGTGCCCTTCGCGCCGATCGGCTGCGACAGGCGGTGCGCGATCGTCTTGATCCCGGCTTCGAGATTCTGGATGTGCGCGAGCTGGCTGCGACGCGAGAGTGCCCACTGATCGTGAGTGGCTTTGGTGACAGCGCCGGCCCAGCGCGCCGACGACTGAGGCGTCAGCGAGCGTTTGCGTGCAGCCCACGTATCGGTGGAGTGTTCCAGACCATCCCGGCAGCGGGCCACGAGGTCCTTCGACGCGAGCGAACCCATGTGCACGCCGACCAGCCGAAGAACTTCCTCATCCACGGCCGTCAGGCGCTTGAGCCGGTCCCGGACCGCCACACCGGCGGGGCCGAGGGCCACGAACGACGGCACGATCTCGCGGAGTGCGGAGTCAGCCATGCTCGGCGGCCTCCAACGCCTTGCGGGCACGGTTCTTCGCCGACCGGCGGCCATACAGGCGGGCGCAGAACGACGTCAGCACCTCCACCATGTCCCGCACCAGGTCGTCTTCGACCTCGCCGTCATCCAGGACGACGAGACGGCGGTTGTGTGCGGACAGGGCAGCCTCGACGAGTTCGACGTATGCGGCCGAGCCGATCTTTGTGTTCCACGACCACGCAGGTCACGTCCGGATCGGCCAGCAGGCGACGGACCTTTGCGCGACTGCCGTTCATACCCGAGCCGATCTCGGACTCGACCCGGACGACCTTGCCACCCACCTTGGCCGCCCACGCGGCCAACCGGGCCAACTGCCGCTCCAGATCACCTTTCTGGTCATGTGAGGAGACACGGACATACAGCCCCAGGCCGCTTACCGCTTCCGGAGCGGTGCCGGCCTCGATGTTCACCAGGATCGTGCGCGACCCGACCCGCTGAGCCGGTACCGGCAACGTCCCCTCACGGAACCAGCGATACGCGGTCTGCGGATGCACGCCCTGCGTCTTCGCCCATTCCGTCAGATTCACACCCCGACAACGACACTCGCCCATGCATGGTTACGCTCACTTACTCGAACTCAAAGGCCAGCAGGTGAAGACCCCCGCTGCGCCGGGCCGCCACCAGCCCGTGCGCCCGTACGGCGTCACCCCCGGCCGGCATCAGGCCGTACGGCTCCCCGGCAAGGAGCAGCTCGGCCACCAGCCGCTCGTGTACGGCGTCCACGTCGACGGAGGGTGATCCCATGCCCCGATTATCGCGCCGGGAGCCGTTTGGAGGTCACCGCGCCGTCACCGCCTGCTGTTTCTCCTCCGAGAGGGCCGCGATCCGGGCCCGCCGGGTGCGCGGTCCGAAGACGGCCAGCACGATCGCCCCGGCCAGCCAGGTCCCGGCGATGAAGAAGAAGACACTGCGGTAGCCGTTGCTCTGGTAGAGCGCCGCGACGATCAGCGGACCGGCGGCGTTCGACAGCCGGCCCAGACCGTAGGAGACGCCGGTGCCCAGGGAGCGGGCACGGGTGTCGAACAGCTCGGGGGAGTAGGCGTAGGCGAGGGCCGTGTAGCCGCGCTCGAACATATTGACCAGGAAGCCGAACACGATGATCAGCACCGGGTTGAAGGTCAGCCCGTACAGCAGCCCGCACAGCGCGATGACCGTGCCGAACACGGCCAGGCTCCACTTGCGTTCGAAGCGGTCGGTGACCAGCGACGCGAGATACGAGCCCAGGGGCGCTCCGACGGTGGTGAGCGCCACGTAGAACACGGACTTCTCGACGCTGAAGCCCTCCTTGGCGAGCAGCGTGGGCGCCCAGCTGGAGTAGCCGAAGAAGCCGACGGTCTGCGTCACCCACAGCACCGTGAGCAGCAGCGTGGGGAGCAGGTACCTCTTCTGCAGCAGCAGGCGCACCGGCGTGCGGGTCGACGGGGTCTCCTCCACCGGGGGCGCCGGCTCGGGCAGCGGGCCCTTCTCCGCGGCGACGCTCGCCTCGATCTCCCGCAGCACCTCGTCGGCCTTGCCGTGCTCGCCCCGGCTCTCGTACCAGCGGGGCGACTCCTTCAGCCGCTTGGTGAAGAACACCAGCAGGATGCCGAGCGAGCCCCACAGGTAGACCAGCCGCCACGACCAGTCGCTCAGGGGCACGACCGCGCTGGCGATGAGGTTGGTGGCCGGGGTGCCGCAGATGCCGATGACGATGGCGTACGCCTGGAACTTGCCGCGCACGGCGGCCGGGTACATCTCGTTGACGTAGATGACGGCGACGACGGTCATCGCCGCCAGGCCCGCCGAGGTCAGTACGCGGAGCACGCCCAGCGACACGATGTCCCAGGCGAACACCGACGCGAACGAGAAGGCGCCGAACCACACGGTGGTCAGCATCAGCGTCCGTTTGCGGCCCCACCGGTCGGCCATCGCACCCGCGACGACCGAGCCGAGGAACATGCCGACGAACGACAGCGAGGTCACGTAGGCGACCTGGTCGATGGTGACGCCCCACAGTTTGATCAGCTTGGGCGCGGTCGTCGCAAACGTGTTGATGTCCGCGAACTCGAAGAAGTAGGCGAAGGACACGGCCACCAGGGTGACCTTGTGGAAGCGGCCGATCGGCAGTCGGTCGAGCCGGTTCAGCGCGTTGGCGTGGGTGAGTCGCTGCCCCATGTTCAGATCTCCTCGCCGGGCCAGTACAGCTTCATCGGGTTGTCGACCAGCAACCTGCGCCGCTGGTCCGCCGTGACCGCGATCCGCGGCACGTAGTCGACCAGGAGGCCGTCGTCGGGCATGTGGCCGGTGAGGTTGGGGTGGGGCCAGTCGGTGCCCCACAGCACCCGGTCGGGGAACTCCTCCACGACGCGGCGGCCGAAGGGGACGACGTCCGCGTACGGGTGCGGTTCGCCGTCCAGGGCGGCGGGCCCGGTCGCGCTGAGGCGTTCGGGGCACGTCACCTTGACCCAGACGTCACCGGTGCCGACGAAGCGCAGGAAGCGGGAGAACTCCGGGCCGTCCGCCGGACGGGTCACATCGGGGCGGCCCATGTGGTCCACCACCAGGGGGGTCGGCAGCGAGGCGAAGAAGTCCTCCAGGTCCGGCAGATCGGCGCTCTCGAAGTAGAGGACGACGTGCCAGCCCAGCGGGGCGACCTTGTCCGCGACGGCCCGCAGGTCGTCCCGGGGCGAGGCGTCCACCAGCCGCCGTACGAAGTTGAAACGCACCCCGCGCACACCCGCCGCGTGCAGATCGAGCAACTCGCCCTCGGTGACGTCCGGCCGGACGGAGGCGACACCGCGCGCCCGGCCGCCGGCCGCCCGTACGGCGTCCACCATCGCGGAGTTGTCGGTGCCGTGGCAGGTGGCCTGCACGATCACGGTGCGGGCGATGCCCAAGTGGTCGCGGAGCCGGAACAGTTGCTCCTTCCCGGCGTCGCAGGGCGTGTACTTGCGCTGCGGGGCGAAGGGGAACTCGGCCTGCGGGCCGAAGACATGGCAGTGGGCGTCGACGGCGCCGGGCGGGAGCCGGAAGGCGGGCTCGGACGGGCTGGGGTGCCAGTCGAGCCAGCCCGGCGTCTTGGGGGAGGCGGTGGGCATGGGTCTCCTCGGGGAAGGGGAAACGGGGGTGGGACGAGGGTTCTCGGGCCGCTCAGCGGCCCTGTCGCTTCAGCAGCGCGTCCAGGCGCGGGTACACGGCGCGGGCGTTGTGCTCCTGGACGGCGGCCAGGTCGGCGGCGGACAGCCTGGCCGCCTCGGTGTAGCGGCGGGTGTCGTCGAAGTGGTGGCCGCTGCACGGGTCGATGGCGCGGACGGCGCCGACCATCTCCGACGCGAAGAGGATGTTCCGGGCCGGCAGGACGTCGAACAGGAGGTCCGCGCCCGGCTGGTGGTACACGCAGGTGTCGAAGAAGACGTTGCCCAGGACGTGCTCCTCCAGCGGCGGCTTGCCGAGTGCCATCGCCAGGCCCCGGAACCGGCCCCAGTGGTAGGGCACCGCACCGCCGCCGTGCGGGATCACCAGGCGCAGGTCCGGGAAGTCGGCGAACAGATCACCCTGGACGAGCTGCATGAACGCCGTGGTGTCGGCGTTGAGGTAGTGCGCGCCGGTGGTGTGGAAGGCGGGGTTCACGCTGGTGCTGACGTGGATCATCGCCGGGATGCCGTACTCGGACATCTTCTCGTAGACCGGGTACCAGGAGCGGTCGGTGAGCGGCGGGGCGGTCCAGTGGCCGCCGGACGGATCGGGGTTCAGGTTGAGCGCGACGGCGCCGTACTCCTCGACACAGCGCACCAGTTCGGGGATACAGGTGGCGGGGTCGACGCCGGGCGACTGCGGGAGCATCGCGGCGGGGACGAAGCGCTCCGGGTACAACAGGCTGACGCGGTGACAGAGTTCGTTGCAGATCGCGGCCCACTCGGCGGAGGTCCGGAAGTCGCCGATGTGGTGCGCCATGAAGGAGGCGCGCGGCGAGAAGACCGTCAGGTCGATGCCGCGTTCGTCCATCAGCCTCAGCTGGTTCGCCTCGATGGTCTCGCGCAGCTCGTCGTCGCCGATCCGCAGGTCGGCGCGGGACGGAGCCAGGGCGGGATCGGCGAGCCCGGCGACCTGCCGGTCCCGCCAGGCGGCCAGGGCCGGCGGGGCGGTCGTGTAGTGGCCGTGACAGTCGATGATCATGGCTGGTTCCTCTGCTCCGGTACGTCGTCCTCGACCGCTGCAGCCTGGATCCGCCGGTCGGGGCGCGGGGAGACGACCGGGCACAGAACTAACCTCCCCTTAACATTCCGGCCCCGGGCGCCCCGGCCGCCCGCCGGGACCACCGCCGGGCGTGGTCTACATTCGGAAGCGGAGACTCCTCTACGAGGCCGGAGGGAGGTGAGCGGGGATGCAGATACTGCTGGCCGAGGACGACGACGGGGTGGCCGCGGCCCTCGTCGAGGTCCTCTACGACCACGGCCACGACACCCGCCGGGTCCGCCACGGCAGGGACGTCCTGACCTACCACCGCAGCGCCGACCTGCTCCTCCTCGACCTCGGCCTGCCCGACATCGACGGCCTGGACGTGCTGCGCGGACTGCGCGCGGTGAGCGACCTCTCCGTGCTGATCCTCACCGCGCGCGGTGACGAGCGCTCCGTGGTGCGGGGCCTGCGCCTCGGGGCCGACGACTACCTGGTCAAGCCGGTACGCCTGACCGAGCTGCTGGCCCGTATCGAGGCCGTCACCCGGCGCACCGCGCCCCGCCCCGCCGCCCCCGCCGCGCGCACGGTCCGCGCCGGTGACGTCGAGGTCGACCTCGACGCCCGCCGGGTCCGGGTGGACGGCGCCGAGGTCGATCTGACCGCGAAGGAGTTCGACGTCCTCGCCGCCCTGGCCGCACGGGCCGGTACGGCGGTCAGCCGGGAGCAGCTCCTGGACGAGGTGTGGGGCGACGCCCACCACGCCGTGTCCCGCTCCCTCGACGTCCACCTCACCCAGCTGCGCGCCAAGCTGGGCCGCCCCGGCCCGCTCACCACGATCCGCGGCTTCGGCTACCGCTTCGGGGACTGAGGGACGGCGCGTGCGTACCCGGGTCCAGACCGTGCTGCTGGTGTTCGGCATCCTCGTGGTCGCCGCGTTCGCGGTGCCGCTGCTGCTGTTCACCGCCTCCGACCGCACCCAGCAACTCGTCCTCGCCCGCAGCTCCGCCCTGGACCGCTTCGCCTCCCTCATGGACCAGGCCGCGGCGACCGGCGACACCTCCGCGGTCGTCGCCGAGGCCCGCCGCTACACCGAGCTCTACGGCGAACCGCTGGTCGTCACCGACGTCCGCCGGGTCCCCGTGGTCCAGACCGGCGGCATGCGGGCGGCGGACCCCGGCGTCGCCCCGCTGATCGACGCGGCCCTGCGCAACCAGACCGCCCATCCCCGGGGCCCCCTGCGCCCCTGGTCGCACGGCCACCGCACGTTCGCCGAGCCGGCCGGCACCGGCACCCGGGTCACCGGGGCCGTCGTCATGCGGGCGTCGGTGGAGACCGCCGCCCGGGACATCGCCCGCCGCTGGGCCGCCGTACTGGCCGGCACGGCCCTGGTCGCCCTCGCCTGCACGGCCCTCGCCCGGACCGCCACCCGCTGGGTGGTCAGCCCGCTGCGCCGGCTCGACCGGGCCGTGGGCCAGCTCGCCGCCGGGCTGCCGCCCGAGCAGACCAGCGCCGGGGGCCCGCCGGAGCTGCGCCAGCTGGCCACCGGCTTCAACCGGATGGCGAGCACCGTCACAGCGGCCCTGGAACAGCAGCGCCGGCTCGTCGCCGACACCTCCCATCAGATGCGCAACCCCATGGCCGCCCTCCGGCTCCGCGTCGACGCCCTGCACACCCATCTGCCCACCTCCGCCGACCGCACGTACAACGGCGTCACCGGCGAACTCGACCGTCTTGAGACCCTCCTCGACGACATGCTCGCCCTCGCCACCGCGGAGCACCGGGCCGGGGAGCTGACGGTGACCGACGGCACGGACGCCCGGTGCGACGCGGCCGAGGTCGCCCTCGCCCAGCACCGGCGGTGGCAGCCGGTCGCCCACCGTGCCGGACTCCGCCTCACCACCGACGCCCCCGCCGGCCCGCTCCCGGCCGCCTGCACCGGCCACGAACTCGCCCAGATCACGGACATCCTCCTGGACAACGCCATCAAGTACGCGCACGGCCCCGGCGGCAGCGTCACGCTCGACTGCGCCGTCGAGGGACCCTGCGTGGTGCTCACGGTCACGGACGACGGCCCCGGCCTGGACCCGGACGAGCTCGCCCAGGCCACCACCCGCTTCTGGCGCTCGACCCGGCGGACCGGTACGACGACCGGCACGGGACTGGGGCTGGCGATCGCCGAGCAACTCCTCACCGGACGCGGCGGCCGGCTGGAGCTCGGCCCCGCGCTCCCCCGGGGACTGCGGGCGAGGGCGGTCGTCCCACGCCCCTCGGACACCGGCGGCACGCCATGACCGGACTCCCCGGCCGCCGTACCGTACTGCGCACGGCCGCCGGCTCGGCGGCCGCCGTCGCCCTCGGCGGCGCACTCGCCGCCGACGCCTCCCGGCAGGACCCCGGACCGAGCGGCGTGCTGCGTCTGGCGACCGGTGAACCCACGGCGTTCTACGCGGCGTTCGGCCGGCTCCTCGCCGCCGAGATCGAACGCGCGCACCCCCGGCTGAGCTGCCGCGTCCGCACCACGGCGGGCAGCATCGCCAACATCGAACTGCTCCGGGACGGCCGGGCCGACCTCGCGCTCGTCCTCACCGACACCGCGCGTGCCGCCCGGGGCGACGGCCTCTTCGAGCGCCCGGTGCCGGTGCGGGCGCTCGGCAGGCTCTACGAGACCTACCTCCAGTTCGCCGTCCGCGCGGACTCCTCCGTGCGGACGGTCGCCGACCTCGCCGGGCACAAGGTGTCCCTCGGTGCCGTCGGATCGGGGGCGGCCCTCCTCGGCGAACGCGTCCTCGACGCCGCCGGCCTGTCGCCCGGCACCGACGTCCCCGTACTGCACCTGCGTCTCGCGGAGGCGGCCGAGGCGGTACGGACCGGCGCCGTCGAGGGGCTGCTGGTGGCCGGCGGTGTCCCCCTGACCACCCTCACCGGCCTCGACACCGACCCCGGACTGCGGTTCCTGCCGCTGGCCGGACTGCTGCCCCGGCTCGGCGGCCACGACGGACTGGCCGGCTCGGGACTGGAGGAGGTGCCGTTCCCGCAGGGCGCCTACCGGGGGGCGGGCGGTGTCGCCACCATCGGCGTGTCCAACCTGCTCGTGTGCCGTCCCGGCCTGGACCCCGCGGTCGCCGACGCGGTCACCCGCCTGCTGGTCCTGCGCGCGAGCGCCCTCGTCCCCGCCCGCGCCGTCGGCGCCCAGTTCCTCGACGTCCGCACCCTGATCGGCACCGGCAGCGTCCCCCTGCACCCCGGCGCGGTCTCGGCCTACCGCTCGCTGCACGGCTGAGCACGCCGAAGCGGGCCGGCCCCGTTCCGGAACCGGCCCGCTCGCGTGTCCACGGGGCTCTAACCGCCCACGTACCAGCTGAACCCGCCACTGCTGGCGGCGACGGCCAGGAGCACGAGCCACAGGACGATGGCGACGACGCCGAGGACGATGCCGGCCTTCGCCATCCCGTCGCCGCTCTTGACCGCCGCCTGGCGCCGGGCGACGGCGCCGAAGACGATCGCGAGGGGGCCGAGGACGATGTTCAGGAAGAACAGGCCGATGATGCCGCAGCACAGGCTCGCGATCGCCAGGCCGTTGGTGCGCGAGCCGGAGGACGCGGCGGATGAGCTGCCGTAACTCGTCATTGGATACTCCCGGTTGTCGGTTGCACGGAACGAACGGACCGCAGTTTCCCTACTCTTGCTTGCCTGCTCCGGGTGCCCCGATACCGCGCGCCCATGTCGGCCGGCCCCATGACGCGAGTGCGTCAGACCGTGGTCGGGTCCTTCTGGTACGTCGGTTCCGCCGCCGGCGCCGGGGTGCCCTCGGGGCCGCCCTCACCGAGCCCGAACCGGTCGTGGAACCTGCGGAGGAACGGCGGCGCGTACCAGGCCGACCGGCCCAGCACCCGCATCGCCGCCGGGACGAGGACCCCGCGTACGGCGAGGGCGTCGATGAGGATCGCCAGCCCGCTCCCCAGGCCGAACATCTGCATGAAGCTGATCCTCGAGGTGCCGAACGCGAAGAAGCTCACCGCGAGCAGGAAGGCCGCCGCGCTGACGATACGTCCGGTGTGGCCGAGGCCGTTGGCGACAGCGTCCTCGTTGCCCTGCCCCGCGTCGTGGAGTTCCTTGATACGGCTGGTGACGAACACCTCGTAGTCCATGGACAGTCCGAAGGCGATGCAGAACATCAGCACCGTCATCGCCACCTCCATCGGCTGCGCGGTGAAGCCGAGCAGGGAGGAGAGGTTGCCGTCCTGGAAGATCCACGTCATGACACCGAGGGTGGCGCCCAGACTGATCAGGTTGAGAACCAGCGCGCGCAGCGGCTGCACCACACTCCCGGTGAACAGGAACAGCAGCACGAAGGTGGTGAGCGCGACCAGCGCGACGGCGATCGGGAGCCGCCCGCCGATGGACTCCTTGGAGTCGACCAGCTGGGCGTCCACACCGCCCACCAGGGGACGCGTTCCCGTGGGCGGATCGACCGCCCTGATGTCCGCCACCAGCTCCTGTGCCGCGTCGGACTTCGGCACGAGGCCGCTCACCACGGTGATCCGCTGAGCGTCGTCGCGACCGAGCGAGGCGTTACCGGGACCGCCGGCCGTGGCCTGCCCGTCGGCGTACCCGCCCGTACCGGCCTCGACCCGCAACACGCCCTCGAGACGTGACAGTTCGGTGGCGTACGCCTCCAGCGGCGCCTTGTCCACCCGCGCGTCGATGACGATGTGCAGGGCCGCTTCCTCGCTGCCGTCGAAGTTCTCCCGCAGGGCGGTGGCGACCTGACGGCTCCCGGCGTCCTCGGGCAGCACCCGCTCGTCCGGCGTACCGAAGGTGATGCCCAGCAGCGGGCTCGCCGCCAGCACCAGGACCGCGAGCACGGGCAGCGCGGTGAGCGCGGGCCGCCGCATGACGGTCCGCGCCAGCCGCCCCCACATCGGCGCGCGCGTACCGGAACGCTCCGGCTTCGCCCACGGCAGCCGCCCGCTGTTGACCCGGTGACCCAGGACGGCCAGCAGCGCCGGCATGACGAGCAGGGTCGCGATCGCCGCGATCGCGACGACCCCCACCCCGGCGAAGCCGAACGAGCGCAGGAAGTACTGCGGGAACACCAGCAGCGCCCCGAGTGCCGCCGCCACGGTCGCGGCCGAGAAGGCGACCGTACGGCCCGCCGTGCTCACCGTGCGCCGTACGGCGTCGTCCACGCTCGCACCCGCCGCGAGCTGCTCCCGGAAGCGGCTGACCATCAGCAGGGCGTAGTCGATGCCCAGTCCGAGGCCGAGGGCGGTGGTGAGGTTCGTCGCGGTGTCGGCGACGTCGGTGACGCTCGCGAGCAGGGACAGCTGGGCGAACGAGCCGATGATGGCGATGAGCGCGATGACCAGCGGCAGCAGGGCCGCGACCACGCTGCCGAAGACGAACAGGAGCAGCAGGAGGGTGAGCGGGATGGCGATGGCCTCGGCCAGCACCAGATCCTCGACCACCTGTGTGGACAAGTCGCCGCCCACGGCGGCCCCGCCGCCCGCCCGCACCGTGAGGACGTCCTCGTACGGCCCCGTGTAGGCGTCGAGGAGCTCCGTGGCGCTCTTCCGCCGCTCGGTCTCGTCGCCCTTCACATGGGCGAGCACCATGGCCTCACGGCCGTCGCGCGAGCGGAGGTCTTCGCTGCCGGTCTCCCAGTACGAGACGACGTTGGTGAGCCGCTCGTCCGCCGAGAGCCTGTCGGTGAGGGCGTTCCCGCTGCGTTCGGCGGCGGGAGCGTCGATCCGGCCGTCGTCGGCCCGGACCAGCAGAACGAGGTTCGTCTCACCGCCGAACTTCTCGTCGATGACCTCCGCCGCCCGCGTGGACTCGGAGGAGGGGTCGTCGAAGCCGCCGCCGAGCAGTTTGCCGAAGGCGCCGGCGCCGAGCACGCCCATGAGGGCCACCGCCAGCACGGCGACGACGAGGACCAGTCTTGATCGCCGTATCGTGAATTCGGCCAGACGTTCGAACACGTGAGGTCTCCTCGGAAGCTGAAACAGGGTGAAGACGACGCGTGTCGGCCGGATGCGCGGGTGAACCGGCGTGGTGCCCCGCGCAGGTGTGTCCCCGTGTGCGGGCGGAGGCGGTGTCGCACTCCTCGTCGCCGCGAACGACGTTAGTGAGACGGCGACTTGTTGAGCAGAGGGAACTTTTTCTGACAGTGTCAGAATTTCCTGGCCCCGTGTCGTAAGGTCCGTCCATGCCCGCAGCCGCACCCCCGCCGCTCACCCTCCGCCAGCGCCGCAGGGCGGTCGCCACGCGCGAGATCGTGGAAGCCGCCGAACTCCACATAGCCGGGAACGGCCCCGCCGCCCTGTCCCTCCGGGCGGTCGCCCGCAGCCTCGGCATGACCGTCCAGGCGCTCTACCACTACTTCCCGAACCGGGACGCCCTCGTCACCGTGCTGATCACCAAGGCGTACGACGACCTGGCCGACGCCGTGCAGCGGGCGGCCGACACCGCCCCGGACGACCCGTCGATCCCGCCCTTCGTGACCGCGGCCGAGGCGTACCGCGGCTGGGCCATCGCCCACCCCGAACTCTTCCAGCTCCTCTACGGCACACCGCTGCGCGACTACGCGGCCCCCGCCGAGGGCCCCACCACCCACGCGATGCGCCGCATGAGCGCGGTCTTCCAGCGCCTGCTGTTCTCCGGCTTCACCGAGTCACAGCTCGCGGCCGCCGACACGCGCACCCTCTCGCCCGCGCTCCGGGCGCATCTGGAGGCCCTGTCCCCCAACGTCGCGTCGGCGCTGCCCGCCCCCGCGACGGTGCTGATGCTCAGCGGATGGGGCCATATGCACGGCCTCGTCGTCCTGGAGGTGTTCGGCCACACCTCCTTCATGGCCGGCCACCAGGCCGAGATCTTCCGCACCGCGATGCGCGACCTCCTCACGGACATCCACCGCCGCATCCCGGGTGCCCCGACCCCGGCCGGACGGGCAGGATGACCTCATGACGAAGCTGCCCTTACAGAAGAATTCCGGTTCGGTGCTGTCGCTGTGGTCCCAGGACTCGATCCTGTCCATCGGCTCGGTGGGCTCGGTGCTGTCCGTGGGCTCGGTCGGCTCGGCCCTCTCGGTCGCCTCGATCGGCAGCGCCCTGTCGGCCGGCTCGATCGGGTCGTCCCTGTCCCTGATCTCGGCGGGCTCATGGCTGAGCACGGGCTCACTGCTCTCGGCCCAGTCCCGCTGGTCGGTCCTGTCCTGGCGCTCCAACGGAGCGTTCCTGGCAGCCGGGGCGGTGGGCACGGTGGGCGCCGCCCTGCTCCTCACCCGGACGCTGCGCGCGTCGGCGGGCCGCTGACCGCGGTTCCGTCCCCTCCGGGACACGGCCCATGCCGGCCGCGTCCCGTGTCCCGCGGTCGGGCCCTCGCCCTACGTCAGGGGTAATGGCCTCAGCCCTTCGGCGTTGGCAGGCTGGGCGATCTCCCCGCGACGACGGGACGCGGGCCGGGAGGGAGAGGTCAGCCATGTCCAGCACCGCACCTACGGACACGCGCACCGTAGTCGAAGACCTGCTGCGCAGAATCGGTGAGGGCGATCCGGAGCGCATCGCCGAGCTGTATGCCGAGCGGGGCGACTGGAAGCTGGACTGGCCGGAGGCCGAGCACGGTCGTACCGCCACGCCGTGGATCCGTCACCGGTCCACCAGGGCCGACGCGGCCGCTCACTATCGCGAGCTCGCCGAGCACCACCTGCCGGAGCATGTGGCGACCGAGGTCGAGCGCGTTCTCATCGACGGGGACGACGCGGTCGTGCTCGGCGAGATCCGCCAGACCGCCCGGCCCACCGGACGTGCGTATCGCGCGCGGTTCGCCCTGCACCTCACCGTTGAGGACGGTCTTGTCACCCGGCACCACGTCTACGAGGACAGCCTCGCCGTCGCCCGGGCATTCGAGCCGGACGAGCGGTGGACGGCGACGCCGCCGGGATAAACCTTTCACTCGTACGGGCCGAAACCTGTCGTGGCTGCTGTAGACATGTGTGCGCGGTGAGGTTATCGTGTCTGCTGTAGCCAGGAAGTCAGAGAGGCGTGGCAGACACGAACTGCCCGCGTAGGACAGAGGTTCTGGCACGGCGGTGGAGTGGTGGAGCCGGAAGATTCGGGGCTCCCTCGCTGACCGCCGGGCCTGGTGGCCGCAGGAGGGCTGCCGGTAGTACGCAGGAGTGAGAAGTTCGCCGGAAAGAGCGAAGGAGGAGGACGCCATCAGGATCCCCCGGGCGAGAACGGTCCGCCTGGGTGCCGCAGGTCCCGGAACGGAAGGTGGTCCCACGGTCACGCATCCGCGATCCCCGCACTCTCCGCCCCCCGTCGGGGGCCGGTGCGGAAACAGAAGGCCGGCATCGCAGTAGCCGGTCGATGGTGTTACAAATCCCTCGGGGCCTTGGTGCCGTACGGCACCAAGGCCCCTCGACGCATTCCCCCATCAGAGGTGCAGATGACCACAGACACACCGCTCGACCGAATCGACGACGACGACTACCCCGCCTACACCATGGGACGGGCGGCGGAGATGCTCGGCACCACGCCGGCCTTCCTGCGGGCCCTTGGTGAGGCCCGGTTGATCACGCCCCTGCGCTCCGAGGGCGGCCACCGCCGCTACTCCCGCTATCAGCTGCGCATCGCCGCCCGCGCCCGGGAGATGGTCGACCAGGGCACCGCCATCGAGGCGGCCTGCCGCATCATCATCCTGGAAGACCAGCTGGAAGAGGCCCGGCGCATCAACGACGAGCTGCGACGCGGTGAGGCCGGGTCCAGCCACAAGGCGGACGCCTGACCCCCACGCGCACGACGGACGGCGGCCCACCCGGCCCGCGGCCGCAGCCGGTCAGGCCGGGCATCGCCCCCCGGCTTGCGTGGGCGGCTCGAGGAGACCTGGGTGATGGCCCCGTGGACGAGTCACCGCATCGCACCGTTCGGCCCGCACGCAGAATGCCGGGCGCGCAGGCCGCCCGGTTCTAGGCCGCGTCCGAGACGGACCGTCGTGCGGGTGCGCGCCGCGTCGCGGAGACGGAGCGGCGCCGACCGCGCGAGGTGGTGCCGCGCTTGGGGCGTTCGGCCACCGGTGCGGTGATGACGACCGGGATGCCGGAGGGAGCCTGGGCACCGGTGATGCGGTGCAGGTCCTCCGCGCCCGCGCGGACCTGGGTGGTCTGCGGGACGATGCCGGCCATCGCCATGAGACGGGTCATGGCACGGCGCTGGTTCGGGGTGACCAGGGTCACGACACTGCCGGACTCTCCGGCGCGGGCCGTGCGGCCACCGCGGTGGAGGTAGTCCTTGTGGTCGGTCGGAGGGTCGACGTTGACGACGAGGTCGAGACTGTCCACGTGAATGCCGCGGGCGGCGACATTGGTCGCCACCAGCACGTTGACGTGCCCGTTCTTGAACTGCGTCAGCGTACGGGTGCGCTGCGGCTGCGACTTGCCCCCGTGAAGGGAGGCGGCCCGCACCCCGCTGTTCAGGAGGTGCGTGGTGAGGCGGTCCACGGCGTGCTTGGTGTCCAGGAACATGATCACACGGCCGTCGCGAGCGGCGATCTCGGTGACCGCCTCGGGTTTGTCGGCGCCGTGGACGAGGAGCACATGGTGCTCCATCGTCGTGACCGCGCCGGCCGACGGATCGACGGAGTGCACGACGGGGTCGTTCAGGTAGCGGCGTACGAGCAGGTCGACGTTGCGGTCGAGAGTGGCGGAGAACAGCATGCGCTGACCGTCGGGGCGAACCTGGTCGAGCAGGGCGGTGACCTGCGGCATGAAGCCCATGTCGGCCATCTGGTCGGCCTCGTCGAGGACGGTGACCAGGACCTGGTCCAGTCGGCAGTCGCCGCGTTCGATGAGGTCCTTGAGACGTCCGGGGGTGGCGACGACGATCTCGACGCCGCGGCGCAGCGCGCCGGCCTGCTTGCTGATCGACATCCCTCCCACGACCGTCGCCAGGCGCAGCTTCACGGAGCGGGCGTACGGCGTGAGCGCGTCGGTGACCTGCTGCGCCAGCTCGCGCGTCGGTACGAGGATCAGCCCCAGGGGCTGCCGGGCCTCGGCGCGCTGCCCGGTCGTACGGGCCAGCAGGGCCAGCCCGAAGGCGAGGGTCTTGCCGGAACCGGTACGCCCCCGGCCCAGAACGTCCCGGCCGGCCAGGGAGTTCGGCAGTGTCGCGGCCTGGATCGGGAACGGAGCGGTCACGCCCTGTGCGCCGAGCGTGGCCAGCAGTTCCGAGGGCATGGCGAGATCCGCGAAGCTCTCCGCGGCGGGCAGCGCCGGGGTGATCGTCTTCGGGAGGGCGAACTCACCCTGCGGCGCGGGGCGGCGGCTTTGACCCTGGGAACGAACCGGTCCGCCGGAGCGGCTCGAGGACGACGAGCCGAACCGCTTGCCGTTCTTCCCGGTGGCGGTGCTGCCGTTCCGGGTGCGGGCGGAGCGGTCGTTCGTGCGTGTGCGGTTCATGCGGAACCTTCCTTGATGCGGCACATATCAAGGAATTCCCGAGCAGGTGCAGCATGGAGAATTGCAAGAACGGGCCGAGTGGGAAACAGAAATAAATCGTACGCAAAAATGTGAACGAGAGGATATGTTCTGGTGTCGCCGAAAGGGAATCCGTGTACATGATTCCGCGAACCCCTCGCAGTCGTCCCGCAGCCGAAACCGCTACGGGAAGTGCGCACGACTGAAGCCCGCACCCCGAAGGGTGCGGGCCCCAGCCGCAAGTGCGCGCCGACGTCAGGCGGGAACGATGTTCTCGGCCGTCGGGCCCTTCTGGCCCTGCGCGATGTCGAAGCTCACCTTCTGGCCTTCGAGCAGCTCGCGGAAGCCCTGGGCGGCGATGTTCGAGTAGTGGGCGAACACGTCGGGGCCGCCACCGTCCTGCTCGATGAAGCCGAAGCCCTTTTCCGCGTTGAACCACTTCACGGTGCCAGTAGCCATGTCTTTTTCTCCTTCGGGGCAGTGAGTCGGCATCCGCACTGCGCGGACGCCGTGTCGCCGCGATGATCACCCCGCCCGAAAGAAGACCGATGCCAAAAGGCGCTTCCAGCGGCGCTGAAGCCGACTGGGAAGAGCTCGGAATTCGGGAACCACAACTGCAACTGATGTCGACAGTAGCACGTTGCGGCGACCCGTGTGCATGGGATAATTCTGCTCCGATCGTTCCTGCAAGGAAACTGCCCGCACGGTTCCGTAGATTTCTCACCCGGCGGATGCAGATAAAATGCTGTCCCGACCCTGCTACCCGGGGATGGGGGGTCGGTGGGGCAGGAGGAGACCAGCCCGCGTAGACGTTGACGTGCCATGGGCACGCGACCGGCCGCCGGATCCGCGTCGACTCGGGCGAGGATGGCTGTCAGTGGCACAGCCGCATGATCGGCCAGGACGGTGGGACGTCTCGACTCCTTTTCGCAGGGCGATCGGTCCGTACTTCGCTGCTGTACCGCAGGTGGGCTTGTCGGTGGCACGTACTAACGTGCCCGCAGCGTTCCGTCGATGTGTGTACGCCTGAGGAGCCATGATGCCCAAAGACGCACCCGAGCTGCCCGCCAAGGATCTGCGCACCCTGATACCGGAGTACGCGGGCCTTGCCCGGGAGACCCTCCTCCTCAACCCGGAGCCCGGCGACCCTGGCGTGCGGGAGAGTTCGCTGGGAGGCAAGCTGCTGTGGCCCGCGGACGAGCCGTGGCCGTACTGCGCGCAGGAAGACCACTGGACGTTCGGCTCCGACCCGTCCAACAGGACCGAGATCGTCCCGGGCGCGGTGCCGATGGTGCCGATCCTCCAGCTGTTCGCCCGGGATGTGCCGGGGCTGGAGTTCCCGGAGGGCAAGGACCTGCTCCAGCTGGTGTGGTGCGCACTGATGCATGAGCAGGACCCCAGGCTGCTGGTGATGCCGCAACTGCACTGGCGCAACGAGGCCGAGACCGTGGCCGGAGGGCTGCTGTCCGAGGTCCCCGAGGTGAGCGAGGGGGAGTACGACGAGGACAACATGCCGGAACCGTCCACGTTGTCCCCGACCACCGCGGAGGACTATCCGAGGTGGCTTGATCTGCCCAAGGACATGCAGGAAACCTGGGAACCCCGTCTCCGGTCGCCGACGGGCCACACGGTGTGGCCACCCGACTCCAACCTCATCGGGACGAAGGCCGGCGGCTGGCCCGCCTGGACGCAGCCCGCCGACTGGCCGGACTGCGAGAGCGGACACGGCATGGAGCACCTTCTGACCATCACCGGCGACATACAGCTGGGCGACTGCGGCGGCGTCTACTTCTTTTATTGCCGCCGGTGTCCCGGCCTGCCGTGGGACTGGCGCTTCGACTGCCACTGACAGTCCGCCGACGGTTCTTGGGCTGGTGGAGGGGCTTCGAACCCGGCTCTCGCGGTGGGCAGGTGGATGGCCCGATCGCCGAGAGCCGTATCCGACCGCTGTTGTCCGTTCCCGCAGCAGATATGGAACGTCCTTCTTCTGTCTGCGGCGGTACAGGGCGCGAGAAGCGGCGTCGTACGTCCCGAGGGCGCATGAGTCCGAGGCCGAGCAGGAGCCCTCCCTCGACACGGACACGCGGGTACGACCCGATACGCTTCTTCACCTGGAGAGTGCATCCTGCATGCGACGACCTGGCCCCTAGACAAGTCCCGTCGCTGCAGGTCAGGAGTACTCTTCGCGTTCCTGATCACCCACCGGACACCTCTGTCGTGTGACTCCGCGTGACGCTTGTCGTCATCTCCAACCGGGCTGCTGATGGGGTGCCTTGTTCAGGGTGGCGGAACCGGCCCGGTGAGACGCCGTACTCGCGACGGAAAGCCCCTGCAAAAGCGAATTCCGTCGAGTAGCCGATCTGACGGGCTATCGCGGCCAATGATGCGTCAGTCTCTCGAAGCAGGCGCGCGGCACAACTGAGTCGCCAGTCCCTCAGATACGTCATGGGTGGCTTGCCGACCACTGACGTGAAGCGTCTCGTGAACGCCGTCCGGGACATGCCCACAGTCTCGCCGAGTTGCGAAACCGTCCACTGCGTCTGCGGACTGTTGTGGATCGTGTGCAGTACGGCAGCGATAGCCGGATCGGAAATCGTCGGCCGGCCCTTCGAGCTTTCATCCTCCAGCCATTGGCGCAGGACATGGACGAGCATCAGGTCGAGTACCGCCGACCGAGTCACTTCCGTATCCGTCCGCGCTTGAGACGCATCGTCGTCGAGCAGGCTGACGACCGATCGCAACGCCGGGAACCGCTCATAGTCGGGAGACACCACGAGCAGGTCCGGCATCGCCCCGAGGTACGGGTGCACCTGACCATGGTCCAACCGGTAGGCGCCGCAGAGGAACTCGAAGTCGGCGGGGCCGGAAACCGGCTGGTCCAGACTCAACACCACCTGCGGCAGCCCGCGAAGCGCACACGGAGCGTAGCTGAGCCCGTGGTCTGCTCCTGACGTGACCAGGACGACATCGCCCGGCCGGAGAGCGACGGGCGGCGCGTCAACGGCGATGAGCCAGCCGCTGCCCCGGAGGACCACGTGGAAACCGCTCCCGGTCAAGCCGGAGTACCGCATACCCCACGAACCCGATTGCCGGAATCGTCGGACGGTTCCACGTCCGACCCGGAGGCTGGTGATCGCCTGACTGATCATGTCCACCCACCCGATTCTATGGGCCGCACACGCTCGTATTCAGCCGCAGCAACTCGGTATGTCCGCGCACGCCGGCAGCTGGTTCGGTGAGTGTCATGAACGGAAACGACACCGGCATGAGGGATTGCATCGTGGTCGGCGCGGGAGCCGCCGGGATGAGTGCCGCGCTCACCCTCGCCCGGGCCCGGCGAAGCACCCTGGTCATCGACGCCGGTCAGCAGAGCAACCTCGCCGCCGCGGGCATCGGAGGCCTGCTCGGACACGATCGACGCCCTCCCGCTGAGTTCTATGCCGCAGGGCGCGCGGAACTCATGGCCTACCCGTCCGTCGAGCTGTGCCGGGGCGAGGTCGCCCATGGCGTGCGGGAGGACGACGGAAGCTTCACCGTGACCGCCGGCGATGGCCGTCGTGAGCGAGCCCGGAGCATGATCCTGGCCCCAGGAATGGAGTACCGCTACCCACAGCTGCCCGGCATGAACGACCGCTGGGGTCATTCGGTCTTCCACTGTCCGTTCTGCCACGGCTGGGAAGTCAGCGACCGCCCCATGGGTGTTCTCGCAAGCGGCGCGGTCGGCGTGCACGGAGCGCTGAACCTCCGTGCCTGGAGCGATCAGATCACGCTGCTGACCAACGGCAGCGAGCTGACCGACCAGCACCGCGAGCAATTGGCCGCCGGCGGAGTGGGCCTCGACGAGCGGCCGATCGCCGGCCTCGACGGGCCGGGGGCCGAGTTGCGGTCCGCCGTATTCGCCGACGGCGGAGAACTCCCCATCGGTGCGCTGCTGGTCAAGACGACTCTCTACCAGCGCTCCACGCTGGCCCGCGACCTCGGAGCGTCCCTGACCGAACCGGACGAGATGCTCAGCGTCGAGGCGATCAAGGTAGACGCCATGTCCCGGACCGGTGTCCCCGGACTGTACGCGACCGGGGATGCGGCCACCTCGGTCCCGCCGTCCATGGCGGCCGCCGTGGCGTCGGGCTACCTGGCCGGCGCCGCCGCCGCCGTGCAACTTGCCGCAGGCTACTGAAGCCCACGCTGCACAATGCACCAGACCGACGCCCGCAAGGCAGTCACGGCCCAGTGCGACCGCGAGTCGATCGGAGCCGTCGGTACTGATCCTCGTTAGGCGTCTTGGTCGCTGATGGGAGCTAACCCTCAGCTTGGGAAGCTGCGGTCATTCGAGGTTGAACCGGCACGCTGACCTGCGTTGATGGCTGACCTGCACTCTCACAGGTGCTGTCGGCTTTCACCGTGGTTCCCCGCTGTTCCCCGCTCGATCTGGTGCGGTAGTGGTGCGGAGCTGCGGCGTCCAAGAGGTGATCAGCTGACTTCACATTCCCTTCCCGGGCCTCCTTGCTCGTCCGGGATGCCCGGCTGCTAGCGTCCGGCACCATGTGGGTTCACGAGATAGTGGCCGGTCGACCGGCGTGGCGGCACACCCCTTCCGGAGTGGTCTTCCGGGCTGTCCCCGGTGGGACGTTCCTGATGGGTCTGTCCGACGCGGAACTGGACGCGGTTCGTGCCATTGAGCGGTCCGACGGCGCCGATGACGACCTCGAAGCGTTCTTCGCCGGTGCTGTCCATGCCCGGCCGGTACGAGAAGTACGGGTCGAACCGTTCTTGATCGCCCGCCATCCGCTGACGGTGGCGCAAGCACGGCACTGGCTGCCCGAGTACGAGGACAGCTTCACCGACTCGGATGCGAGCACGGCCCGCTTCGAGGACGGCTTGGACGACCTGCTCGGGGCGTTGCCCTTCCGGCTGCCCAGCGAGGCGGAGTGGGAGTACGCGGCCCGGGCAGGGACGACCACTCTGACCTTCCGAGGGGACGGAAAGCCGGACGAGGACCAGGTGCTGGACGACTTTGCCGACGAGGAGCGCACAGCCGCGGCTGAGAACGCCTTCGGCCTGGCGGCGATGGGGTCGGCGAACGAGATCTGCGCCGATGTGTGGATCCCGCATTTCACGGACGCGCCGGTGGACGCACGCCCCCGTACCGGCGACGGACCGCGGGTGGTGCGAGGAGGTGGCGGCGACCTCTCGCCCTGGCAGGGCTGCGACGAATGGCTGCTGTTGCTCTCCGCCACCCGCGACGAGTCCCAGGACTTCACTGCGGTCCGCCCGGTCGCACCCCTGCCAACCAGTTAGGGACAAGATCTGGATGCCAGAAGGGGGCTACTTCCGAAATTTCGGAGGTGGCCCCCTTCTGAACTGGTGCCCCCGGCAGGATTCGAACCTGCGACACCCGCTTTAGGAGAGCGGTGCTCTATCCCCTGAGCTACGAAGGCTGGGCTGGGCGTGGGTGTTTTCACGCCCGCTCGGTCCACAGGGTACCGGATCGGGGCTGGGGCCCGTGATCAGGAATCGGCTAGGAGGATCCAGAGGGCCAGGAGGGTGAGGAAGGCGGTCAGGGCCAGTGCCGGGAGGCCCAGGATCGCGGCGAGCACGCCCCAGCGGGTGCGGCCCGGCGAGGGGTGGGGGTTCGTCATCGGTCCGCCTTCGGTCGGGAACATGTGGGTGCAGTCTGTCAGTTGGGGACCGGGGGCCGCAGCGATCAGCTTCCCCGTGTCACCCGTACCCGGTGGGTGGGGAGGATCGTCACGCGGATTCCCGCTCGGCGGTCCGTGAAGGATTCGCCGGGGGTGAACGTGGCGTCGGAGAGTTCCGCGTGGACGTTGGGGGAGCGGCTGCAGCCGCCGCTGTCGCGGTGGGAGTCGTAGACGGTGATCGGGCCCATGCCGGTGTCGACCTTCGCGTCGACGCGGTAGACGAGGACACCGGGGCGGCACACGGCCTCGTCGTTGCCGGCGGGGGTGCGCAGTTCGAGGGCGTAGCCGGAGTGGCCGTTCAGGGGGATGAAGACGAGTTTCGGGCCGCCCGCGCGGGCCAGGGGGGTGAGGGGGTACTCCCGTGTGCCGGGGGCCGACGCGCAGCCGACCTGGGCCGCGTCCAGCCAGCCCAGTTTCCATTTGTGCCAGGCGAGGAAGTCGTTGTTGGCGCCCCAGTCCTCGCTCATGATGTCCCAGTGGCCGACCGCGCCGCCGCCCTCGGCGGTGTAGAGGTCGGGCAGGCCGAAGACGTGGCCGTTCTCGTGGGGGAGCACGCGGTAGCCGGTGCGGTCGTAGGAACCGGAGCCGTCGTCCTGGCGGGAGTAGACGAAGGACGCGTTGGAGACGGGGACGCCGTCCGCGCTCGGGGCCTCCTTGTTGCCGGCGAAGGTGACGGAGAGGACCGTGTCGAGGGCGGCGGGGCCCGCGTTGGGAGTCACCAGCACGTTCAGCAGGTCGTACGACTGGAAGTCCACGTCGGGATCGGCCTCGGCCACGATGTCGCGGACCAGTTCCCGGTAGCCGGGGTCGAAGGGGGCGCCGCGCTCTATGCCGTACGCGCGGAAGGACTTGGGCATCCGGAGCCAGTCGGGGACCGGGAGTTCGGGGCGGTAGTCGAGGCGGCCGTAGGAACTGGTGGCGAACCACTCGCGGGTCTTCGGGAAGAACTCCCGGTAGCGGTCCAGGGCGTCGCCCTCGCCGGGCGCGTCCGAGAAGTCGACCATCAGGGTGAGGGCGCGGACCGTGCCGGTGGAGCGGGTGTAGCCGGCGGAGGTCGGGATGCCCTCGGACATCTGGACGCCGTCGCCACCGGTGATCATGCAGGGGCCGTGCGCGGAGGTGCGGGACAGGGTGCCGGGGCCGGCGCCGGCGGTGGAGGTGCCCAGGGGGAGGCCGCCGTTGCCGGAGGAGGTGCTGACGGCGAGGGTCAGGGCGGTCACCGATGCCAGGGCGGCCAGTCGGCGCGGGGATATCCGGCGTCGGCGCGGCTGCGGCTGCATGCGGGGACCTCCGCTCCACACGGCAGTCGCCGGTCTTCGACTGCGCCTGGCAGCCGCCGGACTTCGACCGCACCTGGCAGCCGCCGGTCACCGGCTGCACCCTTGTGATCACCCTCTGTCGCCGGATGGGCGGACGCGCGCTGGGAGGGCCGATCGTGGGGCGCGCGCCCGCGCAGGGTGTGGTGTGGGTCACAGGAAATTGATGCCGGGGCGGGAAATAAGCGGGGAGCCTCTCCCCGTTTAGACCTGTGTCCGACCGAAACGGGGAAACGCTCCCCGGATCGCCAGGGCGCAACCTCAAGAGCCAAGACCCGAGGAGTACGCCGTGCAGACCGCCGACCCCGCAGTGCGCAAGGTGCCCCGGCCCCGCGCCGACGCTCTGCGCAACCGGGAGCGGATCGTCGCCGCCGCCCGGGAGATGTTCGTCGAGTTCGGGCCCGATGTGCCGCTCGACGACGTCGCCCGCCGGGCCGGTGTCGGCAATGCCACGGTGTACCGCAACTTCCCCGACCGCGACGCGCTGGTGCGCGAGGTCGTCTGCTCCGTGATGGACCGTACGGTACGGGCCGCCGAGCAGGCGCTCAGCGAGACCGGGGACGCCTTCGAGGCGCTGGAGCGCTTCGCGCACACGGCCGCCGACGAGCGGATCAGCGCGCTGTGTCCGATGGTCTCCAGCACCTTCGACCAGCATCACCCCGACCTGGAGGACGCACGCCGGCGCGCCGAGGGCCTCGTCGCGCAGTTGATGGACCGCGCCAAGGCGGCCGGTCGGCTCCGCGAGGACGTGGAGTACGGCGATCTGATGGTGGGCGTCGCCCAGCTGAGCCGGCCGCCGGCCGGTACCGGCTGTATGAGCGCCGACCGTTTCGTCCACCGCCATCTGCAGCTGTTCCTGGACGGGATGCGGGCCCCGGGCCCGACCGTACTGCCGGGCGCGGCCGTCACCGTGGAGGATCTGCGCTGCTGAGCGATCTCTGACGCGAGCGGGACCTCCGCGTCCGTACATCTCCTTTCCAGCGGCCGCCCACGGCGAGTCGTTCCCTCAAGACATCGTTTTTTCAGCCTTTTCGCAAACATTTCCGTCACGAACATTTCCGACACGAACTTTCGAAGTGGGTACCCCCATGTCTGAAACAGCCCCGAAGGCCGGCCCGGCCCGGAGCGCTCACGGTGTCCCGGACGCCAACCGCTGGAAAGCGCTCGTCTTCATCGCGCTCGCCCAGCTGATGGTCGTCCTGGACGCCACCATCGTGAACATCGCCCTGCCCTCCGCCCAGCAGGACCTCGGCATCTCGGACGGCAACCGCCAGTGGGTGGTCACCGCCTATGCCCTCGCCTTCGGCGGGCTCCTGCTGTTCGGCGGCCGGATAGCCGACCTGTGGGGGCGCAAGCGGGCCTTCGTGCTCGGTCTGGGCGGCTTCGCGCTGGCGTCCGCGCTCGGTGGCGCGGCCACCAACGAGGCCATGATGTTCGGCGCCCGCGCCCTCCAGGGTGCGTTCGGCGCGCTGCTGGCGCCCGCCGCGCTGTCCCTGCTCGCGGTGATGTTCACCGACGGCAAGGAGCGCGCCAAGGCGTTCGGCATCTACGGTGCGATCGCCGGTGGCGGTGGTGCCGTGGGTCTGATCCTCGGCGGGTTCCTCACCGAGTACCTGGACTGGCGCTGGACGTTCTTCGTCAACATTCCGTTCGCCGTGGTCGCCGCGGCCGGCGCGTACTTCGTCATCCGTGAGCCCGTCGGCGGCCGCAACCGCTCGCCGCTCGACATCCCCGGCGTGGTGCTGTCCACCCTGGGTCTGGTCGCGCTGGTCTACGGCTTCACCCGCGCGGAGTCCGAGGGCTGGAGCGACTCCGTGACGGTCGGCATGTTCGCCGCGTCCGTCGTGCTGCTGGCCGCCTTCGTGATCGTCGAGGCCAGGGTCAAGGCGCCGCTGCTGCCGCTGCGCGTGATCACCGAGCGCAACCGCGGCGGAATCTACCTGTCCCTGGGGCTGGCGATCATCGCGATGTTCGGCCTGTTCCTCTTCCTCACCTACTACCTGCAGGTCGTGAAGGGGTACTCGCCGGTCAAGACCGGCTTCGCCTTCCTGCCGATGATCGCGGGCATGATCACGGGTTCCACCCAGATCGGCACCCGGCTGATGACCCGCGTCGCGCCCCGGCTGCTGATGGGCCCCGGCTTCCTGGTCGCCGCGCTGGGCATGCTGTTCCTGACCCAGCTGGAGATCGACTCGTCGTACGCGGCCGTCCTGCTGCCCGGCATGCTGCTGCTCGGCCTCGGTATGGGTACGGCGTTCATGCCGGCCATGTCACTGGCCACGCTGGGTGTCGAGCCGCGTGACTCCGGTGTCGCCTCCGCGATGGTCAACACCTCGCAGCAGGTGGGCGGCGCCATCGGTACGGCCCTGCTGAACACGATCGCCGCCTCGGCCACCACGTCGTACATCGCCGACCACATCGGCGGTGCCTCGAGCCGGTCCCAGCAGCAGCTGGTCCAGCTCCAGGGGCAGGTGCAGGGCTACACCAGCGCGATCTGGTTCGCCGTCGGGATCCTGGTGGCGGCCTCGGCCATCGCCCTGACCCTGATCAACGCCGGACGGCCGGGCAGCGGCATCACGGTCGCCGGGTCCGCCGACGAGAGCGCCGTGGACGAGCCGGCCGTGCCGGTGGCCATGCACTGACGGCCGCCCGCCCCGTACCACCCGTACGGCAGGGGGAGGGGACGCCTCCTCCGTACGGCTCCCCGGACCTGCCCCGGCTCCGCCTCGTCAGCGGAGCCAGGGCAGGTCCGCACCCGCTTCGCGCGGCTGAAGTCCCTCGGCGACGATCCGCATGATCTCGCCGAGGGACTTCTGCTGTTCCGGGGTGAGCCGGTCGAAGACGGCCTGGCGTACGGCGCCGACATGGCCGGGCGCGTGCTTGCGCAGCACCTCCTGGCCCTCCTCGGTCAGTACGGCGAACTGGCCCCGCTTGTCGGAGGGGCAGTCCTCACGCCGTACCCAGCCGCTCTTCTCCAGGCGGGCGACGGCGTGCGAGAGGCGGGAGCGGGTGATCTTCGCGGACATCGCCAGCTCCGTCATCCGCAGCCGGTGCTGCGGGGCCTCGGCGAGCTTGACCAGCAGGCCGTAGTAGACGTGCGGCATGCCCGCGTCGCGCTGGAGCTGGCGGTCGAGGTGGTCCTCCAGGAGGGTGGCGGCCTCGATGTACGAGCGCCAGACGCGCTGTTCCTCGTCGGTGAGCCAGCGGGGTCCGCCGGCGGGCGCCGACGATGCTACGGGTGCCGTGTTCATGTACTCCACTGTACGGCCGCTCTCCTTGAATGTTAAACAAAGTCGGCGTACTGTCGATGGTGGAAGTTGAGAGTTCAAGCAGAATCGACCCGGAAGGGAGCCGACGCCATGACCGCCGCCACCCAGGAGCGCATGCCCGCTCTCTACCTCAGCCACGGTGCCCCGCCCCTGGCTGACGACCCCGTATGGCCCGGCGAGCTGGCCGCCTGGTCCGCCGGACTGCCCCGCCCGAAGGCGATCCTCGTCGTCTCCGCCCACTGGGAGGAGGCCCCGCTCGCCCTCGGCGCCACCGAGACCGTCCCCCTGGTCTACGACTTCTGGGGCTTCCCCGAGCACTACTACCAGGTCACCTACGGCGCCCCCGGCGCACCGGCGCTCGCCGACTCGGTGCGCAAGCTGCTGCGCGCCCCGGGCACGCCCGTACAGGACGTCCCGGACCGGGGCCTGGACCACGGTGCCTACGTTCCGCTGGTCGAGATGTACCCCGGCGCCGACATCCCGGTGCTGCAGATCTCCATGCCGACCCTCGACCCCGTGAAGCTGATGCAGATCGGGCGCAAGCTCGCGCCGCTGCGTGACGAGGGCGTGCTGATCATCGGCTCCGGCTTCTTCACCCACAACCTCGCCGCACTGCGCCAGGGCGGCATCCCCGCCTGGTCGGCCGAGTTCGACGCCTGGGGCCGCGAGGCGCTTCGGGCGCGGGACGTGGACGCGCTGCTGGACTTCACCCGCAAGTCCCCGGCCGGCCTGCTCGCCCACCCGCGCACCGAGCACTTCGCCCCGCTCTTCGTGACCATGGGTGCCGCGGACGCCGCCGGGGAGCTCGGGGAGCAGAGGTCCGTGATCGACGGGTTCTGGATGGGGCTGGCGAAGCGTTCGGTGCAGTTCGGCTGACCCCGGGGCGAGGGGGCTGCAGCTCCTTCTCGTACCAGGCCACGTCCCACCAGCGGCCGAACTTTCGGCCCACCTCCCGGTACGTGCCGACGTACCGGAAGCCGAAGCGCTCGTGCAGCCGCGTCGAGGCGTCGTTCGGCTGGGTGACGCCGGCGCAGGCGCGGTGCAGACCCTCCCCCGCCAGGGCCTCGAAGAGGGCCTTGTAGAGGAGGGTGCCGATACCGCGCCGGCCCGCGTCCGGGGCGACGTAGACCGTCGTCTCCACCGAGGTCGCGTACGCGGGCTTGGGGCGGAAGGGGCTGGAGGTGGCGTATCCGAGGATCCGCCGTGAACCCGTGTCCGTGGCAACCATCAGACGGTACGGGCCGTCTACAGGGTGGGAGAGCAGCCAGGGCAGACGTTCCTGAGGAGTGAAGGGCGCCGTGTCGAATGTGATCGCGGTCTCACGTACATAGTGGTTGTACAGATCGGTGAGGGCCGCCAGATCGCCCTCCACGCCCGGTCTGACCTGGATCTCCTCGGGTTCCGGCGGCATCGTGTCTGCTCGCATGGCCGCACAGGGTACTGCATGGTCAGAAAAATCGGGGGGCAGGTTGGGAATTCTGTCCGGATTCCAGTCGTTGTTTCCATCGGATGCAGGGCACTCGACCAGAGTCCGGAGGGACCTGGGAGGCGTGTCGGGCGTCCACAGGACCACCCGCTGACCTCATCATCGCAAGGGAGCACGCATGGCAACCCGCGCCGTCGCCCGTCGTCGGTCCGCCCATGGCGAGACGGCCGACTCGGCACGCAGTGTCCGCGCCCATGGCGGCGAGATCGCCGACCGCGACCTGGTCGGTATGTACCTGGACGAGATCGCGCGCACACCGCTGCTCGACGCCGCCAAGGAGGTCGAGCTGTCACAGATCATCGAAGCGGGTGTGTTCGCGCGGCAGATCCTCGACGGCATCGAGGAGAACAAGGCCGGGGCGAGCACCGAGGAGCTCGAAGCCCTGTACGACGCCAGTGAGCGGGCCAAGGACGTCTTCATCCGGTCCAACCTGCGTCTGGTCGTCGCCGTGGCCCGCCGGTATCCGAGGAGCGGTCTGCCGCTGCTCGACCTGATCCAGGAGGGCAACGCCGGCCTGGTCCGCGCGGTCGAGAAGTTCGACTACCGCAAGGGCTTCAAGTTCTCGACGTACGCGACCTGGTGGATCCGTCAGGCCATCACCCGGTCGATAGCCGACCAGTCGCGCACCATCCGCCTCCCCGTCCACCTGGTGGAGGAGCTGGGCCGGATCCGGCGCGTGCAGCGCGAGTTCAACCGCGAGCACGGCCGTGACCCCGAGCCCGCGGAGATCGCCGCCGAGCTCGGCTCCACACCGGAGCGCGTCACCGACGTGCTGGACTGGGCCCGCGACCCGGTCTCGCTGAACATGTCGGTGGACGACGAGGGCGAGACCCAGTTCGGCGACCTGCTGGAGGACACCTCGGCGGTGTCCCCGGAGCAGTCGGTGCTGACGCTGCTGCGCAGCGAGGAGCTGGACGACCTGATCGGCCGACTGGACCAGCGCACGGCCTCCATCATCAAGATGCGGTACGGCATCGACGACGGCCGCGAGCGCACGCTGACCGAGGTCGGCAAGGAGCACGGCCTGACCCGCGAGCGCATCCGCCAGATCGAGAAGCACGCGCTGCTGGAGCTGAAGAAGCTGGCCCGTGACACCGGGTTCGACGCGGCGGCGTGAGGATGCCCGGGGGAGGCGGCGGCGCGATGGCCGGTTTCCGGTCGGGGCGTGCGGCCGCCGGGCCCCGGTCCCGGGCGGGGCGGCGTGTCAACCGGCCCCGTCCCCGCGTGACCCCGTCGGCGCGGTAGCGTGACGGACGGGTCCCCGGAGGTGAACGGGGCGGTGTGACCGCCGGGTCCGGCGCGAGGGTGCGATGCCCGCGCGTGGAACCCGGGGCGTGACGGGGTCCGGGCAGGGCCTCGGCCGCGTACGCCGGGTGGCGAAAGGCCGCGCGAAACATGGCCGTTCCCCGCCGCTTCAACCCTGGGGGCCCAGGGAACAAGAATGCCAGGCCCGGGAGTTCGCATTCCGGGGCCTCTGAGATCCTTGAACCACAGAGCCACGTCCCGACGCACAACCCCCCCGGCGCCGGGACTTCCCAGAGCCGGGTTCGGCGCCCTCCCCCCGGGCGCCGGACCCGGCTTCCTCATGCGCGCCGTCCGGCCCGGCGGGTCACCCCGAACCTGAACCCCGGGGTGGCCCGCCAGATGGCAGATTGTGCCACATGGGCATAGCCTGCCGGGCGTGAGCAGCACCACCCCGACGCCGCCCCCTCCGCCCTCCGCGGTCTCGCTGACCGAACGGCGCAAGGCCGAGACCCGTATGCAGATCGCCCGCGCGGCGGCCGGTCTCTTCGTCCGGCAGGGCCTGCGGGCCACCCGTGCCGAGGACATCGCGCAGGCGGCCGGTGTCGCCCCGCGCACCTTCTACCGCTACTTCGCGAGCAAGGAAGAGGCCATCGGGCCCCTCTACGCGATGGGCGCGCAGCGGTGGGTGGAGGCGGTGCGCACCGCTCCCGCCGACGTACCGCTGTCGCGCGTGCTGGAGGACGCCGCACGCCACACGCTGACCCCCGGGCGCGGGGTGTCGGCGGCCTCCTGGAACTGGGTGCGCACCCTGATCCGGCTGGCCCAGGCGGACCCCGCGCTGCGCCGGGTGTGGGCGGAGACGTGCCAGGCGGCGGAACGCCGGCTGGCGGAAGCGCTGGCGCGGCGCCTGACGGCGGCTCACGTCCCGTACGACGGCGACAACGTTGCCGCCCGCACCCGGCTGGCCTTCGCCGCCGCCGTCGCGAGCGCGGCCGTACGCACGGCCATGGAGAACTGGGCGGCGGGGGAGGGGCCCTCCGAAGGGCCGGGGGGCCCGGTGGAGCTGACGGTCGCCAACCTCAGGGCGCTGCGGGACTTTCCGTGGGGGGAGGCGGCGTCGGGAGGGGACTGACGCCGGGCGTCTTCCGCCATGAGGGCCTCGACCCTCGTGCCGGCCCGGCCCCGGGCACGGCCCGTCGCGCGGACCGTCACACGGGTGCCGACGCCGTGGCCTCACCCGCCGCCCGGCTCAGCCTTGCCCCCAACTCCCTTACCGCCTCCACCAGTTCCGCGGGCTCCTGCACCGTGAAGTCGTAGCCGAGCATCCCCAGGCGTACCGCCATCCACTCCTTGGCGTCCGACACCGTCACGCGCAGGCGGCAGCTGGTGTCGGTCAGGGGCTCGGGCGGGCCCAGCCAGGCCGGGAGGCGGGACGCGACCGACTCCGCCGGTGCGGCGAAGGTGACGGTCATGTCGTACGACTCGTGTGCGCGGCGCATGGAGCGGCGCAGGAACTCCGCCGCGCTCCCCGTCGGCAGCTCCCTCGGGGTGAAGCGCGCGCCCGTCGCGAAGGGGTCGCTCACCCGGTCGACGCGGAACGTGCGCCAGTCCGCGCGGTCGAGGTCGTACGCCACGAGGTACCAGCGGCGACCGGTCGACACCAGCCGGTACGGCTCCGTCACACGCCGGGACCCGGTGCCGTCGGCCGCCCGGTAGGCGAACCGCAGCCGCTCCCGCCCGGCCACCGTGGAGGCCATCACGATGAGTGTCTCGGGCGCGATCGTCGCACCGTCGCCGCTGGTCAGCGGGGTGGTCGCGGCCTGGAGCGTGCTCACGCGGTGACGCAGCCTGCCGGGCAGCACCTGCTCCAGTTTCGCCAGCGCACGCACCGACGCCTCGTCCACGCCCTCCAGCGCGTGCCCGGCGCCGGCCCGCAGGCCGACCGCGATGGCCACCGCCTCCTCGTCGTCGAGCACCAGTGGAGGCATCGCCTTCCCGGCGACCAGCCGGTAGCCGCCGTCCGTGCCCAGCGTCGCCTGCACGGGATAGCCGAGTTCGCGCAGCCGGTCGATGTCCCGCCGGACCGTGCGCCGGGAGACGCCGAGCCGGTCGGCCAGTTCGCCGCCGGGCCATTCGCGGGGCGTCTGGAGGAGGGAGAGAAGAGTCAGGAGCCGTGCCGGAGTGTCCGTCGTCATGGAAACGAGGATGCCGCATAACTAGGACCTGATCCGTCCTAGATGGCTTCTAGCTTCGGCGACATGAACTCCACCGACACCCCGCACACAGCACGGCCCGAGGCGGGCGACCGTCGCCGCTGGTTCGCACTGGCGATCGTGATGACCGCGGCCTTCATGGACCTCGTCGACGTCACCATCGTCAACATCGCGATCCCGTCCATCCAGCGCGACGAGGGCGCCACCTTCAGCCAGATCCAGTGGATCACCGCCGGCTACGCGCTGGCCTTCGCCGCCGGGCTCGTCACCGGCGGGCGGCTCGGCGACATCCACGGCCGCAAGCGGATCTTCCTCGTCGGTATCGGCGGCTTCACCCTCGCCTCCGCGCTGTGCGGGTTCGCCGTGAACCCGGAGATGCTGGTCGCCTCCCGCATCCTCCAGGGGGCCATGGCGGCGCTGATGGTGCCGCAGGTGCTGTCGATCGTGCACGCGACCTTCCCGCCGCACGAGCGCGGCAAGGTGTTCGGGCTGTTCGGGGCCATCGTCGGCCTGGGCGCGGTGTCCGGACCGCTGCTGGGCGCGCTGCTGACCGAGTGGAACCTGTTCGGCCTCGAATGGCGGCCGATCTTCCTGATCAACCTGCCGGTCGGCATCGCGGGGCTGATCCTCGGCCGGCGCTTCATCAGTGAGTCGAAGGCGCCGCGCGCCCTGAGACTGGACCTGGTGGGCGTCGCGCTGGTGACGCTGGGCCTGCTGATGCTGCTCTACCCGCTGACCCGCGGCCGTGAGCTGGGCTGGCCGCTGTGGGGGTACATGTCGATGGCCGGCGCGCTGGTGGTCTTCGGGGCGCTGGTGGCGTACGAGCGGGTCAAGGGCGCGCGGGACGGCTCCCCGCTGATCGAGCTGTCGCTGTTCCGGGTGAAGAGCTTCGCGGCGGGCATCGCGGTGCAGACGGTGTTCGGGGTCGGACTCGGGATCTTCTTCCTGGTGTGGACGCTGTACATGCAGATCGGCCTGGGCTGGAGCGCGCTGCGGGCCGGACTGACCGGGGTGCCGTTCTCCCTCGCGGTCTCCGCCGCGGCCGGGATGTCGGTGCAGCTGCTGGTGCCGCGTTTCGGACGCAAGGTGCTCCAGGCGGGCGCGCTGGTGATGGCGGCGGGCGTTCTCCTCTACATAGGGGAGTCCGAGCGGTACGGCATGGACATCACGTCCTGGCAGATGGCGCTCCCGCTGGTGGTCATGGGCGCCGGCATGGGGCTGATCGTGGCGCCGCTGACGGACGCGGTGCTGTCCGGGGTGCCGCGCGAGCACGCCGGGTCGGCGTCGGGGCTGATCAACACCGTGCAGCAGATGGGGAACGCGCTGGGGCTCGGCCTGGTGTCGGTGGTGTTCTTCGGGGTGATCGACGAGCGGCTCGCCCCGGCCGAGGTGGGGCCGGCGTTCGCGGACGGCTTCCAGCACGCGCTGGGCTATGTGGCGGCGGTGCTGGGCGTGATCTTCCTGCTGATGTTCGCCCTGCCGAAGCGCCCGGCCCAGCATGTGGAGGGCGCGGGGGAGGCCCCGGCGGTGGTGGAGAAGGAGCGGGAGCTGGTGTCCTGAACGGCGCGGACGTGGGAAGGGCCTGGTACCTCGGAGGTGCCGGGCCCTTCCCGTTTTCGCCCCTTGAGGACATCCGGACACAAACGGAAGTCCGGTCATGCCTGTTTTCGGGCCTGCGTCTGTTTACTTTCCGGACATTCGGACGTACGGTGCCAGCGAAACCACACGTTCGGGCATGAACGGACTCGGAGGCAAACGGACATGTACGCACCGGAGCGCCAGCAGGAGATCCTGCGGCTCGCCCGTGACGGCGGCCGGGTGGACGTGGTCTCGCTGGCCGAGGAGTTCCAGGTGACCGCCGAGACCATCCGCCGGGACCTGAAGGCCATGGACCGCGCGGGCCTGGTCCGCAGGGTGCACGGCGGGGCCATCCCCGCCGGACGCCTCGACTTCGAGCCGGACCTCGCCGAGCGGGAGACGACCGCGGCCGACGAGAAGGACCGCATCGCCCGGGCCGCCCTCGCCGAACTCCCCGCCGACGGCACCCTGATCGTGGACGCCGGTTCGACGGTCGCGCGGCTCACCGGCATCCTGCCGGCGGGGGCCTCCCTCACCGTCGTCACCCACAGCCTGCCCATCGCGGCCCGGCTCGCCGACCACCCCGGCATCCAGCTCCACCTCGTCGGGGGGCGCGTACGGCACCGTACGCGCGCCGCCGTGGACGCCTGGGCGCTGCGGGCGTACGCCGAGATCCGCGCGGACGTCCTGTTCGTGGCCGCCAACGGGTTCTCCGCCGAACACGGACTCACCACCCCCGACCTCGCCGAGGCCGCCGTGAAGCGCGCCGCCATGGCCGCGGCCCGCCGTGTGGTGCTGCTGGCCGACTCCTCCAAGCACGGCCAGGAGCACTTCGCCCGCTTCGGCGGCCTCGCCGACGTGGACCTGCTGATCACCGACAGCGGGCTCGGCCCGGACGACGCCGCCGCGATCGAGCGCGGCGGCACGGAAGTAGTACGCGCATGATCCTCACCATCACCCCCAACCCGTCCCTGGACCGCACCTACGAGGTCCCCTCGCTGGACCGCGGCGAGGTCGTCCGGGCCACCGGCGAACGCGTCGACCCCGGAGGCAAGGGCGTCAACGTCTCCCGCGCCGTCGCCGCGGCCGGCCGCCGCACCGTCGCCGTGCTGCCCCTGGGCGGCGCACCCGGCGCCCTGGTCGCCGACCTGCTGGACGCGCAGGGCATCGAGGTCGCCCCGGTCCCGGTCGCCGGAGCCACCCGCTCCAACATCGCGCTCGCCGAGACCGACGGCGTACTGACGAAGATCAACGCACCCGGTCCGGAACTGACGGCGGACGAACGGGAACTGCTGCTGGACACCGTGCGCCGGCAGGCCCCGGGCGCCGACTGGATCGCCTGCTGCGGCAGCCTGCCGCGCGGACTGGCCCCGTCCTGGTACGCGGACCTCGTCGCCCGGGTGCACGCCGCCGGCGTACGCATCGCCCTGGACACCTCCGGACCCGCGCTCCTCGCGGCCCTGCGCGAGCGGCCCGACGTGGTGAAGCCGAACGCCGCCGAGCTCGCCGAAGCCGTCGGGCGGCCCCTGGTCACCGTCGGCGACGCGCTGAAGGCGGCCGAGGAACTGAGGGGGATGGGCGCCCGCGCCGTCCTCGCGAGCCTCGGCGCCGACGGGCAGCTGCTCGTGGACGACGACGGCGCCTGGTTCGGCACCGCTCCGGTGGACGCCGTCCGCAGCAACGTGGGCGCCGGTGACTCCTCGCTCGCCGGTTTCCTCGTCGCCGGCGGGCGCGGCCGTGAGGCCCTCGTCTCCGCCGTCGCCCACGGCGCGGCGGCCGTCCGGCTGCCCGGCAGCGTGATGCCGACGCCGGGCGACCTGGACCCGGCCGCGGTGACCGTCACGGCCGACGTACCGGGCGACCGCGTCCTGCGGGAGCCGGTGTCATGAACCACCCCTTCCCCTTCTCACCCCCGTCCCCCTCTCCCGCCCACCCCGCTGTACGGGCGCTATGCGTGCGAAGGAGCCCGCGATGAGTGACCTGATCACCGCGGAACTGGTCGACCTCGACCTGTCCGCCGACACCAAGGAGGCGGCGGCGCGTGCCCTCGCCGAGCGCATGGTGGCCCTGGGCCGGGTGACCGACCTGGACGGCTTCCTCGCCGACGTCGCCGCCCGCGAGGCGCAGATGCCGACCGGCCTCGACGGCGGCATCGGCATCCCGCACTGCCGCAGTGAGCACGTCACCGAGCCCACACTCGCCTTCGGACGCAGCGCCGCCGGGATCGACTTCGGGGCGGCGGACGGACCCGCCGACCTGATCTTCCTCATCGCCGCCCCGGCCGGCGCCGACGACGCCCATCTGACGATCCTGTCGTCGCTGGCCCGGCAGCTCATGAACACCGAGTTCACCGACGCGCTGCGGTCCGTGACCGGCGCGGACGCGGCGGCCGCGCTGATCCGGGGCGAAGAGGCCGGCTCCGAGGACTCCGTGACGGCGCCGGCGGCGGCCTCCGCCGGCGCCGCCACGGGCACCACCGCTCCCGAGACGGACCGCCCCTTCCGGGTCGTCGCCGTCACCTCCTGCCCCACCGGCATCGCCCACACCTACATGGCGGCCGAGTCGCTGGAGAACGCCGGCCGGGACGCCGGCATCGAGATCACCGTCGAGACCCAGGGCTCCGCCGGGTTCACCCGGCTCGACCCGGCCGTGATCGCGGCGGCCGACGGCGTGATCTTCGCTCACGACGTGCCCGTACGGGAGAAGGACCGCTTCGCGGGCAAGCCCACCGTCGACACCGGCGTCAAGGCGGCCATCAACCGTCCCGCCGAGCTGATCGGCGAGGTGCGCGGCAAGGCGGAGCGCGGCGAGGCCACCGCGGCCACGTCCGGCGGTACGCCCGTCGAGCAGACCGGCGACAGCGGCGAGGGCTACGGCACCAAGCTGCGCAAGTGGCTCATGTCCGGCGTCAGTTACATGGTGCCGTTCGTCGCGGCCGGCGGTCTGCTGATCGCCCTCGGCTTCGCGATCGGCGGCTACGACATCAACGAGGCGCCCTCGGTGATGGACCACTTCGTGTGGACCCAGGCCGCCAGCTGGGGCGCCCTGCTCTTCCAGATCGGCGGCGTCGCCTTCGGCTTCCTCGTCCCGGTCCTGGCCGGCTACATCGCCTACGGCATGGCCGACCGGCCCGGCCTCGTGCCCGGCTTCGTCGGCGGCGCGATCTCCCTCACCATCAACGCCGGCTTCCTCGGCGGCCTCGCGGCCGGTCTGATCGCCGGTGGTGTGGTGATCGCGATCCAGAAGGTGCGCATCCCGGCGGCACTGCGCGGCATCATGCCGGTGGTGGTGATCCCGCTGATCTCCGCCGCGGTCGTCGGGTTCCTGATGTTCGTCGTCATCGGCAAGCCCATCGCCGAGGCCCAGAAGGGCATGACGGACTGGCTGAACGGCCTCACCGGCACCAACGCCGTCCTCCTCGGCGCCCTCCTCGGCCTGATGATGTGCTTCGACCTCGGCGGCCCGGTCAACAAGGTCGCCTACACCTTCGCCACCGCCGGGATCGCCGTCGCGAGCCCCAGCGACTCCGCGATGAAGATCATGGCCGCGGTGATGGCGGCCGGCATGGTGCCGCCGCTGGCGATGGCCCTGGCCACCACGGTCCGCGGCAAGCTCTTCAACCGGACCGAGCGCGAGAACGGCAAGGCCGCCTGGGTGCTGGGCGCCTCCTTCATCTCCGAGGGCGCGATCCCGTTCGCCGCCGCCGACCCGCTGCGGGTGATTCCCGCGTCGATGGCGGGCGGCGCGGTCACCGGCGCCCTGTCGATGGCCTTCGGCGCCACCCTGCGCGCCCCGCACGGCGGCATCTTCGTGGTCCCGCTGATCGGCAACCCCTTCCTCTACCTGGTCGCCATCGCCGCGGGCGTCGGCGTCACCGCCGCCCTGGTCGTCGTCCTCAAGGGACTGCGCAAGCCGGCCGCCGGGGCCGGTGCGGGGGCGGCGGGAGCGGGTGCTCCGGCGCCGTCCGCCGAGGCCCGGGAGCCGGTGGCCGCGTGACGATACGGCGGTGCGTCCATTTGGGTAGGTGTGAGCATTTCATGCCTACTGCGATATAGATCACCATCATCACGATCCGGGGCCAAAGCCCCGGATCGTGGTGTGTACTGGGCCGCATGCCTGAGTACAAGACACACTCGCGGACGACGGGCGCCACCGTCCTCACGCTGGTGGCCGTGGCCTGCGCGGCGGGTCTGGCCGATGTCCTGCGACGTCGACGCGGGCGTCCGCGCGCACACCGGCCCGTCGAAACGGTCCCACGGCAACACACGCCCCACGGCGTCCCGGTGATCCCACGCCAGCGGCGGACGGGCCCCGACGGGGAGGCCGTACGGCTCACCCCGGCGGAGCGCGACGCCTTCGCCGTGCTGGTGCGGCACCTCAGCGAAGGGGACTGAGCCGGCCGCCGCCGCGTCAGGAGACCTGGGCCGCCCGGCGCTCCATCGCGTCCCGCGCCGCGTCCTCGCTGCCGTACACCTCGCACATGTGCCGTCCGTCGGGCGTGACCGTGTGCTCGACCTCCCACAGGGAGAGCTCGCCGCCGTCACCGAGCAGGAACGCGTGTTCGTAGAGCGAGAAGGACAGTCCCGGGCGGCCCGCGCGGGACGGGCGGCCGAAGGCCTGGGTGATCCGGTGGGCGCGCGCCGTGGCCAGCCGCGCGGCCGTCTCCCCGCCCGGCCGGTCCGTGTTCTCCGCCCGGCGCAGTAAGCGCCGCGCGTGATCCGCCGACCGGTCCGGTACATACACCGGCCGCAGGGCGGGCGGCGGCGACAGCCGTATCGTCACCGGCAGTTCGAAGTCCGGGGTGTCCGGCGGCAACGGCAGCCGCGCCGTGGCCGTACGCAGCTCCTCCTCGTCCACATACACCTCGTGCTGCGGCTCCGCCCCCGGGGCCGTGTTGTGCACGAGCTCCCAGAGCGTCAGCGCCGAACCGTCGGCGAGCAGCCAGGTGTGCCGGTACGTCTCCCGGTGCAGCCCCGCGCTGTGGTGCGCGGAGTGCAGCGAACCGTCGTGCGCCAGCGCGCAGTCCAGCCGGCCGATCGTCTCGTCGGGCAACTCGAAGGAGTTCAGCGCACGTCCGAGGAAACGCGCGAGGTGTTCCTCCGGAGTCTCGGGTGAGTCGGGTGGTTCGTACGCTGGAGTGTCGTACGGAACGCTCAAGGTTTCTCCCGGCGTTGCTGCATGTCACCTTGTGGGTGCATACCGTAGCCCCTCGGCCGGACATCGTGTCCGGGAACCTGGGAAACGTATGGCCGGAAAACGCTCGGGTGACGCGAGAAGTTCCCGGCCCGGCCCGGCAGGACGTCAATAGTTCCTGATCGGACGGCACTTCGGTAGCCGCTCGACGGTTCCTCCTCCGTTTCTCCTTCAGTGTTCGCCGTACAGCTCCCCGTACGACGGCCATGCCCCGCCCGGACCGTCCACCGGGGTGGCGGCACGGACCGCCCGGACGATCGCGCGGGTCACCAGGTCCGCGCCCGCCGCCAGGACCTCGTTCAGCGCGAGGGGGTTCGCCGCGTCCAGCGGGCGGGCGCCCGTGGCCAGGGTGAACACGGTGTCTCCGTCGCTGAGCAGATGCACCGGCCGTACCGCCCGCGCGATCCCGTCGTGCGCGGTGCCGGCCAGCTTCTGCGCCTGCGCCTTGGACAGGCCGGCGTCGGTGGCGACCACCGCGAGTGTGGTGTTCAGCGGCGGCGCCCCGTTGCGCTCCGCCGTCCGTGCCAGCCTCCGCAGCGCGGCCTCGTGCACCTCCGGCTCCGGATGGCGCACCCTTCCCTGGAACAACTCCCCGTACAGCACCCCCGTTTCCGGATCCATCACCGAGCCCGCCGCGTTGGCCACCACCAGCGCGGCCACCGTGATCCCCGACTCCAGCACCGTGCTCGCGGTGCCGATGCCGCCCTTCAGCTGCCCGGCCACCGCGCCCGTCCCGGCGCCCGCACAGCCCTGCGGCACCGGGTCGCCGGGCTCGCTCGCCGCCGCGGCCTCGACCGCGGCCCGGCCGGTGGCGGCGTCGGGCCTGGCCCGGAAGTCGCCGCCGCGGCCCAGGTCGAAGACACAGGCGGCCGGCACCACCGGCACCACATGGGCCGGATCCGGCCCGACCCGCACGCCGCGTCCGCGCTCCTCCAGCCAGGCCATCACCCCGGAGGCCGCGTCGAGCCCGTACGCGCTGCCCCCGGTCAGCACGATCGCCTCGGCCTTCTCCACCAGGTTGCGCGGATCGAGCGCGTCGGTCTCCTTCGTGCCGGGCCCGCCGCCGCGCACGTCCACCGCGGCCACGGCCCCGCCCTCGGGCGCGAGCACCACCGTGGTGCCGGTGAGCCATCCGCCGCCGGTACGCGTCGCGTGTCCCACACGCAGGCCGGCCACATCCGTCAGAGCGTCAGCTGTCATGGGGCCAGTACTGCCCGGTCGGGGGCGGCCGTACCCTGGACGGTATGAGCATCGCCCCCGATCCCCGCCCGCGTGAGACCGAGCCGGCGCTGGTCTTCGACGACCCGCTGGACCAGCAGTCCACGGACGACACGGACCGCGGGTGGGGCGACCGCCCGTCCGGCGACAGCGCCGCCGATCTGAAGCGCTTCCTCGACGAGAAGCCGCCCCACCACATCTGACCCGCCCGCGGGCGCGCCGCTTCTACCGCTCGCCCGGGCCCTGGCCGCGCTGGGCGACGAGGGTGTCGCGGATCTCCTTGAGCACTTCCAGCTCGCTGATCTCGACGACCTCCCGCGTGCCCTCCTTCGCCTTCCGGCGGGCCTCCACGCGGGCCAGGTACTTCGCCATGGGCAGCACCATCAGGAAGTAGACGACCGCCGCCGTGATCACGAACTGCAGCGTCGCCCCGAGGACCGAGCCCCACATGATCGTGACACCCGTCGCGGTGTCGCCGGTGCCCTCGCAGGGTCCCTTCAGACACGAGCTGTAGCTGTCCAGGTTCTTGGTGCCGAAGGCCCCCACCAGCGGATTGATGACACCCTTCACGACCGCGTTGACGATGTTCGTGAAGGCGGCGCCGATGACCACCGCAACAGCCAGATCGACGACGTTCCCGCGCATCAGGAAGGCCTTGAAGCCCTGCCACACGCTCGTCTTTCCGTTGTCGCTCACCGCGGACCCTCATTCCTTGTGCACAGGCTGTGGACGAAAACGTTCCGCAACATACGTCACCCCCCGGCGGACGTGTCCAGTCGGACCGGCCCGAGCGTGAGGCCGACGCCTGTGAGAAACGCGACACGGTCACCACATCGTCACCGCCAGCCGGGCCGTGGCACTCGCCCCCGCCAGGCCGGACGCGGCGCCGCGCGGCACCGACAGCACGACCAGCGCGCCGCCGTCACCCGCGCCCCGCGCCGGCTCCGGCACCCCGGTCACCCGAGCCCCGCGCGCGACCACCCGGGCCCCGCCCCCGGACACCGACTCCTCGGCGGCGATCACATCCACCCGGTCGCCCGGCCGCAGCAGCCGGACCGTGGCCGCGTCGGCGATCCGCACCGCCGCCGTGACCTGCGCACCCGGGCGCTCCCGGGCCGGGCGGTCCCCGGCAGGCAGCGGCGCGGTACGGGCCGCCGGAACCCCGCCGGGACGCCCGCGGGAGCGGTCCGCGTCCCGGGGCCCCGCCGCCACCAGCGCCGCCGCCGTGACCGCGAGACCGACCGCCACGGCCCGCCTCCGGTGCCGTACGAGCCGGCCCGGAAGCGGCAGACCGCCGCGCACCCGCACCGGGGCGAAATGCGGCACCTCGCACGGCGGAGGCACCTCGGCGCCCGGCGGGCGCGGGACGCGGGAGAGAGGGGAGGGAGGACGGGACACGGGTACCACCACCTGGGACGAGGGACCGGCTTGCGGCTCCCACGATGACGCCTCACGGCCCCGCCCGCCGGGCCCTGTGGACGCACCACGGCCCTGTGGAGAACTCCCCCGCCCGAACGGGACGTTCCGCCCCGCCGCCACCGGCTACGGCAGCGCGAACCCCGGGTCCGTCCCGCCCAGCGCCGACGCGCACGGGCAGTCCCGTTCCGCCGTCTCCGGCAGCCCGGCCACCGCGTCGAAGAGCACGTCCCGCAACCGGTCCACGTTGGCGGCGAACACCCGCAGCACCTCTTCGTGGGAGACCCCCTCACCGGTCTCCGCGCCCGCGTCCAGGTCGGTGACCAGGGTCAGGGAGGTGTAACAGAGCTCCATCTCACGGGCGAGCGCCGCCTCCGGATGCCCGGTCATGCCCACCACCGACCAGCCCTGCGCCTGATGCCAGAGCGATTCGGCGCGGGTGGAGAAGCGCGGCCCCTCGACCACGACCAGCGTGCCGCCGTCCACCGCCTCCCAGTCCCGACCCCGCGCCGCCTTCAGCGCGGCGGCCCGCCCGGTGGGGCAGTAGGGGTCGGCCAGCGACACATGCACCACGTTCGGCACCGTGCCGTCGGGCAGCGGCAGCCCGTCGAAGTAGGTGGCCGTCCTGGACTTCGTACGGTCCACGAACTGGTCCGGCACGAGCAGGGTGCCCGGCCCGTACTCCGGCCGCAGACCGCCGACCGCGCACGGTCCGAGGACCTGGCGCACGCCGACCGAACGGAGCGCCCACAGGTTGGCCCGGTAGTTGATCCGGTGCGGCGGCAGATGGTGGCCGCGCCCGTGCCGGGGGAGGAAGGCGACCCGCCGGCCGGCCACCTCGCCGAGGAACAGGGAGTCGCTGGGAGCCCCGTACGGGGTGTCCACCTGGACCTCGGTCACGTCGTCGAGGAAGGAGTAGAAACCGGAGCCGCCGATCACGCCGATCCGGGCGTTCGCCTTGTTCACCATGTCCCGCACCCTAACCGCACCCGGAAACGCCGAAGACCCCGTCGTCGTACGACGACAGGGTCCCGTAAGAAAGTGGCCTACGCGGCGGTGGTGCTGGTGGAGCTGCCCGAACCGGACGAGCCGGACGAAGAGCCCGAGCCGGACGAAGAGCTCGCGCCGGCCGAAGAGCCCGAGTCCGAGGAGGAGGACGTCGACGACGAGGTGCTCGACGACTTCGACGCCGGCGAGCTGCTCGACGAGGAGCCGCGGCTGTCGTTGCGGTAGAAGCCGGAGCCCTTGAAGACGATGCCGACCGCCGAGAACACCTTCTTCAGGCGGCCCTGGCAGTTGGGGCATTCGGTCAGGGCGTCGTCGGTGAACTTCTGCACCGCCTCGAGGCCCTCGCCGCACTCGGTGCACTGGTACTGGTACGTCGGCACTGTCTTCCTCCTGGCACTCTCACTCGATGAGTGCTAACGACGGTCCATAGTGACGTATTCCGTCGGATCAGTCCACTGCCACGGGATCGCGGTGACCGACGCCACGCGCGACGGTGCGCCCGCGCGGGTGCGCCGCCAGTCGCGAACGCAACGCCAGCAGGGTCACCAGGGCCAGCACGGTACCGGCCATCGGGACCAGGAAACCGGCGCCGCCCCACAGGCGGTCCTCCAACTGCCCGGCGACCGTGACGGCCGCCGCCTGCCCGAGCGCGACGGCACCGGTCAGCCAGGTGAACGCCTCGGTGCGGGCGCCCGCCGGCACCAGGTCCTCCACCAGCGTGTAGCTGGTGATCAGGGCCGGTGCGATGCACATGCCGACCAGGAGGCCGAGCGCGGCCAGCAGCAGGGCCGAATGGGCGGTCCACAGGGCGGACGCGGTCAGCGCGAGCGCCGCGTAACCGATCAGCATGCGCCGCTGCGGGGAGGCCTTCCAGGCGATGGCGCCGCAGACGATGCCGGAGATCATGTTTCCCGCGGCGAAGACGCCGTACAGGACGCCGTTCAGTCCGGGCTCGCCGATCGACTCGGTGAACGCGGCCAGCGAGACCTGCATGCCGCCGAAGACGGAACCGATGCCGAGGAACATCACGATCAGCACACGCACACCGGGGACGCGCAGTGCGGAAACGTGCTCCACGCGCGTGTGCCCGTCCCGGCCCGCCGCGGGCTGGGTGCCCTTCTGCGCGGCGAACAGCAGACCGCCGACCAGGGTCAGCGCGGCCTCGGTGAGCAGACCCGCGGCCGGGTCGACCGTCGTGCACAGGGCAGTGGCCAGCAGGGGACCGACGATGAACGTGAACTCGTCGGTGACGGACTCGAAGGCCGCCGCCGTGGTCAGCAGCGGGGAGCCCTTCAGCCGCACGCCCCAGCGGGCCCGCACCATGGGTCCGACCTGCGGCACCGAGGCACCCGTCGGCACGGCGGCGGCGAACAGCGCCCACAGCGGCGCGTCGGTCAGCGCCAGCGCGGTGAGGGCCAGTCCGGCCGCCGTGTGCACCAGGACGCCGGGCACGAGGACGGCACGCTGACCGTGCCGGTCGGCGAGACGGCCGCCGTACGGCGCGAACAGCGCCATGGAGACACCGGTGGCGGCGGCCACGGCGCCGGCCGCGCCGTACGAGCCGGTGGTGTGCTGCACCAGCAGCACGATGGAGAGCGTGAGCATCGCGAACGGCTGGCGTGCCGCGAAGCCGGGGAGGAGGAACGTCCACGCGCCGCGTGTGCGCAGCAGCCGGCCGTATCCCGGGCGGGAGGCGGCCGTCGAGTCCTTCGACGTGGTGACCGTGGATGCCACGGCCCGTGCCTTTCTGCCACCTGGTAGCAACCCGCGCGGGAGACACGGGGGCGCCGAGAGCTGTCCTCTTGCGCTGACTGCGGTAGATACCGGCGCCACAGCTCAGGGCGCTCCGGCCGCCATACGGTCGCGCCAGCTCTGCGTCAGGCAGAGTTGGTTCGATCTGGGGGTCGTCTGCATCATACAGGGATCACCGGCCGACCCGGTGTGAGCAGGCCCTCAGACGCCGTCGGGCGATCCGTCCGTGCCCAGCCAGCCCGCCAGCTTGCCGCCCTGGCCCACCGCGCGCAGACGCCGTTCGGCGGCGTCCCGCACCGGGTCGGTGGCGACGACGAGCAGTTCGTCCCCGCGGCGCAGCACCGTCGCCGGCTGCGGCACGAACGACGTGCCCTCGCGTACGACGAGGGTGACGGCGGCGCCCGCGGGCAGCCGCAGCTCGCCGACCTCCACGCCGTGCATCCGGGACCCGGCCGGGATGGCGACCGACAGCAGATGGCCGCGCAGCCGCTCCAGGGGCGCCGACTCGATGCCGAGGTCGGCGGCGGTGTCCCGGCCGAGGCGCAGCTTGCGGGCCAGCCAGGGCAGTGTCGGGCCCTGGATAAGGGTGTAGACGACGACCAGGACGAAGACGATGTTGAAGATCTTCTCGCTGCCGTCGACGCCCTGCACCATGGGGATCGTCGCGAGGATGATGGGCACGGCGCCGCGCAGCCCCGCCCAGGACATCAGTGTCTGTTCCTGCCAGGGCACCCGGAACGGCACCAGGCACACCACGACGCTGAGCGGGCGGGCCACCATGGTGAGCGCCAGCCCGATGACCAGGGCGGGCACGATGTCGTCGCCCAGTTCGTGCGGGGTGACGAGCAGGCCGAGCAGGACGAACATGCCGATCTGGGCGAGCCAGCCGAGCCCTTCGGCGAAGCCGCGCGTGGCGGGCCAGTGCGGCAGTTTGGCGTTGCCGAGCACCATGGAGGCCAGGTAGACGGCGAGGAAGCCGCTGCCGTGGGCGAGGGCGCCGGCGGCGTAGGCGGTGACGGCGATGGCCATGACGGCGATCGGGTAGAGGCCGGAGGCGGGCAGCGCCACGTGCCGCAGGCCCCAGGAGCCGAGCCAGCCGACGGCGAGCCCGATGGCGGCGCCGATGGCCAGCTCCAGGACTATCTCGCCGAACAGCACGTACCAGTGCTCGATCGGTCCGGCCGAGGAGAAGGCGACGACGAGGATGACGACGGGAGCGTCGTTGAAACCGGACTCCGCCTCCAGTGCGCCGGTCACCCGCGTGGGGAGCGGAATCCTCCGCAGCACCGAGAAGACGGCAGCCGCGTCCGTCGACGACACCACCGCGCCGATGATCAGCGCCTGCCGCCATTCCAGCCCGACCAGGAAGTGCGCGGCCGACGCCGTCACGCCGACGCTCACCGCGACACCGGTCAGCGCGAGCGCGGAGGCGGCCGGCAGGACCGGTCTCACCTCTTTCCACTTCGTGCCCAGACCGCCCTCGGCGAGGATCACGACCAGGGCCGCGTAGCCGATGACCTGGGTCAGTTCGGCGCTGTCGAACTGGATGTCGCCGATGCCGTCCTGGCCCATGGCGATGCCGATGCCCAGATAGACGAGCAGGCTGGGGAGCCCGCTGCGCGAGGAGATCCGGACCGCTGCGACGGCGACGAGCAGGACGATCGAGCAGACGAGCAGGAGCTGGTTGAGGTGGTGGACAGTCAGCGGCCGTTCCCTTCCCTGTCTCGGGCGCACTCGCGCGTGAGCTCACGTACCGCGCGTGCGATCCACCGCTTCCGCGGCAAACTACTTCGTTACCTTACCTAACTCTTGACGCGTTCTTGACGCTCGAGACGGCAAGATCGAACGTCCGTCCGGGCTGGTTCCCTACTCCGCGTCAAGTGCCGCGGGGTCCTGCGCCTATCGTTGCTCCAGCGCTCAGTTAAAAGCACAGCCCGACCTGCCGCTCGCGTTAGGACAGCAAGGACAGCGATGCCCACCGACACCACCGCCTCCACGGGTCAGCAGGCCGGCGCCTCCGCGGAGCAGCAGCCCGGCACGTCCGGCAGGAAGAAGGGGCGCAGAGCCAGGCTGTTTCTGATCGTCCTGGTGCTGGCCCTGATCGGCGGTCTCGCCTACGGGGGCTACTGGACGGTCAGTACCGTGCGCGCCTCCTTCCCGCAGACCAGCGGTTCGATCACCCTCGCGGGACTGGCCGGACCCGTCGACGTCAAACGGGACGGCTACGGCATCCCGCAGATCTACGCCTCCTCCGACGAGGACCTGTTCATGGCGCAGGGCTATGTCCAGGCGCAGGACCGGTTCTACGAGATGGACGTGCGCCGGCACATGACCTCCGGCCGGCTCTCGGAGATGTTCGGCGCGGGCCAGGTCGACAACGACGAGTTCCTGCGCACCCTGGGCTGGGACCGGGTCGCGAAGGAGGAGTACGACAAGAAGCTCTCCCCCGCCACGAAGAAGTACCTCCAGGCGTACGCCAAGGGGGTCAACTCCTATCTGGAGGGCAAGGAGGGCAAGGAGATCTCGCTGGAGTACGCGGCGCTGGGCTTCGAGAACGACTACAAGCCCGGCGCGTGGACCCCGGTCGACTCCGTGGCCTGGCTGAAGGCGATGGCCTGGGACCTGCGCGGCAACATGCAGGACGAGATCGACCGCGCGCTGATGACCAGCCGCCTCGGCCCGAAGCAGATCGCCGATCTGTACCCGGCCTACCCGTACAGCCGGAACAAGCCGGTGGTCCAGGAGGGCCAGTACGACCAGATCACCGGGGCGTACGGGCAGGGCGAGAGCACGGGCGGTACGGGCACAGGGACCGGAACCGGGACAGGGACAGGGACCGGGACCGGTACGGAGACGGGCACCGGGACGGGCACAGGAACCGGGACGGGTACCGGCACCGGGACCGGTCTGGAGAGCCAGCTCACCGGTCTCCAGCAGGTCCTCCAGGACCTCCCCACCGCCGTCGGCGTCAACGGCGACGGGATCGGCTCCAACTCCTGGGTGGTCGCCGGGGAGCACACCATCACCGGCAAGCCGCTGCTCGCCAACGACCCGCACCTGTCGGCCTCGCTGCCGTCCGTCTGGTACCAGATGGGCCTGCACTGCCGCGAGGTCTCCGCCGACTGCCAGTACGACGTCACCGGCTACACCTTCGCGGGCATGCCCGGCGTGATCATCGGCCACAACCAGGAGATCGCCTGGGGCCTGACCAACTCCGGCGTCGACGTCACCGACCTCTACCTGGAGAAGATCACCGGCGACGGGTACCAGTACGACGGCAAGGTGGTGCCGTTCAAGACGCGCGAGGAGACCATCGAGGTCGCCGGCGGCAAGGCGCGGAAGATCGTCGTACGGGAGACCAACAACGGTCCTCTGCTCTCCGACCGTTCCAGCGATCTCGTCAAGACCGGCAAGAAGGCCACCGTCGACAGCGCCGCCCCCGACCGGGGCGACGGTTACGGCGTGGCGCTGCGCTGGACCGCCCTGGACGCCGGCCGCACCATGGACTCCGTCTTCGCGATCAACCGCGCGAAGGACTGGGACGACTTCCGTGAGGCGGCCACCCTGTTCGAGGTGCCCTCGCAGAACCTGGTCTTCGCGGACACCGAGGGCGACATCGGCTACACCCTCCCCGGGAAGATCCCCACCCGCGCGGAGAACCACGACGGTTCCGTCCCGGCCCCCGGCTGGGACCCCGACTACGCGTGGACCGGCTGGATCGAGCAGGACGCCCTGCCCTACGAGCACAACCCGGACCGCGGCTACATCGTCACCGCCAACCAGGCCGTCGTCGGCGAGGACTATCCGTACACGCTGACCACCGACTGGGGTTACGGCGCCCGCAGCCAGCGGATCACCGACCTGATCAAATCGAAGATCAAGGACGGCGGCAAGATCTCCACCGACGACATGCGCCAGATGCAGCTGGACAACTTCAGCTCCATCGCGCAGACGCTGGTGCCCGAGCTGATCAAGATCGACACCGAGGACAAGGACGTCCGCGAGGCCCAGAAGCTGCTGGAGGGCTGGGACTACACCCAGGACGCCGACTCCGCGGCCGCCGCGTACTTCAACTCCGTGTGGCGCAACGTCCTCAAGCTCTCCTTCGGCCACAAGCTGCCCAAGGAGCTGCGGGTCAAGGGCCAGTGCCTGTGGGTCGACCCGGTCAACAACACCGGGCCCGCCGACCAGGCGGACAAGGTCCGCGAGTGCGGCCAGCGCGCCGCCGACCAGGCGCAGCCCGACGGCGGCGACCGCTGGTTCGAGGTGGTGCGCAAGCTGATGGACAAGGAGGACAGCTCCTGGTGGAAGACGCCCAAGGCGGGCACGCGTCCCGCCGCGGACAACCGTGACGAGCTGTTCAAGCGCGCCCTGATCGACGCCCGCTGGGAGCTGACCGCCAAGCTCGGCAAGGACATCGACACCTGGAGCTGGGGCCGGCTGCACCGCCTGTTCCTGAAGAACCAGACGCTCGGCACCGAGGGTCCGGGCTTCCTCCAGTACATGCTCAACCGCGGCCCGTGGAAGCTCGGCGGCGGCGAGGCCACCGTCAACGCGACGGGCTGGAACGCCGCCGGCGGCTACGGCGTCGTGTGGGTGCCGTCCATGCGGATGGTGGTCAACCTCGGCGACCTCGACAAGTCCCGCTGGATCAACCTCACCGGTGCCTCCGGGCACGCCTACAGCGCCCACTACGTCGACCAGACGGAGAAGTGGGCCGAGGGCGAGCTGCTGGAGTGGTCGTACTCGCAGAAGGCGGTCGAGGACAGCACCAGCGACACGCTGCAGCTGAAGCCCTGACCCCCGCCCCGCCTGCCGGAAGCGGCCTCCACGCACACGCGTGGGGGCCGCTTCCGCGTGTGTGGGGGCCGCCGCCCCGCGTGCGGGCTCAGCGGAAGCGTCGTACCCCCGACGGGGTCACCACCGCGTGCACCGGCCGGTCGTGGGGCTCCTCGGGAAGGCGCGCGACCACCTCGGTGTCGTACAGCAGCACCACCAGGGCCGGGTGTACGCCCGCGCGGTCGAGCCGGGCGAGGACACGGTCGTACGAGCCGCCGCCGCGGCCCAGGCGCACCCCGCGCGCGTCGACGGCGAGGCCCGGCAGCAGCACGACGTCCGCCTCCGTGACCGCGTCGGGCCCCAGACGCGGCCCCGCGGGCTCGAGGAGGGCCATTTTCCCGCCATGTCGCACGCGCGTGAGCGAGCCCTCGCCCTCGTACACGCCCCAGTCCAGGTCGTTGTCGGGCAGCAGCACGGGCAGCAGGACGCGTGTGCCCCGTGCGCGGAGCGTGTCGAGGAGCGCGAGGGTGCCGGGTTCACCGCCCACGGAGACATACGCCACGACCGTGCGCGCGTGCGCCAGTTCGGGCAGTGCGAGGGCCCGCCGGGCCAGCGCGGCCGCGGACTCCCGTACGTCATCGGCAGTCAGCCCGTTCCGCGCCGTGAGGATTCCCCGGCGCCGTACGCGCTTGTCGGGGTCGTTCGCGCGCTCGTCGTGTCTCAAGTCCGTCCCCGTACCGTTGCAATGTGCTCATATGAGCCGTTATTCATCGGAGCCTCAGATTCCCTGCAAAGGGGCCCGATATGGTGGCGGGCATGTCTCAGTCACACCCTCGGATCAGCAAGGCTGTCATCCCCGCAGCCGGCCTCGGCACCCGGTTCCTGCCGGCCACCAAGGCCACTCCCAAGGAGATGCTGCCGGTCGTCGACAAGCCGGCGATCCAGTACGTGGTCGAAGAAGCCGTTTCCGCCGGCCTGGACGACGTCCTCATGGTCACCGGCCGCAACAAGCGCCCCCTGGAGGACCATTTCGACCGCAATTATGAACTGGAGTCGGCCCTCCAGAAGAAGGGCGACGCCGGCCGTCTCGCCAAGGTCCAGGAGTCCAGCGACCTGGCCACCATGCACTACGTCCGCCAGGGCGACCCCAAGGGCCTCGGCCACGCCGTGCTGTGCGCCGCCCCGCACGTGGGCGACGAGCCCTTCGCCGTCCTCCTCGGCGACGACCTGATCGACCCGCGCGACCCCCTGCTCCAGCGCATGATCGACGTCCAGCAGCAGCACCGCGGCAGCGTCGTCGCGCTCATGGAGGTGGCCCCCGAGCAGATCCACCTCTACGGCTCCGCCGCCGTCGAGATCACCGAGGACTCCGACGTCGTCAAGGTCAGCGGCCTCGTCGAGAAGCCCGCCGCCGAGGACGCGCCGTCCAACTACGCCATCATCGGCCGCTACGTCCTCGACCCGGCCGTCTTCGGCATACTGCGCCGGACCGAGCCCGGCCGCGGCGGCGAGATCCAGCTCACCGACGCCCTCCAGCAGCTCGCGGACGACGAGAAGGTTGGCGGCCCGGTGCACGGAGTCGTCTTCAAGGGCCGCCGCTATGACACCGGCGACCGCGGGGACTACCTGCGTGCCATTGTCCGGCTCGCGTGCGAACGTGAGGACCTGGGCCCGGACTTCCGGACCTGGCTCCAGCGCTACGTCACCGAGGAGATGCAGGAACGTTGAGCACCGCCGCGCCCCGCACCGCAGGCCCGGACCACCTCTGGTCGGTCGACGAGCACCTGGACGACATCCTCGCGACCGTCCGGCCGCTCGAACCCATCGAGCTGAACCTTCTCGACGCCCAGGGCTGCGTCCTCGTCGAGGACATCACGGTGGCGGTCTCCCTGCCCCCGTTCGACAACAGCTCCATGGACGGGTACGCGGTGCGGGTCGCGGACGTCGCCGGCGCGAGCGAGCAGTACCCGGCGGCCCTCGAGGTCGTCGGGGACGTCGCCGCCGGCGCGGCCGACCTCCTCCACGTCGGCCCCGGCCAGGCCGCCCGCATCATGACCGGCGCCCCGCTCCCGCCCGGCGCCGAGGCCGTCGTCCCCGTCGAGTGGACCGACGGCGGGCTCGGTGAGGGCCCGGCCGCGGGGATGCGCGCCCGCAGTCTGGCCCCCGAGGGCGCGACCGGGCAGGTGAACGTGTACCGCCCGGCCGAGGCACGCGCACACGTGCGCGCGAAGGGCAGCGACGTCAGGGCCGGCGACCGCGCCCTGGACGCCGGCACCGTGCTCGGCCCGCCGCAGATCTCCCTGCTCGCCGCGATCGGCCGGGGCACCGTACGGGTGCGCCCGCGCCCGCGCGTGGTGGTGCTCTCCACCGGCAGCGAACTCGTCCAGCCCGACGAGGAACTGCGGTCCGGTCAGATCTACGACTCCAACAGCTTCGCCCTCACCGCCGCCGCGCGGGACGCCGGCGCGATCGCCTACCGCGTGGGCGCCGTCGCCGACGACGCGGCGACCCTGCGGGACACCATCGAGGACCAACTGGTGCGCGCCGACCTGATGGTCACCACCGGCGGTGTGAGCGTCGGGGCGTACGACGTCGTCAAGGAGGCGCTGTCGCACGCCGGGGACGAGGACGAGCCGGGCAGCGGCGTCGAGTTCCGCAAGCTCGCCATGCAGCCGGGCAAGCCCCAGGGCTTCGGCTCCATCGGCCCCGACCACACCCCGCTGCTGGCCCTTCCGGGCAATCCGGTCTCCAGCTACGTCTCCTTCGAGATGTTCGTCCGCCCCGCCATCCGCACCCTGATGGGGCTCACGGACATCCACCGGCCGAGGGTGCGCGCGCAGCTCACCGGGGACCGGGAACTGACCTCGCCGCGCGGCCGCCGCCAGTTCCTGCGCGGCCGGTACGCCGACGGCGCCGTGACCCCGGTCGGCGGTGCCGGCTCCCACCTCGTCGCCGCCCTCGCGCAGGCGAACGCCCTGATCGTCGTCCCCGAGGAGGCCGGGTCCGTCGCGCCCGGCGCGGAGGTCGACGTGGTCCTGCTCGGCTGAGCGCGGACGGTTGGCGGTACCGTGTCGCGCACAGCAGGCCCGCGCGCCGCACCGCGCCGGGCCAGGACCGGGAGCGCCACAAGATCATGACCGTGCCTTCCCGGGGGGACACCCCCGGACCCTCCGACCAGTCCCGCCTGACCCACATCGACGAGGCGGGCGCCGCCCGTATGGTCGACGTGTCCGGCAAGGACGTGACCGCGCGCACCGCGCGGGCGACCGGCCGCGTTCTCGTCTCCCCGCGCGTGATCGAGCTGCTGCGCGGCGAGGGCGTACCCAAGGGCGACGCCCTGGCCACCGCGCGCATCGCGGGCATCATGGGGGCCAAACGCACCCCCGATCTGATCCCGCTGTGTCACCCGCTGTCGGTGTCCGGTGTGAAACTGGACCTGTCGGTCGCGGACGACGCCGTGGAGATCGCGGCGACCGTGAGGACGACGGACCGTACGGGTGTCGAGATGGAGGCGCTCACCGCGGTCACCGTCGCCGCGCTCACCGTGATCGACATGGTCAAGGCGGTCGACAAGGAGGCGGTCATCACGGACGTACGGGTCGAGGCGAAGACGGGCGGCAGGTCGGGCGACTGGAGCCGGGCATGACACTCGACGCGACCGTCGGCGGCGCGTTGCTCGCGCCGTACAGCGCGCTGGTCGTCACCGCCTCCAACCGGGCCGCCGCGGGCGTCTACGAGGACAAGGGCGGCCCACTGGTCGCGGACGGGCTGCGGCGCTTCGGTTTCGCGGCCGACGGCCCCCAGGTGGTCCCCGACGGCGACCCCGTGGAGGCCGCCCTCCGCGCGGGCGTGGACGCCGGGTACGACGTGATCGTCACCACCGGCGGCACCGGCATCTCACCCACCGACCGCACTCCCGAGGCGACCCGCCGGGTCATCGACCACGAGGTCCCCGGCATCGCGGAGGCCATCCGCGCGTACGGCCGTGACAAGGTGCCCACCGCCGCCCTCTCCCGGGGCCTCGCGGGCGTCGCGAACGGCACGCTCATCGTCAACCTGCCCGGGTCCGGCGGCGGGGTGAAGGACGGACTGGCCGTTCTGGAGCCGCTGCTGAGGCACGCCGTCGACCAGCTGCGCGGCGGGGACCACCCGAGACCGGGTGCCACCGGTGGGGGTGCGAGCTGAACAGCCCACACTGGCCGGCCGTGCTGGTGGACGGCGACATCGTCCTCCGGCCGATAAGGCTGCGCGACCAGAAGGCCTGGCGCGAGGTCAACCGGCGCAACCGGGACTGGCTGCGGCCCTGGGAGGCGACGATCCCGCCGCCCACGCCCAGCGGCCCGGTCACCCACCGGCCGACCTACCGTCAGATGGTCCGCCATCTGCGCTCGGAGGCGAACGCGGGCCGGATGCTGCCGTTCGTCATCGAGTACCAGGGCCGTCTCGTCGGCCAGTTGACGGTCGCCGGGATCACCTGGGGCTCGATGTGCTCGGGCCACGTCGGCTACTGGGTGGACGAGGCGGTGGCCGGCCGGGGCGTGGTGCCGACGGCCGTGGCGATGGTCGTGGACCACTGTTTCCGCACGGTCGGACTGCACCGTATCGAGGTCTGTATTCGCCCCGAGAACGTGCCGAGCCGCCGGGTGGTGGAGAAACTCGGATTCCGCGAGGAGGGGCTGCGGCCCCGGTATCTCCACATCGACGGAGCCTGGCGAGACCATCTCGTCTTCGCGCTCACGGCGGAGGAAGCGGCCGACGGTTTGCTCGCCCGCTGGCACCGGGCACGCTCCCCGCAGCGTCCCGGCCACGAGCTGCCCGGACGCGAGCGACGCAACCCGGGAATCCCGCACGGACCAGGAAATTGAATAAACGTTCGAATTTTTTATGGGGATGACCGTCTTCGGACGCGCTATTTCCGGGTTCAAGCGGATGTCTGATCGCATCGATCACAAGAAAAGTTAGAAATATCAGCCAGATCGTGCGACACACCGGCCCAATTGGCGGATGGCCCCGTGCAAACCCCTCTACCGTGTGAGACGTGAGCAGCAGCGGCCTCATCTACGCAGTCATCGTCGGGGCCTGGGCCGCCTACTTGGTGCCGATGTGGCTCCGTAGGCAGGACGAGCTGAACGAGGCCCGTCCGACGGAACGCTTCAGCACCGCCATCCGATTGCTGTCCGGACGGGCGGGGATGGAGCGCCGGTACGCCAAGGACCTGCGGGCGCGCTCCACCGACGAGGGGGAGTACGACGTCCACGACCCGGACGCGGTCACCGACTCGGTGGACGTCCGGGCCTTCGCCGTGACCCGGACCCGTCCGCGGACCCAGGCACCGGTACCGCCGGCTCCCGCGGAGCGGTCCGAACCGGCGCCCGCGCGGCCCCCGCGCGAACGCACGGAACGGCGGGTGCCCGAACCGGCCCCCGCGCGCGAGCGCGTCCCGGCCGCCCGCGGCGGATCGGACGCCCAGCGGGCCCGGGCGGCGCAGGCCGCCGCCGCGCGCGCCCAGCGTTCCAAGGCGCTCGCCCGCCGTCGGCGCACCACCACGATGCTCTTCGCCGCGTTCACGCTCGGCGCGGTCGTCGCGGCGGTCGGCGGACTGGCCTTCCTGTGGGCGCCCGCCGTGCCGGCCGTACTGCTGAGCGCGTACATCGCCTACCTCCGCTCCCAGGAGCGCCGCCGCTTCGCCTACCAGATGGACCGCCGTCAGGCCGAGGTCGCGGCGCAGCGGCTGCGTGAGCGGGAGCGCCAGCCGCGCCGCCGTCCGTCCGTCGAGGACGCCGACGCGGACGAACCGGAGGGCCCGGAAGCCGGTGTCGTCACCGACCCGGACCTGACCGCGCTCGCCGCGGACCGGCGTGCGCTCGTCGAGCAGACGGACCACGCCGAGTGGGTCGACCAGCAGCGTGAGCGCCGCCGGCGCCCCGACCAGGGAGGCGACAGCTGGGACCCGGTCCCGGTGCCGCTGCCCACGTATGTGACGGCCCCGGTCGCCCCGCGCGCGACCGGCGACGTGGACCTGGGCGCCCCGGACGCCTGGAGCTCGGCCCGCTCCAGCGCCGTACCGGCGGACGAGGCGCAGCCCCCGGCGGACGAAGCGGAACCGGACCCGGCGGCCCCCGCCGACGGGACCCGCACCGACGCCCGGCGCGCGGCCTCCGCCCGCCGCTCCCGCGAACGCGGCCGCACCCCCCTCTTCGACCAGTACGAGGACGGCGACCGGCCGAAGGCGGCCAACGAGTAGCGCCAGGCCAACGGATTTCCGAGCACCCCGATCGGGATGCTAAAGTTTCACTCGTTGCAAGGGCCTGTGGCGCAGTCTGGTAGCGCACCTCGTTCGCATCGAGGGGGTCTGGGGTTCAAATCCCCACAGGTCCACGCACGACTGTTCCCGAGTCAGCTCGGGAGCGGTTGACAAAGATCCCGACCGATCTTCCTGATCGGTCGGGATCTTTGTCGTTTCCGGGGCTGTGGTCGATGGCGATGGCTGGTTCCGGTCCCGTTGCTCAGCTGTCCGGCGTCGGGTCCGCCATGGCCGCGGCGTAGTGGGCGAGGGATCTGCCGTAGCTGGGCAGGTGGCGGGAGAGCGCGCCGAGGGCCAGGGCCGCGGCCTCCCGTTCGCGGCCGAGGTCGACGAAGGTCAGGGCGAGGAACGCGGTGACCGCGTCGTCGAGATGGTCGGACGTCTTCCCGCGCTCCGCGAGGAGCAGGTCGGCGCCGGCCTGCGGGCGGCCGAGGGCGCGCAGCGTACTCGCGAGCTGGATGACCGCCTGCCGTCGGCGGTCGCCGTCCAGGCCGCCGTCCAGAGCCTGCCGGTAGAGGGGGACGGCTTGCTCGCCCAGGTCGGTCGCGTCACAGGCGGACGCGAGCTCGAACGCGGCGACGGCGTGCCCTTGCGGCAGTTCGCCGGTCAGCGTCCTCATCCTCGAGCGGAACTCCGCCGCGTCGAGGTCGTCGAAGGCGGCCCACAGGGCGGCACACCGTCGTTCCCATCCCGCCGTGATCTTCATGGTCATCGTCTCAGCCTCGCAGACGGGGCAGGCTTCTGGAGCGCGGTACAAAGCCCCGGCCGGAATCACCGGCCGGGGCATCTGTGAGTGGGGGTCAGGCGAGGGTCCACTTCCGGTTGGTGGCGCCTGTGCAGGTCCAGATCTGCAGGGGGGTGCCGTCGGTGGCGGAACGGCCCTTGGCGTCCAGGCACTTGTCCACGCCGACGTTGGTCAGGTCGCGGGCGGACGTGTGGACCCACAAGCAGGTGTCGCACCGGGTGTGCTCGTACGGCGGCGACCGGCCTCAGAGCGGCTTCGCGTAGCAGAGGCTGTCCTCGTGGAAGCGGTAGTAGCCGAATTTCCCGCAGGGGTCGTAGCCGCTGGAGGCGTACAGGGCTATGGCCTCCGGCTGCTTGGTGCCGGTCTCCAGGACCATACGGACGCGGCCTGCTGCGCGGGCGTCCTCCTCCAGCGCCGCCAGAATGCGGCGGGCCAGGCCGCGGCCCCGCATCTGTTCGATCACGTACATGCGCTTCAGCTCCGCGTCGCCGTCCTGGTTGCCCTCCTCGTTGGCGTCCTGGACGCGCCAGCCGCCGGAGGCCACGGGGACGCCGGCGTCGTCGTACGCGACGAGGTAGACGCCGTTCGGGGGGCGGAAGTCCGCCGGGTCCATGTGGGTGGCGTCGCCGCCGTCGCCGTAGCGGACCTCGTACTCGGCCTGGACTTCGGCGTCGAGCTTCACGGCGTCGGGGTGGTCGTAGGGGACCGGGCGGATTTCCATGCCGAATACCGTAAAACACGCCCGGAGGCGGAGTGTCGTATCGTGCCCTGATGCTCACTGTGACCTCCGTCAACGTCAATGGTCTGAGGGCCGCCGCCAAGAAGGGCTTCGTGGAGTGGCTGGCCGGGACCTGTGCCGATGTGATCTGTCTGCAGGAGGTGCGGGCGGAGGCGAAGCAGTTGCCGGAGGGCGTGCGGGAGCCCGAGGGGTGGCATGTGGTGCACGTGCCCGCCGCCGCAAAGGGGCGTGCGGGGGTGTCCCTGTACTCGCGGCGCGCGCCCGAGCGCACACGGATCGGGTTCGGGTCGGACGAGTTCGACGACAGCGGGCGGTATGTGGAGATCGACCTGCCCGGGGTGACCGTCGCCTCGCTGTATCTGCCCTCGGGGGAGGTCGGGACCGAGCGGCAGGACGAGAAGGTCCGGTTCATGGACGAGTTCCTCGCCCATCTCAAGGAGCTGCGGGTGCGGGCCGCCGCCGAGGGGCGCGAGGTCGTCGTGTGCGGGGACTGGAACATCGCCCATGAGAAGGCCGACCTGAAGAACTGGCGCGGCAACACCAAGAGCTCCGGGTTCCTGCCCGAGGAGCGGGAGTGGCTGTCCCGGGTTCTCGCCGCGGACGACGGCGGGTACGTCGATGTCGTACGGGCGCTGCATCCGGATGTGGAGGGGCCGTACTCCTGGTGGTCCTACCGGGGGCGGGCCTTCGACAACGACACCGGCTGGCGGATCGACCTCGCCGTCGCGACCCCCGGGCTCGCCGCCCGCGCGGTGAAGGCCTACGTCGAGCGGGCCGCCACGCACGCCGAGCGGTGGTCGGACCATGCGCCGGTGACGGTCGTCTTCGAGCAGGCGGCCGGCTGATGCGAACACCCAGGCGGGCCGCCCGGGTCGCCGTACTGGATCCGGACGGGGCCGTCTTCATGTTCCGGTACGACAACGACGAGGTCGGCGTCCACTGGGCGATGCCCGGCGGCGGCATGGAGCCCGGGGAGACGCCCGAGCAGGCCGCGCGGCGGGAGCTGCGCGAGGAGACCGGGTGGGGCGACATCGCGCTCGACGGCACCGTGCTCTGTCTGTGGGAGCACGACTTCACCCGGGCAGGTGTCCCGGTGCGGCAGAGCGAGCGCGTTTTCCTCGCCCACGGCCCCCGGCGCGACCTCGCGGGAGACCTCGCCGCCGCGCACGCCGCCGACCGGATTCTGCGGTGGCGCTGGTGGTCGCCGGAGGAACTGGCGGGGGACACGGAGCCGTTGTGGCCGCCGCAGTTGCCGGAGCTGCTGGCGGGTGTGCGGCGGGACGGGGCGCCGGTGGATCCCGTCGACCTCGGGTATGTGAAGAACCGCTAGTCCGGCCTGCTCAGCCGTCGGTCCAGTGCCAGGGAGAGTTCCGCGTCCACCACGCTGCGGGCCAGCGGGCGCAGGCGGTGCACGGCCTCATCCGGGGCGTGGCGGAGGATGAGGTCCGCGAAGAGGTCGGCCAGGGTGTCGGCGTGGGTGCGGACCTCCGCGCCGGTGCGGAGCACCTCCGCGAGCGGGATGCCCTCACGGACCAGCGCCGACGACACCTCCAGCAGCCGTCGGCTGATGTGGACGATCTCCTCGCCGTCGACACCGACATAGCCGAGGTCCAGCGCCGCCGCCAGGTTCTCCGGGGTGACCTCGCCCGAGAAGTGGTCGGCGAGTTCCTCGGGGGTGAGGCGGACCGGGGTCTCCTCGGTCGGGGTGTCCATGCCGAGCAGGTCGCCCACGTCCCGGCCGTGGTCGAAGGCCTCGGCGAGCTCGGCTATCCCGTTCAGGGTGTGGCCGCGTTCCAGCAGCGCCGTGATCGTGCGCAGCCGGGCCAGATGCCGGTCGTCGTACCAGGCGATACGGCCCTCACGGCGCGGTGGCGGGATCAGTTTGCGTTCGCGGTAGAACCGCAGGGTGCGCACCGTGATGCCGGCCAGCCGGGCCAGCTCGTCCATGCGGTACTCGCGTCCCGGTCCCGAAGTGTCCTCTGCCACGACTGCAGCCTAGGGCGTACCGTCGGTAACTTTCCTCGCGTCACCCCTACCCATCAGTACGACGCTGCTCTACTCTCCCCATTGCGCCAGTGTTCACTGGCGGAGTTCTGAGCGATGCGTGGAGGCTTTCGGGATGGCCGAGCACGAGCAGGCACAAGGGCACGAACACGTCCGGGTGGCGGTGGTCGGGTCGGGATTCGGCGGGCTCGGGGCCGCCGTACGGCTGCGGCGCGAGGGAATCACCGACTTCGTCGTCCTGGAACGGGCGAGCAGCGTCGGCGGCACCTGGCGCGACAACAGCTATCCCGGCTGCGCCTGCGACGTACCGTCGCACCTGTACTCCTTCTCCTTCGCGCCCAACCCCGACTGGCCCCGCTCCTTCTCCGGGCAGGAGCACATCCGCGCCTACCTGGAGCACGTCACCGACACCTTCGGTCTGCGCCCGCACCTGCGCTTCGACTCGGAGGTGAAGCGGATGGTGTGGGACACCGAGCGGCTGTGCTGGGACATCGAGACCACCAGCGGGAACCTCAGCGCGGACGTCGTCGTCTCCGCCACCGGCCCGCTCTCCGAGCCCAGACTGCCGGACATCCCCGGCCTGGACACCTTCCCCGGCAAGGTGTTCCACTCCGCCCGCTGGGACCACGACTACGACCTGCGGGGCAGGCGGGTCGCCATGGTCGGCACCGGCGCCTCCGCGATCCAGATCGTGCCGGCCGTCCAGCCCCTCGTCTCCCGGCTGACCCTCTTCCAGCGCACCCCCGCCTGGGTGCTGCCCCGTGTCGACCGGCCCATCAGCGGCGCCGAACGCGCCCTGCACCGCGCGCTGCCCCTCACCACCACGATGCGCCGCGGACTGCTCTGGGGCATCCGGGAGTTGCAGGTCCAGGCGTTCACCAAGCACCCCGGCGAACTCGGCTTCGTCGAGCAGCTGGCCAAGCGGAACATGGGCCGCGCGATCAAGGACCCGGCCCTGCGCGCCAGGCTCACCCCCGACTACCGCATCGGCTGCAAGCGGATCCTGCTGTCGAGCACCTACTACCCGGCGCTCGCTCAGCCCAATGTCGACGTCGTCGCGAGCGGGCTGAGCGAGGTGCGCGGGTCGACCGTCGTCGGCGCCGACGGGACCGAGGCCGAGGTCGACGCGATCGTGTTCGGCACCGGGTTCCATGTCACCGACATGCCCATCGCCGAGCGGGTCGTCGGCGCGGAGGGCAGGACGCTCGCCGAGGCGTGGGCGGGCGGGATGCAGGCGCTGCGCGGTGCGGCCGCCGCCGGGTTCCCCAACTGGATGACGGTCATCGGGCCCAACACCGGCCTGGGGAACTCCTCCATGATCCTGATGATCGAGTCCCAGCTGAACTACCTGGCCGACTACCTCCGCCAACTCGACGTGCTGGGCGGCCGGGTCGCCCTCGACGCCCGCCCCAGTGCCGTACGGGCCTGGAACCACCGGGTGCAGGAGCGGATGAAGCGCACGGTGTGGAACACCGGCGGCTGCACCAGCTGGTACCTCGACGCGAGCGGACGCAACACCACCATCTGGCCCGGTACGACGAGCGAGTTCCGGCGCGAGACACGGCGCGTGGACCTCGCCGAGTACGCCGTCGTCCGCGGAGTCCCGGCCGCCGCGCGGGGCAACCAGGAGAACGCCGGGGACAGTCAGGACAACGCCGGGGGCACTCCGGAGAACGCCGGGGTGACCGCATGAGCCGCCTCACCCACGTCACCTCCGGCCCGTACGCCCCGCCCGCCGCCGCCCGTGAGCCGAGCGTCCGCTCCGCCGACGGCGCCCGGCTGCACGTCGAGGTGCACGGCCCCGAGGGCGCCCCGGCGGTCGTCCTGGCCCACGGCTGGACCTGCTCCACCGCCTTCTGGGCGGCGCAGATACGCGAACTCGCCGTCGACCACCGGGTCGTCGCCTACGACCAGCGCGGCCACGGACGTACGCCCGCGAGCCCCGCGTGCGGCACCGACGTGCTCGCCGACGACCTCGAAGCCGTCCTCACCGCCACCCTCGCGCCCGGCGAACAGGCCGTGATCGCGGGGCACTCCATGGGCGGGATGACGGTGATGGCGGCAGCCGCCCGGCCCGCGTTCCGTGCCCACACGGCCGCCGTACTGCTGTGCAGCACCGGCAGTTCGCGGCTGGTCGCCGAGTCGACGGTGCTGCCGATCCGGCCGGGCCGGACGCGCACCCGGCTGACCGGGATGGTCCTCGGCTCCCGGGCCCCGCTCGGACCGGTCACGCCGCTCGCCCGCCGCATCCTCAAGTACGCGACGATGGGTCCCGCTTCCGCCCCGCACATGGTCGAGGCGTGCGCCCGCATCGTGCACGCCTGCCCGCGTGCGGTGCGCCACGCCTGGTCCCATGTGCTCGACGGACTCGAACTCGACCACCAGCTGCCCGAGTTGCGGGTGCCGGTCGAGATCGTCGCCGGCACCGCGGACCGGCTCACCCCGCCCGTGCACGCCCGCGCCCTCGCCGCCGCGCTGCCCGACTGCCTCGGCGTCACCGAACTGCCCGGCATCGGCCACATGACACCCGTCGAGGCACCCGGCCTCGTCACCGAGAAGATCCGGGCCCTGGCCGCCGCCCACATCCACTCCGTACCCGCCGTCGAGGAGAGCGCATGAGCAGGACCGGACTCGAGGGAAAGGTCGCCGTCGTCACCGGAGCGGCGCGCGGTGTGGGGGAGTTGCTCGCGCGCAAGCTCTCCGCGCGGGGCGTGAAGGTGGCGCTGGTCGGGCTGGAACCGGACGCGCTGAAGGACGTCTCCACGCGGCTGCACAGCGACAGCGACCACTGGTACGCCGACGTCACCGACCACGAGGCGATGGCCCGGGTCGCCGGTGAGGTCCGGGAGCGGTTCGGGCGGGTCGACATCGTGGTCGCCAACGCCGGTGTGGCGACAGGCGGTCCGTTCGCCGAGTCCGATCCGGAGTCCTGGCGGCGGGTGGTCGAGGTCAATCTGATCGGATCGGCCGTCACCGCCCGGGCGTTCCTGCCGCTGCTCACCGAGAGCCGCGGCTATCTGCTGCAGATCGCGTCCCTCGCGGCGATCACCCCGGCGCCGATGATGACGGCGTACTGCGCCTCCAAGTCCGGTGTGGAGGCATACGCGCACGCACTGCGGGGCGAGGTCGGGCACCGGGGCGTGAAGGTGGGCGTCGGGTATCTGTCGTGGACCGACACCGACATGGTGCGCGGGGCCGATCAGGACGACGTGATGCGGGAGTTGCGGCAGCGGCTGCCGTGGCCGGCCAACAAGACGTACCCGCTGGGCCCCGCCGTGGACCGGCTGGTGGACGGGATCGGGCGGCGCGCGAGCCATGTGTACGGGCAGTGGTGGCTGCGCGGGATGCAGGGTGTACGCGGATATCTCCCGGCGGTCGTCGGGACCGTGGGACAGCGGGAGATGCGCCGGTTCGGCGACCGGCTCACCGGTGTCCGCACGGGGTTGGTCGGAGCGGGCGGCAACGCCGATGAGCAGCACCGGAACACGGTGCGTGACTGATCGACATGCGCAGGGTGAGGGCCCGTGTGAATCTGATCGGGCAAGTTCCCCTCCACCCCACAACGGGAGTGAATCCACATGGGTATGAAGGATCAGTTCCAGGAGAAGTCCGAGCAGTTCCAGCAGCAGGCCAAGCAGCGCGCCCAGCAGGGCCGGGAGCAGATGCAGGGCCGTGGCCGCCGCCGGGACGAGGAGGACCCGCAGCGTCAGCAGCGGGAGTCGGAGGACCGCTTCGACCAGGACCACGACGCCTGACGTGGTGCGCTGAGAACGCCTGAACGCGTCATGCGCTGACGTGGAGGGGGTGCCCCATGGCGAAGGGGGCACCCCTTCCTCACGTCCGGCATCCCTTCCTCACGTCCGCGGCGGCAGCTTCGGCCGGGAGCGGTCGGGGACGTCGCGGTGGTCCGGGGGAGTGGCGGGCGGGTTGCTCTCCAGCAGCTCCAGCGCGAGCCGCACCGCGTCGTCGAGCACCGCGTACCGTCCCTCCGCCCAGTCGAGCGGGGTGCGCAGCGCCTCCAGGTCGGGTTCGACGCCCCTGTTCTCCACGGACCAGCCGTACGCCTCGAACCAGGCCGCGTTCATCGGCACCGTGATCACCGTGCCGTCGCCGAGCCGGTGCCGGCCGGTCATGCCGACCACACCGCCCCAGGTGCGCTGCCCCACCACCGGGCCGAGACCGAGCAGTCTGAACGCGGCGGTGATCATGTCGCCGTCGGAGCTGGTCGCCTCGTCCGCGAGCGCGACGAGCGGCCCGCGCGGGGCGTTGGAGGCGTACGACACCGGCTGGGCGTCGCGGGTGAGGTCCCAGCCGATGATGGTGCGGGTCAGCTTCTCCACGACGAGTTCGCTGATATGGCCGCCCGCGTTGCCGCGCACGTCCACGATCAGCGCGGGGCGGGACATCTCCATGCGGACATCGCGGTTGAACTGCGCCCAGCCGGAGCCGCCCATGTCGGGGATGTGCAGATAGCCGCACTGCCCGCCGCTCAACTCCCGCACCACCTGGCGGCGTTTGGCCACCCAGTCCTGGTAGCGCAGCGGGGTCTCGTCGACGAGGGGGACGACGGCCACCCGGCGGGGCGGGCCCGCGCCCTCCGGATCGGAGGGGCCCGAAGGGGCTTCCGCGGAAGGATGGTGGTGGGCGACGGGTGGGCGGAACGTCAGCTCCACCGTCGTACCGCCTGCTCCCGCGAGCAGCGGATACGGGCCGGTGACCGGGTCGACCGGGCGGCCGTCGACATGGGTGAGGACCGAGCCCTCGCGGATGCCGGTGCCGGCCAGCGGGGAGCGGGCCCGGGAGTCGGAGGAGTCACCGGGCAGGATGCGCCGCAGCGCCCAACCGCCCTCACGGGGTGCCAGGTTGGCCCCCAGGAGGCCCTGGCGGCGCTGGTAGTGCGGGGGGCCCTCGTTGCGGCGGGCCGCGGTGACGTAGGCGTGGGAGGTGCCGAGTTCGCCGAGGACCTCGCGCAGCAGATCGGCGAACTCGTCGGGGGAGGCCACCCGTTCGACCAGCGGCCGGTACTGCTCCAGGACCGCGTCCCAGTCGATGCCGCCCATGCCGGGTTCCCAGAAGTAGGCGCGGATCAGCCGCCCGGCCTCCGCGTACGCCTGACGCCACTCGGCGGCCGGGTCGGCCTCGTGCAGGATGCGGCGGGCGTCGATCCACACCGTGGAGTCGCCGTCGCCGGGCTCGGTGGCGGGGACGGCGCGCAGTTCGTCCTCGTCGACGACGACCAGCCGGGTGCCGTCGCCGCTGACCGCGAAGAAGTCGAGATGGTCGACGAGTTCGGACTTCTTCGCCTTGCCGACGCTGAAGTGCTCCAGGGTGGGCCGGCCGCTGAGGTCGCTGGGGTTGGCGAAGGTCTCGCCGAGCGCCCCGGAGATCGGCCAGCGCAGCCAGACAAGACCGCAGCCCGCGACCGGGTGCAGCCCCGAGTACTTGGACGCGGCGACCGGGAACGGTGCGACCCTGCTCTCCAGGCCCTCCGCCTCGACGGTCACCGCACCGGCCTCCCCGCCCTCCTCCGCGTCCTCGACCTCGACCGGGTCGAGCCCCCCGGCGGCCGGCCGCCCCTCGGGGTTCAGCGCGAACGGGGACGGCGTCGCCGACGACAGCGGTACGAGGTAGGGGCGGCAGCCCAGCGGGAAGGACAGATCGCCGGTGTGCACGTCGTACACCGGGTCGAAGCCGCGCCACGACAGGAAGGCGAGGTAGCGGCCGTCCCGGGTGAAGACCGGATTCTCGTCCTCGAACCGGCCGTTGGTGACGTCGATGACCGTACGGTCCTGGATCCGGGCGAGTTTGATCTGCCGCAGCGACCGCCCGATCCCGGGGTGGGACCAGGCCAGCCAGGCGCCGTCGGGGGAGAAGGCGAGGTCGCGCACCGGCCCGTTGGGGGAGCGGATCAGCTCGGTCACCTCCCCCTGGCTCTCCTCGTCGGTGCCGATCAGGAGCAGCCTGCCGTCGTGCGCGGCGACGGCCAGCCGCTGCCCCTCCGGATCGGCCGCCATCTCCAGCACCCGGCCCAGCCGGCCCTGGGCCAGCCTGCGGGGAGCGCGCTGGCCGGAGGCCCGGGGCAGGGAGGCGATCTCGACGGCGTCCTCGCCCTCCGCGTCCGTGACATACGCGACCTGGTCGCCCGCGCCGAGCATCTCCGGGAGCCGGACCCGTACGCCCGGGGTGTCGGTGAGGGTGCGGGCGGGGCCGTCGCGGTGGGTGAGCCAGTACAGGCTGCCGCGTACGACGACGGCGCTCGCCCGGCCGGTCTCGTCGACCGAGATGCCGTCGAGGTGCCGGGCGGCCGGCACCTGGTAGGCGCGCCGGCCGGAGCGCGGGCCGCTCAGGGTCACGTCGAGGCGGCGCGGGGCCGCGCCGGGGGAGAGGTCGTCCACCAGCCACAGGTCACCCGCGCACTGGTAGACGACCCGGGTGCCGTCACTGGACGCGTGCCGGGCGTAGAAGGCGTCGTGGTCGGTGTGCCGGCGCAGGTCGGAGCCGTCGTACGCGCAGGAGTAGAGGTTGCCGACGCCCTCGTGGTCGGAGAGGAAGGCGATCCGGCCGGCGACGAACATCGGGGAGTGCAGATGGCCGTCGAGCCCGTCCAGCAGCCGGTGCCCGTGCAGCCAGAGCCTGCCCATGGCGCCGCCCCGGTAGCGCTTCCAGGAGGCCGGTTCGTGCGGCGGCGTGCCGGTGAGCAGCAGCGACCTGCGCTCGCCGGCGATGTCGGCGGCCTGGATGTCGGAGACCGGGCCCCAGGGCAGTTTGCGGCCGGGGCTGCCGTCGCAGGCGAGTTTGTAGGCCCAGGTGAAGTAGGAGAAGGGCTCGCCGTGGGAGGCGACGGCGAGGATCTCGGCGTGGCCGTCGTCGTCGGGGGGTGCCCAGCCGCAGACCCGGGTGTCGGAGTTGCCCCAGTAGGTGAGGCGCCGGGCCGGTCCACCGTCCACCGGGACCAGGTGCACCTCGGGATCGAGGCTGCGCCAGCTCGTGTACGCGATGTGGCGGCCGTCGGGGGAGAAGCGGGGGTGGCCGAGCTTGGTGCGGTCGGCGGTGAGCCGCCAGGCGCGGCCCGGTGCGTCGAGCGGGGCGAGCCAGAGGTCGTCCTCGGCCACGAAGCACAGCAGGTCGTCCGTGAGGTGCGGCAGACGCAGATAGGTCACCTTTCCCATGCTTTGCCGGGGCGCGGGACGCAGCAACTTATAAGTAACCGACAACCGTGACGCAGGCCACGAACGAAACCGTTTCGTTTCGATAGAGGGGTGGAGTACTCTCGTGGTGTACGAAACCGTGTCGTTCGATGCGGTGGACACCGGAGCGGAAGGGTGAGCGGGATGGGCGAGACGGCGACCGTACGTCGCAGCCGGATCACCCCCGAGCGCGAGGCCGAGCTCTACGGCGCCGTGCTCGACCTGCTCCGGGAGGTCGGCTACGACGCCGTCACGATGGACGCCGTGGCCGCCCGCACCCGGTCCAGCAAGGCCACCCTCTACCGTCAGTGGGGCGGCAAGGCCGAGCTGGTGGTGAGAGCGATGCGCAGCCAGAAGCCCGGCGGCATCGCCGACATCGACACCGGGACCCTGCGCGGCGATCTGCACGCCATCGTCGGGCGTGAGGACGACTGTGTCATGGAGCAGAACGCCGCACTGATGCGGGCGCTCGCCATGGCCGCGCACATGAACGACGATCTCCGTCAGGCGTTCAAGGAACTCCTGGTCGAACCGGAGATGGAAGAGTTCCAGCGGATCGTGCGGCGCGCGGTGGACCGGGGCGAGATCCGCCCGGACAACCCCGCGCTGGAGTTCATGGTGCACATGCTCGTCGGCGCGTTCGCCACCAGGACGCTGATCGACGACCTGCCCCCCACGCAGGAGTTCCTCGCCTCCTACATCGACGCCGTGGTGCTCCCCGCCCTCGGTGTGCCCACCCACTGACCGTCCCCCAGGTCAGCCACCACCAGTCAGTTACCACCTGACGTCACCGCTCACGTCGTCGGGCTGATCGACCCTGCCCCGAAGCAACCACGACCTGACCGGGAGTACGCCCTCGTGGCCACTTTCCTCTATCGACTCGGCCGTTTCGCCTTCCGGCGACGGCATCTCGTAGCCCTGTTCTGGGTGGCGCTGCTGGCGCTCGCGGGCGTCGGCGCGGCCGGCGCCCCCGCGGCCGGCAACTCGTCCTTCTCGATCCCCGGCACCGAGGCCCAGAAGGCCTTCGACCTGCTGGATGAACGTTTCCCCGGCTCCAGTGCCGACGGGGCGACCGCACGCGTGGTCTTCAAGGCGCCGGCCGGCGAGAAGATGACCGACGCCGGCCACAAGGCGACCGTCGGGAAGACCGTCGGGGAGCTCTCCGACGGCTCCGAGGTCGCCCGCGTCACCGACCCGTACGAGGGCGGCGGCGTCAGCCAGGACGGCACCATCGCCTACGCCTCCGTGAGCTACAAGGTCTCCGGCATGGAGCTGGAGGACTCCTCCCGCGACGCCCTGGAAGGGGCCGCCGAGGACGCCCGCGACGCCGGACTGACCGTGGAGATCGGCGGTGACGCCCTCCAGGCCGTCCCGCACACCGGGTCCGCCGAGATCATCGGCATCGGTGTCGCCGCGGTGGTCCTCGTGATCACCTTCGGCTCGCTGCTCGCCGCCGGGCTGCCGCTGCTCACCGCGATCATCGGTGTCGGTATCGGCGTCTCCAGCATCACCGCCCTCGCCAGCACCCTGGACCTCGGCTCCACCACCTCCATCCTGGCCTCGATGATCGGCCTCGCCGTCGGCATCGACTACGCGCTCTTCGTCGTCTCCCGCTACCGCGGTGAACTCGCCGAGGGCCGTGAGCGCGAGGAGGCGGCCGGACGCGCCGTAGGCACGGCCGGCTCCGCCGTCGTCTTCGCCGGCCTCACCGTCGTGATCGCCCTGGTGGGTCTGTCGGTCGTCAACATCCCGATGCTGACGAAGATGGGCATCGCCGCCGCCGGCACCGTCGCCGTCGCGGTCCTGATCGCCCTCACCCTGATCCCCGCCCTGCTCGGCTACGCCGGCCGCCGGGTCCGCCCCGCCGGCGAGAAGAGCAGGCTGTTCGGCGGTGGCCGTACCGCGAAGAAGCCGGGGCGCCCGAACATGGGCACCCGCTGGGCGAGTTTCGTCGTACGCCGTCCGCTCGCCGTGCTGCTCCTCGGTGTCGTCGGCCTCGGTGCCGCGGCCGTCCCGGCGGCCTCGCTGGAACTGGGTCTGCCCGACGACGGCTCGCAGTCGACGTCCACCACCCAGCGCCGCGCCTACGACCTGCTCTCCGAGGGCTTCGGCCCCGGTTTCAACGGACCGCTGGTGGTCGTGGTCGACGCCAAGGACAGCGACGACCCGGACGCCGTCTTCAAGCAGGCCGGCGACGACATCAAGGGCCTCGACAACGTCGTGAACGTCGCTCCGGCCGCCCCCAACAAGGCCGGTGACACCGCGACGATCACCGTCGTCCCGGACTCCAAGCCCTCCTCGGTGACCACCGAGGACCTGGTGCACGACATCCGTGCCGCGGGTGCGGACATCAAGGCCGGCACCGACGCGGACGTCCTCGTCACCGGGGCCACGGCCATGAACATCGACGTCTCGCAGAAGCTCAACGACGCGCTGGTGCCGTATCTGGTCCTGGTGGTCGGACTGGCCTTCCTGCTGCTGATCGTCGTGTTCCGCTCGATCCTCGTCCCGCTGAAGGCCGCCCTCGGCTTCCTGCTCTCCGTCCTCGCGGCCCTCGGCGCGGTCGTCGCCGTCTACCAGTGGGGCTGGCTGTCCGGGCTGATGGGCGTCGAGGAGACCGGCCCGATCATGTCGATGATGCCGATCTTCATGGTCGGCGTGGTCTTCGGACTGGCCATGGACTACGAAGTGTTCCTCGTGACCCGGATCCGGGAGGCCTACGTCCACGGCGAGAAGCCGGGGCAGGCCGTCGTGACCGGCTTCAGGTACAGCGCCCGGGTGGTGACCGCGGCGGCGGTGATCATGATCGCCGTGTTCTCCGGCTTCATCGGCTCCAGCGAGGCGATGGTCAAGATGATCGGCTTCGGCCTCGCGATCGCCGTCCTTTTCGACGCGTTCGTGGTCCGCATGGCGATCGTCCCGGCGGTACTGGCCCTGCTCGGCAAGCGCGCCTGGTGGCTGCCGAAGTGGCTGGACCGCATCCTGCCCAACGTCGACGTCGAGGGCGAGGGCCTGCGCACGGAGAACGGCAGGAAGGACGAGGACAGGGAACTCGTACGGGCCTGACAGCCTGAGCGAGTACGCAGAGACCAGCCGGTGAGGGCTCCGTGGGGACGGGGCGCCCTCACCGGCTTCCTGCTTCCTACGGTGTGTCAGACGCCGTATACGGTGGAGCGATGCCCGACGTGAACGACGACCCATTTGCGCGCGAGCGCACCCCGTGACCCCCCTGGTCACCGCGGCCGTGCTGCTCGCCGCCGTCACCCACGCCAGCTGGAACGCCATCGCGCACCGGATCACCGACAAGCTCGTCGGGTTCACGCTGATCTCCGGCGGCGGGCTGCTGATCGGGCTGGCGATGGTGCCGTTCGTGCCGCTGCCGGCGGCCGGGGCGTGGCCGTATCTGTTCTGCTCGGCCGCGATCCACATCGCGTACTACGCGCTGCTGATGAAGTCCTTCCGGCTGGGCGACTTCGGCCAGGCGTACCCGATCGCCCGCGGGAGCGCGCCGCTGGCCGTCACCGTCCTCGCCGCCGTGTTCGCGCACGAGGTGCCCGACGGCTGGGCCGCCGCCGGGATCGCCCTGTCCTGTGTCGGCCTGACCGGCGTCGCCCTGTGGGGACTGCGCGGGCGCCGGCCCGACTGGGCGGCGATCGGGGCCGCCCTGGCGACCGGTCTGACCATCGCCGTCTACACCGTCGTCGACGGGCTCGGCGTCCGCGCCGCCGGTTCGTCGTTCGGCTACGTCGCCTGGCTGATGGCGGTCCAGGGCACGGTGATCCCGGCGTACGCCCTCTGGCGCTGGCGGCGCGGGACGGGAGCCCGGCTCCGCCCGCACGCCACTCTCGGGCTCCTCGGCGCCGCCCTGTCCGTCGCCGCGTACGCCCTCGTCCTGTGGGCCCAGACCCGCGCGGCACTCGCCCCCATCGCGGCGCTGCGGGAGTCGTCGATCATCGTCGGGGCCGCCATCGGGGCACTGTTCTTCAACGAACGGTTCGGTGCTCCGCGGATCGTCGCGGCCGGGCTGCTGGTCGTCGGGATCGGGCTGATGCTGCGCACGGGATAGCGCGGTTCCGGGTCGTACGGGCGGGTGCGTGGGCGCCGTGTGAGGGGCACCCTGGAATGAGAGGAATTCCGGAGGTGATCCTCATGACGCACACCACAGTGGGCTGGCATGTCGAGCTGGAGTTCATGGAGGACGAACAGCAGACACGCGCCGTCGCGATGGTCCGGCTGCCCGACGGGAGCGAGGTGCGGGCACGCGGTCACGCGAACCGGCACCACACCGACTCCAATCAGCCACGGGTCGGGGAGGAGATCGCCGGCGCACGGGCGCTGAACGAACTCGCCATGCAGATGCTGAGCAAGGCACACAGCGAGATCGACGACGCGTCGGGCCGGATCTCCCATCCGATCCACGTCTAGACACCCCCTGGGGGGTGTCGTACGGATCAGGCCGCAGGGGCCGGGGGGCCGGTGACCGACGACGACGCGGCCGGGGGCGCCACCACCCCTCGGTTCCGGTCGGCCAGCGCCTGTCGTACCGCTCGGATCAGGGACTGGGCCCTGGGGTCCGCCGTCACCGTTCTGCGGAAGCCGTTGGTGACGTAACCGAAGCCGATGGCCGACTCCGGGTCGGCGAAGCCGAGGGAGCCGCCGCGGCCCGGGTGGCCGAACGAGCCCGGGGCCAGGAAGGGGGAGGCGCCTCCGTGCAGCATGTAGCCGAGCCCGAAACGGGTGTTGACCACCAGCACCCGGTCGGGTCCGGCCGACTCCTCGGCGCGGGCGAGAGCGACGGTGGCCGGGTCGAGGAGGCGGACGCCGTCGAGCGGGCCGGTCAGTGAGGCGTAGAAGCGGGCCAGCCCGTCCGCCGTCGCGATCCCGTTGGCGGCGGGCAGGGCGGCCGCGTGGAACGCCGGGGCGTTCTGGTCGGGGAACGGGGTGATCGCCCCGAAGGCGCGGCGGGTGAGCGAGGCCGGGTCGGCGTAGGCGTCGGTGACCGAGCGCTTGGGGCGGGCACGGAGTGTCCCGGACGGCTCGGGCCCCTCGACCCGGCCGACCGTGCCGACGCGGTGGGCCTGCGCGTCCGGCAGCCCCACCCACAGGTCCAGGCCCAGCGGGGCGGCGAACTCCGACGCGATCCACTCTCCGGACCCCCGGCCGGTCAGCCGCCGTACCAGCTCGTCGACCAGCCAGCCGTAGGTCAGCGCGTGATAGCCGTGGTCGGTCCCCGGCTCCCACACGGGTGCCTGCGCGGCGACCGCCTCGGCCGACCGCACGGGGTCGGCGGCCTCGTCCAGGGTGAGGGGGCGGTCCAGGACGGGAAGGCCCGCGCGGTGGTTCAGTACGTGCCGGACCAGCAGCCGTTCCTTGCCGTGGGCCTTGAACTCCGGCCAGTAGTGGCCGACCGGCGCGTCCAGGTCCAGTTCGCCGCGCTGGTGCAGCAGCAGGAGTACGGTGGCGGCGACGCCCTTGGTCGCCGAGCGCACCACCTGCGCGGTGTTCCGCTCCCACGGCTCCGTGCCGTCGACGTCCTTCACCCCGGCCCACAGATCGACGACCTTGTGTCCGTCCCGGTACACGGCGACGGCCGCGCCCCGCTCCCCGAGCGTCTCGAAGTTCCGCGCGAACGCCTCCCGGACCGGCTCGAATCCCCCGGCCACCGTGCCGTGCACGTCCACGTCCCTCGGTCCTTCCCACTCGCCTGAGACACCCGTCTGTGACACCGCGTCCAACAGCGCCGCCCCGCCCGTGATTCCTGCCGGTCCGCGATCGTTACGGAGCGGCCGGCACCGACCGCGGATCGAAGCCGTACGGCAGCTCGAGCCGGTGCGCCCGCATCAGCGCTTCGTCGGCGAGCAGTTCCGCCGTGCCGCCGTCCGCCGCGATCACCCCGTCGCTGAGGATCAGCGAGCGCGGGCACAGCTCGAGGGCGTACGGCAGGTCGTGCGTGACCATCAGGACGGTGACGTCCAGGGAGCGCAGGATGTCGGCGAGTTCGCGGCGCGAGGCCGGGTCCAGATTGGAGGACGGCTCGTCCAGGACCAGGATCTCCGGCTCCATGGCGAGTACGGTCGCCACGGCCACCCGGCGCCGCTGCCCGAAGGAGAGATGGTGCGGCGGGCGGTCCTTGAACTCCGCCATGCCGACCAGGCCCAGCGCCCGGTCCACCCGCTCCTCCAGCTCGGGCCCCCGGAGCCCGGCCGCCGCCGGTCCGAACGCCACGTCCTCGCGCACCGTCGGCATGAAGAGCTGGTCGTCCGGGTCCTGGAAGACGATGCCGACCCGGCGCCGGATCTCGGCCATGTGCTTGCCGCCGACGGGCAGCCCGGCCACCGTCACCGTGCCCGTGCCGCCGGTCAGGATGCCGTTGAGATGCAGGACGAGGGTCGTCTTGCCGGCCCCGTTCGGGCCCAGCAGCGCCACCCGCTCACCGCGGGCGATCGAGAAGTCGACGCCGAAGAGGGCCTGATGGCCGTCGGGATAGGCGAAGGCGAGGCCGGAGACCTCCAGGGAAGCAGTACTCACAACGTCCATCCCAGCAGACACACGACGAGGGCGGCCGAGGGGAGGGCGAGGGCGTACGACCACTGCGCCCGGGACGCGGTCGCCTCGTCGATCACCGGCATCGAACCGGTGTAACCGCGGCTCACCATGGCCAGATGGACCCGCTCGCCGCGTTCGTAGGAGCGGATGAACAGCGCGCCCGCCGATTTGGCGAGCACATTCCAGTGCCGTATCCCGCGCGCCTCGAAGCCGCGGGACGCGCGGGCGATCCGCATGCGCCGCATCTCGTCCGTGATGACATCGCCGTAGCGGACCATGAAGGACGCGATCTGCACCAGCAGCGGCGGTAGCCGCAGCCGCTGGAGACCGAGGAGGAGTTCGCGCAGTTCGGTGGTGGAGGCGAGGAGGACCGAGGCGGCCACGCCGAGGGTGCCCTTGGCCAGCACGTTCCACGCGCCCCACAGCCCGTTCACGCTCAGCGACAGCCCGAGGACGTCCACCCGCTCGCCCTCCGCCACGAACGGCAGCAGGACGGCGAAGGCGACGAACGGCACCTCGATCAGCAGCCGCTTCAGCAGGAAGCCGGCCGGGACGCGGGCGGCGTACGCGACGAGGGCGAGCAGTCCGGCGTACACCGCGAACGCCCACATCGCCTCGCGCGGGGTGGACACCACGACCACCACGAAGGCGAAGACGGCCGCGAGCTTGGTGTGCGGCGGCAGGGCGTGCACGGGGGAGTGCCCGTGCCGGTACAGCCGGTGCGCGTGGCCCGCTCCCATGTCAGACGCTCGTGCCGCTCGGGGAGGTGGCGTCGTCGGTGTCCTCGCCGCGGCGCCTGCGGACCGCCCAGAACACACCCGTGCCCGCGACGACCGTCACGCCCACGCCGATCACACCGGCCAGACCGCCCGACAGACGGGCGTCGTCGACGTCCTCGACGCCGTAGTCGGCGAGCGGCGAGTCGGAGATCGCGTGCTCCTCGGCCTTCTCGTCCATGCCCTGGTCCGTGGCGACCTTCTCCAGGCCGTCCGGGTCCGCGGAGGCGTAGAAGCTGACGAACCCGGCAAGGACCAGCGAGGCGACCAGACCGGTGATCCACACCGTGCGATGCGAGCGCGCGGCGGCGGGCACCGGCTCGGGCGCGTCGGGCGCGTCGGGGGCGTCGACCAGTTCCCCGTTCACCCGCAGTCTGAGCTTCTGCCGAAGCCCGCGCGCCCCGTACACCAGGTCCGGGCGTACGGCGACGACCGCGCCGACCGTCAGGGCGGTGATCACGGCCTCGCCGGTGCCGATGAGGACGTGCACGCCCACCATGGCGGTGGCGACCTTGCCGATCGAGACGTCGGTGGTGCCGCCGATCGCGTAGAGCAGCGTGAAGACGACCGCGGAGGCCGGGACGGAGACCAGCGCGGCGACGAAGGACGCGGCGGTCACCGAGCGGCGGGTGCGCGGCAGCACCTTCACCAGGCCCCGGAAGAGCGCGTAGGCGACGACCGTGGTGACGATCGCCATGTCGGTGATGTTCACACCGAGCGCCGTCAGCCCGCCGTCGGCGAAGAGAACGGCCTGCATCAGCAGGACGACGGAGACACACAGGACGCCGGTGTACGGGCCGACGAGGATCGCGGCGAGGGCGCCGCCGAGCAGATGGCCGCTGGTCCCCGCCGCGACGGGGAAGTTCAGCATCTGCACGGCGAAGATGAACGCCGCCACCAGCCCGGCCAGGGGAGCGGTCCGCTCGTCGAGTTCGCGGCGCGCGCCGCGCAGGCTCACGGCGACGGCGCCGGCGGCGACAAGGCCGACCGCCGCGGACACCGGGGCGTCGATGAATCCGTCAGGTGCGTGCACGGACTCGATGATGTGGCCTGTTGCGAACGCTGCGCAAGAGCGAGCGACTTGTTTTACCTCACGCAGACCTCATCTGTGATATGCGCCGCTCGGACGCGCGAATTCCGGATCGGAGGCACGATTGAACGGGGGGCGGGTATACGGGTTGCACGCCTTGGATGCAGATTCACGCAGCGTAAGGGGCCACCGATGTCCGTAGTCGAGCAGTACGCGCGAGCCCACATCGTCACCGACGAAGCCGAGGAGGACCGGGGAGCGGTACCCGTCGTCCTGCGCTACGACCCCGACGAGGACCCCCTCTGCGTCCGCGTGGCCCTGCCGGGCGCCGCGCCCCGCGAGTGGATCGTCGACCGGGAACTCCTCGAGCGGGGCCTGCTCTCCCCCACGGGGCGGGGCGAGATACGGGTGTGGCCGTGCGGCCGGGTGCAGGCCGTGATCGAGTTCCACACCGCGCAGGGCGTGTCGGTGGTGCAGTTCGAGACCAAGACCCTGGCCCGGTTCCTGCGGCGGGCCCGCGCCGCCGCGGAACCCGTCCCGCACTGACCCCTCAGCCGCCGCTCTTCAGCAGCTCCGCCACGATCGGCCCGGCCGTCGAGCCGCCGTGGCCGCCCTTCTGGACCACACCGGCCGCCGCCAGGTCCCCGCGGTACGCGGTGAACCAGCCGTTGGGCTTCTTCTGCCCGTCGACCTCCGCCGACCCGGTCTTCGCGCCCTTCTGACCGCTCACCGAGGCCATCGCCTCCGCCGCCGTACCGTAGGACGCGGTGTACGACATCATCTCCCGCAGCTGCGCGAGCGTGTCCGCCGACAGGGTGCGCGACGCCGTCGCCAGCTTCCGCCCGTCGGCCTCCGGGGAGACCAGATACGGCTGGCGGAAGACGCCGGACTGGACCGTCGCCGACACCGACGCCATGTTCAGCGGGTTCATCCGCACCCCGCCCTGGCCGATCAGGGACGCCGCCATCGGGGCCGCCGACTGCACCGGCACCGAGCCGTCGAAGGTCGGCACACCGATCTGCCAGTCGTTCATCCCCAGCCCGAACACCTGCTGGGCCTGCTTGGTGAGATCGTCGTCCTTCAGCTCGGGCGCCTGGCTGATGAAGGCCGTGTTGCAGGAGCGGGCGAAGCTCGCCTTGAACGTGCCGTCCTTGATCTCGAACTTGTCGTCGTTCTGGAACTTCCAGCCGCCGTAACTGAAGTACTTCGGGCACGGATGCTTCTCGTCCATGCCGGCGAGGTCCTTCTCGATCAGCATCGAGGAGGTGATCACCTTCATGGTGGAGCCCGGCGCCAGCGAACCCTGGAACGCGGTGTTGAAGCCGTGCGAGGAGTTGGCCACGGCCAGTATCTCGCCGGTCGACGGGCGCAGCACCACCACCGACGCCCGCTCCTTCTTCGCCACCTGCGCCTCGGCGGCGGCCTGCAGGGAGGGGCTCAGCGTGGTCTCCACCGTTCCCGGCGTGCCCTCGCTCAGCTCCAGCACGGTCCGGTCGGACAGCTTCGCCTTCTCCGACTCCTTGCCGCGTACGATCCGCAGCTCGACGCCGGCCTCGCCGCCCGCCTTCTCGCCGTACTTCTCGCGCAGCCCGTCCAGCACCGTCGCCAGGGACGGGTACGTGTCCGTGGTCAGCTCGCCGCCGTCCCGGTCCAGCGCCTTGACGGGCGGGGTGCCGGCCTCGCCGGTGACCAGCCTGTCGCCGTCCTTCAGCTCGGGATGCACGACGGACGGCTGCCAGGCCACCACGGGTTCGCCGTCCTGGGCCCCGCGTACGACGGTCAGCTCGCCGTCGTAGGCCAGCTGCTTGCTGATCTCCTCGTACGACACCGTGCCCCTGACGGCGAAGGGGACCTTGCCGCCGGTGAGGGTGCCGGGGGTGAGGGTGACGTCCTTGACGCGGGCGTCCTCGGCGTACGCGGTGAGCAGGGCGGTCGCGGCCTCGGGGGCGTCGGTGAGGGCGGCGGCCTCGCTCACCTTTCCGGACTGCCAGGCGGTGAGGAAGCGTTCGGCCGTGCCGGTGACCTCGGCGGCGGACAGCGGGCCCGTCTTCACGTCCTCGGCCGTGGAGGCCGTCCGCGTACCGTCCTCCGCACCGCCCCCGAACAGCGCGTAGGCGCCGAACCCGGCACCGCCGACGACCACGGCGACCACGGTGCCGAGCACCGCGGGTCTCGTCCTGCGCCGCTCGGCGGCGTTCCTTCTGTTCCCCACTGCTTTCCTGTTCCTCCGCTGTCCGCCGCGGGCTCCCCCGGCCCTCATGTCCCACCTGTGCCAACGACCCACATTAGAGTCCCGCCGTTCACGCGGTGCGGTCAGCCGCCCGCTCGTAGCACGGCTGCGACAATCGGGCCGGCCGCGTCGCCGCCGTGGCCGCCCTGCTGGACCATGGCCGCCGCCGCGACGTCGCCGCGGAAACCGGTGAACCAGCTGTCGGAGGTGGCCTTTCCGTCGACCTCGGCGGAGCCCGTCTTCGCGCCGATGTCCCCGCCGAGCCCGGACATGGCCGGCTGGGCGGTGCCCTGGGTGGCGGTGAGCCGCATCATCTGCTTCAGCTGGGACGCGGTGCCAGCCGGGAGGCCCTTCGCCTGCGCCAGCTGACGTCCGTCGAGGTCGGGCGAGACCAGATACGGCTGACGGAACGTGCCGGTGATCGCGGTCGCCGTGACGGAGGCCATGTTCAGCGGGTTCATCTGCACCTGTCCCTGCCCGATGGCGTTCGCCGCGCGGTCCGGCCCTTCGACGGCGGGGACACTGCCGTCGAAGGAGGGGATACCGGTCTTCCAGTCGTCCCGGCCGAGCCCGAACCGCTCCCGTGCTTCCTGGGTGAGTGAGGAGTCGGTGAGCGGCTCCTCGTCGATGAGCTTGATGAAGGCCGTGTTGCAGGACCGCAGGAAGCTGTTGGCGAGGCTGGCGCCCTCGTCCGGCCGCATATTGGTGATGTTCTTGAAGGTCTGGCTGCGCATGACCGCGCTGTCCGGGCAGGGCGCCGGGCCGTTCATCGAGGTCACGCCGTTGTCGATGAGCATCGCGGCGGTGATGATCTTCATGGTGGAGCCGGGGGCGACCTGCCCCTGGAAGGCCGCGTTGAACCCGTCCTCGCGGTGGTTGGCCACCGCCAGCACCTCACCCGTGGTGGGTTCGACCGCCACCACCGAGGACTCCGGGTACCGCCGCACCGCCTTCTCCGCCGCCGCCTGCACCCCGGCGCTGAGGGTCGTGCGCAGCTTGCCCGCCCTGCCCTTCGTGAGGGTCAGCAGCGGGGTGTCGGCCGCCTCCTCGCCGGTGGCCGCCCCGGAGTGCCTGATCGCGAGTTCGACACCGGGGGTGCCGCCCGCCTGCTCGCCGTACTTCTGGCGCAGGGTGTCCAGGACCGGCCCGAGCGAGGGGTACTTCTCCTGCGTCAGTACCGACCCGTCGCGGCCCACCGCCTCGATGGGCGGCTGCGCGGACTCCGCGGTGACGAGGGTGTCGCCCTCCTTCAGCTCCGGATGGACGACCGACGGCTGCCAGTCGACCAACGGCCGCCCGGTGGTCTGCCCGCGCACCACGGACAGCACGCTCTGGTAGCTCAGCGGCTCGGACTTCCCGCCGAAGGTGACGGTCGCCTTCACCGAGAACGGCACGGTGGCGCCGGAGGCCTTCCCCGGCGTGATCTCGACATCACCGATGAACGCGTCATCGCCGTACGCCGTCAGCAGCGCCCCGGCCTTCTCGGCGTTGTTCGTGTACGACGCCGCCTGCGCGGCCTCCCCCTTCTCCCAGGCCGCGAAGAAGTTCTCGCTGGTCTCCTCGATCTCCCCCGCGTCCGGCGGTCCGGACTTCTTCGTCGTCGCGCCGCCCGTCCCGTCACCGCTCACGGCCGACACGATGTTGTAGGCGCCGTACCCCGCCCCGCCCAGCATCACCGCGAACACCCCGCCGATCACGGCGGCCTTGACCCCCTTGGCCATCGGACGTTCCCCCTCCGCCCGGACCCCCACGTCTCCTGAACGCGTTCAAAAAGCCCGGTGAGTGAGCACCCTATGCGCCGAGAGTGACCAACGGGCCGCCCGTATCCGTTTGTTGTCCGAAGAGAGACCCACCCACCGCGCAGAAGGTCTCAAACCCACGTATCCAGCCACATCCGCGCCCGCCAGTCCTCGATGGGGATGGGGGTGCCGGTGTAGATGGGCCAGAAGTAGATGAAGTTCCATGCGATCAGGAGGGTCAGGACGCCCGCCGCCGTCGCGCCCGCCACGCGGCGGGTGTCGGAGGAGCGGGGTGGGCCGATCAGGGCGCCCAGCAGCATCGCCACCGCGAGACAGAGGAAGGGGAGGAAGACGACGGCGTAGAAGAAGAAGATCGTCCGTTCCTGGTAGAGGAACCAGGGGGCGTAGCCGGCCGCGACGCCGCAGGCGATGGCGCCCGCCCGCCAGTCGCGGCGCAGCAGCCAGCGCCACAGGACGTAGAGCAGGGCGAAGCAGGCCGTCCACCACAGCAGCGGCGTGCCGAGCGCCAGCACCTCCTGCGCGCACTTCTCGCCCGCGTCGGCCGGACAGCCGTCCACGCCCGGTGCCGGGGACTCGTAGAAGTACGAGACCGGGCGGCCGGTGACGATCCAGCTCCACGGGTTGGACTCGTAGGTGTGCGGGGAGTGCAGGCCGACATGGAAGTCGTAGACCTGGGTCTCGTAGTGCCACAGGCTGCGCCACCAGTCGGGGAACAGCCACGACCAGTCGCTGTCCCGGCCGTCCTTCACCGCCCAGTCGCGGTAGTAGCCGCCGCTTCCGTCGGTCGCCGAGCGGAACCAGCCGATCCACGACGCGAAGTAGGTGACCACCGCCACCGGCACCGTCGACAGGAACGCCCAGCCCAGGTCGCGCTTCAGGACGGCGATACGGGGCCGGTACGCGCCGGCGACCCGGCGCGAGCCGACGTCCCACAGCACCGCCATCACACAGAACGCGGCCATGATGTACAGGCCGTTCCACTTGGTGCCGATCGCCAGACCCAGCATCACGCCCGCCGCCAGCCGCCACGGGCGCAGGCCCAGCCGGGTGTTCTCGGCGATGTCCGCGTCCGCGCGGGCCCGGCCGTCCGCGTCCACCGGCAGCGCGGCGGCGAGCCGCTCGCGCGCCCGGTCCCGGTCGACCACCAGACAGCCGAATGCCGCGAGCACGAAGAACATCAGCACACCGTCGAGCAGCGACGTCCGGCTCATCACGAAGTGCAGCCCGTCCACCGCCATCAGCGCACCCGCGAGACAGCCGAGGAACGTCGAGCGGAACAGCCGCCGGCCGATCCGGCACAGCATCAGCACGGAGAGTGTGCCGAGCAGCGCCGTCATGAACCGCCAGCCGACCGGGTCGAAGCCGAACATCAGCTCGCCGAGCCCGATCACGTACTTGCCGACCGGCGGATGGACCACGTACGCCGCGTCCGTCGGGATCGGGACGCTGCCGCCCGAGTTCAGGATCAGATCGTTGGCGTTCTTGTCCCAGTTGACCTCGAAGCCGCGGTGGACCAGCGCCCACGCGTCCTTGGCGTAGTACGTCTCGTCGAATATCACCGCCTTCGGGCTGCCCAGGTTCCAGAACCGGAGCACTCCCGCCAGCAGCGTCACCAGCAGCGGTCCGCCCCACCCCGACCAGCGGGTGAGGCGCCCCGCGAGCACCGGCGGGACGCCGAGCGTGTCCCACAGCCGCCCCGACGGCCGCGTGTACGGCGGCACCAGGCGGTCGCGGACATCGCCCCCGTGGACACCGCTTCTGGCCCTGCCCGGTGCCGGGTAGCCGAAGCGGTGCAGCCGCTGCTGCCACGACGGCCGCTCTTCGTGCGGCGGCCGGTCCTGCCGGATGTCCGTGGAGGAGGACGCGGTACTGGTCACCGCGCCATCGTAGGGAACAGGGCTGTGTGAGTCCCGCGCATGACCGGTATGCCCCGCCTCCTTCGCGTACTGGGAGGATGGGGGAGTGACCGGAATCCTCGTACTCGCAGGCACCCCCATCGGCGACATCTCCGACGCCCCGCCCCGGCTCGCCGAGGAACTCGCGGGCGCCGACGTCGTCGCCGCCGAGGACACACGGCGGCTGCGCCGGCTGACCCAGGCCCTCGGCGTCACCCCCAAGGGCCGGGTGGTCTCCTACTTCGAGGGCAACGAGACCGCCCGTACGCCCGAACTCGTCGAGGAGCTGGCGGGCGGCGCGCGCGTGCTGCTGGTGACGGACGCCGGGATGCCGTCCGTGTCCGACCCCGGGTACCGGCTGGTCGCCGCGGCCGTCGAGCGGGACGTCAAGGTCACCGCCGTGCCCGGCCCGTCCGCCGTACTCACCGCGCTCGCCCTGTCCGGGCTCCCCGTGGACCGCTTCTGCTTCGAGGGGTTCCTGCCCCGCAAGGCCGGCGAACGGCTGGGCCGGCTGCGGGAGGTCGCCCAGGAGCGGCGCACCCTGGTCTACTTCGAGGCCCCGCACCGCCTCGACGACGCCCTCGCCGCGATGGCCGAGGTCTTCGGCGGGGAGCGGCGGGCCGCCGTCTGCCGCGAGCTGACCAAGACGTACGAGGAGGTCAAGCGGGGTCCGCTGGCCGAGCTGGCCGCGTGGGCCGCGGAGGGGGTACGCGGGGAGATCACGGTGGTGGTCGAGGGGGCGCCGGAGAAGGGGGCCGAGGAGATCGACGACGCCGAGCTGGTGCGGCGGGTGCGGGTGCGGGAGGAGGCGGGGGAGCGGCGCAAGGAGGCCATCGCGGCGGTCGCCGTGGAGGCGGGGCTTCCCAAGAGGCAGGTGTTCGACGCGGTCGTGCGCGCGAAGCGCGAGGCGGGTGAGGGGTCCCGGTAACGCCGTTACGGGTGCGGTCGCGTCGCGGGCCGGTCGCGCCCACGCGCCGGAGCCGCGTGTCGATACGGCCCCGCCCCCTTCGGGGCGTATCACCCAGGGGGCGGTAAAGGGCTCGGGGCGTTTCGGCAAGGAACCGCCAAATCGGGGCCAATACTCGGCTGCCCCACCTGCGCTGTCGGCCGTGGAGGAGTCCACTGGAGCGAGGGGACGGATCCGATCCGTTCCGCCAGCGGACCGACGGGAGCCGGCATGACTGAGATCTCGGGGCGCAGCGGGCTGAGGGCGGGTGCCACCGCCGTGGTCAACGAGTCGTACTCCTTCGCCTGCATGCGCTGCGGGTACGGCTGGGAGCAGTCGTACGAGATAGAGCACCACACCGACGGGGACGGCCACGAGTTCGTGATGTACGTGGCGGACGGCCGGGTCGTGCCCTCCCCGCTGAACCGGCCGACGTGCCAGAACTGCGACGGCCACGTCGTACGGATCCTGCGCCCCGGACGGGTCGCCTCCGCCCGCGACGCCGCGCACCGCGACCGCCGTGTGCCGGCCGCCGGGCCGGTCGAGGCCCCGTGGGACCCCGAGGGGCAGGCGCCGCTTCCGTAGGATCGGGGGCATGCCTTCGAACGACCCCGGCAAGAACGCCGCCCCGCCGCTCCCGGAACCCCTGCGGATACCGGTCGCGGACTCGCACACCCACCTCGACATGCAGTCCGGCACCGTGGAGGAGGCCCTCGCGAAGGCCGCGTCGGTGGGTGTGACGACGGTGGTGCAGGTCGGCTGCGACCTCAAGGGGTCCCGGTGGGCGGCGGAGACGGCGGCGGCGTACGACGCCGTCCACGCGACGGTCGCCCTGCACCCGAACGAGGCGCCCCGCATCGTCCACGGGGACCCTGACGGCTGGTCCCGGCAGGGCGCGCGGCGGCCCGGCGGGGACGCGGCCCTGGACGAGGCGCTCGCCGAGATCGACCGGCTGGCCGCGCTGCCGCACGTCAAGGGCGTCGGCGAGACGGGACTCGACCACTTCCGCACGGGCCCGGAGGGCAAGGAGGCGCAGGAGCGGTCCTTCCGCGCCCACATCGAGATCGCCAAGCGCCACGGCAAGACCCTCGTCATCCACGACCGCGACGCCCACGCCGACGTCCTGCGCGTGCTCAAGGAGGAGGGCGCCCCCGAGCGCACCGTCTTCCACTGCTACTCCGGGGACGCCGAGATGGCGGAGATCTGCGCGGGCGCCGGGTACTACATGTCGTTCGCCGGGAACGTCACCTTCAAGAACGCCCAGAACCTGCGGGACGCGCTCGCCGTGGCCCCGCCGGAACTGGTCCTGGTGGAGACCGACGCGCCGTTCCTGACGCCGGTGCCGTACCGGGGACGGCCGAACGCCCCGTACCTGGTGCCGGTGACCGTGCGCGCCATGGCGGCCGTACGGGGCGTCGACGAGGACACCCTCGCCGCCGCGCTCGGCGCGAACACGGCCCGCGCCTTCGGTTATCCACAGGCGTGACCTGCGCGGTCCGGCTGGCCCGTACCCTTGTCCCGTGACCAGCCCCACCCCTGACGCCCTCCTGGGCCCCGCCGACATCCGTGAACTGGCGGCCGCCCTCGGCGTACGGCCCACCAAACAGCGCGGCCAGAACTTCGTCATCGACGCCAACACGGTCCGCCGTATCGTGCGCACCGCCGGGGTCCGGCCCGACGACGTGGTCGTCGAGGTCGGGCCGGGGCTCGGCTCGCTCACGCTGGCGCTGCTCGAGGCCGCCGACCGGGTCACCGCCGTCGAGATCGACGACGTCCTCGCGGCCGCGCTCCCCGCGACCGTCGCCGCCCGGATGCCGGAGCGCGCCGAGCGGTTCGCGCTGGTCCACTCCGACGCCATGCGGGTCACCGAGCTGCCCGGACCCGCCCCGACCGCCCTGGTCGCGAACCTGCCGTACAACGTGGCCGTGCCGGTGCTGCTGCACATGCTGGAGCACTTCCCGGGCATCGAGCGCACCCTCGTCATGGTCCAGGCGGAGGTCGCCGACCGGCTCGCAGCCGCACCCGGCTCGAAGGTGTACGGCGTGCCCTCGGTGAAGGCCAACTGGTACGCGGAGGTCAAGCGGGCCGGCGCGATCGGGCGGAACGTCTTCTGGCCGGCGCCGAACGTGGACAGCGGGCTCGTCTCCCTGGTGCGCCGCACGGAGCCGCTGAAGACCAGCGCCTCCCGGCGTGAGGTGTTCGCCGTCGTCGACGCGGCCTTCGCCCAGCGCCGCAAGACCCTGCGGGCCGCGCTCGCCGGCTGGGCCGGATCGGCCGCCGCCGCCGAGGCCGCCCTGGTCGCGGCGGGTGTCTCGCCGCAGGCGCGCGGGGAGTCCCTCACCGTCGAGGAGTTCGCGCGCATCGCCGAGCACGCCGGGAACAAGGAGTCGGATCAGCAGTGAGCGTCACCGTCCGCGTCCCCGCCAAGGTCAACGTCCAGCTCGCGGTCGGCGCGGCCCGCCCCGACGGCTTCCACGACCTGGCCAACGTCTTCCTCGCGGTGGGTCTGTACGACGAGGTCACCGTCACGGCGGCCGACGAGCTCCGGATCACCTGCGCCGGACCCGACGCGGCTCAGGTCCCCCTCGACCGTACGAACCTCGCCGCCCGCGCCGCCCTGGTGCTCGCCGGGCGGTACGGCCGGGACGCGGACGTGCACATCCACATCGCCAAGGACATCCCCGTCGCCGGGGGCATGGCGGGCGGCAGCGCGGACGGCGCGGGCGCGCTGCTGGCGTGCGACGCGTTGTGGGGGACGGAAGCCTCGCGCGAGGAACTCCTCGACATCTGCGCCGAGCTGGGCAGCGATGTGCCGTTCAGCCTGGTCGGCGGGGCGGCGCTCGGCACCGGGCGGGGCGAGCAGCTGACGGAACTGGAGGTCGGGGGAACCTTCCACTGGGTGTTCGCGATGGCCTCGCGGGGGCTGTCGACGCCGGCGGTGTTCCGTGAGTTCGACCGGCTGGGGGAGGGGCGGGACATTCCGGAGCCGGTGGCCTCGCAGGAACTGATCGACGCGCTCGCGAAGGGCGACGCCGACGCCCTCGCCGGCACCCTGGCCAACGACCTCCAGCCGGCGGCCCTGTCCCTGTTCCCCGAGCTGGCGGACACCCTGGCGGCGGGACGCGCGGCGGGGGCCCTGGCCACCCTGGTGTCGGGGTCGGGGCCGACCACGGCGTTCCTGACGCGGGACGCGGAGGGGGCGGAGGCCGTCGCGGGTGCGCTGCGGGCCTCGGGCACCTGTCGCACGGTGCGTACGGCGTCGGGTCCTGTGCCGGGGGCGACGGTCGTCTGAGGGTTTACGGCCGTCTTTCGACTGGGGTCAGCTCGATGGCGATGGGGCAGGGCTTGTCGGCCTTGATCCGGTCGCGTTGCTGACTCATGTGCAGATACGACCTGGTCACGGGGTCAAGTTCGTAGACGTGAACGAGGGGCTGCCCGGTGGTTGCCTCCTGCTCCACACGCCAGTAGTTCGGGATTCCAGCGACGGCGTACTTGTGCGGCTTGGTCATCCGGTCGCGGGCTGCGGACTCCGGGGAGACGACCTCCACGGCCAGCAGGACGTCCTTGGCATGGAAACTGGTCTGGTCGAGCCCCGAAACCGCGTCCGCCCGGACCACGCTGACGTCCGGCTCGGGGCCGTTGCGCTCGTCCAGAATGACGGTCATCTCCCGCTCGACACTGAACTCCGGGCCGAGCGAGTTACGCAGTCCGTTCACCAGTAGGTCGATCACAAGGTAATGAAAGCGACGCTGCGGACTCACGAAAACCAGACTCCCGTCGATCAACTCAGTGTGCGGCGGGAGATCCGGCAGGGTGAACAGGTCGTTCACGGTGTAGCCGTCCACGGGCGGCACCGGCCAGTGACGGCGGTGCTCTACGGACTCGGCGGTCATGGTTCCTCCCATGGACGGGATCCTGCTGCCTGTCCCCTACGGTAGCCGTCCGTTTCCGATCACGTCATCACAAAGAGTGACTGTCGCCTCGCGTCCCGACCGCCCCCCGGCAGGGCCTACGCTTGAAAACTGATCGATTCCACCGGGCAGGAGAGTAATGGCCGTCAATCTGGTCAATGTCGAGAACGTCAGCAAGGTGTACGGCACGCGGGCGTTGCTCGACGGGATTTCCCTCGGCGTATCCGAGGGGGACCGGATCGGGGTCGTGGGGCGCAACGGGGACGGCAAGACCACCCTCATCCGGATGCTGGCCCGGCTGGAGGAGGCCGACACCGGACGGGTGACACACTCCGGCGGGCTGCGGACCGGGGTGCTCACCCAGCACGACTCCCTCGACCCCGCCGCCACCGTCCGGCACGAGGTCATCGGCGACCTGGCCGACCATGAGTGGGCGGGGAACGCCAAGGTCAGGGACGTACTGACCGGGTTGTTCGGCGGTCTTGACCTGCCCGGGTTCCCCAAGGGGCTCGACACCGTCATCGGCCCGCTGTCCGGCGGTGAGCGGCGGCGGATCGCGCTCGCCAAGCTGCTCATCGAGGAGCAGGACCTGATCGTCCTCGACGAGCCCACGAACCACCTCGACGTCGAGGGCATCTCCTGGCTCGCCGAGCATCTGCGCAGCCGCCGGTCCGCGCTCGTCTGCGTCACCCACGACCGCTGGTTCCTCGACCAGGTCTGCACCCGCATGTGGGACGTGCAGCGCGGTGACGTGTACGAGTACGAGGGCGGCTACTCCGACTACGTCTTCGCCCGCGCGGAGCGTGAGCGGATCGCCGCGACCGAGGAGGTCAAGCGGCAGAACCTGGTCCGCAAGGAGCTGGCCTGGCTGCGGCGCGGCGCCCCCGCGCGGACGTCGAAGCCGCGCTTCCGCGTGGAGGCCGCCAACGAGCTGATCAAGGACGTACCGCCGCCGCGCGACAGCAGCGAGCTGATGAAGTTCGCCTCCTCACGGCTGGGCAAGACGGTGTTCGACCTGGAGGACGTCACCGTCCAGGCAGGGCCCAAGGTGCTGCTCCAGCACATCACCTGGCAGCTCGGGCCCGGCGACCGCATCGGCCTGGTCGGTGTCAACGGGGCCGGGAAGACGTCCCTGCTGCGGGCGCTGGCGGAGGCGGCCCGCAGCGACGGCGAGGTGCAGCCCGCGGCGGGCAGCGTCCGTGTGGGCAAGACGGTCAAGCTCGCCTATCTCTCCCAGGAGGTCGCCGAACTCGACCCGGCCTGGCGGGTGCTGCAGGCCGTACAGGCGGTGCGGGAGCGCGTCGACCTCGGCAAGGGGCGCGAGATGACCGCCGGACAGCTGTGCGAGACCTTCGGGTTCAACAAGGACAAGCAGTGGACGCCGGTCGGCGATCTGTCCGGCGGTGAGCGGCGGCGGCTGCAGCTGCTGCGGCTGCTGATGGACGAGCCCAACGTCCTCTTCCTCGACGAGCCCACCAACGACCTCGACATCGAGACCCTCACCCAGCTCGAGGACGTCCTCGACGGCTGGCCCGGCTCGATGATCGTCATCTCCCACGACCGCTTCTTCGTCGAGCGCACCACCGACCGGGTGTTCGCCCTCCTCGGCGACGGCACCCTGCGGATGCTGCCGCGCGGCATCGACGAGTACCTGGAGCGGCGCAAGCGGATGGAGGAGACCGCGGCCGCCGCGGCCTCCGTACCGGCCGCCTCGGCGCAGAGCGCGGCACCCGAGAGGAGCGCCGCCGACCAGCGCGCCGCCAAGAAGGAACTCCAGAGGATCGAGCGGCAGCTCGACAAGGTCTCCGAGAAGGAGACCAAGCTGCACGCCGCCATCGCCGAGCAGGCCACCGACTTCGCGAAGGTCGCCGAACTCGACGCCGAACTGCGGGAATTGGCCGGACAGCGCGACGAACTGGAACTGCGCTGGCTGGAACTGGCGGAGGACGCCTGACCGTCCCGCCCCGCGCGTACGGAGCGCGCGTGGTGTGAAGAGGGCGTGAGGGCGCGTAACAGGCGCATCACGGGCCGGTTCTCCCTTGGGAACAGGGGAGGACTCGGCCCCGTGGCATGTCAGGACCGGGTGATAGAAAGGGCCCAGTCTGAGAAACGTCTGAATACGACTCTGGGTTCATCGCATACCTCAGGGCGTGGCTAAAAATCAGTGAGTAAGGGGGAACGCGCTGATGACTCAGCCGCCCAACCAGCCGCCGCAGGGTGGTTTCGGAGCGCCGCAGGATCCACCGCCGGGGGGCGGTTTCGGGGCACCGCAGATGCCTCCCACACCCCCGTCGGGGTCGCCGCAGCCCGGATACGGCCATCCGCAGCAGCCGGGACCGTACGCCTCCGGACCGTACGGCGGGCCGCAGCAGCCGGGGCCGTACGGACAGCAGCCGGGGTACGGATACCCGCAGCCGCAGTTCCCGGGGGCGCCCGGCACGCCGCCGCCCGGCGGATCCGGCTCCCGCAACCCCTTCAAGGGCAAGCCCGCCATGGTCATCGGTGCGGCGGTGGCCGCGCTGCTGGTGATCGGCGGCACCGTGTACGCCGTCTCCGGTGACGACGGCAAGGACGACAAGGAGCCCGTCGCCCAGCAGACCGACGATCCGAAGCCGGGCAAGTCCTCCGGCGGCGCCCCGGTCAACCCCGGTGACGGCAGCGGGGACGGCGGCGAGGACCCGGAGGACCTCAACGAGGGCCGCAAGGCCGGTGAGTCCAAGGTGCTCTGGTACAAGGAGGCGCCCGACGCCCCCGGTTCCGGCGCCGAAGCCCCCGGCATGTGGGTCACCGACAAGACGGCCGTGAAGGCCGCCTACAAGCAGCTGCTCGCGTTCGACGTCGGCGACGGCAAGCCCACCTGGGACACCATCGAGTTCCCGCAGAAGATCTGCGCGGTCACCCAGGACAAGACGGCCGACGACAAGATCGTCGTCGCCCACATGAGCGGCAGCAGCGACCGAGCCAAGTGCAACCAGCTCCAGCTCGTCGATCTCAACACCGGCGAGAAGGGCTGGACGCAGGAGGTCGCCGAGGGCGCGCTGTTCGACTCCGTGCTCTCCATCGAGATGTCCCTCACCGGCAACACCCTGATGGTGGGCCGCTCGCAGTCCGGCACGGCGTACGACGTGACCAGCGGCAAGAAGCTCTTCGACTCCAAGAAGTACGGCGCACCCACCTGCTTCCCCTCCGCCTTCGCGGGCGGTGAGCGGCTGCTCCAGGTCGCGTCCTGCGGCGCCGGCGGCGACAACGAGCACGACGAGCTCCGGGAACTCGACCCGAGGACCGGCAAGGTGAAGTGGACCCGGAAGTTCGACAAGGGGTGGCGCATCGAGCGCGCCTACTCCGTCGACCCCGTGGTGGTCTACAGCACCAACGAGGACAAGAAGACCTGGAACATCTCCGCCTACACCGCCACCGGCGAGATGCGCTCCCAGGTCACCGTCGACGAGGACTTCGCCCCCGGCTGCGGCTGGGCCGTCCTGGCCCGCGACCTCCAGGGCTGCGAGGGCGTCGTCGTCGACCGGAACACCCTCTACCTGCCCACCGACGCGAAGACCGGCGCCAACGAGATCGTCGCCATCAGCCTCGACAACGGCAAGGAGCGGTGGCGGGTCAAGTCCCCCGTCGAGGAGGCCATGCAGCCGCTGAAGACCGAGGGCGGCAACCTCATCGCCTACGTCGAGCCGTCGTACGACGCGGGCGGGCGGATCGTGGCCGTCCCCGTCGCCGGTGGCGACCACAAGCCCACCACGCTGATGCAGAACCCGCAGGGTGTCGCGGACATCGAGAGCGGCTTCTTCAGCAGGTCGGTCGACTGGGCCGACGGGCGCTTCTACATCTCGACGACACGGTTGAACGGGAACGACGACGCGAAGGAGAAGTTGATGCTCGCCTACGGCAAGTGAGGGGCGGTCTCGCTTCGTCCCCCTTCTTTCCGTTCTCTGTCGCCCGTTGCCCGTCGTTTCCCCCCTCTTGAGGTACTCACGTCATGACTCAGCCTCCTCCGCCGCCCAATCAGCCCCCGCAGCAGCCCGGGTTCGGGCCTCCGCAGCCTCCGCAGGAGCCGCCGGCACAGCCGTCGGCCGCGCCCGGCGGGCCTGATCCCCACAAGGCCCCGGAGCCCGGGTACGGGTACCCGCAGGCCCCGTCCGCTCCGGCCACTCCGCCCGCCCCGCAGCCGCCGGTCGCTCCGCAGGGGCCCGGGTACGGGTATCCGCAGCAGCAGCAGCAGCCGGCCGCCGGGTACGGATATCCGGGACAGCCGCCGGCCGCGGGGTACGGGTATCCGGGACAGCCGCAGCAGCCGGGGCCGTACGGACAGCCCGGATACGGGTATCCGCAGCCGCCCACGATGCCGATGCAGCCGCAGCCGGGGGGTGGCGGGAAGAAGTTCAACGCCCAGATCGCCATCATCGTCTCGGCGGTCGTGGCCATCGCCCTGATCGTCGGCGGCGGTGTCTGGTACGCGTCCTCGTCCGGCAAGGACGACGACAAGAAGAACACCGCGGACGGCGGCGACGGCAAGAACAAGACGAACGGCGGCGACGGCGGAGGAACCGGCGGCGGCACCGCCGGGGCCAAGGAGAAGGCGCCGGCCGACACCGCCTCCAAGGTGCTGTTCCAGGTGCCCGCGCCCAAGGTCCCCAAGGACACGACGAGCATCTCCACCTCCGGTTCCTGGCTGACCGACACGGTGTACGCCAAGAGCGGGATCGCCGAGATCGTCGGCTACGACCGTGCCAAGGGCACCGAGAAGTGGACGATCGACCTCCCCGGACCGGTGTGCGAGGCCACCAACCACGTCACCGAGGACAACAAGACGGCGATCACCTTCAAGCCGGCCATGCCGACCAAGGAGAACCCGCAGTCCTGCACCCAGGTCGCGCTGATCGACCTCGCGGCGGGCCAGGAGGTGTGGACCAAGACGGCGAAGACCGGCACCATGCCGATCAGCTTCAGCAACGTGACGATCGGCGGCGGGACCGTCGCGGCCGGCAGCACCAGCGGCGGCGCCGCCTGGGAGGTGGCCACCGGCAAGCAGCTGTGGGCGCCCAAGACGTCCGACTCCTGCTACGACTCCGGGTACGGCGGCGGCGAGAAGCTCGTCGCGGTGCGCAAGTGCGGCTCGTACGAGCAGCGGCAGCTGCACATCCAGAACATCGACCCGAAGACCGGGAAGGTGATCACCGAGTACAAGATGGACGAGGGCATCGAGTACGCGGCCGTCGTCTCCAGCGACCCGCTGGTCGTCGCCGCCGACGTCGGTGACACCGCCGGTGACGGCAGCGGCATCTCGGACTTCTTCTCCATCGACAACAAGACCGGCAAGCTGCGTACGCGCATCTCCGCGCCGGGCGACGACTTCGCGGCCCGCTGCGACGCCATCTACAAGCTGGAGAAGTGCACCGGGCTCACCGTCGGCAACGACAGGCTGTACATCGCGACCGAGGAGCACGAGGGCAGCGGGGGCGCGCTCAGCGAGACCAACGAGGTCGTCGCCTTCGACCTCGCGACCGGCAAGCAGACCGGCCAGCGCGCCGACGCGGGCGAGGACTACACGATCGTCCCGCTGCGGATGGACGGCGACAACGTGATCGCCTACAAGCGTCCGCCGTACGACAAGGGCGGGCAGATCGTCAGCATCGACGGCAAGACGTTCAAGCAGACGACACTGCTGGAGAATCCGGCGACGGAGACCGTGCGGGATGTGGAGGCGCGGATGTCCCCCGAATACGCGGAGATCCTTTTCTCCGGCGGCGGTCTGTACATGTCCGACGTGTACGCCAGTGACTTCACGTCGGCTTCGGACGACAAGGAGTACCTGGTGATCGCTTTCGGTACGAGTTGATCGTTCGGATTGCTTCCATTCGCGGCCCCGTCCCTGGTCAGGGACGGGGCCGCGGGCTTTTCTCCGGTGTTCGGCCCATCGCCGCCGAATGCGAGAATTTCGGAGTTCCGGGGCGATTCTCGCCGGTAGGGGGAGCGCGATGTCGAACAAGCGTGTAGCTTCCGGGGGCATCCGGGGGTGCGTTGTTATGGGGGGTTGGTTGTTCGATGGGTGTGCGGCTGATGGTGGTCGACGACCACCGACTGCTCGCCGAGGCGCTGGCCTCGGCGTTGAAGCTGCGGGGGCACCGGGTGCTGGCGGCCGCGGCGCCGGCGTCCGGGGCGGCGGATCTGGTGATCAGCCGGGCGCCGGAGGTGTGTCTGCTGGGGACGGCGGCGCCGGCGGAGGCGGGGGTGTTCGATCCCGTGGTGAAGATCAAGCGGGAGCGGCCGCAGGTGGCGGTCGTGGTGCTGGGGCCTGTGCCGTCGCCTCGCGGGATCGCGGCGGCGTTCGCTGCGGGGGCGTCGGGGTACGTGCGGCACGACGAGCGCATCGAGGGGGTCGAGCGGGCGATCATGAAGGCGCGGGCGGGGGAGGCGGCCGTCGCGCCGGGGTTGCTGCAGGGGGCGTTCGGGGAGCTGCTGCATCCTACGGCGCAGCCGGATGACGAGGGCGCGCGGTTGCTGCGGATGCTGACGCCCCGGGAGGTGGAGGTGCTGGTGCGGGTGGCCGAGGGGGAGGACACCCGGCTGATCGCGGCGGGTATGGGCATCGCGCCGTCGACGGCGCGGACGCATGTGCAGCGGGTCCTGATGAAACTGGGCGTCGGCTCCCGCCTGGAAGCGGCGGCCCTGGCAGCCCGGACGGGCTTGCTGGACCGAGCGGGTCCGCTGCCCGGCGCGTAACGCCTGCGGCTTGGCTTCCAGCCGGGTGGGTGGGTGCCTGCGGCGCCACTGCCGCGCCCTCCGCCCTCCGCGGGCAGTCACTGCCGCGCCCTCCGCCCTCCGCGGGCAGTCGTGCCGCTGGGGCGGCACGGGTGGGCGCGACGGCACCTCGTAAGCGCCGGGTCGCGCGAACATCCCCCGGTCCACCGTGGCACGGGCGCCTCGCAGGGGCCGGGCAACCGCTCCCGCCCCCTGCCGACGCCGGGCACCCCGTGAGCGCCGGGTCGCGCGAACATCCCCCGGTCCACCGTGGCACGGGCGCCCCGCAAGGGCCGGCAACCGCTCCCGGCCCCTGCCGACGCGGGGCACCCCGTGAGCGCCGGGCCGCGGCCCGCCTACTCCTCCCGGTCCCCCGGAACAGCAGCCGGCGGCGGCGGAGCCGTCGGGCGGAGCCTCAGCCAGAGGAGGAACAGCAGGCCCAGGATCAGCATCCCCAGCCCGGTCCAGAGGTTGATGTTGACCCCCTCCGCCTTGTCGATGTCCGCGTCCGACGCGACGACACCCGCGATCGTGACGATCACGCCGTACAGAACGAACAGCCCGCCGATGATCCGCCGGATGTCGAACAGCCGCGCGGCCGTCGCGGACCTGGTCTCCAGCTCGGAGACCTCCTGCTGAAGATCACGCTCGGAAAAGTGCTCGGACATGGTCCCTCAATCCTCCCGCGTTCAGAACGAGAACGGGATGTAGCAGGCGGCAGCCAGAATCACCGCACCCCAGCCCAGCAGTGCCGGCTTCCGGTACCACGCGTCGTCGCCCTTCGCGGGCGGCTCCGCCATACCGGGGGAGCGCGTCCCGTAGACCAGGCCCTGGAGTTCCCGCGCGGGCTTGGGCGCGGTGAACAGGGACACCGCGACCATGACCACCGCACCGGCGACGAAGCCCGCGATCGCGGAGACGAAGTTGGCGCCCTGGTCGGAGGGGATCCCGATGATGCCCTGCTTGTAGATGACGAAGTAGTTGATCATCGCGGCGGTGGTGCCGGCGATCAGGCCCCAGAAGCCGGACTTCATGGACGCCCGCTTCCAGAACATGCCGATGATGAAGACCACGAACATCGGCACGTTGAAGAAGGAGAACAGCGTCTGGAGGTAGCTCATGATGTTGGAGAAGGAGCTGGCCAGGAACGCCGTACCGATGGAGGCGAGGACACCGATCGCGGTGATCAGCCGGCCGAAGCGGATGTAGTACTCGTCCTCGCGGTGCCTGACCACGTACTTCGCCCAGATGTCGGTGGTGAAGACGGTGTTGAAGGACGACACGTTGGCCGCCATGCCCGCCATGAACGCGGCCAGCAGTCCGGTCACGGCGATGCCGAGCACACCGTTGGGCAGGAACTGCTGCATCAGGTACGGGATCGCGTCGTTGTACTGGAGGTCGGAGTCGGCCGTGCCGATCGCGGGCACCAGCACGGCGGCGACCAGTCCCGGGATCATCACCAGGAACACGATGAAGATCTTCGGGAACGCGGCGATGAGCGGGGTGCGCTGGGCCGCCGAGAGGTTCCTGGCGGACAGGGCACGCTGCACCTCGGCGAAGTTCGTCGTCCAGTAGCCGAAGGAGAGGACGAAGCCGAGGCCGAGGACGATGGTCAGCCAGTTGGCGCCGAGCGGGTTGTCGCTGCCGATGCCGGTGCCGCCCCAGGCCGTCATGAAGTCGTCGCCGTGCGACCGGGAGAGGGTGTCGGACAGGCCGTCCCAGCCGCCGACGCTCTTCAGGCCGATCACGGTGATGGGGATGAGCGCGGCGAGGATGACGAAGAACTGCAGCACCTCGTTGTAGATCGCCGAGGACAGGCCGCCGAGCGTGATGTACGCCAGGACGAAGGCGCCGGCGACGACGATCGCCACCCACTGCGGCCAGCCCAGAAGCGCCTCGACGACGATCGCGAGGGCGTACAGGTTGACGCCGGCGATGAGGATCGCGGCGGCCGCGAAGAGGATCGAGCTGAGCAGATGGGCCGCCCTGTCGAAGCGCAGCAGCAGGAACTCGGGGACCGAGCGGACCTTGCTGCCGTAGTAGAACGGCATCATCACCAGGCCCAGGAAGACCATCGCGGGGATGGCGCCGATCCAGTACCAGTGGGTCGTGTAGACGCCGTACTGCGCGCTGTTGGCCGCCATGCCGAGGATCTCGGTGGCGCCGAGGTTGGCCGCGATGAAGGCGAGGCCGGTGACCCAGGCGGGCAGGGAGCGGCCGGAGAGGAAGAAGTCGAGGCTCGTCTTCACCGAGCGGCGGGCGGCGAGGCCGATGCCCAGCACGACGACGAAGTAGATCCCGAGGATCGTGTAGTCCAGCCAGTTGGTGGGGAGTCGAAGCTCAGCGGCCAGATATGTGGGGGTTTGCATACACACTCGCTTCGGTAGCGAACTGATCCGGTGCGGAACCCATTCCTCCGTGTTCAGTAAGTGAACACATCCGATGATGTTCTTTGTTTGATCGTGATCAGGGTGGGGTGCTGGTGGGTTGTGATGTGTTATGTTCGATTGTGTTGAGTGATTGGTGGGCGCAGAGGAGAGCGGCAGTGAAGAAGACGTCGACCCGGCTGGCCGACGGTCGCGAGCTCATCTACTACGACCTCGCCGACGACACCGTCCGCGACGCCGTCGACCGTCGTCCGCTGGACGCCACGGTCACCACGTCCGAGGTCCGCCACGACGTGCTGCTCGGTGACTCCGTCGCGATCGCCTCCCACCGGCAGGGGCGTACGTACCATCCGCCGGCCGACGAGTGCCCGCTCTGTCCGTCCGAGGGCGAGCGGCTCAGCGAGATCCCCGACTCGTCGTACGACGTGGTCGTCTTCGAGAACCGGTTCCCGTCGCTCGCGGGGGACTCGGGCCGCTGCGAGGTCGTCTGCTTCACCTCCGACCACCGCTCCTCCTTCGCCGGTCTGACCGAGCGCCAGGCACGACTGGTGCTCGACGCCTGGACCGACCGCACCTCCGAGCTGTCGCATCTGCCCTCCGTCGAACAGGTCTTCTGCTTCGAGAACCGGGGGGCCGAGATCGGCGTCACCCTCCAGCACCCGCACGGGCAGATCTACGCCTACCCCTTCACCACCCCCCGCACCGCCCTGATGCTGCGCCAAGTGGCCGCACACAAGGAGGCGACGGGCGGGGAGAACCTGTTCGACGCCGTGCTGGAGCGGGAACTGGCCGACGAGCGGATCGTCCTCGAGGGTGAACACTGGGTGGCCTTCGTGCCGTACGCGGCGCACTGGCCGTACGAGGTCCACCTGTACCCGAGGCGCCGGGTGCCCGACCTGCTCGGGCTGGACGAGGCGGCGCGCACAGAGTTTCCCCAGATGTATCTGGAACTCTTGAGGCGCTTCGACCGGATCTTCGGGGAGGGTGAGCCCGCGACGCCGTACATCGCGGCCTGGCACCAGGCCCCGTTCGGCACGCTGGAGGAGTTCGACGGCGTCACGCGTGACGACTTCGCACTCCATCTGGAGCTTTTCACCATCCGCCGTACGCCCGGCAAGCTGAAGTTCCTCGCGGGCTCCGAGTCCGGTATGAACGTGTTCATCAACGACGTGCCGCCGGAGCGCGCGGCCCAGCGACTGCGGGAGGTAGCGAGTTCATGAGCGGGAAGTACCTGGTCACCGGGGGTGCGGGATATGTCGGCAGTGTCGTCGCCCAGCATCTGATCGAGGCCGGCCACGAGGTCGTCGTACTCGACAACCTCTCCACCGGCTTCGGTGAGGGCGTGCCCGCGGACGCGCGGTTCATCGAGGGCGACATCCGCGACGCCGCCACATGGCTGGACCCCTCCTACGACGGCGTGCTCCACTTCGCCGCCTTCTCGCAGGTCGGCGAGTCGGTGACGAAGCCCGAGAAGTACTGGGACAACAACGTCGGCGGCACCATGGCGCTGCTCGGCGCGATGCGCGAGGCGGGAGTGCGCCGCCTCGTGTTCTCCTCCACGGCGGCGACGTACGGCGAACCCGAGCAGGTCCCGATCACGGAGACCGCGCCCACCCGGCCCACCAGCCCGTACGGCGCCTCCAAGCTCGCCGTCGACCACATGATCACCGGCGAGGCGACCGCCCACGGCCTCGGCGCGGTCTCCCTGCGCTACTTCAACGTGGCCGGCGCCTACGGGCGGTTCGGCGAGCGCCACGACCCCGAGTCGCACCTCATCCCCCTCGTCCTCCAGGTCGCCCAGGGGCGGCGCGAGGCGATCTCCGTCTACGGCGACGACTACCCGACGGCCGACGGCACCTGCGTACGCGACTACATCCACGTCGCCGACCTGGCCGACGCCCATCTGCTCGCGCTGAAGGCCGCCGTGCCCGGCGAGCACCTGATCTGCAACCTCGGCAACGGCGAGGGCTTCTCCGTCCGCGAGGTCGTCGAGACGGTCCGCCGGGTCACCGGCCACCCGATCCCCGAGGTCGTCGCCCCCCGCCGGGGCGGCGATCCGGCGGTCCTGGTGGCGTCGGCCGCCACCGCCCGCGAGAAGCTGGGCTGGAAGCCGTCGCGCGCCGACCTCGCGGGGATCGTCGCGGACGCGTGGGAGTTCGCGCGGCAGCGCGCCGAGCAGGCCAAGTAGAACGTCAGGAAGGGTCAGGGGTCAGGGCATGAGCGAGTCCAGCGAGGCCGTCGCCGAGCGGTTCGAGGAGTTGTACGGGGCCGCGCCGGACGGGGTGTGGGCGGCACCGGGCCGGGTCAACCTCATCGGCGAGCACACCGACTACAACGACGGCTTCGTCATGCCGTTCGCGCTGCCGCACACGGCGGTCGCGGCGGTCACCCGGCGCGACGACGGCGTCCTGCGGCTGCACTCCGCCGACGCCAAGGGCCCGGTCGTGGAGCTGGCCGTGGACGCCCTGGCCCCCGAGTCCGACAGGCGGTGGACCGCCTACCCGGCCGGTGTGGTGTGGGCGCTGCGCGAGGCCGGGCACGCCGTGACCGGCGCGGACATCCATCTCGCCTCCTCCGTGCCGACGGGCGCGGGCCTGTCCTCGTCGGCCGCCCTGGAGATCGTGGTCGCGCTCGCCCTGAACGACCTGTTCGGCCTCGGACTGCGCGGCTGGCAGCTGGCCCGGCTGTGCCAGCGCGCGGAGAACGTCTACGTCGGCGCCCCCGTCGGCATCATGGACCAGACGGCGTCCGCCTGCTGCGAGGCCGGCCACGCCCTGTTCCTCGACACCCGCGACCTCTCCCAGCGCCAGATCCCCTTCGACCTGGCCGCCGAGGGCATGCGTCTGCTCGTCGTCGACACCCAGGTCAAGCACAGCCACAGCGAGGGCGAGTACGGCAAGCGCCGCGCGGGCTGCGAGAAGGGCGCGTCCCTGCTGGGCGTGGACGCGCTGCGGGACGTGCCGTACGACGGACTCGACGCGGCGCTGGAGCGGCTGGGCGACGAGGAGGAGATCCGCCGTCTGGTCCGGCACGTGGTCACGGAGGACCGGCGCGTCGAACGGGTCGTCTCCCTGCTGGAGTCCGGTGACACCCGTGCCATCGGGCCGGTGCTGGTGGAGGGGCATGCCTCGCTGCGCGACGACTTCCAGGTCTCCTGCCCCGAACTCGACCTCGTGGTGGAGACCGCCGTCTCCGCCGGCGCCCTCGGTGCCCGGATGACCGGCGGCGGCTTCGGCGGCTCGGCCATCGTCCTGACGGAGGAGGCGGACGTCACCGCCGTCACCAAGGCCGTCGAAGAGGCCTTCGCGGCGGCCGGGTTCGCCGCCCCCCGCGTCTTCGGGGCGGTGCCCTCCGCGGGCGCGCGCCGGGTGCGCTGAGACTCACCCCAGTCGCTTGACCAGGGTGTACTCCGTGATCCCCGGCGGGTAGTCGGGGATCACGCACACCACCTCGTAGCCCCGGCGGCGGTAGAAGTCCGGGGCCTGGAAGTCCCATGTCTCCACGCGGGAGGCCGCGCAGGCGCGTTCGGCGGCGGCCAGGTGCTCCGCCTTTGCGAGGAGCCGGGAGCCGAGGCCCGCGCCCCGGTGGCGGTCGTCGACCCACAGATGGGTGACGTGCAGCCAGGTCGTCCAGGTGTGGCCGACCAGGCCACCGGCCAGTTCGCCGTTCGCATCCGACACCCACACGTGCAAAGGCGATTCGCGCGCCGGCGGGGTTCCGCGCAGGGCGCGCAGGACCGGCGAGGCCGCCGTGTTCGTGTCCCTCAGCCGCCTGCGGAGCAGATCACGTCGGGCGTTGTCGACTTCTGTCTCAAGACGAAACATGCGGCACACCATAAACGCGGAAGGCCGCAAGTTCTGCAAATAACCTTCCGCCGCCCGCCCCCGCCCGTAACCTGTTGGACAGCGCCGGTGGGGGCCGGCGCCGTTCAGGGGGCGAGTCAGTCGGGTACGACGTCCGAGGTGGGGTGGCGGTGGTCGCGCGGCGGCGACGGCCCGTCCCACATCCGGTCACAGAGGTGACCGGGGGCCTCGGCGTCGTACCCGCGCCGGTGTCGTCTTGTGACGATGGGGTAATCCCCTGCTCTGTGAGGAGCTTGGGGAAGGGGGTTTCGTGGTTCGCATTCGAGTCCTGGTCGTCGACGACCATCGCATCTTCGCCGAGTCGCTGGCCGCGGCCCTGGCGGCGGAGCCCGACGTCGACGTGTCCGCGGCGGGCAGCGGCCCGGCCGCGCTGCGCTGTCTGGAGCGGGCGGCCGTCGAGGGACGCCGGTTCGACGTGCTGCTCGTCGACGCCGATCTGGGCGGCAAGGTGCCGGGCGGCCGTCCGGCCGTGCCCGTGCAGGCCGGTGACGAGGACGGGCTCGTCGACGGGATATCGCTGGTCACCGGCGTGCGTTCGGTACAGCCGCAGGTACGGATCGTGGTGCTCGCCGAGAAGGACGACCCCGGCCGGGCCGCGCTCGCCCTGGGGGCCGGTGCCTCCGGGTGGGTGGCCAAGGACTGCTCGCTGAGCCGGCTGCTCACCGTCATCCGGGGAGTGCTCCGGGACGAGACGCATCTGCCGCCCGCGCTGCTGACGGGTGTGCTGCGGGAGCTGACCGCCGCCCGGCGGCACCGCACCGAGAGCGAGCGGCTCGTGGAGTCGCTGACCCCGCGCGAGCGGGAGGTGCTGCGGTGCATGGTCGCGGGACTGGGGCGCAAGGCGGTCGCCGAGCGCCTGTATCTGTCCCCGCACACCGTGCGGACCCATATGCAGAACGTTCTCGGGAAGCTGGGCGTGCACTCCACGCTCGCCGCGGTGGCCCTCGCCCGGCGGGCGGGTGTCGGCCCCGTCGACCTAACCGGGGACGTTGTCGAAAGGGGCGGTCAACTGGCGTAGCAGTCCGGCCAGTTCGCCACGCTGGGCGCGGGTGAGTTCCGCGAGGATCGCCCGCTCCTGCGCCAGCAGCCCGGCCAGTGCCTGGTCGGCGCGGTCGCGGCCCTCGTCCGTGAGCCGGACCAGCACACCGCGCCGGTCGCTGGGGTCGGGCAGCCGCTCCACCAGGCCCTTCTTGGTGAGGCGGTCGATGCGGTTGGTCATCGTGCCCGAGGTGACCAGCGTCTGCGTGAGCAACTGCCCCGGCGAGAGCTGGTACGGGGTGCCCGCGCGGCGCAGCGCGGTCAGGACGTCGAACTCCCAGGACTCCAGGCCGTGCTCCGTGAAGGCGAGCCGGCGTGCGCGGTCCAGGTGCCGGGCCAGTCTGCTCACCCGGCTGAGCACCTCGAGCGGTTCCACGTCGAGGTCCGGGCGCTCCCGGCGCCATGCTGCGACCAGCCGATCGACCTCGTCCTCCATGACGATCAGTGTAGTGGTTGTGTCGATGTGAAGTCTCTTGATGTCGAGTCTCTTGACGTCGAGATGAATGGGGGTGAGGGTGGGTACCCGTCCACCGTCCGCCATCGGGGAGGCCTCATGTCCACCGCGACCCCCGCGTGGGATCCCGCCCAGTACCTGCGCCACGCCGGGCACCGCGCCCGGCCCTTCACCGACCTGCTCGCCCGTGTCCCGGACCTCCCGGGGGACCCGCCCCGGATCGCCGACCTCGGCTGCGGCGCCGGCAACGTCACGGCCCTGCTCGCCGAGCGCTGGCCCGCCGCCCGCGTCACCGGCTACGACAACTCGCCCGAGATGCTCGACCGGGCCCGCGCCGACCACGGGGGCGGCGGGCTCGACTTCGCCCACGCCGACGTCCGTACCTGGGCGCCGGACGGGGCGTACGGCCTGATCGTCAGCAACGCCACGCTGCAATGGGTGCCGGGGCACGTGGAGCGGTTCCGTGACTGGGTGGACGGGCTCGCGCCCGGCGGTACGCTCGCCTTCCAGGTGCCCGGGAACTTCGGCGCCCCCAGCCATGTACTGATGCGTGAACTCGCCGGCTCCCCGCGCTGGCGGTCCCGGCTGGCCGGGGTCCTGCGCCACGACGACGCCGTACTCCGGCCGGAGGATTATCTGGAGCACCTGGCCGCCCTCGGCTGCACGGCCGACGCGTGGGAGACGACGTACATCCATCTGCTGACCGGTGAGGACCCGGTCCTGGACTGGGTCAGGGGCACGGGCCTGCGTCCCGTCCTCACCGCTCTCGCCGACGACCAGGAGGCCCGGGAAGCGTTCACCGCCGAATACCGCACGGCCCTGCGAGCCGCCTACCCGCCGGGCCCCCACGGCACCCCGTTCCCCTTCCGCCGCGTCTTCGCGGTCGCCGTGAAGGAGCGGTGATGCTCACCGCCGTCGACCATGTGCAGCTCGCCGCCCCGCCCGGCTCCGAGGAGCGGCTGCGCGCGTACTACGTGGACGTCCTCGGCATGGCCGAGACGCCGAAGCCGCCGGCCCTGGCGGAGCGCGGCGGCTGCTGGTTCGAGGCCGGAGACGTACGGCTCCACCTGGGTGTCGAGGCGGACTTCCGCCCCGCGGGAAAGGCCCACCCGGGCCTGCTGGTCACCGGCATCGAGGCCTACGCGGCCCGCCTGACCGCTCTGGGCGCCCCGGTCGCCTGGGACGACGACCTCCCCGGCCACAAACGCTTCTGCTCAAGGGACCCGGCGGGCAACCGGCTGGAGTTCCTGGAGGCCCGCTAGGACTTGCGGTGGCCTATCAGCCGGGGCTTCGGTTCCAGGCCGTCCAGGCCGTGCCAGGCCAGGTTGACCAGGTGGGCGGCCACCTCCGCCTTCTTCGGGCGGCGCACGTCCAGCCACCACTGGCCCGTCAGGGCCACCATGCCGACCAGGGCCTGCGCGTACAGCGGGGCCAGCTTCGGGTCGAAGCCACGGGACTTGAACTCGCGGCCCAGGATGTCCTCCACCTGGGTGGCGATGTCGGAGATCAGCGACGCGAAGCTACCCGTCGTCTGGGGGATCGGGGAGTCCCGGACCAGGATGCGGAAACCGTCCGTGTACTCCTCGATGTAGTCGAGCAGCGCGAACGCCGCCTGCTCGCACAGCTCACGCGGGTGACCGGCCGTCAGCGAGCTCGTCACCATGTCCAGGAGGCGCCGCATCTCACGGTCCACCACCACCGCGTACAGGCCCTCCTTGCCGCCGAAGTGCTCATACACCACCGGCTTGGAGACCCCCGCCTTCGCCGCGATCTCCTCCACCGACGTGGCCTCGAAACCCTTCGCCGCGAACAGCGTGCGGCCGATCTCCAGCAACTGCTGCCGGCGCTCCGCACCGGTCATCCGGGTACGGCGGGTGCGCCGCGGTTTCTCGTTGCTCGGGGTGCTGCTGGAGTCGGTCGCCACGGCAACCATCATGCCGCCTCGACACGTTCCTTCCCGCGCCGGGCGCCGCCTTCCGAGGTGTTACGGCGCGAATCGATACGCGAGCGTGACGGCCACCGCACGTCGTACGCCCAGCCCAGCTGCTCGAACCAGCGGATCAGCCGGGCCGAGGAGTCCAGCTGCCAGCGCTCCACACCGTGCCGCGCGGACGTCGGGTCGGCGTGGTGCAGGTTGTGCCAGGACTCACCGCACGACAGGACCGCCAGCCACCACACATTGCCCGAACGGTCCCGCGACCTGAACGGACGCTTGCCGACCGCGTGACAGATCGAGTTGATCGACCACGTCACATGGTGCAGCAACGCCACCCGGACGAGGGACCCCCAGAAGAACCCGGTGAACGCGCCCCACCAGGACAGGGTCACCAGACCGCCGATCAGCGCGGGCAGCGCCAGCGACAGCGCCGTCCACAGGACGAACTGCCGGGAGATAGCCCGCAGCGCCCCGTCCTTGATCAGATCCGGCGCGTACTTCTCCTGCGAGGTCTGCTCCTCGTCGAACATCCAGCCGATGTGCGCCCACCACAGGCCCTTCATCAGCGCCGGGACCGTCTCCCCGTAGCGCCACGGCGAATGCGGGTCGCCGTCCGCGTCGGAGAACTTGTGGTGCTTGCGGTGGTCCGCCACCCACCGCACCAGCGGCCCCTCGACCGCCATCGACCCGGCGACGGCCAGCGCGATCTTCAGCGGCCGCTTCGCCTTGAACGAGCCGTGCGTGAAGTGGCGGTGGAAGCCGATCGTGATGCCGTGGCAGCCGAGGTAGTAGAAGAACACCAGCAGCCCCAGGTCCAGCCAGCTCACCCCCCACCCCCAGACCAGTGGCACCGCCGCCACCAGCGCCAGGAACGGGACGATGATGAAGAGCAGCAGCGTGATCTGCTCGATGGAGCGCTTGCGCTCGCCGCCCAGCGTGGCGGAGGGCGCGGTGTCGTCGCTGTCGTCGGACCGGGGCTGCTTCGGGGCTTCGTCGAGCACATCGGAGCGTGAGGTCATGCGTGTCCCCTGTGGGGTATGTGGAATGAGGGTGGGTGCCGGGCCGCGGGAAACGCACTGTATACCTACGCTTCCGTAACCTACGGCAACGTAAGTATGACAGTGCGTCGCCCGGCGGCAAGAGCCCGTGAGCCTGCGCGTCCGGGTCGACACCTATCCTTGAAGTCGGTCGGACAGCGCGGTCCGCTCTGATTTCTTCCCGGACGTCCGGCCCGTATGCGGCGCACGCCGCGCGGACAGCCGTCCGGGTTCCCTCCCAGACGAGCTTCAACACCGCAAGGAGCCGCACCTGTGAGCAGTGCCGACGACCAGGCCGTATCCACGGCGACCACGAGCAGCGAGTTGCGTGCCGACATCCGCCGACTGGGTGACCTCCTGGGCGAGACCCTGGTACGGCAGGAGGGCCCGGAACTGCTCGACCTCGTCGAGAAGGTCCGCCGACTCACCCGAGAGGACGGCGAGGCCGCCGCCGAGCTGCTGCGGGGCACCGAACTGGAGACCGCGGCCAAGCTGGTCCGCGCCTTCTCCACCTACTTCCACCTCGCCAACGTCACCGAGCAGGTGCACCGCGGCCGTGAACTGCGCGCCCGCCGTGCCGCCGAGGGCGGACTGCTCTCCCGCACCGCCGACCGCCTCAAGGACGCCGACCCCGAGCATCTGCGCGAGACCGTCCGGAACCTCAACATCCGGCCCGTGTTCACCGCGCACCCCACCGAGGCGGCCCGCCGCTCCGTCCTCAACAAGCTCCGCCGGATCGCCGCCCTCCTCGACACCCCGGTCATCGCCTCCGACCGGCGCCGCCTCGACACCCGGCTCGCCGAGAACATCGACCTCGTCTGGCAGACCGACGAACTGCGCGTGGTCCGCCCCGAGCCCGCCGACGAGGCCCGCAACGCCATCTACTACCTCGACGAACTCCACGCCGGCGCCGTCGGCGACGTACTGGAGGACCTCACCGCCGAACTGGAGCGCGTCGGCGTCCACCTCCCCGACGACACCCGCCCCCTCACCTTCGGCACCTGGATCGGCGGCGACCGCGACGGCAACCCCAACGTCACCCCCCAGGTGACCTGGGACGTCCTCATCCTCCAGCACGAGCACGGCATCAACGACGCCCTGGAGATGATCGACGAACTGCGCGGCTTCCTCTCCAACTCCATCCGCTACGCGGGCGCCACCGACGAACTGCTCACCTCCCTGCGGGCCGACATCGAGGCCCTCCCCGAGATCAGCCCCCGCTACAAGCGCCTCAACGCCGAGGAGCCCTACCGGCTCAAGGCCACCTGCATCCGGCAGAAGCTGGAGAACACCAAGCTCCGCCTCGCCAAGGGCACCGCCCACGAGAGCGGCCGCGACTACCTCGGCACCGCGCAGCTCCTCGACGACCTGCGGATCGTCCAGGCCTCCCTGCGCGAACACCGCGGCGGCCTCTTCGCCGACGGCCGCCTCGCCCGTACGATCCGCACGCTCGCCGCCTTCGGCCTCCAGCTCGCCACCATGGACGTACGGGAACACGCCGACGCCCACCACCACGCCCTCGGCCAGCTGTTCGACCGGCTCGGCGAGGAGTCCTGGCGCTACACGGACATGCCGCGTGAGTACCGGGCCAAGCTGCTCGCCAAGGAGCTCAGGTCACGCCGTCCGCTCGCTCCCACCCCGGCGCCCGTGGACGCCGCCGGGGAGAAGACCCTCGGTGTGTTCCAGACCGTCAAGCGGGCCCTGGAGGTCTTCGGACCCGAGGTGATCGAGTCGTACATCATCTCCATGTGCCAGGGCGCCGACGACGTCTTCGCCGCCACCGTCCTCGCCCGTGAGGCCGGACTCGTCGATCTGCACGCCGGCTGGGCGAAGATCGGCATCGTGCCCCTCCTGGAGACCACGGACGAGCTCAAGGCCGCCGACACCATCCTCGAGGCCATGCTCGCCGACCCCTCCTACCGGCGCCTCGTCGCCCTGCGCGGTGACGTCCAGGAGGTCATGCTCGGCTACTCCGACTCCTCCAAGTTCGGCGGCATCACCACCAGCCAGTGGGAGATCCACCGCGCCCAGCGCCGGCTGCGCGACGTCGCCCACCGCTACGGCGTGAGGCTGCGGCTCTTCCACGGCCGCGGCGGCACCGTCGGCCGCGGCGGCGGCCCCACCCACGACGCCATCCTCGCCCAGCCCTGGGGCACCCTGGAAGGCGAGATCAAGGTCACCGAGCAGGGCGAGGTCATCTCCGACAAGTACCTCATCCCGGCGCTGGCCCGCGAGAACCTCGAACTGTCCGTCGCCGCCACCCTCCAGGCGTCCGCCCTGCACACGGCGCCCCGCCAGTCCGTCGAGGCCCTCGCCCGCTGGGACGCCGCCATGGACGTCGTCTCCGACGCCGCCCACACGGCCTACCGGAAGCTGGTCGAGGACCCGGACCTGCCGACGTACTTCCTGGCCTCCACCCCCGTCGACCAGCTCGCCGACCTGCACCTGGGCTCGCGGCCCTCCCGCCGCCCCGGCTCCGGCGTCTCGCTCGACGGACTGCGCGCCATCCCGTGGGTGTTCGGCTGGACCCAGTCCCGGCAGATCGTCCCCGGCTGGTACGGCGTCGGCTCCGGCCTCAAGGCGCTGCGCGAGGCCGGTCTCGACACCGTGCTCGACGAGATGCACCAGCAGTGGCACTTCTTCCGCAACTTCGTCTCCAACGTCGAGATGACCCTCGCCAAGACGGATCTGCGCATCGCCCAGCACTACGTCGACACCCTCGTCCCCGACAACCTCAAGCACGTCTTCGACGCCATCAAGGCCGAGCACGAGCTCACCGTCGCCGAGGTGCTGCGCGTCACCGGCGAGAGCGAACTCCTCGACGCCGACCCGGTGCTGAAGCAGACCTTCACCATCCGCGACGCCTACCTGGACCCGATCTCCTACCTCCAGGTGGCCCTCCTCAAGCGCCAGCGCGACGCCGCCGAGGCCGAGGAGCAGCCCGACCCGCTGCTCGCCCGTGCCCTGCTGCTCACCGTCAACGGAGTCGCGGCCGGTCTGCGCAACACCGGCTGACCCGCCGCCGACGACGAAGGGTGCCCCCGGCCTCGTACGGCCGGGGGCACCCTTCGTCATCTCGCACGGCCACTCGTACGGTCCCTCATACGGCCACGAAAGCCGCCGTCAGCAGCGCCGCACCCGCCACCGCCATCACCCACGCCATCCGGGTCCGCAGCAGCCCCCCGGCCACCACGACCGACGCCAGCAACAGCGCGCCGCCCAGCGGGACCCACGCGTACAGAATCCCGGCGGGACCCGAACGGACGGCGTCCGTACCGCCCGGTTTCAGCACCACCGTGTAGCTGCCGCCCTTCTCCACGGCCACCGAGTTCTCCAGCTCGACCTCCGGACGCGGCTGCGACCCCGGAGACAGCGGTGTGTACGGCCCCGTGCACGTCGTCGCGCCGCACGACGTCACCGCCACCGTGCCGCGCTCACGCCCCTTCGTCAGCATCGCGTGCTGCGCCGTACCCCACGACGCCCACACACCCGCGATCAGGATCAGCACGGCGACCGTGCCCATCGACGCGAACCTGCCGAACCGCAGGGCGGAGGAGCCACGGGAGGAGCGGGCAGCGCGAGACATGGCCGAGATCCTTGGCCATGACCTCGCGGTCGGTCAACTCCGGTGGGGCGGCACCGGACAAGCCCGCCCATCACCCCGTCACGAGTTGTACGTCCCCTGCGCCCGCTCCAGCCCCTCGATCACCAGACACTCCACCGCGTCCGCCGCCCGGTCCACGAGGTAGTCCAGCTCCTTGCGCTCCGCCGACGAGAAGTCCTTCAGCACGAAGTCCGCCACCTGCATCCGCCCCGGCGGCCGCCCGATTCCGAACCGCGCCCGGTGGTACTCCCGCCCGAACGCCTGCGTCAGCGACTTCAGCCCGTTGTGACCGTTGTCCCCGCCGCCCAGCTTCAGCCGCAGCGTCCCGTAGTCGATGTCCAGCTCGTCATGGACCGCCACCACGTTCGCCGCCGGCACCTTGTAGAACTCCCGCAGCGCGTTCACCGGACCACCCGACAGATTCATGTACGACATCGGCTTCGCCAGGATCACCCGCCGATTGGCCGGCCCCGGCGGACCGATCCGGCCCTCCACGACCTGCGCCTGCGCCCGGCCCGCCCGCTTGAACCGGCCCCCGATCCGCTCCGCCAGCAGATCCGCCACCATGAACCCCACATTGTGGCGGTTCATCGCGTACTCCGGCCCCGGATTCCCCAGCCCCACGATCAGCCAGGGACCCGCCGCACCGGCCGCCGCATCCGTCGTCACGTCCATGTCTCCTTTTCCCACGCGCCTACGTACGCGCCTTCATACACGTCGGCCGCTGCCCCCTACGGGAACAGCGGCCGACACGAAAGACGCCTCGGAACGAGGATCAGGCCTCGGCGGCCTCGTCCTCACCCTCGGGAGCCTCCTCCGCCTGCGCGGACAGCACCTGGAGGACCACCGTCTCCCCGTCGACGGCCAGCGTCGCACCGGAGGGAAGCGGGATGTCCTTGGCGAGGATGGTGGCACCGGCCGCCAGACCCTGGATGGACACCGTCACACCGTCGGGGATGTCCGTCGCCTGGGCCTCGATCGGCAGCGTCGGCAGGACGTGCTCCAGCAGGTTGCCGCCCGGGGCCAGCTCACCCTCGGTCTGCACGTAGATCTCGACCTGGACCTTCTCGCCACGCTTGACCTTCAGCAGGTCCACGTGCTCCAGGAAGCCCTTCAGCGGGTCACGCTGCACGGCCTTCGGAATCGCCAGCTGGCGCTCCTTGCCGTCGATGACCAGCTCGATCAGCACGTTCGGCGTACGCAGCGCCAGCAGCAGCTCGTGGCCCGGAAGGGTCACGTGCAGCGGCTCGAGACCGTGCTCGTACACCACACCGGGAACGTTGCTGTCACGACGGATACGGCGCGCGGCACCCTTGCCGAACTCGGTGCGCGTCGCGGCGGCGATCTTTACCTCGGACATGTCACTCCTCGAAGTCAGAAACGGACGTGGTCACCCGGCCACGAACGGCCTGCTACGAAGAGCGCGTCGATAACGGACCGCCGCATCCGCCTTCGTGAAAGCGGAACGGCCTCCCTCGCCGAGCAACTGCGTCAGTTTACCCGGACCAGGAGGCCGTACCCAAAACGATCACCGTCGGACCCGGTGCAGAACCCTTACTGCACGAAGCCCGCCGCCCGTCGCCTACTGCTCGTCGAACAGGCTCGTGACCGAGCCGTCCCGGAACACCTCACGCGCGGCACGCGCGATCGTCGGCGCGATCGACAGCACCTTGATCTTGTCCAGGGACTCGCTCAGCTCACTCGGCGTCGGCAGCGTGTTCGTGAACACGAACTCACTCACCCGCGAGTTCTTCAGCCGGTCCGCCGCCGGACCCGACAGCACACCGTGCGTCGCCGTCACGATGACGTCCTCCGCACCGTGCGCGAACAGCGCGTCCGCCGCGGCGCAGATCGTGCCACCCGTGTCGATCATGTCGTCGACCAGGACGCAGATACGGCCCTTCACATCACCGACGACCTCGTGCACCGTGACCTGGTTCGCCACGTCCTTGTCGCGCCGCTTGTGCACGATCGCCAGCGGCGCGCCCAGCCGGTCGCACCAGCGGTCCGCCACCCGCACACGGCCCGCGTCCGGGGACACCACCGTCAGCTTCGAACGGTCCACCTTCGCGCCCACGTAGTCCGCGAGCAGCGGCAGCGCGAAGAGGTGGTCGACGGGCCCGTCGAAGAAGCCCTGGATCTGGTCCGTGTGCAGATCCACCGCCAGCAGCCGGTCGGCGCCGGCCGTCTTCATCAGATCCGCGATCAGACGCGCCGAGATCGGTTCACGCCCCCGGTGCTTCTTGTCCTGCCGCGCGTAACCGTAGAACGGCACGATGACCGTGATGGACCGGGCCGACGCGCGCTTCAGCGCGTCGATCATGATCAGCTGCTCCATGATCCACTTGTTGATCGGAGCGGTGTGGCTCTGGATCAGGAAACAGTCGGCCCCACGAGCCGACTCCTGATACCGCACATAGATCTCACCGTTGGCGAAATCGAAGGCCTTCGTCGGGACGACCCCCACATCCAGCTGTTGGGCGACCTCCTCGGCAAGCTCTGGGTGGGCGCGGCCGGAGAAGAACATCATCTTCTTCTCGCCGGTCGTCTTGATCCCGGTCACAGCACAATCTCCTCGGAGGTGTCGCAACTGATGGCGGTGCGGAAGTGCACTTATCACGGTACGCCCTGTTCGAGAGGGCGGAATCCGGTCAGCCTTCGCCGGCCGGCTCCCGGGACGCCGCCTCCGCCGCCTTCGCGGCAGCACTCCCCGGACGCTTGCGCGCCACCCAACCCTCGATATTCCGCTGCTGGCCACGGGCCACGGCCAGCGATCCCGCCGGCACGTCCTTCGTGATCACCGATCCGGCGGCCGTGTAGGCGCCGTCCCCGATGGTGACAGGCGCCACAAACATGTTGTCCGAACCCGTCTTGCAGTGCGACCCGACCGTCGTGTGATGTTTGTCCTGCCCGTCGTAATTGACGAACACGCTCGCCGCACCGATGTTCGAGAACTCGCCGATCGTCGCGTCCCCCACATACGACAGATGCGGCACCTTCGTCCCCTCACCGATCGACGCGTTCTTCGTCTCGACGTACGTCCCGATCTTCGCCTTGCGCGCCAGCCGCGACCCCGGACGCAGATACGCGTACGGCCCCACACTCGCCTCGGGACCCACCTCCGAACCCACCGCGACCGTGTTGTCCACCCGCGCCCCCGCACCCACCCGGGTGTCCGTCAGCCGCGAGTTGGGGCCGACCTCGCACCCCTCACCGAGATGCGTCGCCCCGTGCAGCTGCGTCCCCGGATGAACGACGGCGTCCTGCTCGAACGTCACGGTGACATCGACCCACGTGGTCGCCGGATCGATCACGGTGACCCCGGACAGCATGGCGGCCGTCAGCAGCCGGTCGTTCAGGATCCGCCGCGCCTCGGAGAGCTGCACCCGGTTGTTGATCCCCGCGATCTCACGGTGATCCCCCGCCACCGACGCCCCCACCCGGTGCCCCGCCTCACGCAGGATCCCGAGCACGTCCGTCAGATACTCCTCGCCCTGACTGTTGTCCGTCCGCACCTTCTTGAGCGCGTCCGCCAGCAACTCCCCGTCGAACGCGAACACACCCGAGTTGATCTCCCGGATCGCCCGCTGCGTCTCGGACGCGTCCTTGTGCTCCACGATCGCCGTGACCGCACCGCTGTCGTCCCGCACGATCCGCCCGTACCCGGTCGCGTCCGGCACCTCGGCCGTCAGCACCGTCACCGCGTTGCCGTCGGCGGAGTGCGTGGCCGACAGCTGCCGCAGCGTCCCGCCGGTCAGCAGCGGGGTGTCACCGCACACGACGACGACGGTCCCGTCGACGCGGCCGCCCAGCTCCTCCAGGCCCATCCGTACGGCATGACCCGTGCCGTTCTGCTCCGCCTGCACGGCGGTGCGCACCTCGGGGGCGACCCCCGCGAGATGCTCGGTCACCTTCTCGCGGGCGTGACCCACGACGACGACCAGATTCTCCGGCTGGAGCTCACCGGCGGCGGCGAGTACATGACCCACCAGGGAACGGCCACAGATGTCGTGCAGGACCTTCGGTGTGGCCGACTTCATACGGGTGCCCTCACCCGCTGCGAGAACGACGACGGCTGCCGGGCGGCTGGTGCTCACGGGATGCCCTTCGGCTGTGATGGGGGAGGGGGTGACATCCGCAGGATACCGGGGCGGCCGTGGGCCGACATGAGAGCGGGTCCCGACCGGGGTGACCGGTCGGGACCCGACAGAGGCCGTGCAAGTCCGGGCTCCCCCGCAAGGATTCGAACCTTGTCCTGCTGGTACCAAAAACCAGTGTGCTGCCGGTTACACCACGGGGGATGAAGCTCGGCGGAACCGGACATCCGGTCGGGTCGCCGTGTGGGCACCCCACACTATGCCGTACCGAGAGCCTTCGACGCGACGGTGGAAGTCGGCGCCCCGGCGGGCGGAATGGGCGGTTCCGCACGCGAAGAGTGCGGTCGTGCGAAGTTGCCGGATAAGGGGTGGCGTGCGCCCGTAGGCTGGACGCATGACCGCGACGGGGGAAGAGCTGGTGGCGGCCCGGGGAGGGTCGTGGTGGTGGGAGCGGCGGCGCAGCGCCGTGTTCGATGTGGGGCTGGCGGTGGTGTCCGCGCTGGAGTGCGGGTTCGAGGGGGTCGCGTTCGCGCGGGAGGCGGGGGTCCCGCAGGCCGTCGGGGTCGTGTTCGGGGTGCTGGCCGGGTCCGTGCTGCTGGTGCGGCGGCAGTGGCCGATCGCGGTGGTGCTGGTCGCGATCGCGGTCACGCCGGCGGCGATGGGTTTCCTGATGGGGGTCGTCGGGCTGTACTCGCTGGCGGCGTCCGAGGTGCCGCGGCGGATCATCGCGTCGCTGGCCGGCATGCAGTCGGTGGGTGTGCTGATCGTGATGTTCGTGCGGATGCGGCAGAACCTGGCGCGCGGGGAACTGGACGTCGGGGACTGGATCGTGCCGTTCGCGTCGATCACGATGGCGATCGGGGTGACGGCGCCGCCGTTGCTGCTGGGCCTGTACGTGGGGGCGCGGCGGCGGTTGATGGAGAGTCTGCGGGAGCGCGCGGACAGTCTGGAGCGGGAGCTTCAGCTGCTCGCGGAGCGGGCCGAGGAGCGTGCGGAGTGGGCGCGGGGCGAGGAGCGGACGCGGATCGCGCGTGAGATGCACGACGTGGTGGCGCACCGGGTGAGTCTGATGGTGGTGCACGCGGCGGCGTTGCAGGCGGTGGCGCGGAAGGACCCCGAGAAGGCCGTGAAGAACGCCGCTCTGGTGGGGGACATGGGGCGGCAGGCGTTGACGGAGCTGCGGGAGATGCTCGGGGTGCTGCGCTCCGGTGGGGACGGGGCGGTGCGGCGGGAGCGGGCGTCGGTGCCGTTGGCGGCGGTGGGGGCCGCCGCGGCGGCCGCGGCGTCGCGGGCCGTGGAGGAGGCGGAGGGACCGTCGCTGGCGGAGATCGAGGAGCTGGTGGGGCAGTCGGCGGCCGCGGGGATGGTCGTCGATCTGTCGGTGGAGGGGGAGTCGCGGTCGTATGCGCGGGTGGTGGAGTCGACGGCGTTCCGGGTGGTGCAGGAGGCGCTGACGAACGTGCACAAGCACGCGGCGGGCGCGAAGACGTATGTGCGGCTGGCGCATCGGGTGTCGGAGATCGCGATGCAGGTGGAGAACGAGCCGGCGCCGGAGGCGGGGTCGTCGGCGGGGCTGCCGTCCGGGGGGAACGGGCTGGTGGGGATGAAGGAGCGGGTGTCGGCGCTGGGCGGGGTGTTCGTGTCGGGGCCGACGGACGCCGGGGGCTTTCGGGTGTCGGCGGTCATTCCGGCGTCGTAGCCCGCCTTCCGTGCGGTCAGCCGGCGGTGAGGCGTGCGGGCCGGATGCCGGAGACGAGGGTGGCGAGGGCGTGGTCGATGTCGGGGCCGAGGTACCAGTCGCCGGTGTGGTCGAGGGCGTAGGCGCGGCCCTGGGCGTCGATGGCGAGGAGTGCCCGGGTGTCGGTTTCGGCGCCGAGGGGGCAGACGTCGGTGTCGAGGGCGCGGCCGAGGTCGGCGAGGGTGCGGGCCATGTGGAGGCCGTGGAGGGGGTCGAGGTCGAAGGTGGCGGGGGCGATCTGCCGTCCGGGGCCCTTCGGGTGGATGCGGAGTCCGCCGAACTCGGCCCAGGCCTCGACGGCGGCGGGGAAGACCGAGTGGCGGTGGCCCGCGGGTGAGGTGTGGTCGCGCAGGGTGTCGGCCCAGATCTCCGCCTGCTTGATGTCCCAGCGTCCGGGTTGCCAGCCGGCGGTGCGCAGGGCGGCGTCCACGGGGACGGCGAAGCGGGTGGAGGAGGTGCGGTCGGTGTGCATCTGCCCTTCGTTCGTCGAGGTCGTGGGGGCGGGGCCGGGGGTCAGCCGTCGGTGGCGGGTTCGACCGTACGGACGCCGAAGTGGGCGGTGAGGGCGGTGCAGGCGCGGCAGGGGGCGGCGTAGGCGCCGTGGAGGGGGTCGCCGTCCTCGCGGATGCGGCGGGTGGTGAGTTTGGCCTGCTTGAGGGCTTTGCGTGCTTCGCCGTTGGTCATGGGTTTGCGCGCGGCGCGTTTGCTGCGGGCCTCGTCGGCGGTGGTGAGGTGCCGGGAGATGAGGATCGTCTCGGCGCAGCGGCCGGTGAAGCGGTCGCGCTGGTCGCTGGTCAGCGTGTCGAGGAAGTCCTGGACGAGCGGGTGGAGCGCTGGGGGTGTGTCGCCGCGGGCGGCGGTGCAGGTGAGGGTGGCGCCGCGCACGGAGAGGGCGGCGGCGATGGTGGGGAGGATGCCGTCGCGGCGATGGTGGAGGGCGGGGGCGTGGCCCTCGGCGTCGGTGGCGCTCCAGCCGACGCGGGGGTCGCCTGAGGGGCCGTTGTGCGGCCCTGTCTGCGTCACGTTCATGATCGTCATCCCCTCCCGAGCATCCCCCCGGAGGTCACAGAGTGCCAAATCGCGTGGCTGATGTGGTAGCTGGGGCGGGGCGACACGCCCGGGTTTGGGCGGGCTGTCACGGGAGGGTGACGGCTGGTCACGGAAGCGGAGGGCCGGATGACCGGTGCCGGTGACCGGTGGAGTCGTACCGCATAGGCTGTCGGCACCGCGATCCGTGCGGTGATCCGCGTGCCTGTGTGCGCGGGCGCCACAGGGGCCGGGGCGTCAAGAAGTCGAGACAGACGTGACAGTCGAACACGTTCCGTAACCGTCCGAAGGCGGGCGGTGGGGGACGTACAGAGTGCCGCAGGGGGCAACCGCCATGACGACAGGTCGGCTCGGGCAAGCCGCGCCGCCGAACGCGGCCTACGCCGGGCAGGTCGTGCACTTCCCGGATCCGGTGCGGGCGGCCCGTCACCCGAGAGGGGTACGGGTGGACGAGCGTGGTTACCCCGATTTCTCTCCCTACGCGCGTGCGGCGGCCGAGGTCGCCGAGCCGCCGGAGGGTTTCGGTGTCGACGAGCTGCGGCTGACGGACTATGTGTCGGCGAACGCGGCACTGTCGGCCAGTGGCCACGAACTGTGGGACACGGTGCCCGCGGTGGCGACGCCGCACGGCTGGACGTGGCATCACGTGGTGGGGTCGCGGCGGCTGGAGCTGGTGCCGGTCGAGGTGAAGGCGCTGCTGCGGCATCACGGCGGTGTGGCGACCTCGGTGGTGGACCACGACAAGCGGGGCACGCGGCCGCTGCAGGAGACGCGGCCGGCGCATTTCGGTCTGCCGAAGTCGGGTGCGGCGGTGACGGAGTCGCAGGTGCTGGGGGTCGAGGAGGATCTCGGCTACCGGCTGCCCGGCGCGTACCGCTCGTTCCTGAAGGCCGCGGGCGGCTGCGCCCCGGTGGGGACGGCGCTGGACGCGGAGCTGGGTCTGCTGGTGGATCAGCCGTTCTTCACGGTGCGGGACGAGGCGGCGGTCAATGACCTCGTGTACGTCAACAAGTGCCTGCGGGACCATCTGACCAAGGACTATCTGTGCGTGTCGTTCGTGCAGGGCGGTCTGCTGGCGGTGAAGGTGCGCGGCGAGCGGCAGGGTTCGGTGTGGTTCTGCGGGTACGACGACGCGCGGGACGCGGATCCGTCGTGGCCGCCGGCCGAGCGGGTGGAGCGGCTGCTGCTGTCGTGCGGCGACGACTTCGATGTGTTCCTGTCCCGGCTGGCGGGGTCTCCGCCGGAGCTGGAGACGGTGGCGAATCTGATGGTGGACGGTGGGTTCGCGCGTGCCGTTCCGGTTTCTTCCGGGGAGTGAGCTTCGGCGATGGTGACGTTCGCACAGGCGCAGGAGCGCGCTGAGGAGTGGGTCAACGGGGATGTTCCGTCGTACCAGCACCGTGAGGTGCGGGTACGGGAGTTCGGCCTCGGGTTCGTGGTGTGGGCGGAGGACCGTGCGGACGGTCCGCGTTCGGACGGGGGCGCCCAGCGGCTGGTGATCGCCCGCGACAGTGGTGAGGCGACGCTGTGGCCGGGGCTGCCGGTGGGTGAGGTGATCCGCCGGTACGAGGAGGAGTACGGCCGTGCCGACACGGCGCCCGAGCCGGCGGCGGCGCCCGCGGCGCGGGTGGATCTGAATCAGACGTCGTTCCTGTTGAGCCCGCCGGAGTGGCTGCAGGAGGCCGCGGACCGGCTGGGGATCCCGGATCGGCGGGGTGAGACGTCGGGGGCGGGTGTGCCGTCCGCGGCCTCCGGTCCGGGCGCGGACGGTGCGGCTTCGGCCCCGTCCGCGGCTACGGCGGGTTCCGGCGCGCCGGGGGCCGGGAGCGGTGCCGCGTGGCCCGCCGCCGGGGGTTCCCCGGCCGGTGCGCCGGTGGGGGCGACCCCGTGGGCGGGTACGGACACCAACGCCGACGCGGGTGAGGACCGTTCCGTTCCGCTGCCGCAGACGGTGTTCGCGCAGCAGCTGAGCGAGGCGGGGGACGATACTCCGCCGCCGCCCCCGCCTGCCGTTCCGGAGGCGAAGACGGCGCTGATCGCGGGCGGCAGCCAACTGCCGCCGACGGCACTCTCGCCGGCGATCGGCGCTCCGGGGGCGCCGCAGGGTGCGCCGGGTACGCCGCCGGCCGGTCCGGGTGCGCCGGAGCGGCCGCTCGCGGCCGACGCGGGGGACATCGCGGACGCCGCGACCAGCAAGGCGACGCCGCCGCCGAGGCGCGGCACGGGTGCGTCGACTCCGCCTCCGCCCGGTGCTCCCGGTGCTCCGGGGGCGCGTCCGGGCGGTACGCCGCCGCCGTCCGCTCCGGCGGGCGGGTATGCGCCGACGCAGATGGTGTCGTCGCTGGGTCCGGAGGGGCCGGGGGCTCCGACGCCTCCGCCGGGGGCTCCGACGCCGCCGCCCGGCGGGGTTCATCACGCGGCGACGATGTTCGCCGATCCGTCGGGTACGGGACCGGGTGCGCCCGGTGCGCCGCAGCCTCCCGGGCCGCCCGGGGTTCCCGGTGGTGCCCCGCAGCCCCCTGGGCCTCCTGGTGCGCCCGGCGCCCCGCTTCCTCCCGGTCCGCCCGGGGTTCCCGGTGCGCCGCAGCCCCCCGCTCCGCCCGCCGCGCCCGGTACGGCCGGCGGCCGTGGCCCCGTGCATCACGCGGAGACCGTGCTGGCCGCGCCCCCGGTGGGCGGTCCCGCCACGCCTCCGCCGCCGGCGCCGCCCGGCATGCCCGCCGGCGTTCCGCCGATGCCGCCCGGCGGGATGCCTCCGGGCACGCCCCCGCCCGGTATGCCGCTGCCGGGGCAGCCGCCGGCGTACGGTTATCCGCAGCCGCCCGCCGGTCAGCCGACCGTCGGTCCCGGCTACCAGGCCGTGCTGCGCTACCGCGCGCAGGACGGCAGCGAGCAGCAGCTGATCCGGCGTTCCGCGCCGGGCACGCCGCACCCGGAGTGGCAGATCTTCCACGAGCTGCGTGCCATGAACGTGCCGCCCGGCCAGGTGCTGGAGCTGCACACCGAACTGGAGTCGTGCGAGCTGCCGGGTGCCTACTGCGCGCGGATGATCCGCGAGCAGTGGCCGCAGGCACGGATCACGAGCATCGCCCCGTACGGCACGGATCATGCGAGCCGGCAGCAGGGGATGCGGCAACTCCTCGCCCATCAGGGTGAGTTGCACCAGGTCGCGGACGGTCCCGCGCGTCCGGCGCCGGTGCGTGCGCCGATTCCGCCGGTGCCGCCCGTACCGCCGGTGCCGCCGGAGGCGATCGCGCAGGAGCTGGCGGCGGCGTTCGGGCCGGGTGTGTTCCGGTTCGAGCAGGCGGCGGTGTCCCGGCAGGGTGTGCCTCCGGTGGTGGCGCACACGCTGGTGGCGGCCGGTCTGCCGATGGACATGGGCCCCTTCTTCTGGGCGCAGGCCCAGCCGGGCCGTCCGGTGCCGACGCTGGCGGAGCTGGCGGCCGAGCGCGGTGTGCAGCCGGCCCCGGACGCCGGGTCGTACCTGGTGATGGGCAGCGACTTCGGCAAGGCGATCTGTGTGCAGTACGGCACGGCGAACATCGTCGCGGTGCCGGTGGAGGCCGGGCCGGGCGGTGCGCCGGTGCCGCCGCAGTTCGTGAACACGGGGCTGCCGGAGTTCGCGCGCTGCCTCGCGCTGCTGGGCCGGATGTGGCGGCTGCGGTTCGGGCTGAACCAGGAGCAGGCGGGCCGCTGGACCGTCGACTTCCAGGCGCAGCTGGCGGCGCTGGACCCGGCGGCGCTGGGTTCGCCGGAGAGCTGGTGGTCGGTGCTGCTGGAGCAGATGTGGGACGGGCTGCTGTGACCCGCCGGCGCTGAGCGCCACCACCGCGGGAGGAGCCGGGCCCGGTCGTCATCACGACCGGGCCCGGCCTTTTGCGTGCCACCCGTGCGGAGTGTCGCGTTATGAACACGTCCGTGTGATCCACCAGGATGTGCGCGATTCATCCCATTTCGTGCTCGGTCGTTCGTGCTGGGCTTCGGGTCCGTCGGTGGAGAGGGGTTCCAGGGTGAGCAGCGCATCGGTGTCGTCGCAGGGCTTCGAGGTCGTACGGGGGCGTGGCTACCGTCCCTTGCAGGTGATCGCGTACGTCGAGGGCCTCTCGGGGCGTCGTGACGCCGCCTGGGAGCGGGCCGCGCGGCTCACCGTGCTCGCGCGGGAGATGGAGGAGGAACTGGAGCTGCTGCGGGTACGGGTGGCGGGGCTGGCGCCGCAGACGTACGAGTCGCTGGGGGAGAGCGCGCGGCGGCTGTTCGAGCTGGCCGGGGAGGAGGCCACGGCCGTACGGGATTCGGCGCGGCAGCACGCGCGGGACCTCGCGGACCTGGCGGGGGACGACGCGACCGGCATGCGGGAGGCCGCCCAGGCGCACGCGGCCGGGGTGCGCGCCGAGGCGGACGAGCACGCGCGGGAGCTGCTGGCGTCGGCCCGCGCGCGGGCCGACGAGATCCGCGTCGAGGCCCGACTCGAGGTCAAGGAGCTGCGCGGCCGGACGCTGGCGGCACTGCGGGAGATGCGGGAACGCACCTCGGGGCTGCTCGCCGAGGCGGCCGGGGCACAGGCGGAACGGCTGGACGAGGTGGCGAGGGAGGAGGCCGCGCGGGTGGCCGAGCTGGGCGCCCGGCAGGCGGCGGCGGAGGAGCGTGCCGAGCGGGTACTGGCCGAGGCGCGGCAGACGTTCGCCGACGCGGAGGAGGCGGCGCGGAGCCGTGCGGAGGAGGCGCGGGAGCGGGCGGCGGAACTCGTGGCGGAGGCGCACGCCCGCGCGGAGGGGGTCGCGCGGGAGACCGAACGGGTGGTGCGCGACCACGCCGACATGCGGGAGGACGTGCAGACCCACATGGACCACGTGTGCGCGAGCCTCAGCGCGCTGACGGGGCGCGTCGTGGAGTGAGGTGAGCCGGGGTTCCGGGTGCGGCGCGGGCTGTCGGGAACGGCCCGCGCCGCGGTGCTGTCCGAACCCCGTTGTGCGGCCGCGTACTTGCCCCTCACGCCGCGGGAGGGGCGAAGCCGGGTGGGCCGAGAGGCGGAGGAACCCTGAGACGGACTCGGCCCATCGGAGGAGAGCCCCTAGGGGTACCTCCGTACTACGGCTCGGGGAGGGTTCGTACCGACGGAGGACGAGACGGGGCGGGGTGCGTCCTTAACCTGGCTTTACGCCGCTGGGGGGCGGTAAAGCCCAGGGGCGGGGGTGGGGTTTTCCTCAGGAGAAGACTGCGCCGAGCACCAGGGCGCTCGACCCCTCGCTCCCGCGAGACTGAGACACATCGCACGAACACGCACCACGTGGCAGCCGGGGACGACGCGGCGGCCGCCCGGCACCGCTTTCTCATTTCCTGACCGACATAGGAGAATTACCGTGACATCGGCTGTGACCATTCCCAGGCACGGGGGCACTGGAGGGAGTACGGCCGTTGCCGCGCGGGCGCGGCAGGTCGTGAAGGCGTACGGGTCCGGGGAGACCCGTGTCGTCGCCCTCGACCATGTCGACGTGGACATCGCACGCGGTCGGTTCACCGCGATCATGGGACCCTCGGGGTCCGGCAAGTCCACCCTGATGCACTGCCTCGCCGGGCTCGACACCGTGACGTCCGGCCAGATCTATCTGGACGAGACCGAGATCACCGGTCTGAAGGACAAGAAGCTCACGCGGCTGCGCCGGGACCGGATCGGGTTCATCTTCCAGGCGTTCAACCTGCTGCCGACGCTGAACGCGCTCGAGAACATCACCCTGCCCATGGACATCGCCGGCCGTAAGCCCGACAAGGCGTGGCTGGACCGGGTGGTGGAGACCGTCGGTCTCGCGGAGCGGCTGAGGCACCGGCCCACCCAGCTGTCCGGCGGCCAGCAGCAGCGGGTCGCCGTGGCGCGGGCGCTCGCTGCCCGGCCGGAGATCATCTTCGGTGACGAGCCGACCGGAAACCTCGACTCCCGGGCCGGCGCCGAGGTGCTCGGCTTCCTGCGCCGCTCGGTGGACGAGCTGGGGCAGACCATCGTGATGGTCACCCACGACCCGGTGGCCGCCTCCTACGCCGACCGGGTGCTGTACCTCGCCGACGGCCGCATCGTCGACGAGATGCACCAGCCGACGGCCGATCAGGTCCTCGACCGCATGAAGGACTTCGACGCCCGGGGGCGTACGTCATGACCGTGCTGAAGACCTCGATGCGCAACTTCTTCGCGCACAAGGGGCGGATGGCGCTGTCCGCGGTGGCGGTGCTGCTGTCCGTGGCGTTCGTGTGCGGGACGCTGGTCTTCACGGACACCATGAACACGACGTTCGACAAGCTGTTCGCGGCGACCTCCTCGGATGTCACCGTGAGCGCCAAGGGTGCCTCCGACAGCGGCGAGACCACCTCCGACAACGGCAAGCCGCCGGTGATACCGGCCTCCGTGCTCGACCAGGTCAAGGGCGCGGACGGCGTGAAGTCGGCCGAGGGCACCGTGTTCTCCACCTCGGTGACCGTCGTCGACGCCGACAAGGACAGCCTGTCGCCCACCAGCGGCGCCCCGACCATCGTCGGCAGCTGGAACGGCAACGACGCCCGCACCATGGAGATCACCTCCGGTGCCGCTCCCCGGGGCGCGGACCAGATCATGGTCGACGCCGACACCGCCGACAAGCACGACCTGAAACTCGGTGACGAGATCGGCGTCATCAGCGTCGTCGGCACGCACACCGCGAAGATCTCCGGCATCGCCGACTTCACGGTCACCAACCCCGGTGCGGCGATCTTCTACCTGGACACCAGCACCGCCCAGCAGACCCTGGTCGGGGAGAGCGGCGTCTACACCAACGTCAACGTCACCGCCGCGGCCGGTGTCAGCGACGACCGGCTGAAGAAGAACGTCGTGGCCGGACTCGGCGGCGACTACAAGGTGCTGACCGCGCAGGAGACCGCCGAGGCCAACCAGGACAGCGTCGGCGACTTCATGAACGTCATGAAGTACGCGATGCTCGGCTTCGCCGGGATCGCCTTCCTCGTCGGCATCTTCCTGATCATCAACACCTTCTCCATGCTGGTCGCCCAGCGCACCCGGGAGATCGGCCTGATGCGGGCCATCGGCTCGTCCCGCAAGCAGGTCAACCGCTCGGTGCTGGTGGAGGCGCTGCTGCTCGGGGTGTTCGGCTCGGTCCTCGGGGTCGGCGCGGGCGTCGGTCTCGCGGTCGGCCTGATGAAGCTCATGGGCATGGCGGGCATGGACCTGTCCACGGACGACCTCACGGTGGCCTGGACGACCCCCGCGCTCGGACTGCTCCTCGGTGTGGTCGTCACGGTCCTCGCCGCCTACCTGCCCGCCCGCCGGGCCGGGAAGATCTCCCCGATGGCCGCGCTGCGCGACGCCGGTACGCCGGCGGACGCCAGGGCCGGCTGGATCCGCGGCGGGACCGGCCTGGTCCTCACCGCTGCCGGCGGCTTCGCCCTGTACCTCGCGGGCAGCGCGGACAAGGCCACGGACGGCTCGATGTGGCTGGGCCTGGGTGTGGTGCTCTCCCTGATCGGCTTCGTCGTCGTCGGCCCGGTGCTGGCGAGCGGTGTGGTGCGTGTTCTCGGCGCGATCCTGCTGCGGGCCTTCGGCCCGGTGGGCCGCATGGCCGAGCGCAACGCCCTGCGCAATCCGCGCCGGACCGGTGCGACGGGTGCCGCGCTGATGATCGGTCTGGCGCTGGTGGCGTGCCTGTCCGTGGTCGGCTCGTCGATGGTCGCCTCGGCGACGGAGGAGCTCGACAAGACGGTCGGTACGGACTTCATCATCCAGTCCGACACCGGTCAGGTGATCACCCCGCAGGCCGTCGAGGCCGTGAAGAACACGCCCGAGCTGGAGCGGGTCACCGAGTACAAGTGGACCAAGGCCGACTTCACCACGCCCGACGGCAGGACGTCCGAGGACACGGCGATCACCGCGGCCGACCCGACGTACGCGACCGACCTGCGGGTCGAGACGGTCGCGGGCAAGCTGGCCGACGCGTACGAGCCGGGTGCGATGTCCGTGCACGAGGACTACGCCAAGGACCACGGAGTCAAGCTCGGCTCGAAGATCGACGTCGCGTTCAAGGACGGTGAGACGGGCTCGCTGACGGTCCGGGCGATCACCAGCAGCGAGGGCGTCATCGACGCGGGCGCGATGTACACGTCCATCGAGACCCTCGCCATGCATGTGCCGGCCGACAGGATGCCGCTCGACACGCTGGTCTTCGCCTCGGCGAAGGACGGGCAGCAGGACGCCGCGTACAAGACGCTGAAGGAGTCGCTGCACGACTACCCGCAGTACACCGTGCGGGACCAGACGGACTACAAGGAGGCGCTGCAGGACCAGATCGGCCAGCTGCTGAACATGATCTACGGCCTGCTGGCCCTGGCGATCGTCGTCGCGATCCTCGGTGTGGTGAACACGCTGGCCCTGTCGGTGGTGGAGCGCACCCGGGAGATCGGACTGATGCGGGCCATCGGCCTCTCGCGCCGGCAGCTGCGCCGCATGATCCGCATGGAGTCGGTGGTGATCGCCCTCTTCGGCGCGCTGCTGGGGCTCGGGCTGGGAATGGGCTGGGGCGCCACGGCGCAGCAGCTGCTCGCGCTGGAGGGTCTGAAGGTGCTCGACATTCCGTGGCCGACGATCACGGGCGTGTTCATCGGCTCGGCCTTCGTGGGCCTGTTCGCGGCGCTGGTGCCGGCGTTCCGGGCGGGGCGGATGAACGTCCTGAACGCGATCGCCACGGATTAGCCACCGCATACGGGGGTTGCGGGGGAACACCCGGCGCCGGGGAGTCCTTGGGGACTTCCCGGCGCCGGGTGTCCGGCTGTGCGGCCGGCTGATGCGCGCGGCGCGTGTCTTCCGGCTGCGGCCGAGTGGGGGTTGGTCGCGCCCGCGCGGCGGAGCCGCAGACCGATACGGCCCCGCGCCTCGCACGTGGCTCGGGACCTCTCGGGTCACCGAGTCGGGTGGTGGGGTGGGCATAGGCCGGGGGTCCAGGGGGCGGAGCCCCCTGGGTGTCAGGGGTCAACGCCGTTGTCACCGTCAACCGGCGTTGTCCACAGCCCCCGGCGCCCGCCCGCGCAGCGACGTACGCTGGAGGCCCCCCCCCGGCCCGCGACGCGTGTCGGGCCCGTCGTGTTGCACACCCCCGGACGGAAAGCGCCCCGAATGAGCCTGCACGGTCTGCTCGACGCCGTAGTCAAGGACACCGCCCTCGCGGAGGCGGTCGCCGCCGCCGCGGACGGCAACCGTATGCACGTCGACCTCGTCGGCCCGCCCGCCGCCCGCCCCTTCGCGGTCGCCGCGCTCGCCCGTGACGCCGGCCGCCCCGTCCTCGCGGTCACGGCGACGGGTCGCGAGGCCGAGGACCTGGCCGCGGCCCTGCGTTCCCTGCTCCCGCCCGAGGGCGTCGTGGAGTACCCGTCCTGGGAGACACTCCCGCACGAGCGCCTCAGTCCCCGCAGCGACACCGTCGGCCGCCGTCTCGCCGTACTGCGCCGTCTCGCCCACCCGCGGCAGGACGACCCCGGGACCGGCCCGGTCTCCGTCGTCGTGGCGCCGGTACGTTCCGTGCTCCAGCCGCAGGTCAAGGGCCTGGGCGACCTGGAACCCGTAGCCCTGCGGACAGGGCGGAGCGCCGATCTGAACGAGATCGTCGAGGCCCTCGCCGCCGCCGCGTACGCACGCGTGGAGCTCGTGGAGAAGCGCGGCGAGTTCGCCGTACGCGGTGGCATCCTCGACGTGTTCCCGCCCACCGAGGAACACCCCCTGCGGGTGGAGTTCTGGGGCGACGACGTCGAGGAGATCCGCTACTTCAAGGTCGCCGACCAGCGCTCCCTGGAGGTCGCGGAGCACGGCCTGTGGGCCCCGCCCTGCCGCGAACTCCTGCTCACCGACGACGTGCGCGAGCGCGCGCGGGTCCTCGCCGAGCAGCACCCGGAGCTCGGCGAACTGCTCGGCAGGATCGCCGAGGGCATCGCCGTCGAGGGCATGGAATCCCTCGCCCCCGTCCTCGTGGACGACATGGAGCTGCTGCTCGACGTGCTGCCCGAGGGATCCATGGCCGTCGTCTGCGACCCGGAGCGGGTGCGGACCCGGGCCACCGACCTGGTGGCGACGAGCCAGGAGTTCCTCCAGGCGTCCTGGGCCGCCACGGCCGGCGGCGGGGAGGCGCCCATCGACGTCGGCGCCGCCTCCCTGTGGGCCCTCGCGGACGTCCGCGACCGGGCGCGTGAGCTGGACATGATGTGGTGGTCGGTGTCGCCGTTCGCGGCCGACGAGGACCTTGGTTCGGACACCCTCAAGCTCGGCATGCACGCCCCCGAGACCTACCGCGGCGACACCGCGCGGGCGCTCGCCGACACCAAGGGCTGGCTCGCCGACGGCTGGCGCACGGTGTTCGTCACCGAGGGTCACGGCCCGGCCTCCCGCACGGTCGAGGTGCTCGGCGGCGAGGGCATCGCCGCCCGGCTCGACACGGACCTCGGCGAGATCACCCCCTCCGTGGTGCATGTCTCCTGCGGCTGCATCGACCACGGCTTCATCGACCCGGCGCTGGGGCTCGCCGTCCTCACCGAGACCGACCTGACCGGCCAGAAGGCGTCCGGCCGCGAGGGCGCCCGGATGCCGGCCCGGCGCCGCAAGACCATCGACCCGCTCACCCTGGAGCCGGGCGACTACATCGTCCACGAGCAGCACGGCGTGGGCCGCTACGTCGAGATGGTGCAGCGCACCGTGCAGGGCGCCACCCGCGAGTACCTGGTCGTGGAGTACGCCCCCGCCAAGCGCGGCCAGCCCGGCGACCGGCTCTACATCCCCACCGACCAGCTGGAGCAGATCACCAAGTACGTCGGCGGCGAGGCCCCCACCCTGCACCGCCTGGGCGGCGCCGACTGGACCAAGACCAAGGCGCGCGCCAAGAAGGCCGTCAAGGAGATCGCCGCCGACCTGATCAAGCTCTACAGCGCGCGCATGGCGGCCCCCGGCCACACCTTCGGGCCCGACACACCGTGGCAGCGCGAGCTGGAGGACGCGTTCCCGTACGCGGAGACGCCCGACCAGCTCACCACCATCGCCGAGGTCAAGGAGGACATGGAGAAGTCGGTCCCCATGGACCGCCTGATCTGCGGTGACGTCGGCTACGGCAAGACGGAGATCGCGGTACGGGCCGCCTTCAAGGCCGTACAGGACGGCAAGCAGGTGGCCGTGCTCGTCCCCACCACGCTGCTGGTGCAGCAGCACTTCGGGACGTTCGGCGAGCGGTACGCGCAGTTCCCGGTGAAGGTGAGGGCGCTGTCCCGCTTCCAGACCGACACGGAGGCGAAGGCGACCCTGGAGGGGCTCCGCGAGGGTTCGGTGGACGTCGTCATCGGCACCCACCGCCTGTTCTCCTCGGAGACCAAGTTCAAGGACCTGGGCCTGGTCATCGTCGACGAGGAGCAGCGCTTCGGTGTCGAGCACAAGGAGCAGCTGAAGAAGCTGCGCGCCAACGTCGACGTACTGACGATGTCCGCCACCCCGATCCCGCGCACCCTGGAGATGGCGGTGACCGGCATCCGCGAGATGTCGACGATCACCACCCCGCCCGAGGAGCGCCACCCGGTGCTGACCTTCGTCGGCCCCTACGAGCAGAAGCAGATCGGCGCCGCGATCCGTCGCGAACTGCTGCGCGAGGGCCAGGTGTTCTACATTCACAACCGGGTCGAGTCGATCGACCGCGCGGCGGCCCGGCTGCGCGAGATCGTGCCCGAGGCGCGGATCGCGACCGCGCACGGGCAGATGTCGGAGTCGGCGCTGGAGCAGGTCGTCGTCGACTTCTGGGAGAAGAAGTTCGACGTACTGGTGTCGACGACGATCGTCGAGTCCGGCATCGACATCTCCAACGCCAACACCCTCATCGTGGAGCGCGGCGACAACTTCGGCCTCAGCCAGCTGCACCAGCTGCGCGGCCGGGTGGGGCGCGGCCGCGAGCGGGGGTACGCCTACTTCCTGTACCCGCCGGAGAAGCCGCTGACGGAGACGGCGCACGAGCGGCTCGCGACGATCGCCCAGCACACGGAGATGGGCGCGGGCATGTACGTGGCGATGAAGGACCTGGAGATCCGCGGCGCGGGCAACCTGCTCGGCGGCGAGCAGTCCGGCCATATCGCGGGCGTCGGCTTCGACCTGTACGTACGGATGGTGGGCGAGGCGGTCGCGGACTACCGGCGTCAGCTGGAGACCGGGGAGATCGAGGAGGAGCCGCCGCTCGAGGTGAAGATCGAGCTGCCCGTCGACGCGCACGTCCCGCACGACTACGCGCCCGGTGAGCGGCTGCGCCTCCAGGCGTACCGGGCGATCGCCTCCGCGAACAGCGAGGAGGACATCAAGGCCGTACGCGAGGAACTCGTCGACCGCTACGGCAAGCTGCCGGAGCCGGTGGAGAACCTGCTGCTGGTGGCGGGGCTGCGGATGCTGGCCCGCGCGTGCGGTGTCGGCGAGATCGTGCTCCAGGGCACCAACATCCGCTTCGCGCCGGTGGAGTTGCGCGAGTCGCAGGAACTGCGCCTGAAGCGCCTCTACCCCGGTACGGTCATCAAGGCGACCGCGCACCAGGTGCTGGTACCGCGCCCGAAGACCGCGAAGGTGGGCGGCAAGCCGCTGATCGGGCGGGAACTGCTGGGCTGGGTCGGGGAGTTCCTGACGTCGGTGCTGGGCTCCTGACCCGCACGTGAGAAGCCGCCCACGGCGTCGGCTCGCCGTGGACGGCACTCACGAGTGCCGCGAGGCCCTACGGCTGGTCCGGACGATCGCGGTCCATGCCCAGCCGGCGTTCGGCCTGCTGCTGACCGGTGTCGACCTGCTGCTCGTACTTGCCACCGGTCCTCTCGTTCATCTTCTTCTCCGCGGCGTCCGAGGCCTGCTTGGCCTTGTCGCGCGCCGCCTTGTTGCCCTTGAGCTTGTCGAGGATGCCCATGCAGGAGCTCCTTTTCGGAGGGGACTCACAAACGACCATACGCGCGCTTTGTCCCGAATGCCCATGGGGCTCCGAATTGGTCTGGACCTCTCACTCGTTACGGTGACTTCTGGATCGATGCGTTCATGCCAGGGCAGAAGACCTGAGAACAAGGGAGGGGCGCGGTGACGCGGAATAAGGGGTGGGGCGTGCGGGCGGGGCGTACGGCGCCGGCGGTGATCGCCGCGGTGGCCCTCCTCGCCGGCTGCGAGGGACTGGACGACCCGGGTGCCGGCTCGCCGGGCGGAGGTGCGAGCGCCGCCTCCGACGGGCACGCCGTCAGCCCGCTCGACAACCCGGACGGCACCGAGCCGGGCCTCGCCCCGGTGGCGAGCGACGCGGACCGGGACGCGGCCGTCGCGATCATCACCAAGGTGACCACCAAGGGCCGCGGCCCGAAGACCGGCTACGACCGCGACGAGTTCGGCTACGCCTGGATGGACACCGCCGACGGCGTCCCGCTCGCCCGGAACGGGTGCGACACCCGGAACGACCTGCTCCAGCGCGATGGGCAGGAGCTGCGGTTCCGGTCGGGTTCGGACTGTGTGGTGGTCGCCATGACGCTGGACGACCCGTACACCGGGACGACGATCGAGTGGCGCAAGCAGAAGGCCGCCGAGGTGCAGATAGACCACGTCGTGCCGCTCTCCTACAGCTGGCAGATGGGGTCCTCGCGCTGGCCGGAGGCGAAGCGGAAGCGGCTGGCGAACGACACCCTCAATCTGATCCCCGTGCAGGGGCGCGCCAACTCGGCCAAGAGCGACTCCGGTCCGGCGTCCTGGCTGCCGCCGGACAAGGGCATCCGGTGCGCGTACGCGGTCCGGTTCGCGCAGGTCGCCGTCAAGTACGAGATGCCGGTGACGACGGCCGACCGGCGGATGATGCTGGAGCAGTGCGGCGGCTGAGCGGACCGTGAACGGGTGCCCGGCCGTCCCGTCCGGCCCGTGGTGAGCGGCCGGGCGGATCAGCCCAGGGCGTCGAGGTCCAGGACGTCGCCGGCGGGCTTACGCACCGGGACGGGCTTGTCGTAGTCGGTGAAGGAGAGGGACCCCGGCTCGGCGGCGGACGTGCTGTCGAACCGCAGCAGATACGGCTTGCCCTCGGCGGCGACGTACAGCGTGTAGCGGTCGTCGCCGTCCTTCGAGTTCAGCGTGATCGCGGGGGTGCCGTCGACCGTGGTGGTCTTCCCGCGGGTGGCGTCCGCGTCGCCGCTGCGCGCGCCGGCGAAGACCTCGCCGAGGTCGCAGAAGCCCGCGAGATCCTCCGCGTCGGAGCCCTCGGCGGACATCCTGGTCCACTTGCCGGCCAGCAGTGCCACGGCCGCGTCCACGCTCTCCTTCGGCTCGCCCTCGCTCTGCGACCGCAGGAACTCGGCGTCGTACTTCATATAGACGGTGTCGCCGGTCCTGACCAGATCGGCCTCGCCCATGCCGTCCATACCGACCGTGCCGGCGCACTCGCCCCGCTTGTTCAGGGCCATGTCGATGCGGATGGTGCCGCCGCTGGGGCCGTCCGGGACGTCACCGGTCATCCGCAGGGACGACGCCCCGGTCGTGGCCTCGAAGGCCTGGTCGGCGATCTCGCCGCCGGTCAGTCCGGCGAAGGGCTCCTTCTCGGGTGCCGGGGTGGGCTTTCCCTCCTTCGCGGTGTTCCGCGCGGCCGAGCCGGGCGAGGTGCTGCTGTCGTTCTTGTCGTCGCCACAGCCGGTGAGGCCGGCGGTGGCCACGGCGGCGAGGCAGAGGGCGGCGAGTGTGGTGCGGCGCATGACGGGAGTCCCCCCGGGGTCTTGGAGAGTCGCTCAGAAGTTGCCGGTGCCGAGCAGTTCGCCGTCGGCGTCGTAGACGGTGACGAGACCGTTGTCGCTCTGCTTCCAGTCGGCGAACGCGGACGTGAGGAGCTTGGCGGGGCCCATGCCCTCGCCCATGATCCCGCCGGTGAAGTCGGTGTAGATGTCGGCGGCGTCGAGGATGTCGTTCTGCTCCTCCGCCCCCTGGACCTTGGTGACGTGCGAGACGGCGTCCTTCTCCTGCGGTGTGCCGTTCTTCTGCACGAACGCCTTGAACTGCTCGGCCTGGGACGCCTTCTCGGTGCCCTTGTCCTCGGCGGGCTTCGGGTCGGACTTCGTGTCCGCCTTCGTGCCGCCGGACTGCTGCTCCGCGGACGCCGAGGTGCCCGAGTCGCCGGAACCGCCGTCCGAGTCACCGGAGTTCGCCGACATGGCACCGATGACGACGATCCCCACGACGGCGCCCAGCGCGATCTTGGTCTTCATGCCCATGGCTGTGTCCCCTCCCCAATCGGCGGCCGTCCCCTGTCGGCGGCCGCTCGTTCGCGGGGCCAATGAGACCAGAGTCTGTAGATCCCGTCAACACGGTTCACTCGTGTATAGGGGCGCACAGGCGTGAACTCTTTGACCCCGTGCTCGTCTGTATGCTCGTCGTCACACGAGGAGTGCGGGGACCAGAGCGGAAACGGGGCGGGTGCCGGGCATGCAGGACAACGCGACAGAGGTGACCGCCGCCGGGATCGCACGGCTGGCCGGCGTCGGCCGCGCCGCCGTCAGCAACTGGCGCAGGCGGCACACCGACTTCCCCCGGCCCGTCGGCGGCACGGAGGCCAGCCCCGCCTTCGCGCTCCCCGAGGTGGAGGGCTGGCTGCGCCGGCACGGCAGACTCGCCGAGGTCCCGCTGAGGGAACGTGTCTGGCAGCAGCTCGCCGGCCATCCCGCCGGACCGGTCACCGCCCTCACCCACGCCGGCTGTGTCCTGCTCCTGATCCACGACCGCTCCCCCGTCTGGCTGGAGGTGAGCTCCGGCACCGACGAACGCCTCGCCGCGCTGCTGCCCGGAGCGCTGGAGCGGGTGCTCACGCCCCGGCTCGGCGACGCGTACGTCTCACCTGTGAACGCGCGGGAATCTGTGAACTCAAGGGGTTCTGTGAACCAGACCGGTCATGTGAACCCGTCAGGTCCTGTGAACTCCCCGAGTCCTGTGGACCCGCCGGTCTCCGTGCACGCCCCTGCCGTCCCCGCCCCCCGCCGGGTCCTCGAACCCCCCACCGCCCCCCGGCTCCTGCCCTCCGTCCCCCTTCTGCGCGCCGTCGCCGAACTCGCCGCCGAACTCGGTGCCCGGCACACCTTCGAGTTCCTGCTCGGCCGCCACCTCGACGCGGGCCCGCGCCGGTACCCGCCCACCCCCGCCGGCCTCGCCGCCCTCATGGCCGCCCTGGCCGGTCCGGCGGCCCGCACCGTCCTCGACCCGGCCTGCGGAACCGGCGCCCTCCTGCGCGCCGCCGGCCACGGCCCCGGCCGGCGCCTGTACGCCCAGGACGGCACCCCCGGACTCGCCGCCCTCACCGCACTCCGCCTCGCCCTGCACACCCGCGCCCCCGTGCACGCCGCCGCCGGCGACACCCTGCGCGCCGACGCCCACCCGGAGCTGCGGGCCGACGCCGTCCTGTGCCACCCGCCGTTCAACGAACGCGACTGGGGGCACGACGAACTCGCCTACGACCCGCGCTGGGAGTACGGCTTCCCGGCCCGCACCGAGTCCGAGCTGGCCTGGGTGCAGCACGCCCTCGCCCGGCTGCGCGACGGCGGCACCGCCGTCCTGCTGCTGCCGCCCGCCGCGGCCTCCCGCCGCTCCGGCCGCCGTATCAGGGCCGACCTGCTGCGGCGGGGCGCGCTGCGCGCCGTCGTCGCCCTGCCGGCCGGCGCGGCACCCCCGTACCACATCCCGCCGCATCTGTGGGTGCTGCGCCGGCCCGAACACGCCCCCGTACAGCCGGAGGTGCTGCTCGCCGACGCCGGACGGTTCGCGGGGGAGGGGCGCGGCGGGCCCGACTGGCCCGGTGTGCGGGAGAGCGTCCTCGACGCCTGGCGTACCTTCGACCGGGCCGGCCGACTCGACGAGCGGCCCGGACTCGCCCGCTCCGTGCCCGTCATCGAACTCCTCGACGACGACGTCGACCTGGCCCCGGCCCGCCACCTCCCGCCCCCGCCCGCCATGGACGGCACCGGCCGGCTCACCGACGTACGCGAACGCCTCGGCGAGACCCTGCGCCTGGCCACCGGCCTCACCCCGCCGCCCGTCGACCCCGCGCCGCCCGCCGCCGGGCGCCTGCCCCTCACCACTGTCGGGGAACTCGCCCGCGCGGGCGCCCTGACACTGCGTACCGGCGGACACGGCGGGCACACGCGCGGCCCCGTCCTCACCGACCACGACGTCCTCTCCGGAACCGGCCCCTCCGGCACGCTCCCGGAGAGCGACGGGGAAGCGGTGCTCACCGCGCCCGGTGACGTCGTCGTCCCCGTGCTCGGCGGCGGCGCCGTCGCGCGGGTCGTCGACGAGGCGACCGCGGGGGCCGCCCTCGGCCGCAACCTCGTCCTGCTGCGCCCCGATCCGGCGGCGCTCGACCCCTGGTTCGTCGCCGGGTTCCTGCGCGGCACCGCCAACAACCGCCGGGCGAGCAGCTACGCGTCCACCGCCACCCGGCTCGACGTACGCCGGCTGCGCCTGCCGCGCCTCGCGCTGCCCGAACAGCGGCGCTACGGCGCCCGGTTCAGGTCCCTGGACGAGTTCGAGCGGGCGCTCGGACGGGCGGCCCGGCTCGGCGAGCGGCTCGTCCGCGGGATGTACGACGGCCTGACCGACGGGACGGTCGCCCCCGACTGAACTCCGGCTGAGTCCCGGCCGGGCCCCGGCCGGGCCCCGATCGCGCTCCCGACCGGGCCTTCGACCGGGCCCGCGCGACGGGTCCGGGACGGCGTCCGACGACAACGGTTCGGTACATCCCGGGACCGGTTGTCGTCCTCGGCCTATACGCTCGGACCCTCAACCGAGTTTCCATCGGCTACACCTGTCCAGGAGCAGTCATGTACGGCCACGGCGCGGCGCCGCCCCCACCCAGCGCGGCATCGGTCATCACGCAGCGCGTGCTGTACGCCGCAGCCGGCGTCCTGTGCTGCGGGCTGCTGGCCTGTCTGCCGCTGTTCCGGGTCGCGTTCCTGCGCGGGCGGCCGCTCGACTGGGCGGCGGCCTGGGTGAGCATCCCGCTGTCGATAGCCTGCCTGGCCGTGGTCGGTTCGCTGCCCGAGACGGACGTCCGCACCGACATCGCCCTGGCCCTCGTACTGATCCTGGGCGCGAGCGCGTCCGCGTACTACCTGACCGTGGACATCCGCCTGCACCGGCGGCCTGGCGGCCCGTACGCGGCCCCGGTGCCGCCGTCGCCGCACGCCACGACGGTGCCCACGCCGGGCCCCCACTCGCCGTACGGCTACCAGCAGCCCGTCTCCCCGTACACGCCCACACCGGTGCCGGGGCATCCGGCGCCCCCCACCCCCGTACCGCCGCAGCCGCAGTCGCAGCCGCAGTCGCAGCACCCCGGGCCGGCCCGTATCGACCAGGTCCGCGCCGAACTCGACGAGCTCAGCGACTATCTGCGCCGCCAGGACGGCGATCCCGGACAGCACGGCAACCACGAGGGCGGACGGTGAGCGTGACGACGGGTCGTGTCGTCGCCGGCCGCTACGAACTGTCCACGCTCATCGGACAGGGCGGCATGGGCCAGGTCTGGACGGCCTACGACAAACGGCTGGACCGGCGCGTCGCGGTGAAGCTGCTGCGCCCCGACAAGGTGGCCGGCCAGGAGGCCGACGAACTGCGCCGCCGCTTCGTGCGCGAGTGCCGGGTGACCGCCCAGGTCGACCACCCCGGCCTCGTCACCGTGCACGACGCGGGCAGCGAGGGCGAGGAACTCTTCCTCGTCATGCAGTACGTCGACGGCGCCGACCTCGGCGACCACCTCGCCGAACACGACCCGTACCCCTGGCAGTGGACCGTCGCGGTGGCCGCGCAGCTGTGCGCCGTACTGAGCGCCGTGCACGCCGTGCCGATCGTCCACCGCGACCTCAAGCCGCGCAACGTGATGGTGAAGCAGGACGGCACCGTCACCGTGCTCGACCTCGGCGTCGCCTCCGTCATGGACGCCGACACCACCCGGCTGACCCACACCGGCACCCCCATCGGCTCGCCCGCCTACATGGCGCCCGAGCAGGCGATGGGCGGCGCGGTCGGCCCGTACACCGACCTGTACGCGCTCGGCGTGCTGATGCACGAACTCCTCAGCGGGGACGTGCCGTTCGCCGGCTCCACCGCCCTCGGAGTGCTGCACCGGCACCTGTACGAACCGCCCGTGCCCGTGCGCCGGATCCGCCCCGAGGTCCCCGAGGCCCTGGAGACCCTCGTCCTCCACCTGCTCGCCAAGGACCCCCAGCACCGCCCGGACTCCGCGCAGGAGGTCTACGAACACCTGGAGCGGCTGCTCCCCGCGCGGGGCACCCCCACCGGCGCGCCCCTCGACCCCACCCGCCCCTTCCTGCGCCCCCACGCCCCCTGGCCGGACCGCGCCCGCACCCCGGCGCCCCAGCCGGCCCCCGCCGCGCCGCCCGCGCCCGCGGCGGGCAAGGCCGACGTCGCCGCCGCCGTGGACGAGGTGAAGCGCCTCCTCGGCGAGGGCCGCATCACCCAGGCCGTCGACATCCTCGGCTCGATCCTGCCCGTCGCCGCCGACCAGCACGGCGAGCACTCCCCGGTTGTGCGCACCCTGCGCAAGCAGTACGCGGCCACCCTCCTCGACGACGGCCAGTACCGGCGCGCCCTGCCCGAACTGCGCCGCCTCGCCGACGAACGGGCCGCCGAGGCGGGCCAGGCCGACCCGCAGTCCCTGCGCTACCGCTACGAGGCCGCCCAGTGCCTGGAGCAGCTCGGCGAACCGGCGGCCGCGCTCGCCGAGTACCGGTCGCTGCTGGCGTACTACGAGAACCAGTACGTCGCCGCCGGCGACCCGCAGCTCGCCCACGACGTCCGCCGCCGCATCGGCCATCTGCTGCTCGCCCTCGGCGACCGGGCCGGGGCCCACGACACGCTGGTACGGCTCCTGCACGACGTGGAACGCGTCCACGGACCCGGTCACCCGCTCGCCGCCGACATCCGGCGGACCCTGCAGTGGCTCGGACAGGTGCGCTGACGGCGGGCCGCCGCACCGGACGGCGCGGGAGCCGGTGCCGGAACTCCTTGTGAATCGTTGGTCGAATGGGTTGGCCAGAGCTTGGCCGATGCCTACCATCGATCACCGCAAGACTTTGTGCACCGCCGCACAAGCTCTCCTCAGGAGGTCTCCTTGCACCGCCGTCGTCGCACCGCGCTCCTCCTCACCGCCGCGATCGCCGCAGCGCCCCTCCTCACCGCCTGCGGCAACGACGCCCACCCCGGTGCGGCAGCCGTCGTCGGCGGTGAGCGGATCACCGTGTCGCAGCTGGAGAACCGGGTCGGCGAGGTCCGCGCGGCCCAGCGGGCTGCCGTACCCGACGACGCCCAGTACCAGCAGGCCATCGCCCGCACCGGCAGCCTCACCCGCGACACCCTGCACGGCATGGTCCTCGACCGGGTGCTGGAACGCGCCGCGCGGGACGCGGGCGTGACCGTCTCGGACCGCGAGGTGCAGCAGATGCGGACCGGCCTCGAGCAGCAGGCCGGCGGCGCGAAGGCGCTGGAGGCCGCGTGGCTGCAGCAGTACGGCATCCCGCCGCAGCGCCTCGACGACAACTTCCGCATCCAGATCCAGGCCCAGAAGCTCGCCCAGCAGCTCGGCACCGACACCAGCCGGCCGGAGTTCTGGCAGGCACTGTCCGAGGCGAGCAGGAAGCTCGACGTCGACCTCAACCCGCGCTACGGCGACTGGGACGTCGAGAAGAGCAGCCGGGTCGACGCGAAGACGCCGTGGGTACGGGACGTCACGGCGGCGGGGGCGCCGCAGACGCTCTGACCGTGGGACGCCGGTGACGTGGGCTAGTTTCGGAGTGTGAACGCAATCAGCCCCGAGGCCGCCGTCGGCCGAGTCGTCCTGCTCACCACCAGCCACCGGGTCGCGCCCGGACTGCTGTCCTGGCCGGCCTGGCAGGTCCTGCACGAGGCCGACAGGGTGCTGTGCGCGGACGGCGCGCATCCGCAGCTGCCGTATCTGCGGGAGGCGGGGATACCGGTCGAGGAGACCGCGCCGACCGCCGAGGAGATCGTCGACGCCTGCGCCGGCGGGCGGACCGTGGTCGTCGTCGCGACGGGGGAGGGCGAGCCGGCCCTCACCGACGGGCTGGCGCGGCTGGCCGGGTCCGGCAGGGTGCGGATGCCCGAGCTGGAGCTGCTCCCCGCCTCCTACGATCTGCCCGGCGCGCGGCTGCTCGACCTCGTGCAGGTCATGGACCGTATCCGCGTGGAGTGCCCGTGGTCGTCCCGGCAGACCCATGCGGGCCTCGCGAAGTACGGCATCGAGGAGGCGTACGAGCTCGTCGAGGCGATCGAGGAGGGGGACCGGGGGGAGCTGCGGGAGGAGCTGGGGGACGTGCTGCTCCAGGTCGTGTTCCACGCGCGGATCGCGGAGGAGCACACGGAGGAGCCGTTCTCCGTCGATGACGTGGCGGGCGGGATCGTGGCGAAGCTGATCCATCGGCATCCGCATGTCTTCGGCGACGAGACGGCCGAGACCCCCGAGGACGTCAAGGAACACTGGCTGCGCACCAAGGCGATCGAGAAGCGGCGCGAGTCCGTGACCGACGGCGTCCCCCTCGGCCAGCCCGCCCTCGCCCTCGCCGCGAAACTGGCGTCCCGCGTCCGCACCGCCGGTCTCTCCGTCCCCCTCCCCACGGGCGAGGGCATCGGCTACGAGCTGCTGCGGCTGGCGGCGCGGGCGGAGGCGGAGGGGGTCGATCCGGAGGCGGCGCTGCGGGCGGCGGCCCGGGCCTACCGCGACACGATCCGCTCCGCGGAGGGGCTGAGGGGGTGAGCCGAGGGGGTTTCGCCCCCGCCGCCCCTTCCCGTCCCTGGGGGCTCCGCCCCCGGACCCCCTTCGCGCAGTTCCCCGCGCCCCTGAAGGGGGCCGAGCCCCTTATAGGGTCGCCGCATGTCCGAGCAGCCCCCCGCCCCCGAACTCTTCACCTGGGAGTTCGCCGCCGATCCCTACCCCGCCTACGCCTGGCTCCGTACGCACGCGCCCGTGCGGAAGACCCGGTTGCCCAGCGGGGTCGAGGCGTGGCTGGTGACGCGGTACGCCGATGCCAAGCAGGCCCTCGCCGACGGGCGGCTGTCCAAGAACCCCGCGCATCACGACGAGCCCGCGCACGCCAAGGGCAAGACCGGCATCCCCGGTGAGCGCCAGGCCGATCTGATGACGCATCTGCTCAACATCGACCCCCCGGACCACACCCGCCTGCGCCGGCTGGTGAGCAAGGCGTTCACCCCGCGCCGGGTCGCCGAGTTCGCCCCGCGAGTGCAGGAGCTCGCCGACGACCTCATCGACCGCTTCGCGGACAGCGGCTCCGCCGACCTGATCCACGACTTCGCCTTCCCCCTCCCCATCTACGCCATCTGCGACCTGCTCGGCGTCCCCCGCGAGGACCAGGACGACTTCCGGGACTGGGCCGGCATGATGATCCGTCACGGCGCGGGCCCGCGCGGCGGAGTCGCCCGGTCCGTGAAGAAGATGCGCGGCTATCTCGCCGAGCTAATCCACCGCAAGCGCGAGGCACTGCCCGCCGAGCCCGCCCCCGGCGAGGACCTGATCTCCGGCCTCATCCGCGCCTCCGACCACGGTGAGCACCTCACCGAGAACGAGGCCGCCGCCATGGCGTTCATCCTGCTGTTCGCCGGTTTCGAGACGACCGTCAACCTCATCGGCAACGGCACCTACGCCCTGCTCACCCACCCCGGCCAGCGCGAGCGCCTGCAACGGTCCCTCGACGCCGGGGAGCGCGGACTGCTGGAGACCGGGGTCGAGGAACTCCTGCGCTACGACGGTCCCGTGGAGCTCGCCACCTGGCGGTACACCACCGGGCCCGTCACCCTCGGCGGGCAGCGCATCGCGGCCGGCGACCCCGTCCTGGTCGTACTCGCCGCCGCCGACCGGGACCCGGAGCGGTTCGCCGACCCGGACGTGCTCGACCTCGGACGGCGCGACAACCAGCATCTGGGATACGGCCACGGCATCCATTACTGTCTGGGTGCCCCGCTGGCCCGCCTGGAGGGCCAGACCGCGCTCGCCACCCTGCTGACCCGGCTGCCGGACCTGCGGCTCGCGGCGCAACCCGCCGAACTGCGCTGGCGGGGCGGGCTCATCATGCGCGGACTGCGCACGCTCCCGGTGGAATTCACGCCTCCGCGAAAGTGACGGATCAAACGTCCTTTCCGTGCCCGGGGCGGGGTCAACTCAAACATGACACCCTCTCAACTCTGTGATCTTCACGTGATCTGTGCGGCATTAACTTGTGACAAGTGATCGAGTGCGGATACGTTCACCCATCAAGTGCGGTTGTCGGAGCTCCACTCCACACACCGCGCCGGTCATCGCTGTCTCGCGAAAGGTCATCCGTATGCTCTCCGGGAACGGTCGGCACCGCCGCCCCCGCCAGGCTCCGGCCCTCCTCGTCGCAGCCGGAGTGACCGGCTCCGCCATCGCCATCCCGCTCCTCGGCGCGGGCGCCGCCAGCGCGGCCGACGGCCTGAACTGGGACAAGGTGGCCGAGTGCGAGAGCGGCGGCTCCTGGAGCCAGAACTCGGGCAACGGCTATTACGGCGGCCTGCAGCTGACCCAGACGGACTGGGAGAAGTACGGCGGCCTGGACTACGCCTCCAGCCCCGACCAGGCCAGCCGCGGCCAGCAGATAGCCGTGGCCGAGAAGATCCTCGACGACCAGGGCGTCGGTGCCTGGCGCACCTGCGGGCTGCTCGCGGGCCTGGACAAGGACGCGCCGGCGGCCGACGTCGACACGGGCGTGGGCGACGACTCGGCATCGGGCGGGTCCGACTCGTCCGACTCCAGTGGATCGTCCTCTTCTTCCTCCCCTTCCCCTTCCTCCTCCCCGTCGTCGAGCGCGAGTACCGGGACGGGCCTCGACCTTCTGGGGGACGAGTCGGCTGATTCCGGCAAGTCAACCGAATCGGACAGCGGTAAGGGCAAGGAGACGGCCGGGACCCCCGACGCCTCCCCCTCCGCCTCGGCGGACGCCAAGGGCGGCAAGTCGGACAAGTCCCGGCAGAACGCCGACGCTTCGGCGAGCGACGGCACCGGCCGCCACCGCGGCGCCAGCGCCGACGAGGACAAGACGGAAGCGGAGCCGGCCGGCCGGCACGCCTCTGGCGGACTCAACGCCTGGGGCGGCACGGTCGCCGAGGCGCCCGCCGCGAGCGACGGGGGCGATTCCCCGTCCATCCCCGACTCCCTTGAGGTGGGCGGCGGATGGGGTGCGCTCTACGGGATGGACGACCATCTCGTCAGTGGCGTCGCATCAGGTCAGTAGCCTCCCGGTCGGGACGAACCGGCCGGAAAGCGACACCTGAAAACGCCTGGACGTGGCGGCAGTTGGCGTCACGGTTCGCGCCGAATGTCCGATTTAAAGGCTGTGAGAGATAGGTCTCAGAAGCCGTGATCGTCTTTGATATTCCGTGAATCCCGTGCCTACGGTCGTGACCGCTCGCCACCGCGGGCCCCGGCTGCCGCCACGCCGAATCCTGCCAGTGGCAGCACGGGAACAGTCGACGCGTCATGCGCCGTAGGCAGGAGCGGGGGACCCAAGGTAGGCGCCGGATCCGGGCAGTTGACGCCGGATACGGCTTGGGGTGAAGCCGCGTCCCGGGAGGGACGTGGCCGGGCAACTCAACCGGCCCGAACCCGACAGCTCACCTCGCAGGCGTCGGTGAGGGGATCCTCCATGCTGTTTACCGGTAAGGGCAAGCACCGCCGTCCGTCCAAGGCCACCCGCGCGATCGCCGTCGCCGGCATCGCCTCCGCCGCCGTCGCCGCCCCGCTGATGGCGGCCGGCAACGCCTCCGCCGCCACCGCCGCCGAGTGGGACACCGTCGCCCAGTGCGAGTCCGGCGGCAACTGGTCCATCAACACGGGCAACGGTTACTACGGCGGTCTGCAGTTCTCCGCCTCCACCTGGGCGGCCTACGGCGGCACGCAGTACGCGTCCACCGCCAACCAGGCGAGCAAGGCCCAGCAGATCGAGATCGCCGAGAAGGTCCTGGCGGGTCAGGGCAAGGGTGCCTGGCCGGTCTGCGGTGTGGGCCTGTCCAACGCCGGCTACTCCGGCGGCTCCTCCTCCAACGGCTCCTCGCAGGGCGGCGGCTCCACCGAGAGCCGTCAGACCGAGCAGAAGGCCTCCCGCTCCGCCGAGCGCCCGGCCGCCGAGAAGCAGGCCGAGCCCAAGGCCGCGCCGAAGGCCGAGAAGAAGACCGTCACCACCCCGACCGGCAAGAAGGTCGAGAAGGGCGACGGCGAGTACAAGGTCGTCAAGGGCGACAGCCTCAGCTCCATCGCCGCCGAGCACGACGTCAAGGGCGGCTGGGCCAAGCTCTTCGACCTGAACGACGACATCGTCGACGACGCCGACCTCATCTACCCGGGCCAGCAGCTGCACCTCAAGTAAGCGGCTCCCCCCATGGCTCCCCGCCCCGGTGCGTTCTCCCCCGTACGCACCGGGGCGGGGTCTTTTCGCGGCCGGTTTCCCGAAACCGCTTTGTTCCGTTCGGAAACAATTTACTCTCGGTTCTGTCCACGGGACGGGCGACCGGCTGGCCGATCGCCCGGAGCCGGTTAGGCTCGGTCTCGCAGGACCCCCTTGGGGGTCCCGCTCACCCGCGTCGCATTCATTGAAGGAGATGCTCGTGCCGTCCATCGACGTCGTCGTAGCCCGGGAAATCCTGGACTCCCGAGGCAACCCCACGGTCGAGGTCGAGGTAGGCCTCGACGACGGCAGCACGGGTCGTGCCGCCGTCCCGTCCGGTGCCTCCACCGGTGCCTTCGAGGCCATCGAACTGCGTGACGGTGACCCGAACCGCTACCTCGGCAAGGGTGTCGAGAAGGCCGTCCTCGCGGTCATCGAGCAGATCGGCCCGGAGCTCGTCGGCTACGACGCCACCGAGCAGCGGCTGATCGACCAGGCCATGTTCGACCTGGACGCCACCGACAACAAGGGCTCGCTCGGCGCCAACGCCATCCTCGGTGTCTCCCTCGCCGTCGCCCACGCCGCTTCCGAGGCCAGCGACCTGCCGCTCTTCCGCTACCTGGGCGGCCCCAACGCGCACCTGCTGCCGGTGCCGATGATGAACATCCTGAACGGCGGCTCGCACGCCGACTCCAACGTGGACATCCAGGAGTTCATGATCGCCCCGATCGGCGCGGAGTCCTTCTCCGAGGCCCTGCGCTGGGGCACCGAGGTCTACCACACCCTCAAGAAGGTGCTGAAGAGCAAGGGTCTGGCCACCGGCCTCGGCGATGAGGGCGGCTTCGCCCCCAACCTCGGCTCCAACCGTGAGGCCCTCGACCTCATCCTCGAGGCCGTCAAGGAGGCCGGCTACACCCCGGGCGAGCAGATCGCCCTGGCGCTCGACGTCGCCGCGTCCGAGTTCTACAAGGACGGCTCCTACACCTTCGAGGGCAAGGAGCGCTCCGCCGCCGAGATGACCGAGTACTACGCCGAGCTCGTCGAGGCGTACCCGCTCGTCTCCATCGAGGACCCGCTGTTCGAGGACGACTGGGACGGCTGGAAGGTCCTCACCGACAAGCTCGGTGACAAGGTCCAGATCGTCGGTGACGACCTGTTCGTCACCAACCCCGAGCGTCTCGCCCGCGGTATCGAGGAGGGCGCCGCCAACGCCCTGCTGGTCAAGGTCAACCAGATCGGCTCGCTGACCGAGACCCTGGACGCCGTGGAGCTGGCCCAGCGCAACGGCTTCAAGTGCATGATGTCGCACCGCTCCGGCGAGACCGAGGACGTCACCATCGCCGACCTGGCCGTCGCCACCAACTGCGGCCAGATCAAGACCGGCGCCCCGGCCCGCTCCGAGCGCGTCGCCAAGTACAACCAGCTGCTGCGCATCGAGGAGATCCTCGACGACGCGGCGGTGTACGCCGGCCGCTCGGCCTTCCCCCGGTTTCGCTCTGCGAACCAGTAGGCACAGCGCTCTGCGAACCAGTAGGCACAGCGCTCTGCGAACCAGTAGGCACAGCGCTCTGCGAACCAGTAGGCACAGCGTTCTGCGAACCAGTAGGCACAGCGTTCTGCGAACCAGTAGGCACAGCAGGGGCTGAGTCCGGGCCCCGTAAGAGGCAGCGTCGTACGTACGTCCCCGTACCCGGTCCCGTACCGTGTGCGGGGACGTACGCGCGTAGGACGGTGAACGAGAGGCGGGACCATGGCGGTCAAGGACCGGGACCGTTTCTCCACCGCGACCAGGATCCGGCTGATCGGTGAGCAGACCGCCGCCCGGGTCTACCGCTCGCAGACCAAACGCCAGGCCCGCCGCTCCCGGCTGACCGGCCGGGCGGCGCTGCTGGCCCTGGTGCTCTGCTCGCTGATCGTGGCCCTCGCCTATCCCATGCGGCAGTACGTCTCCCAGCGCGCGGACATCGCCGACCTCCGGCAGGAGCAGGACGAGGCCCGCCGACGGGTCGAACGGCTGCGGGACATGAAGGCGCGCTGGCAGGACGACGCCTACGCCGAGCAGGAGATCCGCCGCCGGCTGCACTACGTCCTGCCCGGCGAGACCGGCTACATCGTCATCGACCCGGGTACGGCGGAGCAGTCCCGCACCGATCTCGAGGCCGCCGACCGTCCCTGGTACGCGAACGTCTGGGACGGCGTCGACAAGGCCGACGCCGCCGCCCAGTGACCCTTGCAGAAAGCCGTAGAAAGACACGTATGGAAACTCCCGCCGGCCGCCCGGCCACCACCCCCCAAGGACAGCGCTCCGCGCTGACCTTGTTCGATCTGCCCACGACCCCCCGCACCGAGCCCACCGACGCGGACGTCGAGGCCTTCAAGCAGCAGCTCGGGCGGCCCCCGCGCGGGCTGCGCGCCATCGCGCACCGCTGCCCCTGCGGGCAGCCGGACGTCGTGGAGACCGCGCCGAGGCTGCCAGACGGCACCCCCTTCCCCACGCTGTACTACCTCACCTGCCCGAAGGCGAACTCCGCGATCGGGACGCTGGAGGCCAACGGCGTGATGAAGGAGATGACCGAGCGGCTGGCCGCCGACCCGGAACTGGCGGCCGCGTACCGTGCCGCGCACGAGGACTACATCCGGCGCCGCGACGAGATCGAGGAGCTGAAGAACTTCCCCAGCGCGGGCGGCATGCCGGACCGCGTGAAGTGCCTCCACGTCCTGGTCGCCCACTCGCTGGCCGCCGGACCCGGCGTCAACCCGCTGGGCGACGAGGCGCTGGCGATGCTGCCCGAGTGGTGGCGCAAGGGTGCCTGCGTGACACTGCCCGCGAAGGAGGAGGACCGATGACCCGGGTCGCCGCCGTCGACTGCGGTACGAACTCCATCCGGCTGCTGGTCGCCGACGCCGACCCGAGGACCGGTGAACTCACCGAGCTGGACCGCCGTATGACGATCGTACGGCTGGGTCAGGGCGTCGACCGGACGGGCCGGCTGGCGCCCGAGGCGCTGGAGCGGACCTTCGCCGCCTGCCGTGAGTACGCGGAGATCATCAAGGAGCACGGCGCGGAACGTCTGCGCTTCGTCGCCACCTCCGCCTCCCGCGACGCCGAGAACCGCGACGAGTTCGTGCGCGGGGTGCTGGACATCCTGGGCGTGGAGCCCGAGGTCATCACCGGTGACCAGGAGGCCGAGTTCTCGTTCACCGGCGCCACCAAGGAGCTGACCGGGCGGACCGATCTGCGCCGCCCCTTCCTCGTCGTGGACATCGGCGGCGGCTCGACCGAGTTCGTGGTGGGCGAGGACCGGGTGCGTGCCGCCCGCTCCGTGGACGTCGGATGCGTACGGATGACCGAGCGGCACCTGGTACGCGACGGGGCCGTGACGGACCCGCCCACCGAGGCGCAGATCGCGGCGATGCGCGCGGACATCGAGGCCGCCCTGGACCGGGCCGAGGAGACCGTCCCGCTGCGCGAGGCGCACACCCTGGTCGGCCTGGCCGGCTCGGTGACCACCGTGTCGGCGATCGCCCAGGACCTCCCCGCGTACGACTCCGAGGCCATCCACCACTCCCGCGTGAGCCGTACCCGCGTCCGGGACATCACCGACCACCTGCTGCGCTCCACCCACGCCGAACGCGCGACGATCCCCTCCATGCACCCGGGCCGCGTCGACGTGATCGGCGCGGGTGCCCTGGTCCTGCTGACGATCATGGAACGCGTCGGCGCGGAGGAGGTCGTGGTCTCGGAGCACGACATCCTCGACGGCATCGCCTGGTCGGTGGCGTAGCTCCCTTTTACTACTGGCGGGTAGCACTCCGCTGAGCAGTCGGGATAGCGTTTGAGCAGGGCCCCGGGGGGTCTTCTCGGCCCCTCGGCGGGGGCCCGCCGGGAAAGTTCGTGAAGTTCTTCACAAGGAAATGGGCCCGGGAGGGCGAAGAGCCCGGTTCGGTTGACCCATTCGGGCCCTCAACACCCCTTTGAACACGTTCAGAAGGTGATGGCGGGCACTCTGGCGGGGGTCGTCACGAGGGCTTCGGTGGTCGGCCTCACCGTGTGCCCGGAACGGCAGAGAGGCAGCTCACGCGCCATTGACAACGTCTGCCGCAGGGTGTCGGTTCCCCTTTTGCGACGTGATCTGGATCAAGAAATGCGGGATGGTAACACGAGCCCTGTCGAAGCTTGTGAAGGGGCGCACGAGGTACCCCCCTGAGACGGGTGGATACTCGATGGCATGAGCACCACGGAGCGTCCCAGGATCCTCGTAGTAGGCGGTGGGTACGTAGGCCTGTACGCAGCTCGGCGCATCCAGAAGAAGATGCGTTACGGCGAGGCGACCGTCACCGTCGTCGACCCGCGGTCGTACATGACCTACCAGCCCTTCCTCCCCGAAACCGCCGCCGGCAACATCTCCCCCCGGCATGTCGTCGTCCCGCTGCGACGCGTGCTGCCCAAGGCGGAGGTTCTCACCGGCCGGGTCACCACCATCGACCAGGACCGCAAGGTCGCGACGATCGCGCCGCTGGTCGGTGACGCGTACGACCTGCCCTTCGACTACCTGGTGATCGCGCTCGGCGCGGTCTCCCGGACCTTCCCGATCCCCGGTCTCGCGGAGCAGGGCATCGGCATGAAGGGCGTCGAGGAGGCCATCGGCCTGCGCAACCACGTCCTCGAGCAGCTCGACAAGGCGGACTCCACCACGGACGAGGAGATCCGGCGCAAGGCGCTCACGTTCGTCTTCATCGGCGGCGGCTTCGCCGGCGCGGAGACGATCGGCGAGGTCGAGGACATGGCCCGGGACGCGGCCAAGTACTACAAGACGGTCTCCCGCGAGGACATGCGCTTCGTCCTCGTCGACGCCGCCGACAAGATCCTCCCCGAGGTCGGCCCCAAGCTCGGCGCCTACGGCAAGGAGCACCTCGAGAGCCGCGGCGTCGAGGTCTACCTGTCCACGTCGATGGACTCCTGCGTCGACGGCCACGTGGTGCTGAAGAACGGCCTCGAGGTCGACTCCAACACCATCGTGTGGACGGCGGGCGTCAAGCCGAACCCGGCGCTGTCCCGCTTCGGCCTGCCGCTCGGTCCGCGCGGCCACGTCGACACCCAGCCCACCCTCCAGGTCACCGGCACCGACTACATCTGGGCCGCGGGCGACAACGCCCAGGTCCCGGACCTCGTGGGCCGCAAGGCCGGCAACGAGAACGCCTGGTGCCCGCCGAACGCCCAGCACGCGCTGCGCCAGGCCAAGGTCCTCGGCGACAACGTGGTCTCCGGCATGCGGGGCTTCCCGCAGAAGGAGTACAGCCACTCCAACAAGGGCGCGGTGGCGGGCCTCGGCCTGCACAAGGGCGTGGCGATGATCGTCGTCGGCAAGATGAAGATCAAGCTGAAGGGGCGGCTGGCCTGGTACATGCACCGGGCGTACCACGGCATGGCGATGCCGACCTTCAACCGCAAGATCCGCGTCTTCGCCGACTGGACCCTCGGCATGTTCCTCAAGCGCGAGGTCGTGTCGCTGGGCGCGATCCAGTCGCCGCGTGAGGAGTTCTACGAGGCGGCGAAGCCGGCGCCGGCGCCGGTGGCTGCCGCGTCGGAACCGAAGAAGACGGAAGCGAAGGCTTCCTGACCTACGGTCACTTGTGACTGCCCGAAGGGGCCGCCCGCCATCCGTGGTGCGGGCGGCCCCTTCGGCGTTGCCAAGGGGGCGTTTGCGGGTTGCCCCGGTGCAAGGGGAGCAGGGACGGCGCCCGAGGGGACGAAGCTCCCGGGAGGGCCGCCGAGCCGGGTGGGGGTATGGGACAACCGCAGGGGGCCCGCAGGGCCCGGGGCCGTCGGGGGCGTACCGCCCCGAAAGTGCGAGGCGGAGCCTCGAAGGGGGCTCCGGGCGCGTGCTATTGAGCGTTTTGCTCAGTCATGACGCGCGGCGGGGACTGCCAACGCCCGTCCCTGGTGTTTACGTGGGAAATGACATTCCGGGATTCCCCGTCACGGAGGTGTACACCATGCCGGACGTCGCCTCGCGGCTGAAAGGCCACGTCGAACAGTTGATCGGCGCCCCCCTCTCCGTCCGTGTCCGCGCCTGGGACGGATCACAGGCCGGCCCTCCGGACGCCCCCACCCTCGTCGTACGCAACCGCCGGGCCCTGCGCCACCTGCTCCGGAAGCCGGGCGAACTCGGTCTCGCGCGTGCCTGGGTGGCCGGCGACCTGACCGTCGAGGGCGACCTCTACGCCGCCCTCGACGCGCTCGCCGGCCTCGTCTGGGAGCGCGGTGAGGACGCCCGTACCCTCGCCCAGGCCGTGCGCGACCCGGCGTTCCGTTCCGCCGCCCGCGGACTCCTCGCCCTCGCCGGACCCCCGCTGCCGCCCGCCCCGCCCCCCGAGGAGGTCCGCCGCCCCCGCCGCGGACTGCACACCAAGCACAGCGACCGGCGTGCCATCAGCCACCACTACGACGTCGGCAACGACTTCTACGAGATCGTCCTCGGCCCGTCCATGGTGTACTCCTGCGCCTACTGGCCCGCCCCGCCCCCGCGGGGCACCCTCGAACAGGCCCAGCACGACAAGCTGGAACTCGTCGCCCGCAAGCTCGCCCTGCGGCCCGGTCAGCGCCTGCTGGATGTCGGCTGCGGCTGGGGCTCCATGGCCGTCCACGCCGCCCGCGACCACGGCGTGAGCGTCGTCGGCGTGACCCTCTCCCGGGAACAGGCCGCGTACGCCCGTAAGCGCGTCGCCGACGAGGGACTCACCGACCGCGTCGACATCCGCGTACAGGACTACCGGGACGTGTCCGACGGACCGTACGACGCCGTGTCCTCCATCGGCATGGCCGAACACGTCGGCTCCGAGCGCTATCTGGAGTACGCCACCGCCCTGCACCGGCTGCTCAAGCCCGGCGGACGGCTGCTGAACCATCAGATCGCGCGCCGCCCGCAGCGGGACGAGACGTCGTACCGGGTGGACTCCTTCATCGACGCCTACGTCTTCCCCGACGGTGAACTGTCCCCGCTGGGCACCACGGTGTCGCTGCTGGAACGTTCCGGTTTCGAGGTGCGCGACGTCGAGTCGATCCGCGAGCACTACGCGCTCACCCTGCGCCGCTGGGTCGAGAACCTGACGGACGACTGGGACCGCGCCGTGTCGCTCGCCGGTCCGGGAAGGGCCCGGGTCTGGCTGCTGTACATGGCCGCGTCCGCCCTCGCCTTCGAACGCAACCGCATCGGCGTCAACCAGGTCCTCGCCGTCAGAACCCCCGAGCCCGGCACCTCCGGCCTCCCCCTGCGGGCCCGCACCTGGAACTGACCCGTACACGGGGACGGGCCCCGCTCCACCCGGAGCGGGGCCCGCGCCATGAGCCGGGACGCTACTCCGCCTTGATCGCCTGCAGCATGTTCAGCCGGGCCGCCCGCCGGGCCGGCCACAGCGCCGCCAGCACACCGACCACCGCGGCCAGCAGCAGGAAGATCCCCATCCGCTGCCACGGCAGGACCAGTTCGTACGTCGCCATCCTCGCGCCGACGAGTTCACCGGCCGCCCAGCCGAAGAACACGCCCAGACCGAGGCCGAGCACCCCGCCGAACAGCGAGATCACCAGGGACTCCAGCCGGACCATCCGCTTGATGCCCTTGCGGTCCAGGCCGATCGCCCGCAGCATGCCGATCTCCTGGGAGCGCTCGAACACCGACATCGCCAGGGTGTTGATGACCCCGATGACCGCCACGATCACCGCCATCGCCAGCAGGCCGTAGACCATGTTCAGGATCAGGGTGAACATCTTCGCGACCTCGTTGGAGAGGTCCTGCTTGTCCTGGACCCTGATCGCGGGGTTGCTGCCGAGGGCCTTCTCCAGGGAGTCCTTCACCGCGTCCGACGTGCCGTCGGCGGTCTTCACCATGACCATCATGTCGGACGGTTCCGACTCGTGCGGGTCGAGGGTCGCGGTGTCGATCATGATGCCGCGCATCAGCTCGTTGGCCTCGTAGACCCCGGAGACCGTGAGCTTCTGCTTCTCCCCGTCACCGTAGGCGACGGTGAACGCCGAACCGGCCTTCCAGCCGTACGACTTCGCGACGTCCTCGTCCACGACGACCCGCGTGCCGCCGATCTCGAAGGAGCCCTGGACGACGGGGAAGTCGGTCAGGTCGCCGAACGTGGCGCCGTTCACACCGGTCAGATACTCGGTCTCGCCGTCGATCCGGGCGTCCGCGTTGCGCATCGGGCTGGTCGCGGTGACGTCGCCGGCCCCCTTCAGCCTCTTCTCGACGTCCGGCGACAGCGGGTGGCCGTTCGCCATGGACACCATGTAGTCCGCCTCGATCGCGGACGCCGCCATCTTGTCGATGGACTTCTGCAGACTGCCGGCCATCACCGTCATCCCGGTGATCAGGGTGAGCCCGATCATCAGCGCGGACGCGGTGGCGGCGGTACGGCGCGGATTGCGCACCGAGTTCTGCCGGGCGAGCTTGCCCGACACCCCGAAGACGCGCAGCACCGGGCCCGCGGCCGCGATCAGCGGACGGGACAGCAGCGGGGTCAGGATGAAGACACCGATGATCAGCAGTACGGCGCCGAGCCCCATCGGGGCCTGGCCGTCGGAGCCGTCCATCGTCGTGGCCGCGAGGACCACCGCGACACCGGCCGCCGAGAACAGCGCGCCCAGCGTGTTGCGCAGTACCAGCGACTTGGTGGTCGCCTGCGCGTGCAGCGCGCTCATCGCCGCAACCGGCGGGATCTTCGCGGCCCGGCGGCCGGGCAGCCACGCGGCGAGCATGGTCACCAGGATGCCGACCGCGAACGCGGAGCCGACCGTGCCCGAGCTGATCACCAGCGGCCCGTCGGGCATGGGCGCGTCCAGCGCCCCCATCAGCGAGCGAAGACCCGCGCCGATGCCGACACCGGCGACCAGTCCGGCGACGGCGGCGACCGCGCCGACCACGAACGCCTCGATCAGCACCGACCGCGTCACCTGACGCCGGGACGCGCCGACCGCGCGCATCAGGGCCAGTTCCCTGGTGCGCTGGGCGACCAGCATGGTGAAGGTGTTGGCGATGATGAACGTCCCGACGAACAGCGAGATCCCGGCGAAGACCAGCAGCCCCTGCTTCAGTCCGCTCATCGAGGCGGCGATCGCCTCCGCCTGGTCGTCGGCGAGCTCCGTGCCCGTCATGGTCTCCACGACGTCGGAGGGCAGCGCCTTCTCCAGCTGGGCCCGGAGCTCGGTGTCGCTGACGCCGGCCTTCGCCTGCACGGCGATCTCGTCGAAGGTGCCCGGCTTGCCGAACAGCTTCTGCGCGCTCGCCGTGTCGAACAGGGTGAGGCTGCCGCCTGCCGCGACATTGCCGTCGTCGGTGGTGAAGATGCCGGTGATCACCGGCTCCAGGACGGGACCGTCGACCGACATCCGCACGGTGTCGCCGACCTCGTAGCCGGCCCGCTTCGCGGTCTCGGAGTCGATGAGGATCTCGCCCTCGCCCTTCGGCGCGCGCCCGTCGGTCAGCGGGTAGCGGGGGTCGTCGTCGCCCCAGTAGTTGCCGCCCTGCGACTGGAAGCCGTCGCCGATCAGCTTGCCGTCCTTGCCGGCGATCGCGGTGAAGCCCTGGACGGTGCCGATGGCGCGGGCGGCGCCGGGGACGGCGGCGCTGTCGTCGACCAGTTCGCGGGTCAGCTCCGGGTACTCGCCGACCTTGTCGCCCTCGGCCTCCTTCCACTGGGCCGTGACGGCGACGTCGACGTGGTCGAAGCCCTTGGCGGACTGGTTCTGCAGGGCGCCGGAGAGGCTGTTGGTGAAGACCAGGGTCCCCGACACGAAGGCCACGCCGAGCATCACGGCGAGCACGGTCATCAGGAGCCGGGCCTTGTGCGCGGAGACGTTGCGCAAGGCGGTACGGAACATGGGAGTCTTCTCGAGTCCAGACGTATGGAGGAGGGGCGGGCGGAGGGCGCGGGCGTGTCAGTCGGTGCGGCCCTTGGCGTCGAACTAGGGGGTCCGGGGGTTCCCCCCGGGAAGATTCCGCATGCGGTCGAGCACCAGGTCGGCCGTCGGCCCGTACACCTCGTCGACGATGCGGCCGTCCGCGAGGAAGACCACACGGTCCGCGTAGGCGGCGGCGACCGGGTCGTGCGTCACCATGACCACCGTCTGCCCCAGCTCGCGCACGGAGTTGCGCAGGAAGCCCAGCACCTCGGCGCCGGAGCGGGAGTCGAGGTTTCCGGTGGGCTCGTCACCGAAGATGATGTCGGGCCGGGAGGCCAGCGCCCGCGCCACGGCGACGCGCTGCTGCTGACCGCCGGACAGCTGCGAGGGCCGGTGGCTCAGCCGGTCCGACAGCCCGACCATCCTGATCACGGTGTCCAGCCATTCCTTGTCCGGCTTACGGCCCGCGATGTCCATCGGGAGGGTGATGTTCTCCAGCGCCGACAGCGTCGGCAGCAGGTTGAACGCCTGGAAGATGAAGCCGATCTTGTCCCGGCGCAGCCTCGTCAGCTGCTTGTCCTTCAGCGAACCCAGTTCGGTCTCCCCGATGCGTACGGACCCGGAGGAGAAGGTGTCGAGGCCGGCCACGCAGTGCATCAGCGTGGACTTGCCGGAACCGGACGGGCCCATGATCGCGGTGAACTCGGCCTGCCGGAAGGCGATGGAGACCCGGTCCAGGGCGACCACCTGGGTCTCGCCCTGGCCGTAGATCTTGGAAAGCTCCGTGGCGCGCGCGGCCACGGCGGTGGTCCGGTCGGCGAGGGATGCGGTGGTCACGGGATGGCACTCCTGTCGGGACGACGTGTTCTCGGGGACAGTCACCATCGTTCCGTCCGCCCGCCGCCGTGTAGTCAGCCGCTGCTCCCGTTCCGGGGGGCGACCGGGGAGGGACGGCCGGGCGCGGTGTCATACCTCAGGAGGACTGCGGCCCCTGAGCCGAGGGCGCGCGAGAACGGGTGGAGCGCCCTTGTCCGGACGGTGAAATTCCGTCATTTCGCGTGCATGACGGATCGTCACACGAGAGGCTGGTGGCACGTGCTGACGGCGCGTTCCCGCGACTGATGCTCCCTCAGGCGCCAATAAAATAAGACAAGATCGGTCCATCCCGCCGCTGCTCGCGGGAGGGTCACCGATAGGCTCGGGACGCTCGAAGCGGAGCCCATGGCCTGCCCGGATGGTGGAAAGCAGACACGGCGAGCTTAAACCTCGCTGCCCCTGAGCGGGCGTGCCGGTTCAAGTCCGGCTCCGGGCACCACCACGTACTCGGCCCGACCTGCTGGAGGGGCGGCGCCCCTTCCTTCGGCCGTGTTCTGAGTGTGCGTACTCAGGGGCTGAGCAGGAGCGCGGACAGCGGGCTCGGTCCGTGGGCGGCACCGTTGGCGGGGTGAGAGGTTCGCTTCGTCGGCGGGGGTGCCGTATGGCCGGGGTCTTCTGGTTGCGGATGGCTGTCGCGGGGGCAGCCGTGGTGTCGCTGGCCGGGTGCGGCAAGGCGGATCTGGCCGTGCTCAAGGCGCCCGGGTGCCCCGAGGAGGGGTCCGCGCGGCCTGCGCGGGAGGAGGACCGGCCGGCGGGGACCGTGTGGGCCTGGGCGCCGCTCTTCCAGGCTCCCGAGGGCACGCCCGGGGAAGGCGCCGTGCCGGGGCTGACCGACGTCGTGTCCATCGCCGACGGCGGCCACACCCTGGTCGCCGTACGGAGCGACGGCACCGTGTGGTCGTACGGCACCAACGTCGACGGCTCCCTCGGCCACGGATCGCGTGAGCGCCACTACCTCGCCGAGCCCCGTCAGATCACCGGGACGGGGCCCGCCCACGCGGTGTACGGCAGCGGGCCCACCTTCTACGTGGTGCTGCGCGACGGCACCGTGACGGCGTGGGGCTCGGACCGGTTCCTGGTCAAGGGCGGGAAGCGCGAGGGGTACGACGGGGTGGCCACGCCGGAGCGGGTGCCGGGGGTGACGGGCGTCGCCGCCATGGGGCCCGGTTCCCTCAACGCGTTCGCGCTGCGCGGCGACGGCAGGGTCCTCGGCTGGGGCATCAACCTGACCGACGTCCTCGGCGACCGCGACGGCACCCGGCTCACCACGATCGACGGGGTGAAGGGCGTCGTCGACTTGGCGTCGGCCGGCGGGGCCGTGGTCGCCGCGACGGCGGACGGCCGGGTCTGCGCCTGGGGCGGCAACGCCCACGGACTCCTCGGCGTGGAGCCGCGCGGCGGCCAGTCGGGGCGCCCCGTGCTCGTACGGGGGCTGACGGACGTCGTCCAGGTGGCCGGCGGGTCGGACGTCGCCTACGCGCTCGACCGGAACGGCACCGTACGGGCCTGGGGGCGGGGCGCGAGCGGCGCCCTCGGCGACGGGGACCGCTCGGACCACACCTCCGCACGGCCGGTCCGGGTGGAGGGGCTGCCCGGGATCCGCCGGATCGCGGCCCACGGGCTCACCGGGTACGCCATCGACACCTCCGGCGGACTGTGGGCCTGGGGCTCGGGGCTGACGCTCGGCGACCACGCCCCGCGGACCGCCCGGCCGGTCCGCATCCCGCTCCCCGGGCCCGCTCTGGACGTCTCGGGCCACCACGCGATCGTCGGCGCGAGGTGAAAGGATGATCTCCGGCGGGTTCCGGGCAGGTACCGGGTCGGTCATGGTTCGGCGCCGCACGGCGAAGGGAATGACCCGGCCGCGTAGCGTGTTGGGCAGCACAACAAGGGAAAGATCCTTCCTAAGCAGTAGGGTCATTCCTTTGCCTACCTATTACTCTTGAGCCAAGGCCACGTCGTGTGGCCATGGAGGAGTGAAATGAGGAGCAGAAACCCGGTCTTCTCGCGACGGGGGTTCAGCCGCGACAACGGCTACGCGGGCTTCAACACCGCGCCGCAGGCCGGGGGTCCCGCTGTCGCCACGCAGGCCAACCCGTACGCGCAGCCGACGGGCAATCCGTACGCCCAGAACCCTTACGCGCAGCAGGACCTGCAGTACGGCACTCCGCCGCAGGCACCGGCCACCACCGGCCGGATGACCATCGACGACGTCATCATGCGCACCGGCACCACGCTCGGTGTGCTCATCGTCACGGCCGCGCTCTCCTGGGCGCTGCTGCCGGTCGACGACGCCAACATCAGCCGGTCCTACGGCATCGGCATCGGTGCCGCGCTGATCGGCATGGTCCTGGCGTTCGTGCAGTCCTTCAAGCGCAAGGCCTCGCCCGCGCTGATCCTGACGTACGCCGCGTTCGAGGGTGTCTTCCTCGGCGTGATCTCCAGCATCGTCGACAACCGCATCGCCGACGGTGCGGCCATGCAGGCGGTGATCGGCACGATGGCGGTCTTCGCCGGGGTGCTGGTGGCGTACAGGGCGGGCTGGATCCGCGTCAACCGCCGCTTCTACGGCTTCGTGATGGCGGCCGCGCTCGGCTTCATCCTGCTGATGGCCGTGAACCTGCTGTTCGCCGTGTTCGGCGGCGGTGACGGCCTCGGCTTCCGCAGCGGCCCGCTCGGCATCGTCTTCGGCGTCATCGGCATCATCCTCGGTGCCTGCTTCCTCGCCCTGGACTTCAAGCAGGTCGAGGACGGCATCGCCTACGGTGCCCCGCGCGAGGAGGCCTGGCTCGCCGCCTTCGGCCTCACGCTGACGCTGGTGTGGATCTACATGGAGTTCCTGCGGATCATCTCGATCCTCAACAGCAGCGACTGACCGCGGTAGTCACCGGCCGTACGGACGAAGGGCCCCGGGTTCCCACCCGGGGCCCTTCGTCGTGTCCGCACGCGTCACAGGAGTTTGCGTGCGGCCCGCCGCAGGTCGTACTCGTGCACGATCGCCTTGGCGTGGCCGTACGCCAGGTCGTACTCGTGCCGGAGCCAGCTGACCTTCTCCTCGAAGCGGAAGAGCGAGGGGCCTTCTTCGACGGTGCGCAGCCAGTCGGAGATCTCACGACCGGTGCAGTGGGGAATGCGGGCGAGCATGTTGCGATGGGTCTCCTCGGAGAGGACGTGGGACATCGGCGCCTCCGGACGCAGGGGGATGTAAGCCGTAAGCCGGTCCTTCAGGTCACCGTGCCTGACCGTTCGCCCGTTGGCAACAGTCCTGCCGTGCCGCGTACGCTCGCCGCGTGGTAGATACGACGCCCTTCACCCGTGCCGTGGATCATTTCGCCGACCGTCTGCGGGCCGCGCCGCAGAGCCGGCTCCAGCGGGGCGGGGCGGCCGAAGCGCTGGCCCTGGCCAGGGATTTGGCGCGGCGCACCCAGCTCGTCGAGGAACCGGGCACCGAACCCCGCGAGATGCCCGACGCGGGTATGTTCGCCGCCGCCGACCAGATCACCGTCGCCGGTCACGACCTGGCACTCGTACTGAAGAACGACGACGAGGTGCGGGAGGCCGTACGGCTGGTGGAGGAGGCACGCGAGCGTGCCGGGGTGTAGGCGCCGGGGTTGCGGACGCCGCGTCGGTCAGAGCGACGCGATGACGCGGTCCGCCAGGATGTAGACGTTCTCCTCGCCGCAGGAGAACGTCAGCGTGTAGGCGCCCGAGATGCCGGAACCGCCCAGCAGGAACGGGGTCTCGCCCGCGCGCAGGGCCGCGGCCAGGCGCTCCGCCGTCTCACGGTGGCCCGGCGTCATGCACAGTGTCGTCCCGTCGGCGAAGACATAGACGTCGAGGGTGCCCAGCGGGCCCGGACGGACGTCGGTCAGCTCGGTCCGGGCGGCGGCCAGCTCCTCCAGGGTGCTCACCGTGCGCTCGTGGTCGTTCACCACCGGCGAGGGGTTCGGTACGAAGTCGGGGTGCGAGGGGTGACGGCGGCGGGCCGCGGCCAGTTCCGGGGAGTCGCCGGAGTGCTCCTCGGTGTCCGCGCCCGGCTCGGTGACCGGCTCCAGACCCGCGAAATCGGCCTGCCGGGGCAGGAACAGCTCGCTGTCGGCCAGACCCAGCAGGGAAGGGTGGTCGGACGCGTCACGCGCCTCCTGGGCGGCCCAGAAGGCCCGCGCCTCCGCGAGCTCGCGCTCCCGCTCCTCGGCGAGCGCCTCCGCCACGGCGGCACGTATCTCCTCGGTGCCGGCCGTGCGGGCCGAGGGGACATGCGCGTACGGGGCCGCGGCGCGGTTCTCGTCCAGGGCGGCGTGCAGCGCCGCCACCTGCCGGCGCAGCACCAGGATGCTGCGCAGCACGGCGACGCCCACGGCTCCGGTGGCGGCCGTGGTGACCAGCAGGGCGATCGGCATGGCGCTCACTGACGTACTCCCGGTTCAAAGTCGACCCCCGACTTCCTACATCAGCTTGAAGGGTGGACTAACCATCTGTCAGTGCGTAACGTCACGAAACGGACAGGTCTTTGGGGATGTGCCCCGGAGGGGGTCGGTCCTGACCTGCGTGAATCCCCGCCGCGAGGGAGATAGGTCACATCCTGGGGGAGATTGGATCACGAATCGGCCCGGACCCCGGAAGTTCCGGAGGTCCGGGCCCCGGTATCACCGCCTGTGTCGCGGCGGCTACCGTACGGCGTTCGGTGCCGGCTTCGGGTACGGCGTCAGCTGAGGCGTTCGATGACCATCGCCATGCCCTGGCCGCCGCCGACGCACATCGTCTCCAGACCGAACTGCTTGTCGTGGAACTGGAGGGAGTTGATGAGCGTGCCGGTGATGCGGGCGCCGGTCATGCCGAAGGGGTGGCCGACCGCGATCGCGCCGCCGTTGACGTTCAGCTTCTCCAGCGGGATGCCGAGGTCGCGGTAGGAGGGGATCACCTGGGCGGCGAACGCCTCGTTGATCTCGACCAGGTCGATGTCGTCGATCGACAGACCGGCTCGGCCCAGCGCCTGCTTGCTCGCCTCGACCGGGCCGAGGCCCATGATCTCGGGGGAGAGGCCGGAGACGCCGGTGGAGACGATCCGGGCGAGCGGGGTGAGGCCCAGCTCGCGGGCCTTGGTGTCGCTCATGATGACCAGCGCGGCGGCGCCGTCGTTGAGCGGGCAGCAGTTGCCGGCGGTGACCAGGCCGTCCGGGCGGAAGACCGGCTTGAGGCCCTGGACGCCCTCCAGGGTGACGCCGGCGCGCGGGCCGTCGTCCTTGCTCACGACCGTGCCGTCGGGGAGCGTCACCGGGGTGATCTCGCGCTCCCAGAAGCCGTTCTTGATGGCCTCCTCCGCGAGGTTCTGCGAACGGACGCCGAACTCGTCCATGTCCTGGCGGGTGACGCCCTTGAGGCGGGCCAGGTTCTCCGCGGTCTGGCCCATCGCGATGTACGGGTCGGGGACGAGGCCGTCCTCGCGCGGGTCGTGCCAGGACGAGCCCGCCGACTCGGCGACGGCGGCGGTACGGGCCTCGGCCTCGGCGAACAGGGGGTTGCGGGTGTCCGGGAGGCTGTCGGAGTTGCCCTTGGTGAAACGGGAGACCGTCTCGACGCCGGCCGAGATGAACACGTCGCCCTCGCCGGCCTTGATGGCGTGCAGGGCCATGCGGGAGGTCTGCAGGGAGGACGAGCAGTAGCGGGTGATGGTGCAGCCGGGGAGGTGGTCCATGCCCATCTGCACGGCGACGACACGGCCGAGGTTGTTGCCCTGCTCGCCGCCGGGGAGGCCGCAGCCGAGCATCAGGTCGTCGATGTCCCTCGGGTCCAGCCCGGGGACCTTGGCGAGGGCGGCCTGGATGATCGTGGCGGTCAGGTCGTCCGGACGCAGGTCCTTGAGGGAGCCCTTGAAGGCACGGCCGATGGGGGAGCGGGCAGCGGAAACGATCACGGCTTCGGGCATCACGGCTCCAGGGGGAAGAGGTGGCGCGCAGCGCCTCGTCGAGGGGTGGTGGTCGGGCATACCGGTGGGTTGGTGCGGCTCCCTGGGAAGCTACCCCTACGTATGGGCGGGGTCACGGGTGACGCGATGTGACATGGACCGCAACTGTCTAAGCGCTTGCTTTCCGCTCCGCGTGCGCGGGGGGAGGCATCGCGCCCGCCGCGCACCGCACCTCCGCCGATCCCCGGGCAGGCGTGCCGCCCCGGCGGCACGCCTGCCCGCAGCGGGGGCGGCTGGGGCGGCTGTGTGCCGGGTGGTGGGGCGACCCGCCTGTCACGACGGCTGGGTCGACGGCTCCGGCTCCGTCTCCGGGACGCGCCGACGGCGGCGCCGCTTGAGGAGAGCCCACGCCCCCCGCGGACCGGACGGCATCGCCGCCGTGACCTCCGTGCCCGCCTCCGACGCCGCCTCCGCCGCCGCGCGGGCGACCGGCAGGAACCCCTCGCGGCGCGCGGCGTCCGGCCGCTCCTCCTCCGCCGGCCACAGCCCCAGCGCCGCGCACGCCGTCGGCAGTACCGCCATCGCGGCGGTGGCGTACCCCTCCACCGAGGGGTGATAGCTGTCCGGCCCGAACAGCTCGCGCGGATGCGCCGCGAACTCCGGCCCCAGCAGATCCCCCAGCGACACCGTGCGCCCGCCCTGCTCCACCGCCCCGATCGTCTGCGCCGCAGCCAGCTGCCGCGAGGCCCGCCGGGCCAGCCACCGCAACGGCTGCCATACCGGCTCGATCGTGCCCAGATCGGGGCACGTACCGACGACCACCTCCGCACCGGCCGTCCGCAGCCGTCGTACCGCCGACGCCAGATGACGTACGGAACGGGTGGCCGGCATGCGATGCGTGACGTCGTTGGCCCCGATCATGATCACGCAGACGTCCGGCACCCGGGACGGATCCGCCAGCGCCCGCGTCACCTGCCGGTCCAGATCGTCGGAACACGCCCCCGGCACCGCCACCGTGCTCAGCCCCACCGGCCGCTCCGCGATCGCCGCCACCCCCGACGCCAGCAGCGCGCCCGGCGTCTGCCCGGCCCGGTGCACGCCCTGCCCGGCCGCCGTCGAGTCGCCCAGCATCGTCAGCCGCAGCGCCGGCTCGCCCGGCACCGTGTAGGCGGCGCCGTACAGCCCGTCCGCGTTCGGTACGTGAGGCGTCGTGCCGTTGCCCACGCGACGCCGCGCCAGCTGGGCCTCGGCCACCAGCAGCCCCACCGTCGCCGCCCCGGCCAGTCCGATGCCCCCGCCGCCGTACGCCGCGCCGGCCGCGATCCGCCGGGCAACCCTCGCCCTCGACATGCCCGTCATGCTCCGCCGCCACCTCCCTCGAACCCGTACACCCAGTGCTTGCCCCGTACGGACCGTGCCCCAATCCCCACAGCGAGTGAACGACCCGCCCGAGTCCCGCCCGGACAGGGCCTAGGCTGGCATCACCACGACGACCACCTCTTTTGCAGCATCCGGAGACAACGGTGCAATTCCACGACTCGATGATCAGCCTCGTCGGCAACACCCCGCTGGTGCGGCTCAACAGCGTGACCAAGGGCATCAGGGCCACCGTCCTGGCCAAGGTGGAGTACTTCAACCCGGGCGGCTCCGTGAAGGACCGCATCGCCCTGCGCATGATCGAGGCGGCGGAGAAGAGCGGAGAGCTCCGGCCCGGCGGCACCATCGTCGAGCCGACCAGCGGCAACACCGGGGTCGGGCTCGCCATCGTGGCCCAGCAGAAGGGCTACAAGTGCATCTTCGTCTGCCCGGACAAGGTCTCCACGGACAAGATCAACGTGCTGCGGGCGTACGGCGCCGAGGTCGTCGTCTGCCCGACCGCCGTTGACCCCGAGCACCCCGACTCGTACTACAACGTCTCCGACCGGCTGGTCCGTGAGACCCCGGGGGCCTGGAAGCCGGACCAGTACTCCAACCCCCACAACCCGCTCTCCCACTACCACTCCACGGGCCCCGAGCTGTGGGAGCAGACCGAGGGGAAGATCACCCACTTCGTGGCCGGCGTCGGCACCGGCGGCACCATCTCCGGCACCGGGCGCTACCTCAAGGAGGCCAGTGACGGCGGGGTGAAGGTCATCGGCGCCGACCCCGAGGGCTCCGTCTACTCCGGCGGCTCCGGGCGGCCGTACCTGGTGGAGGGCGTCGGCGAGGACTTCTGGCCGACCGCCTACGACCGCGAGGTCGCGGACGAGATCGTCGCCGTCTCCGACAAGGACTCCTTCCAGATGACCCGCCGCCTCGCCAAGGAGGAGGGCCTGCTGGTCGGCGGCTCCTGCGGCATGGCGGTCGTGGCGGCCCTGGAGGTGGCCTCCCGGCTCGGCGAGGACGACGTGGTCGTCGTCCTGCTGCCGGACAGCGGCCGCGGCTACCTCAGCAAGATCTTCAACGACGAGTGGATGGCCGACTACGGCTTCCTGGAGGACACCGGCCCCAGCGCCCGCGTCGCCGACGTCCTGAACGACAAGGAGGGCGGCCACATCCCCTCCCTCGTCCACATGCACCCGGACGAGACGATCGGCCAGGCCATCGAGGTGCTGCGCGAGTACGGCGTATCGCAGATGCCGGTGGTCAAGCCGGGCGCCGGTCACCCGGACGTGATGGCCGCCGAGGTCGTCGGCTCGGTGGTGGAACGGGAGCTGCTGGACGCGCTGTTCAGCAAGAGCGCCTCGCTCGACGACCCGCTGGAGAAGCACATGTCCGCGCCGCTGCCGCAGGTCGGCTCCGGTGAGCCCGTCGCGGACCTGATGGCCGTACTCGGCAGGGCGGACGCGGCGATCGTCCTCGTCGAGGGCAGGCCGACCGGTGTGGTCAGCCGCCAGGACCTGCTGTCCTTCCTCGCCGGGACCGGGAAGTGACGGGACGTCGGACGAACGAACGGGCGGACGCCGGCGTGCGGGTGATCCTCGTGGACTTCGCGGAAGTGGTACGAGGGCGTCACGTGCGCGCAGCACTCGCTTAACACGGGTCCGGCAGCTTGGTGGATGTCGGCGGGACGGGAGCGGCTCCCCGTTCCGGCCGGCGGCCATACGGCGTCGAAAGGCCTCCGGAGCGGCTCCCGGACCTCCATGACGCCTCGGACGCGCGGCCCGCATCGACGGGCGCGCGTCCCCTGCGGGGACCGCCGTCGTCCCGACCCCCGGCGACGGGGGTGCGGCGGTCCCCGTGAGCGCTCTCCTCAGTCCTCCCAGTCGTCGTCCCGCGCGGACTCGCGGCGGCCGAACAGGCCCGGGTTGGTGCGTACCGCCTGGACGACGTTGACGCCGACGATGCCCAGCCAGGTGACCAGCAGGCCGGGGAGATGACCGACACCGCCGCCGATCGCGGACAGCGGCACGGCCAGGACCAGCGAGACGATCCCGAAGCCGAAGCGGTCGCCCCAGCTGTCCGTGACCCCCGGCGACCGCGCGTCACGGGCCACCGTCATCTGCCGCTCCGCCACCTGCCGGCGGACCCGGCGCTCCACCGCGCCGTCGATGCGCTGATCGACCTTCTCCAGGAACGAGTCGACCAGTGCGGACTCGTACTCCTCGCCCAGCTCCCTGCGGGCCTGCAGGGAGGCGTGGAGTTCCTTCTTCAGCTCGGTGTCCCGCGCGTCCATTCCCGTCATACGTCCCACGGTAGGCAGCCGGGGCGTCCCCGGCACTGGGGGTAACCCCCGACTCCGCCTCGGGTTCGCCGCCCCGCCGCCCCGGGCGGTGCTACGCCCTGCACATCTTCTCGTCGGCCCGCGACTGGGTGACGTCCACCTTCTTCGGCGCGGCGACGGGGACACCGGCCTTCTGGAAGTCGGGGCCGAGGGTGAGCGTCATCGGTTCCGTGTCCGCGGCGTCCGCCGTGCCCGGCTTCAGCGCCGAGGCGGGCAGACCCATCAGGTCGGCGAGCTTACGGGCCTGGTCCGCCTGGTTCGGCGCGTACTCCAGCCGCGTCTTGGCGACCGTCTTTGGGGCGTTGCCCTTGTTCGAGGACCTGGCGACGTCCTCGACGGTCTGCAGCCAGGTCAGGGTGTCCTGCGCCGCGCCCTGCGGGCCGCCGCCGTTGAAGACGTCGACGCGGACCGCGGACGCCTCGGCCCGGGGGCCCTCCAGCAGTTTCGCCTGCTCGTCCTTGGCGTCCTTCTCCTTCTTCTTCACCTCGGTGAAGGAGACGTCCTCCTGCAGCATGCCGAAGACCTGCGGGGCCTTGACCGGGTCCAGGACGACGGTGACGGGCGTGGGCTCGGCCGGGTTGTCCCGCACCGGCAGGGTCATCAGGGTGATGTTCTTCAGGTCGATCCTGCCGAGTTCCTTGGCGAGGGTGAGCAGCTTGCTCGGGCTGCCGATGCCCTTGTCGACGGTGAGGGACTTGGTGGCCGCGTCGGCCACATCGAGCATCTTCGACGGGCTGTCCAGCGTGTCCTCCTTCAGCTGGCGGATCATCGAGGCGACGAACTTCTGCTGCATCTCGATCCGGTCCAGGTCGCTCTCGTTCTTGAGACCGTGCCGGTTGCGCAGGAACGAGAGCGCCTCCTCGCCCTCGACGGTGCTCTCCCCGATCGGCAGATCGAGCCCGGAACCGCCGTCCAGGTCCTTGATGGGCTTCTCCAGGCACACCTCGACGCCGCCGACCGCCGTGGACAGCGTCTTGACCGCGTTGAAGTCGAACATCATGAAGTGGTCGACCTCGAGACCGGTGACCTCCTCGACCGTGAGCATGGTGCAGCCGGGATCGCGGCCGCCGACGCCGTAGGACTCGTTGAACCTGGTGGGGGTCGTCGAGCCGGGTATCTCCTTGGTGGAGCCGTCGGACTGCCTGGACTCGCAGTCCGGGATGTCGATCATGAGGTCCCGGGGGATGCTCATCACCGTCGCGTTGCTGCGGTCCCCGGCGACATGGAAGAGGAGCGTGGTGTCGGCGTGGCCGGTGACGTTGGTCCGGTTGCCGTAGTCCTCGTTGCCCTCGCCGGTGCGTACGTCGTTGCCGATGATCAGCAGGTTGACCGGCCCGTCCGCCAGCACCGTGTCACTGCCCACGTCGCCGATGTCGACGGTGTTGATGTTGCCGTAGAGGCGGTCGTACCAGTAGTAAGCGAACGCCGATCCCCCGACGAGGACCAGGCCCAGAACACCCCCCGTCCACATCAGCGCCCTCCTTCTGCCGCTCCGCCTCGGCCTGCGCTTGTGGTGGCCCGGAGTCTCCTCCTCGGCGGGCGCGGTACGGCGGCCGCGCTGGCCGGGGACGCGGGCGGGCGCGGGCGCCGCGGAGTCGGTGGCGGGCTCGCGGGGTGCCGTCGGCGGCTCCGCGGGACCGTTCAGCCGCAGCTCGTAGTCACCGGTCCGCGGATTGAGCACCCACTGGTCGGCGGGATCGGTTCCGTCCGCCCGTCCACGACTCTGTGCGTCCACGCCTCTACCCGTCCTCCGTCGGATGCCCCATGGGTCGCTCACACCTCAAGGCGCTCTGTTGTTCGATGAGTTACGCTAACCGGCCCGTTCGGGACGCGGGCGATTCCGTAGCAGAATCGTCAAGTTCCGGATCTGTCGCCGAAGCGGGCACAGAGTGTGATCCCCGCCCGTCGCGAGGTGCGGACGGAGCGGCTCCGCCGTCCCGCCTGTATAACGGTATGCAGGAGTTTTGCCGGATGAATGGGTTGAGGCGGCGAGGGGGATCCACGTCATGAGCGGCACCGAGAGCCCTGCCGCGCGCCTTCAGGCGCTCTTCGAGGGGCACCGGCTGACACCGACCCAGCGGCGGATCGCGCACAGCATGGTGCGCCGCGCGGCCGATGTGCCGTTCCTGTCCAGTGTGGAGCTGGCCGAGCTGGCCGGGGTCAGCCAGCCGTCGGTGACCCGGTTCGCCGTCGCCCTCGGCTTCGACGGCTATCCCGCGCTGCGCCGGCGGCTGCGCGAGGTCGCGCCCGCCGAACCCGCGCCGGAGACGGGCTCGTGCAACGAGTACCAGCAGGCCGTCGAGGCCGAGATCGAGAATCTGCGGCATCTCGCGGAGGTGCTGGCCGACCCCGCGCCGGTGCGGCGGGCCGGGCGGCTCCTGGCGGAGAGCCGGCCGCTGCCGGTGCTGGGGCTGCGGGCCGCGGCGGCCCAGGCACACGGGTTCGCCTACTTCGCCGCCAAGGTCCATCCGGACGTACGGCTGCTCAACGAGGGCGGCACGATGCTCCTCGACCGGATCGACGCCGCCGCGCGGGCCGGGGCGGGCGCCCTGCTGTGCTTCGCGCTGCCCCGGCACCCCCGCGAGGTCGTCGACGCCCTCGCCCACGCCAGACGGGCGGGGCTGACCGTGGTCACCGTCGCCGACTCCCCGTTCGCACCGGTCGCCAAGGTGTCCGACCTGCTGCTGCCCGCCGCCGTCGGCACCGGCCTCGCCTTCGACACGGCGTGCGCGCCGATGCTGCTGGGCCGGGTGCTGCTGGAGGCGATGTGCGACGGACTGCCCGACGCGCAGGCCCGCCTGGAGGAGTTCGACACGAAGGCGGCGGCACGCGGGCTGTTCGTGGACTGAGCCGGCCGCGCTCTCAGACTCGTCTCACCTTGCGGCGCTAACCTCCCGTCTCCGAATGCAGTGAGAGACGGGAGGCCGGACGTGACGCGTGGAGGACAGGGACTGGCCAGGGTGGCCGTCGTCGTACGGGCCGGGGCGGCGCCCCTGTGGTGGCTCGGGGTCGTCGCGGCGGGCGCCGGGGTGCTGCCGCCGGGACTGACCGGGCGCCGGATCGGTGTCCTCGCGGGCGCCGCGCTGTTCCTCGTGGCCGCGGCCGTGGTCGCGTACGCGCGGCGGGGACGGTATCGCGCGCCCGCCCGCTCGGCGGCCCGCGCGGGCAAGCACGACATCCTTCAGGACCGAGCGGTGACCGTCCGCAACTGGCGCCGGGGGCACCGCTGGTGGCTGCTCCTCGCCTTCCTCGCCGCGCTGGGCACGTCGTTCGCGGTACCCGCCGCGGGCGGACTGCTGCTCGCCGGGTGCGGGGCGGGCCTGTGGCTGAAGGCCGCCTGGATCGGCCGCCTGGAGCAGGCCGGCGAGGCGCTGCTGTGGGTGCGCGTCGACTGGCTGACACCGCGGGCGGGCCGGCCCGCCGGCAGGACGGTCAAGGGCTACCGCACGACCGGCGTCGCGGCCGGCGACGCCGCCCCGGGCGGCGCCCGCCGCCGGACGCCCGCCCTGGTCTGAGGCGCCGAGCTCTACCCGATCAGGGCGTCGGTGTGGGCGGCGCCCGACTCGGCGACGATCTCCTCGATCGTCTGCGGGGTGCGTACGGTCGCGAACGCGATGTCTCCCGTCCCCGTCGGGGTGAAGCCGTAGACGCCCGGGCGGGGGAGGGAGTTGTAGGCGTAGTGGTGGGCGAAGTAGTACGCGCCCGTGTCCAGCGCCGCCGCGTGGTCGCCCTGCTCCAGCAGCGGCAGTGACTGCGCGCGGGCGAGCAGGTCGCCCGCGAAGCAGGCCGGCCCCGCCACGTCCTGCACCACCGCCGGGCCCTCCTTGCGCCGCCCCTTCGCGTCGTACGCGGCGATCCTGAGCGGCCAGGACTGAGGCGCGTACACCGTCCGCGTCGCCACCTGCACGCCCGCGTGCGTCACCGCGACCGGGCGTCCGCCCGCGCTCTTGGCGTACTCCACGCGTGCGACCACCGTGCCGTGCTTCGCCAGCAGCGACCGGCCGAACTCCGTGACCAGCCCGTACCGCCCGTCGAACAGCCCCGGCACCGTCTCGCTCAGCAGCCGCGCGTACTGCCCGTACGTCGGGCTGCTCGCCTCCGAGGCGAAGTTCACCGGCAGCCCGCCGCCGATGTCGATCGTGTCGACCTGCCGCCGCCCCGCACGCCGGTTGATCTCCTCCGCCAGCGCGTACGTCTCCGCCGCCCCGCGCGCCATCATCGTCAGCGCGATGCCCTGGGAGCCGGTGTGCGCGTGCAGCCGGGTCAGCCACGGCCGGTCCAGATACGCCTGTACGACCCACTCCCGCGCGCCCTCGTCACGCAGCGCCACCCCGAACTTCGAGGTCGCCGTCGCCGTGGACAGCGCCTCGATGGAACCCCCGCCGACCTGCGGGTTCACCCGGATACCGAGAGGAGAGCGGGAGCCGCCCGCCGCCATCAGGGCGTCGAGACGGGCCAGCTCCTGCGGGTTGTCCGCGTTGACGGCGATGCCCAGCGCGAGCGCCTCCCGCAGCTCCGCGTGTGTCTTCGCCGGCGAGTCGAGGACCGTACGCTCCGGCTCCACCCCCGCCGCGCGCGCCAGCGCCAGCTCACCCGGGCTGGCCACCTCCGCGCCGATGCCCTCCGCGCGCAGCAGCCGCAGCACCGGCACCAGCGGGCTCGCCTTCACCGCGAAGGCGTGCAGCACGGGCGTGCCCGGTGCCGTCACCGCGTCGAACGCCGCCCGCAGCTCCGCCGCCGACTCGCGGATGCCCGTGACGTCCAGCAGACCCACGAGCGGGTTGCCGTCGTCGAGCAGCCCCTGCTCCACGGCGGCCCGCACCGCCTCGTCCCGCCGGGCGGCCCGCCCGTCGGCGTACGGGTCCACCTCGTCCGTCCTGCCGCCGTCGTGAGCCACCGCGTCCCCCGTCCCCTGGGCGTCGTCCATGTCCGTGCGCATGAACCCAGCCAAACACCCCTCGTACGGCGGCGCCGACCCGCCCCCTCCTTGACTAGGTCTATTCAGCTGACGAGGATGTGAATATCCGCAGTACTCGTCCGCAGCACCGTCCGCAGCACAGGAGGCAGACCATGTCCGGACCCCGCCCTGTCCGAGCGCCGCGCGGCACCGAACCGAGCGCCCTGGGATGGCAGCAGGAGGCCGCCCTGCGGATGCTGCAGAACAACCTCGACCCGGAGGTCGCCGAACACCCCGACAAGCTCGTCGTCTACGGCGGCACCGGGAAGGCGGCCCGTGACTGGCGCTCCTTCGACGCGATGGTGCGGACCCTGCGCACCCTCAAGCAGGACGAGACGATGCTCGTCCAGTCCGGCCGCCCCGTCGGTGTCATGCAGACCCACGAGTGGGCGCCGCGTGTCCTCATCGCCAACTCCAACCTCGTCGGCGACTGGGCCAACTGGGAGGAGTTCCGCCGCCTGGAGGCCCTCGGCCTGACCATGTACGGGCAGATGACCGCCGGCTCCTGGATCTACATCGGCACCCAGGGCATCCTCCAGGGCACCTACGAGACCTTCGCCGCCGTCGCCGCGAAGCGGTTCGGCGGCACCCTCGCCGGGACGATCACGCTCACCGCCGGGCTCGGCGGCATGGGCGGCGCCCAGCCGCTCGCCGTGACCATGAACGACGGCGTCGCGATCTGCGTCGACTGCGACCCGCGTGCGATCGAGCGCCGCATCGAGCACCGGTACCTGGACGTGAAGGCCGACTCGCTCGACCACGCCCTGCGGCTGGCCGTCGAGGCCCGGGACCGGCGCAGGCCACTGTCCATCGGGGTCCTCGGCAACGCCGCCGAACTGGTGCCGCGGCTGCTCGCCATGGGCGCGCCCATCGACATCGTCACCGACCAGACCTCCGCCCACGACCCGCTGGCGTACCTGCCGCTGGGCACGGCCTTCGAGGACATGGCGGACGCCGCAGTGAAGGACCCGGCCGGTTTCACCACCCGGGCCCGGGAGTCCATGGCCCGTCATGTCGAGGCGATGGTCGGCTTCCAGGATGCCGGTGCGGAGGTTTTCGACTACGGCAACTCGATTCGTGGGGAGGCGCAACTCGCCGGTTACGAGCGGGCGTTCGCCTTCCCCGGGTTCGTGCCGGCGTACATCCGGCCGCTGTTCTGCGAGGGGAAGGGCCCCTTCCGGTGGGCGGCGCTGTCGGGTGATCCGGCGGACATCGCGAAGACCGACAAGGCGATCCTCGAACTGTTCCCGGAGAACGAGTCCCTGGCGCGGTGGATCAGGCTGGCGGGGGAGCGGGTGCACTTCCAGGGGCTGCCGGCGCGGATCTGCTGGCTGGGGTACGGGGAGCGGGACAAGGCCGGGGAGCGGTTCAACGACATGGTGGCGAGCGGGGAGCTGGCCGCGCCGGTCGTGATCGGGCGGGACCATCTGGACTGCGGGTCCGTGGCCTCGCCGTACCGGGAGACCGAGGCGATGCTGGACGGGTCGGACGCGATCGCCGACTGGCCGCTGTTGAACGCGATGGTGAATGTGGCGTCGGGGGCGTCGTGGGTCTCCGTCCACCACGGTGGGGGTGTCGGCATGGGGCGGTCGATCCACGCGGGGCAGGTGACCGTCGCCGACGGGACGGCGCTGGCCGGGGAGAAGATCCGGCGGGTGCTGACGAACGATCCCGGGATGGGTGTCATCCGGCATGTCGATGCCGGATACGACATCGCGGAGTCGGTGGCGGGCTCGCGGGGCGTGCGGGTGCCCATGCGTGAGGGTGAGTCGGCGTGAGCGACAGCGGCTCTTCGGCGGGGGAGGGGGCATCGTCGCCGCCCGCGGGTTCGGCTGTGCCCACCCGTTCCGCCCTGCGGAACGACTGCCCACAGCCTGGGCGGGGGGACGGTTCGCAGGCTTGGCGGGGTGGTGGCCGGGGGGCTGGAGCTGGTTCGGGTCTCGGCGTGGCTTCCTTTCACGAGATGTGGGCTCAGTTGCGGCCCATCGGGCGCCATGCCGCCTCCGGCGGCTACCGGCGGTTCGCCTGGAGTGAGGCCGACGCCGACTGCCGGGGCTGGTTCGAGGAGCAGGCGCGCAGCCGCGGGCTGGCCTATGAGGTCGACCGGAACGGGAACCAGTGGGGGTGGGCCGGGGATCCGACCGCTGGGGACGCGGTCGTCACCGGGTCGCATCTTGACTCCGTTCCCGATGGCGGGGCCTTCGACGGGCCGCTCGGGGTGGTGTCCGCCTTTGCCGCGCTGGATGAACTGCGGCGGCGAGGTGCGCGGTTCGTCAAGCCCGTCGGGATCGTCAACTTCGGGGACGAGGAGGGTGCCCGGTTCGGGCTTGCCTGTGTCGGGTCCCGGCTCACCGCCGGCGCGTTGACGGTCGAGCGGGCCCACCGGCTCACCGACGCGGACGGCGTCACCCTCCCGCGGGCCATGGAGGCCGCCGGCCACGACCCCGACGCCCTCGGCCCCGACCCCGGACGGCTCGACCGCATCGGCGCCTTCGTCGAACTCCACGTCGAACAGGGCCGGGCCCTCGACCTGTCCGGCGACCGCGTCGGCATCGCGTCCGCCATCTGGCCGCACGGCCGCTGGCGGTTCGACTTCCGGGGCGAGGCCAACCACGCCGGCACCACCCGGCTCGCCGACCGGCGCGACCCGATGCTGCCGTACGCCGAGACCGTCCTCGCGGCCCGCCGCGAGGCCGAACTCGCCGGCGCCGTGGCCACCTTCGGCAAGATCGCCGTCGAGCCCAACGGTGTCAACGCCATCCCCTCCCTCGTACGCGGCTGGCTCGACTGCCGCGCCGCGGGCCAGGAGAGCCTGGACACCGTGGTCGAGGCCGTACGGGAGGCCGCCCGCGCCCACGCGCGGAAGCACGGCGTCACCCTCGACGTCGAACGCGAGTCCTTCACCCCAGTCGTCGAGTTCGACCACGCCCTGCGCGACGAACTCGCCCGCATCCTCGCCGGCGACACCGGCATCGAGGTGCCCGTCCTCGGCACCGGCGCCGGACACGACGCCGGAATCCTCTCCGGACGCGTCCCGACCGCCATGCTGTTCGTGCGCAACCCGACCGGCGTCTCGCACTCCCCGGCCGAGCACGCCACCGAGGACGACTGCGTGGCCGGAGTCCTCGCCCTCGCCGACGTACTGGAAGGACTGGCCTGCACGTGACTGCCAACCCGCGGACGTACTGGCTGGAGCACGCCTGGCTCGGCACCCTCCCCCAAGCTCTCGGCTCCGCTCGGGCAGGGGGGACCCCCATCGAGCCGGGCGTCGCCGTCGAGGTCCGGGACGGCCGCATCACCGTCGTCCGCGCCGACACCCCCGCCCCGCCGCCCGGCGCCGAGATCCTGCGCGGACTGACCCTCCCCGGACTGGCCAACGCCCACAGCCACGCCTTCCACCGCGCCCTGCGCTCCACCGTCCAGGTCGGCTCCGGCACCTTCTGGACCTGGCGCGAGACCATGTACGCCACGGCCGGCCGCCTCACCCCGGACACCTACCACGCCCTCGCCCGCGCGACCTACGCCGAGATGGCGCTGGCCGGCGTCACCGCCGTCGGCGAGTTCCACTACGTCCACCACGCCCCCGGCGGCACGCCCTACGCCGACCCCAACGCCATGGGCGAGGCGCTCATCGAGGCCGCCGCCGAAGCCGGAATCCGCATCACCCTCCTCGACACCGCCTATCTCTCCTCCGGCTTCGGACAGCCGCCCACCGTCCACCAGCTCCGCTTCTCCGACGGTGACACGGACGCCTGGGCCACACGCTGTTCCGTTCTCAAGGAACGGGATCACGCACGGATCGGAGCGGCGGTCCACTCCGTCCGGGCCGTGCCGGCGGAGCAGCTGGCCACCGTGGCCCGGTGGGCCGAGGAGCGGCGGGCCCCGCTCCATGTGCACCTGTCCGAGCAGACCGCCGAGAACGACGCCTGCCGCGAGGTCCACGGCTGCACCCCCGCGCAGCTCCTGGCCCTGCACGGCGTCCTCGGCCCGCGCACCACCGGCGTCCACAACACCCATCTCACCGCCGAGGACATCGCCCTGATCGGCGGCAGCGGCACCGGCACCTGCATGTGCCCGACGACCGAACGCGACCTCGCCGACGGCATCGGACCCGCCGCCGCGCTGCAGAACGAGGGCTCGCCGCTCTCCCTCGGGTCCGACAGCCACGCCGTGATCGACCTGTTCGAAGAGGCCCGCGCGATGGAGCTGGACGAGCGGCTGCGCACCCGCACCCGGGGGCACTGGACGGCCGCCGCGCTGCTGCGGGCCGCCACCGTCGACGGACACGCCGCCCTCGGCTGGGACGACACCGGCACCATCGAGGCCGGTGCGCGCGCCGACCTCGTCACGATCGCCCTCGACTCGGTCAGAACAGCGGGGCCACTGCCCGGACTCGGCGCCGAGACGGCCGTATTCGCCGCGACAGCGGCCGACGTACGGCACACGGTCGTGGGGGGCCGGCACGTCGTACGCGACGGGGCGCACACGCTCGTACCCGATGTGCCCGGAGCTCTCGCGCAGGCCGTCGAAGCACTGCGCGCCTGACGACCACCCATGAGGACGCCATCATGAGCAGCACCGTCATCAGCGACATCGCCACGCTGGTCACCAACGACCCCTCCCTCGACGGCTCTCCCCTTGGACTGGTCCGGAACGCGGCCGTCGTCATCGAGGGCGACCGCGTCGTGTGGACCGGTGAATCAAGCAAAGCACCCGCCACTGACAACCGGGTCGACGCGGGCGGCCGGACCGTCCTGCCGGGCTTCGTCGACTCCCACTCCCACCTGGTCTTCGCCGGTGACCGCACCGAGGAGTTCAACGCCCGTATGTCGGGCCGCGCCTACGGCGCCGGCGGCATCCGTACGACCGTCGCCGCCACCCGCGCCGCCGCCGACGCGGAACTGGAGGCGAACCTCGTCCGTTTCCTCGACGAGGCGCTCCGCCAGGGCACCACGACATTCGAGACCAAATCGGGCTACGGCCTGACGGTCGAGGACGAGGCCCGCGCCCTGCGCCTGGCCGCCCGCCACACCGACGAGGTCACCTACCTCGGCGCGCACATCGTGGCGCCCGAGTACGCCGAGGACCCGGCCGCCTATGTGGCCCTGGTCACCGGCGAGATGCTGGACGCCTGCGCGCCGCACGCCCGCTGGATCGACGTCTTCTGCGAGAAGGGCGCCTTCGACGGCGACCAGGCCCGCGCCGTCCTCACCGCGGGCAGGGCCAAGGGCCTGCACCCCCGTGTCCACGCCAACCAGCTGTCGTACGGCCCCGGGGTCCAGCTGGCCGTCGAGCTCGACGCTGCCAGTGCCGACCACTGCACCCACCTCACCGACGCCGACGTGGACGCCCTCGCGGCCGGGAGCACCGTCGCCACCCTGCTCCCCGGCGCCGAGTTCTCCACCCGTGCCGACTGGCCGGACGCCCGCAGGCTGCTGGACGCGGGGGTCACGGTCGCGCTGTCCACCGACTGCAACCCGGGCTCCTCGTTCACGTCCTCCGTCCCCTTCTGCGTCGCCCTCGCCGTACGGGACATGGGGATGACACCGGACGAGGCCGTCTGGTCGGCCACGGCGGGCGGTGCCGCGGCCCTGCGCCGCACCGACATCGGCCGGCTGACCCCGGGCGCGTACGCCGATCTCACGCTTCTCGACGCCCCGAGCCATGTCCACCTCGCCTACCGGCCCGGAGTGCCGCTGGTCGCGGGGGTGTGGCGGCGGGGCGTACGCGCGGTGTGAGCCGCGCGGCGGCCCGCGGACGGCCCGAAGGGGGCGGTCCGTCCGCGGACCGCCCCCTGGAGGACGAGCGTCACCCGGTGAGGAGGGAAACAACGACAAAGAGGGGAACAAACGGTGAGGATCACTCCTCGAGCGTGAGCCCCCTGCGCAGTTTCACCAGTGTGCGTGAGAGCAGGCGGGAGACATGCATCTGGGAGATGCCCAGTTCCTCGCCGATCTCCGACTGGGTCATGCCCGCGACGAACCGCAGGGACAGGATCTTGCGGTCGCGCGGCGGCAGTTCGGCGATCAGCGGCTTCAACGACTCGACGTACTCGATGCCCTCGAGCCCGTGGTCCTCGTAGCCGATCCGGTCCGCCAGCGCACCCTCGGCGTCGTCCTCCTCCGGCTGGGCGTCCAGCGAGGAGGCGGTGTAGGCGTTGGACGCCGCCATGCCCTCGACGACCTCGTCGTTGCTGATGCCCAGGCGCTCAGCCAGTTCGGCCACCGTCGGCGCGCGGTCGAGCTGCTGAGCCAGCTCGTCACCGGCCTTGGCCAGGTCGAGCCGCAGCTCCTGAAGCCGGCGCGGTACGCGCACGGACCAGGAGGTGTCGCGGAAGAAGCGCTTGATCTCGCCGATGATGGTGGGCATCGCGAAGGTGGGGAACTCCACACCGCGCGCCAGCTCGAAGCGGTCGATCGCCTTGATCAGGCCGACGGTGCCGACCTGGATGATGTCCTCCATCGGCTCGCTGCGCGAGCGGAACCGGGAGGCGGCGAACTTGACCAGGGCGAGGTTCAGTTCGACGAGCGTGTTGCGTACGTACGAGTACTCGTGGGTGCCTTCCTCCAGCGACTCGAGGCGCTCGAAGAGGGTCTTGGACAGAGCCCGCGCGTCGACCGGGCCCACCTCGTCGTACGGGGGAATCTCCGGGAGTCCGGCGAGTAGGTCGTCCGGGACGACACTCGTGTCGCCCTGTTCGATGGGATCCAGATGTTCCGGAGGGAGTGTCGACGTCGCTTTCGGGGTAGGCGATGCGTCGAGCCGGGGTGACATGATGTCCTCCATCGTTCTCGGCATATGGCTGCCGAAGCCGATACGTGCACTGCGGTGTGCGGCGCCTCCAAAGCCGGCCGTGGTCGGTTACGTGTTCTTACTAGCCCTACCCGCTTTCCTGAGCCGACCGCAAGTGCATTGTGTTCACATATGTCCGTTTGTGCGCGATTGTTCGGCTGTCGGAGCGTGGCAGGAAGGCGTAATGTTCGGGGACGTCAGCAGGCAGCCATCAGGTCGGGAGAGAGAGACGGCATGGACCGCGGGACGGTCGGCAGCGCACAGTCGGGCCGGCTTCTGGTCGAGGTGCGAGAAGAGGGCCCCAGTGCCGTCGTGACTCCGGCGGGTGAGTTGGATCACCACACCGCCGATCTGTTGCGCGAGCCGCTGGAGGACTGCCTCGCCAAGGGATTCAAGCGGCTTGTCATCGACTGCTCCCGGCTGGAGTTCTGTGACTCCACGGGGTTGAACGTGCTGCTCGGTGCCCGGCTGAAGGCCGAGGCGGCCGGAGGCGGGGTCCATCTCGTGGAGATGCAGCCCGTCGTCGCGCGCGTCTTCGAGATCACGGGAGCGGACGCGGTGTTCACCGTCCATGACACGCTCGAGGCGGCGCTGGCCGACGATTCCGCGTGACCCGCGCGGGCAGGCCCGTCCTTTCGTACGGATACGGATACGGGGGTGTCCCCACGGTCCGTCCGGGCAGGAGACATCCTGAACGTGCCGGACGGGCCGTGCGCGCGTGACGACGGGACGGGTACGGAGACTCTTGAATCGTGAACTGGTGACACGGTGAGGTGAAGCGCTGATGAGCACCACCCGGCCCTATTCGCCGGGCGACCGCGGTCCGGAACCCGGCGGCGCTTCCGAGACGTCCGGGGGAGACGCGCCGGCGGAGGCCACGAGTGGCGGGCAGGTACGCCGGCTGAGTTTCGACGGCCAGAGCGGGGTCGTGCCGCTCGCCCGGGACTTCACCCGCCAGGCGCTGTACGCGTGGGGGTGGCTGCCGGCCGCCACCGCGGACCAGCGGGCCGCCGCGGAGGATGTACTGCTGGTCGTCTCCGAGTTGGTCACCAACGCGTGTCTGCATGCGGAGGGGCCGGATCATCTGGCCATCACCTGTGACAGGAAGGTGATCCGGCTCGAGGTCACCGACCGGGGGTCGGGGCAGCCGGCCCCGCGCACGCCGCACCGGGCCGGGCGGCCGGGAGGACACGGCATGTTCATCGTGCAGCGGCTGTGCCTGGACTGGGGCGTCGTCCGTTCGCCGGACGTGGCGGGCAAGACGGTCTGGGCGGAACTCGGCGCACCGGCCTGAGGGTTTTCCTGGCCGAGACTCAGCCTCTCCGGCGTTTGAGGAGCGGGGTCTGGGGCGGAGCCCAGTTTCGGGACTGGACTGGACGGGGCGGCGGGGGCGAAAGACCACAACAACCGAAGGGCCCCGCATCCCATCCGGATGCGGGGCCCTTCGGCCAGAGCGCAAACGCTCAGCGCACGTCGCCCATCAGCGCCTTCACCCTGTTGCGGTACATCCACACCGCGATGCCCGCGAGTACCGCGAGGCTCGCCTCCATCACGACGATCCCCGTCTTGTCCAGATCGACGCCCGCGATGGACAGCAGCCCCGTGGTCGCGTCACCGGCGGTGACCGCGAGGAACCACACACCCATCATCTGCGAGGCGTACTTCGCCGGCGCCATCTTCGTCGTCACCGACAGGCCCACCGGCGACAGCAGCAGCTCACCCACGGTCTGCGTGAAGTAGATCGCCACCAGCCACAGCGCCGCCGCCTTGTGACCGCCCTCGGCGATCGACAGCGGGGCCAGGAAGAGGAAGAAGGAGACACCGACCAGCACCAGACCCGACGCGAACTTCACGATCGTGCTCGGCTCCTTGCCGCGCCGGTTCAGCGCCAGCCAGACCCACGCGAAGACCGGAGCCAGCGCCATGATCAGGACCGGGTTGACCGACTGGTACCAGGAGACCGGGAAGTCCCAGCCCAGAACGCTGTTCTCGGCAGACGAGTCGGCGAAGAGCGACAGGGTCGAGCCGCCCTGGTCGTAGATCATCCAGAAGATCGCGGCGGCGACGAAGAACCAGATGTACGCGGACATCTTCGACTGCTCGGCGCGGTCCAGGTCCTTGTCGCGCTTGATCCGGGCGATCACCATCACGGGGACGATCACACCGAGCAGCGTCAGCGGGACCAGGACCCAGTTCAGGGTGTAGTTGCCGGTGAGGCCGACGACGGCGTACGCGACGACCGCGATGCCCGCCCAGAACGCGGACTTGCGCAGCGTGGACGACTTCTCCGCGGCCGACAGCGGCTTCGGGACGACGCTGGAGCGCGCGTCCAGGTGACGGCTGCCCAGCAGGAACTGCGCCACACCGAGACCCATGCCCAGCGCGGCGAGCGCGAAGCCCAGGTGCCAGTTCACGTTCTCACCGATGGTGCCGATGATCAGCGGCGCGGCGAAGGCACCCAGGTTGATGCCCATGTAGAAGACGGTGAAGCCGCCGTCCCGGCGCGGGTCGTCCGGGCCCTGGTAGAGCTGGCCGACCATCGTGGAGATGTTGGCCTTCAGCAGACCGGAGCCGATGGCGACCAGGCCGAGGCCCGCGTAGAAGGTCCCGGAGGACGGCAGGGCCAGCGTCAGGTGGCCCAGCATGATGATGCCGCCCGCGATGGCGACGGTCTTGCGGGGACCCCAGACACGGTCGCCGAACCAGCCGCCCGGCATCGTCAGCAGGTACACCAGCGAGAGGTACACCGAGTAGATCGCGGTCGCGGTGCCCGCGCTCAGCCCCAGGCCGCCCGGAGCGACGAGGTACAGCGGGAGGAGGGCCCTCATGCCGTAGTAGGAGAAACGCTCCCACATCTCGGTCATGAAGAGAGTGGCCAGTCCGCGGGGGTGGCCGAAGAAGGTCTTCTCGGATCCGGGGGTGCCCGGAGTGACCGAGTCCTTCGTCAGGCTGGACGCCATGGTCGTTCCTTGCTGGTCGGGACGCGTCGCGCGAGCGTGTACGCGCCCGGTGGGGGGAGGCCGGCACCGGCAGGTCCGTACCGTCCACCCCACGCCCGAGGGGGGCCGCTCCCGGTCGGGGAGCGGTGGACGGCGACCACCGGGATCCACGCCTCTACGCGCGTCAGTGCGCGAGGAGGCCCGGCCACAGGTCATTCCTTCCGGGGCCGGCGAAGAAGCCGGCCCGCACACAAAGGAGACCCTCGGCGTCGACTGCGCCAAAGGTCCCCGTGGTGCAACAGGCGTTGATTCACCATACGGCAGGACAGTGCCGGATATGGAAGGACTTGAGACACGGATCACAGGCTTTGATGGAACCGTGATCACTCATTCGAAGGTCTGTCCCAGGATCGCACCCCACAGCCGCAGGTGCGCGCCAAGGGCACCGCAGACCGCCGCAGGGTGAGAAACGGGTATGCCGGAGGTAAGAGTCAACGCCCGCGATCACACCCCGGGCCCCTCGACGGCGGGTCTACCATCACTGACATGACCCGTGTACTGCTCGCCGAGGACGACGCGTCCATCTCGGAGCCGCTGGCCCGCGCCCTGCGCCGGGAGGGCTACGAAGTCGAGGTCCGTGAGGACGGACCCGCCGCGCTCGAGGCCGGAATGCAGGGCGGCGTCGACCTGGTGGTGCTGGATCTGGGGCTGCCCGGCATGGACGGCCTGGAGGTCGCCCGCCGGCTCCGCGCCGAGGGGCACACGGTTCCCCTGCTGATCCTGACCGCCCGCGCCGACGAGGTGGACACGGTCGTCGGCCTCGACGCGGGCGCCGACGACTACGTCACCAAGCCGTTCCGGCTCGCCGAACTGCTGGCCCGGGTCCGGGCCCTGCTGCGGCGCGGCGCCGCCGAGCCCCAGCAGCCGCCCGCCACCCACGGCGTGCGGATCGACGTCGAGTCGCACCGGGCCTGGATGGGCGAGGAGGAGCTCCAGCTCACCGCCAAGGAGTTCGACCTGCTGCGGGTCCTGGTACGGGACGCGGGCCGGGTCGTCACCCGCGACCAGCTGATGCGCGAGGTCTGGGACACCACCTGGTGGTCCTCCACCAAGACCCTCGACATGCACATCTCGTGGCTGCGCAAGAAGCTGGGCGACGACGCGGCCAACCCCCGCTACATCGCCACGGTGCGCGGCGTGGGCTTCCGCTTCGAGAAGAGCTAGCCGAATCCCCTCGGGGTTCCCGTCCGGACGATGAAGAGGACATGCGCCGCCGTCTGATCCAGTCCACGCTCGCCGTGGTGCTTGTCGTGATCGCCGTCTTCGGTGTCTCCCTGGTACTCGTCGAGACCCGCACCATCAGCGACAGCGCCCGCGAGCGGGTGGAGTCCGAGGCGGTACGGCTGGCCAGCATCGTCGACAGCAGGCTGCTGGTCGAGGACAAGGTCACCGCCGAGATCATCAGCGACCAGGTCACCGGGGACCGGTACGCCGTCATCCGGATCCCCGGCAAGCCGCCCATCGAGGTCGGCACCAAGCCGGACGGCGACGTCATCAGCGCGACGGCCCCCGGCGAGGAGGGCGAGACGGTCACCGTCCAGGAGCCGCGCTCCTCGGTGACCCGGGAGGTCGGCCGTACGCTGCTGATCATCGGCCTGGTGGCGCTGCTCGCGGTGATCGCGGCGGTGCTGCTGGCGATCCGCCAGGCCAGCAGGCTCGCCTCCCCGCTGACCGACCTCGCGGAGACCGCCGAGCGGCTGGGCTCCGGTGACCCCCGCCCCCGTCACCGCCGCTACGGCGTGCCCGAACTGGACCGGGTCGCGGACGTACTGGACCGCTCCGCCGAGCGCATCGCCCGCATGCTGACCGCCGAACGGCGCCTCGCCGCCGACGCCTCCCACCAGCTGCGCACCCCCCTCACCGCGCTGTCGATGCGCCTCGAGGAGATCACCCTCACCGACGACCCGGACACGGTGAAGGAGGAGGCGACGATCGCGCTGGCACAGGTGGAGCGGCTGACGGACGTGGTGGAGCGGCTGCTGACCAATTCCCGTGACCCGCGCACCGGCTCCGCGGTCACCTTCGACCTCGACGAGGTGATCCAGCAGCAGCTCGCCGAATGGCGCCCCGCCTACCGCAGCGCGGGCCGTGCCATCGTGACCTCGGGCAAGCGGCAGCTCAGGGCGGTGGGCACGCCGGGCGCGGTCGCCCAGGTGCTGGCGGCGCTGATCGAGAACTCGCTGATGCACGGCGGCGGCACGGTCGCCCTGCGCACCCGCGTCACCGGCAACCAGGTCGTCGTCGAGGTCACCGACGAGGGCTCGGGCGTCCCCGCCGAACTGGGCGCGAGGATCTTCGAACGGGCGATCAGCGGCCACAACTCCACCGGCATCGGCCTCGCCGTCGCCCGTGACCTGGCGGAGGCGGACGGCGGCCGCCTGGAGATGCTTCAGGCCAGTCCGGCCGTCTTCGGCCTGTTCCTGTCCCGCACCCCGCCGCAGAAGTCCCCGGACGACGAGTACCGCCGCACGGTGCGCTGACGCCTACGGCACGCGCTGTGCCGCGCGGGAGCCCTCGGTCGCCGCGTCCACCTGGTCCGGTTTGCGGGCCGACGGCAGCGCGCGGAAGACCCAGGTGCGGTACGACCAGAAGCGGAACAGGGTCGCCACCCCGATGCCGACGAACTTGAAGATGTTGCTCTGCAGCGGGGTGTCCCAGCCGAAACCGTACGTCGCCGTGTACAGCACGCCGTTCTCGATCACCAGGCCGACCGCGCTGAACAGCAGGAACAGCGTCATCTCCCGGGTGCGCCCGGACTTGTCGCGGTCCCGGTAGGCGAAGTAGCGGAAGCCGATGTAGTTGAAGACGATCGCCACGATGGTGGCGATGACGCTCGCCCGCACCACCTGGAGGTCGGTCCAGTGCCGGACCAGGTTGAACACGCCCAGGTTGACCAGTACCCCGGCTCCGCCCACGGCGCCGAACTTGGCCACTTCCCGGAAGAACCGTCGAAGCCCCGAGGAACCACGTTCCATCGTCTGCCGGCTCCTGTCCGTCGAATGCGTCAACCCAATCATGCTAACCACCCGCGCGCGCGATCTTCCTGCCGACGCCGTCGGCGGTGCGCGGTACTTCCCGCCCGGTGGGTGCGGAATCGGCCACCGTGGCGCGGGCCGATACCCTGGGGGACGTGACGTTCCCGGTAGTCGGCATGGTCGGCGGTGGCCAGCTCGCTCGTATGACACACGAGGCGGGCATCCCGCTCGGCATCAGATTCAAGCTTCTCAGTGACACTCCGCAGGATTCCGCGGCGCAGGTCGTCGGCGAGGTCGTCGTCGGCGACTACCGCGACCTGGAGACGCTGCGCGCGTTCGCGCGCGGCTGCGATGTGATCACCTTCGACCACGAGCATGTGCCCACCGAGCACCTGCGGGCCCTGGAGGCGGACGGCATCCCCGTCCGCCCGGGCCCGGACGCGCTGGTGCACGCCCAGGACAAGGGCGTGATGCGCGCGAAGCTCGACGCGATCGGTGTGCCCTGCCCGCGGCACCGCATCGTCGCCGACCCCGAGGACGTGGCCGCGTTCGCGGCCGAGGGGGAGGGCTTCCCCGTCGTCCTCAAGACGGTCCGCGGCGGCTACGACGGCAAGGGCGTGTGGGTCGTCGACTCGGTGAAGGAGGCCGCCGAGCCGTTCAAGGCGGGTGTCGCCGTCCTCGCCGAGGAGAAGGTCGACTTCGTGCGCGAGCTCGCCGCCAACGTGGTCCGCTCCCCGCACGGCCAGGCCGTCGCCTACCCGGTCGTGGAGTCGCAGCAGGTGAACGGCGTCTGCGACACGGTGATCGCGCCCGCCCCCGGCCTCGAGGAGGAGCTCGCGCTGCGGGCCGAGGAGATGGCGCTGAACATCGCCAAGGAACTCGGCGTCGTCGGACATCTCGCGGTGGAGCTGTTCCAGACCCGTGACGGCCGCATCCTCGTCAACGAACTCGCGATGCGCCCGCACAACTCCGGACACTGGTCCATGGACGGCGCGATCACCTCCCAGTTCGCCAACCACGTCCGCGCCGTCCTCGACCTCCCGCTCGGCGACCCCCGCCCACGCGCGAAGTGGACGGTCATGGTCAACGTCCTCGGCGGCGACTACCCGGACATGTACTCCGCGTACCTGCACTGCATGGCCCGCGACCCCCAGCTGAAGATCCACATGTACGGCAAGGACGTGAAGCCCGGCCGCAAGGTGGGCCATGTCAACACCTACGGCGACGACCTGGACGACGTGCTGGAGCGCGCCCGTCACGCAGCCGGCTACCTGAGAGGCACGATCACCGAATGAGCCCAGTTGTCGGCATCGTCATGGGGTCGGACTCCGACTGGCCCGTCATGGAAGCGGCGGCCAAGGCCCTCGACGAGTTCGAGATCGCCTACGAGGTCGACGTCGTCTCCGCGCACCGCATGCCCCGTGAGATGATCGCGTACGGCGAGCAGGCCGCTGACCGGGGCCTCAAGGCGATCATCGCCGGCGCGGGCGGCGCCGCCCATCTCCCCGGCATGCTCGCCTCGGTGACCCCGCTGCCGGTCATCGGCGTGCCCGTACCGCTGAAGTACCTCGACGGCATGGACTCGCTGCTCTCCATCGTGCAGATGCCGGCCGGTGTCCCGGTCGCCACCGTCTCCGTCGCCGGGGCGCGCAACGCGGGCCTCCTCGCGGTCCGGATGCTCGCCGCCCACGACGAGGAACTTCTCGGCCGGATGCGGGAGTTCCAGCAGGAACTGAACGACCAGGCCACGGAGAAGGGCAAGCGGCTGCGGGCCAAGGCCGAGGGTTCGGCCGCCGGCTTCGGCTTCGGGAAGTGACACGGATGACCTCCTCACTGGACCGGGCCCGGGAACTGCTGCGGGAGTTCCCCGTCGTCGACGGACACAACGACCTGCCGTGGGCCCTGCGCGAACAGGTCCGCTACGACCTCGGTTCCCGCGACATCGCCGGCGACCAGTCCGCCCATCTGCACACCGACATACCCCGGCTGCGGGCCGGCGGGGTCGGCGCGCAGTTCTGGTCGGTGTACGTCCGCGCGGATCTGCCCGACGCGGTGCCGTCCACGCTGGAACAGATCGACTGCGTACGGCAGTTGCTGGCCCGTCATCCGCAGGAGCTGGCGCCGGCGCTGACCGCCGCCGACATGGAGGCGGCGCGCGCCCAGGGCCGCATCGCCTCCCTCATGGGCGCCGAGGGAGGCCACTCCATAGCCAACTCCCTCGGCACACTGCGGGGGTTGTACGACCTCGGCGTCCGCTATCTGACCCTCACCCACAACTACAACGTGGCGTGGGCGGATTCGGCGACCGACGAGCCCGGTGTGGGCGGACTGTCGGCCTTCGGCCGTGAGGTGGTCCGGGAGATGAACCGGCTGGGCATGCTGGTCGACCTCTCCCATGTCGCCGCGACGACCATGCGGGACGCGCTGGACGCCACGTCCGCGCCGGTGATCTTCTCGCACTCCTCCGCCCGCGCGGTCTGCGACCACCCGCGCAACATCCCCGACGACGTGCTGGAGCGGCTGCCCGCCAACGGGGGCGTCGCGATGGTGACGTTCGTGCCGAAGTTCGTGCTGCAGGCGGCCGTCGACTGGACCGCCGCGGCGGACGAGAACATGCGCGCGCACGGCTTCCACCACCTCGACACCACCGCCGAGGGCATGGCGGTGCACCGCGCCTTCGAGGAGACCCACCCGCGCCCGGTCGCCACCGTCTCCACGGTCGCCGACCATCTGGACCACATGCGCGAGGCCGCCGGCGTCGACCACATAGGCATCGGCGGCGACTACGACGGTACGGCCTTCACCCCCGACGGCCTCGACGACGTCTCCGGCTACCCGAACCTCATAGCGGAACTCCTGGACCGAGGCTGGTCGAAGCCCGACCTGGCCAAGCTCACCTGGCGGAACGCGGTACGGGTCCTGTCCGCGGCGGAAGACGTGGCCAGGGACCTCCGGACCACTCGGGGCCCGTCCAACGCGACCCTGGAGTCCCTGGACGCCTGAAGAGCCCCTCCGGCACCCCCAGCCCCTCCGGCGTTCGAGGAGCGGGGTCCGGGGCGGAACCCCGGGACGGGACGGGAAGGGGCGGCGGGGGCGAGAACCAACCGTGGGACGCCCCCGTACCCCCGAACGCCCCATCCACCAGGAACCCCACCCCCGCTCCGTGCGAACGTGACCGTACCGCCGAGGTCACGACCGTACGGAGCCCGCCATGGCCGATCTCCAGGACGACCTGCACACCGCCGCCGAGATCGGCCGCGTAGACGTCCCGTACCCCGAGGAAGCCGTCCTCGTGGAGCCGGACACCTTCGAACCCGTCTCCGACCCGGACGCCGACCCCCTCACCCGCGCCCACGCCGTCCTGGCGGCCCACCCCGTGGCCGACGGCTACAACGGCCTGCCCCAGACACTCCGCCGCCTCTCCTGGTACGACCTCGCCCTCGGCGAGAGCGCGGTCGAGACGGACGTACCCCGCCTGCGCGCGGGCAAGGTGGGCGCGATGTTCTGGTCCCTCCACCTCCCCGACGGACTCGCCCCGGACAGGGCCGTGGCCGCCACCCTCGACCACCTCGACCTCGCCAAGACGGTCGTCGCCGCCCACGGCGAGGACCTGTACCCCGCCCGCACCGCCGGCGAGGTCGCCGACGCACGCAACCGCGGCCGGGTGGCCGTCCTGTTCGGCCCCGCGGGAGCCGCCGCCCTCGGTGACTCCCTCGGTGTGCTGCGCTCGCTGCACACCCTCGGCCTGCGCGTCCTCACCCTCACCGGCGTCTCCTGGGCGGGCCCGGCGGGACTGACCCGGTTCGGTGAGGAGACCGTCCGCGAGATGAACCGGCTCGGCATGATCGCCGACCTCTCGTACGCCTCGGAGCCGACGATCCGCCGTGTCCTCACCCTTTCCAAGGCGCCCGTGCTGTTCAGCCGCTCCGCCGCGCGTGCGCTGCGCCCGCACCCCGCCAACCTCCCCGACGATCTGCTCGCGGACATGGCGAGGACCGGGAGTCTGTGCATGGTGCCGTTGGCCGCGGAGCAGTCCGGTCCGACCGTCCGCGACGTCGCCGACCAGCTCGACCACATTCGTGGGGTCGCCGGGCCGGAGTGTGTCGGGCTGTCCGGCACATACGACACCGGCGGTGCGTGTACGCAGGAGTTGGCGGACCCCTCCTGCTATCCGAGGCTGATCGCGGAGCTGCTGCGGCGGGGCTGGGAGGAATCGGACGTGGCCCTGCTGACCTGGGGCAATGTTCAGCGGGTGCTGCGGGGGGCCGCGTTTGCCGCGCACGCGGTTCAGCAGCGCCGGGCTCCGTCGACGGCGACCGTCGAGGAACTGGACCGCTGAGGGCCCGAGCGCTGCTCGGAGTGCCCCTTCGGGGGTGCTTCCCGCCCGGCGTCTTTGGCCCGCCGGCCCACCGGGGTCCGGCCGGGTGGGGCAGAATGGGGCGGTGCGCCGGTTCGGCCGACTGAGCCTCGGCCGAACCGGCGCCACCCGTTCCGTCAGGCGGTGGGGCGGCCCATCGCGCGGTAGCGCCAGCCGGCCCGGCGCCACACCTCCGGGTCGAGCGCGTTGCGGCCGTCCAGGATCAGCCGGTCCGCGGCGACCTCGCCCAGCGCCGCCGCGTCCAGCTCGCGGAACTCCCGCCACTCCGTCAGATGCAGGACGACGTCCGCGCCCCGCACCGCCTCCAGCGCCGAGCCGGCGTACCCGAGGGTCGGGAAGAGGCGGCGGGCGTTGTCCATGCCCTTGGGGTCGTACACCGTGACCTGGCCGCCCTGCAGATGGATCTGCCCGGCCACGTTCAGCGCGGGGGAGTCCCGGACGTCGTCCGAGTCCGGCTTGAAGGTCGCGCCCAGTACCGCCACCCGCTTGCCGAGGAACGCCCCGCCGTCCAGCGCCTGCCGGGTGAGCTCCACCATCCGGCCCCGCTGGCGCATGTTGATCGAGTCGATCTCCCGCAGGAACGTCAGCGCCTGGTCCGCGCCCAGCTCACCGGCGCGCGCCATGAACGCCCGGATGTCCTTCGGCAGACAGCCGCCGCCGAAGCCGATCCCGGCCCGCAGGAACTTCGCGCCGATCCGGTCGTCGTAGCCGATGGCCTCCGCCAGCTTGGCGACGTCACCGTCCGCGGCCTCGCACACCTCGGCCATCGCGTTGATGAACGAGATCTTGGTGGCGAGGAAGGAGTTCGCCGAGGTCTTCACCAGCTCCGCGGTCGCGAAGTCGGTCACCACGAACGGCGAGCCCTCCTCGATCGGGGTGGCGTACACCTCCCGCAGCAACTTCTCCGCCCGCTCACTGCGCACGCCCACCACGAGCCGGTCCGGGTGCAGGGTGTCCTGCACGGCGAAGCCCTCGCGCAGGAACTCCGGGTTCCACGCCAGCTCCGCGTCCGCACCGGCCGGGGCGTGCTCGGCCAGATACGCGGCCAGCCGGTCCGCCGAGCCCACCGGCACCGTCGACTTGCCCACGACCAGCGCGGGACCCCTCAGATGCGGGGCGAGCGAGGCGATCGCGGAGTCGACGTACGACATGTCGCAGGCGTACTCGCCGTGCCGCTGCGGGGTGTTCACGCAGACGAAGTGGATGTCCCCGAACTCGCCGAGCTCGGCCCAGTCCATGGTGAAGCGCAGCCGCCCGCTGGACCCCTCGATCCCGGCGACATGCCTGCGCAGCAGCTCCTCCAGCCCCGGCTCGTACATGGGGACCTCACCGCGCCGGAGCTTGTCGATCTTCTCCGGTACGACATCGAGGCCCAGTACCTCGAACCCGAGCTCCGCCAGGGCCGCCGCGTGGGTCGCGCCGAGATAACCGGTCCCGATCACGGTGATCTTGAGGGCCATGGGTGCTCCAGAGGTATACGGCGAGCAGTGCGGGCCCGAGCATAACCGGGGGCCCGGGAACGCCCGCGCGGGGCTGTCGCCCAGCTCACCTATCCACAACCGTGGATGACGCTCTAAAATTTGAGTTACTTAACGGTAGTTAGCGTGATCAGCATCGCAGCGTTTTGGAGCGTGAGAGACCTTGGCCGGATCGGCTGACTTCGACCTGTACCGCCCGTCCGAAGAGCACGACATGCTTCGCGACGCCGTCCGCTCGCTGGCCGAGGCGAAGATCGCGCCGTACGCCGCAGCGGTGGACGAGGAGGCCCGCTTCCCGCAGGAGGCCCTGGACGCCCTCACCGCGAACGACCTGCACGCGGTGCACGTCCCCGAGGAGTACGGCGGCGCGGGTGCCGACGCGCTCGCCACGGTCATCGTGATCGAGGAGGTGGCCCGCGTCTGCGCGTCCTCCTCCCTCATCCCGGCCGTGAACAAGCTGGGCTCGCTGCCGGTGATCCTCTCCGGCTCCGAGGCGCTGAAGAAGAAGTACATGACCCCGCTCGCCAAGGGCGACGGCATGTTCTCGTACTGCCTCTCGGAGCCGGACGCCGGCTCCGACGCGGCCGGCATGAAGACGAAGGCCGTCCGCGACGGCGACTTCTGGGTGCTGAACGGCGTGAAGCGCTGGATCACCAACGCCGGCGAGTCCGAGTACTACACGGTGATGGCCGTCACGGACCCGGCGAAGCGCTCGAAGGGCATCTCCGCCTTCGTCGTCGAGAAGTCCGACGAGGGCGTCTCCTTCGGCGCCCCGGAGAAGAAGCTCGGCATCAAGGGCTCCCCGACCCGCGAGGTCTACCTCGACAACGTACGCATCCCCGCCGACCGCATGATCGGCGAGGAGGGCACCGGCTTCGCCACGGCGATGAAGACGCTGGACCACACCCGCATCACCATCGCCGCCCAGGCCCTCGGCATCGCCCAGGGCGCCCTCGACTACGCCAAGGGCTACGTCAAGGAGCGCAAGCAGTTCGGCAAGCCGATCGCCGACTTCCAGGGCGTCCAGTTCATGCTCGCCGACATGGCCATGAAGATCGAGGCCGCCCGCCAGCTCACGTACGCGGCCGCGGCCAAGTCCGAGCGCGGCGACAGCGACCTGACCTTCCAGGGCGCCGCCGCCAAGTGCTTCGCCTCCGACGTCGCCATGGAGGTCACCACGGACGCCGTCCAGCTCCTCGGCGGCTACGGCTACACCCGCGACTACCCGGTCGAGCGCATGATGCGCGACGCGAAGATCACCCAGATCTACGAGGGCACGAACCAGGTCCAGCGCATCGTGATGGCCCGCAACCTGCCGTAGGGGACGGCGGGGGAGGGCGTCCGTGAGCCGGGCGCCCTCCCCCGGTCCCGGCCGCCGCCCGCCGTCACAGGAAGCGGCGGATCGGCGTGACCGCGGCCTCGGCGAGGCGTGCGGACAGGGGGCGGCGCCGCCAGCGGGCGGGGTCGACGGTCTCGCTCAGCTTGCGGTCGGCGTCGAAGTCGCCGTCCAGTTCGGCGGTGAAGTCCTCGTCGAGGACGGCCAGCATGACCTCCTCGTCGTGCTCCAGGGAGCGGCGGTTGAAGTTGGTGGAGCCGATGAGGGAACAGACGCCGTCCACGGTGATGACCTTCGTGTGCAGCATGGTCGGCTGGTACTCCCGCACCTCCACGCCCGCGTCGACGAGGGTCTGGTAGTGCTGCCGTCCGGCCAGTCGGCACGCCCGCTGGTCGGTGTGCGGGCCGGGCAGCAGGATCTCGCCCCGCACTCCCCGGCGGGCGGCGTCGGCCAGCAGGCCGATGAAGTAGGGATCGGGTGCGAAGTAGGCGGTGGAGAGCCGGAAACGCTCCCGCGCCGAGGTGATCACCACCCGCAGCAGGGTCTGCATGTCCTGCCAGCCGAAGCTGGCCGAACCCCGCACCACCTGGACCGTGGCGTTCCCCGGCTGTTCCTGGTGGGTGAATCGGTCGTGCTCGTCGTACAGGTCGTCGTGGCACTCGGCCCAGTTCTGGGCGAAGGCCGCGGCGATGCCGTCCACGGCGGGCCCCCTGACCTTCACGTGGGTGTCGCGCCACTCGCCCGGGCCGCGGGCGTCACCGCACCACTCCTCGGCGATGCCGACGCCCCCCGTGAAGGCGGTGTGCTCGTCGGTCAGCAGGACCTTGCGGTGGCAGCGGTGGTTCTGCCGCAGCGGGGAGAGCCGGGTGGGCTTGCGGAACCAGGCCACCTGGACGCCGGCGTCGTCCATGGCGTCCAGCAGCTCCGGTTCGATCTCCTTGGCGCCGAAACCGTCCAGCAGCAGCCGTACGCGCACCCCCGAGCGCGCCCGCTCGGCCAGGGCGTCGGCGAACTTCCGCGCTATGTCGCCGCGCCAGTACACGAACGTCATCATGTCGACGGTGTGTTCCGCGGCGTGGATGGCCTCCAGCATCGCGGGGAAGATCCGGTCGCCGTTGCGCAGCGGAACGAGCTCGTTGCCCTCGGTCGCGGCGATGCCGATGAGCCGTTCCAGTCGTCTGCGCAGCCGCTGTCGCTCCTGCTGCGTTGTCACGTGTGCTTTCCCCTCCTGCTCGACCCGCCCCGTGGCACGGCCGCTGTCGTTCCGGCCGCCTCTCCTCTCTTTGCCGCTGCCGGAGGTTCCACGCGGGCGTCCCGTGTGTCCTGCCCGACAGAGGGCGGGTGGGCGTCCCGGCCCCTGTGGTGGTCATGGGGCCAAAGGCGTAGGACGGAGAGGGCGGGGGCCGGGCCCCGGCCCTCCTTCCGTCCCTGCTCCCCCGGGAGGAACCATGACGCAGCAGCAGCCGGCCACCATGGAACCGATGAGCCAGGACATGCGGGACTGCATCGACGCCTGTATGGCCTGCCACGGTGTGTGCGAGGAGACCATGAGCTCCTGTCTGCAGAAGGGCGACCGGGCCCGGATGCCGATCATGCGGGCGCTCATGGACTGCTCCGAGACGACCCGTACGGGCGCGGACATGATGATGCGCCGCTCGCCGCTGGCGAACGAGATGTGCATGATGTGCGCGCAGGCCTGCGACATGTGCGCCGAGGCGTGCATGTCGGTGCCGGACGACGAGCGGCTGGCGCGCTGCGCCGAGTCCTGTCGCCGCTGTTCCGAGATGTGCCGTGCGATGGCGGGCGCCGCCATGTGACGCCGGACATGGCTGTGGGCACCCCACCCGGGGTGCCCACAGCCGTTCTCAGGTCTCTCAGTTGCCCTTGACGGTGACCTTCTCGTCGTTGTTCAGCTCGTTCACCAGCTGCTTCACCTTGGCCTTGTCCCAGAGCAGGTTGCCGCCGGTGGAGCCCGCGATCGGCATGTTCATGGACGTGCCGTCGCCGCCACTGACACCCTTCATCGACCAGAACATGTCGGCCAGGTCGAACAGGCCCATGTCCTTGTCGACGATCAGGGAGTCCAGGCCGGCGCCCATCGTCGGGTAGAGCTTGAAGGGGTTGAGGATGGTGCCCGGCGTGGCCACCTGGTTGGCGAGGGCCGAGAGGAACTTCTGCTGGTTCTTCGTACGGTCCAGGTCGGAGCCCGCCAGCGCGTACCGGGTGCGGACGAAGGCGAGGGCCTCCTCGCCGTTCAGGGTCTGCTTGCCCTTCTTGAAGTCGGCGCCGGACTTGGTGTCCTTGATGTCCTGCGGGATGTCCATCTCCACGCCGCCGACCGCGTCCACGATGCTCGCGAAGCCGCCGAAGCCGATCTCCACGTAGTGGTCGATGTGCAGGCCGGTGTTGAACTCGACGGTGCGGACCAGCAGTTCGGGCCCGTCCTCGGCGTAGGCGGCGTTCAGCTTCACCTGGCGGCCGGTGCCGGGGTAGGTCTTGCCCGACTCGGAGCCCACGAACGACGGGATCTCCACGTTGGAGTCACGGGGCAGCGAGATCAGGGTGGGGGCGTTGTCGCCGGTGTGCAGGATCATCATCGAGTCCGTGCGCTTGCCGTCGGCGGACCCGGTGTGCAGCTTCTTCTTGTCCTCGGCGGTCATGCCCTCGCGGCTGTCGGAGCCGACGATGAGGTAGTTGGTGCCCTCGCCCTTCTCCGGCCGCTCGATCACCTTCGACAGGTCGACGTCCCGGTTGAGCTTGGAGTCGGCCCAGAAGTACGTGCCCACGGTCGTCACGACCAGCACCGTGACCAGGGTGATCGCCGTCCACTTGATACGGCGGCGCCAGTCCGGCGCGGGACGCCCCGGGCCGTGACCTCCGCCACCGCCCGCCCCGCCGTACACCTGGCCGGTGTTGTAGCCGCTGTCGTGTCCGTCCACGTACGACGGCTGCTGCGGGACACCGCCGTAGGCGCCCTGCCCGGGAGGGGCCGCCGGGCCGCGGCGGACCTGCCGCATGACACGGGCGCCCTCGGGCTGTGCGCTCGCGCTGCCGCGTCCGTAGCGTCCGCCGCGGTTGTCGTCGGGCCGTGCCTCGGGCCAATCAGTCATGGAAGACAGTGTGCAGGTCCCCGCCGTGCGCCATACAAGGGTCGTCGGAAAATCAGGGCACCGCTGTTGCGAAGCTGACACAAATTCCGCAGATCCGACCACGGCATAAGGTGGAGGCCATGACAGATCAGGCCCCCGCCGCAGCACCGGACGGTCCGGACATCCCGGGCAAGCCCACCTCGGCGTCCCGTACGACCCTCAGCCACATCATGACCCACAACGACACCAATCTGCTGGGCACGGTGCACGGCGGAGTGATCATGAAGCTGGTCGACGACGCGGCGGGCGCCGTCGCCGGACGGCACTCCGGAGGGCCTGCCGTCACCGCCTCCATGGACGAGATGGCCTTTCTGGAGCCGGTCAGGGTCGGCGACCTGGTCCATGTGAAGGCCCAGGTCAACTGGACCGGCCGGACCTCGATGGAAGTAGGCGTACGGGTCCTGGCCGAACGCTGGAACGAGTCCGCCCCGGCCACCCAGGTCGGCTCGGCCTACCTGGTCTTCGCAGCGGTGGACGCGGACGGCAAGCCCCGCAGGGTCCCCCCGGTCGTACCGGAGACAGAACGGGACGAACGCCGCTACCAGGAAGCCCAGATCCGCCGCACCCACCGCCTCTCGCGCCGCCGGGCGATCATGGAGCTCAGGGAGAAGCGAGCGGCGGAGGGCTTCGACGCATAGGGGCGCGGGGCAGTACCGAGGTGCGGCTCCGCCGCGTGGACGCGAACGGGGTCGGCCCTCCAGGGGCGCGGGGAACCGCGCGAAGGGGGGTCTGGGGGCAGCGCCCCCAGGGACGGGACGGGAAGGGGCGGCGGGGGCGAAAAACCCCACGCACCGTTCTCCTCACGAGCACCCCACCTCATCCCCCCGCACCACCCCGAACTCCCCCTGCCCAGGATCCTGCGCCCGCACCTTCCGCACCTTCTCGAAGTCCGCCCCCGCGATCACCTTCAGCGTGGCCCCCTGCCCCTTCACCACACGCAGCTCACTGCCGGGCAGAGCCGCCGCCAGCGACTTCGCGGACCGATCCCACCGCGGGTCGTAGGCGACGACCGTCCGCCGAACGTCCCGCTCCGCCGCGTTGACCGGCGCCCGGGTCGTACGGAACCCGGTAGCCGTCAGCGCGGCGTCCACCCGTCGCCCCAGCCCCGCCGTACGCGTCCCGTTCTCCACCCGCACCCGAATCTGCCGGGGGTCCACCGGAACCCGGACCGCCGCATCGGCCGTACGCCGCACGGACAGCGGCTCGTCCCGCCGCAACGCGTCGAAGATCCGCGCGGCCTTCTCGGCGTCCCACTTCAACGTCGAGCCGACCCCCTTCACCGCATACCCCATCCGCCCGATCGGCACGGTGGTGAACTCGGACGAGGCCGGCGAGAAGTTCCGCATCGCCCGCCCGAGATCGAGGAGTTCACCGGTACCGAAACCCTCGTCGGCCCGCACGGACCCGAGCACCGCCCGCGTCACGTCCCGGAACCTCATCGGGTTCAGCAGGATCCCGGAGGACGTGGCCCGCTCCACCAGTGCCGCCATGAAGTGCTGCTGGCGCCTCATCCTGCTCAGGTCGGAGGCGCCGTCGACATGCCGTGCGCGGACGTACTGCAGCGCCTGGCCGCCCTTGAGGGTGTGCCGGCCGGGGCGCAGGTCCAGGCCGGTGTGGTCGTCCTTGAGGGCCTTGTCGGTGCAGATCTCGACGCCGCCGACGACGTCCACGGTCTTCATGAAGCTGGTGAAGTCGACCTCCAGATAGTGGTCGATCTTCACCCGGGTCATCTTCTCGACCGTGCGCACGGTCAGCCGCGGCCCGCCCTCCGCGTACGCCGCGTTCAGCTTGACCGGGTGCCCCTTGTGCCGCTCCCCGCTCACCCGGTCGGTGTGCGGCGGCGTCATGGCGTACGAGTCACGGGGCAGGCTGACGACGCTGGCGTGGTCCCGGTCCGCCGAGATGTGCACGATCATGATCGTGTCGGTGCAGTTGCAGGGCGTCCCGCCGAGCCGGTACTCCTGCCGCTCCGCCTTGCCGATCTCCTCCCGGCCGTCGGTGCCGACGAGCAGGATGTTCATGCCGTGACCGGCCTCGGGGCGGTTCTTCATGTCGCGGAACGGGTCGACGCGGGCGATGTCGTCGTCGAGGCCGCTCATCACCGCGTGCCCGATCCCGGCCGAGGCCAGCACCACGACCGACAGTGAGGTGACGGTACGCATCACCCAGCGCGGCTTCCCGCGCGCCGGCGCCGGTGGCCGCGGGGTCCGGCGGGGCGGCCGCGGGCGGTGCTGGGGTGCGGTGCGGGGCCGGGGGGACCGCGGCGGCGTGGGCAAGGGGGGACACCTCCGGACGACGGCCGTACGTGGGATCGTGAGCACGGTAGGCCGATACGATCTGCGGCCCGCCGGATCGCCCCCGGCGCGCGCGGTGGTGTCCCCCGTTCGCGGTAACGTGAGCCCCCTATGAACGCCAATCCCGACGTGCGGCTCCCCGCCGTTTCCGTGATCATGCCCGTCCTCAACGAGGAGCGGCACCTGCGTGGTGCCGTACGCGCGATCCTCGCCCAGGAGTACGCCGGCGAGATGGAGGTCGTGATCGCCCTCGGTCCGTCCGCGGACCGCACGGACGAGATCGCCGCCGAGCTCGTGGCCGAGGACCCGCGGGTGCACACCGTGCCCAATCCGACCGGCCGCACCCCGGCCGCCCTCAACGCGGCGATCAAGGCCTCGCGCCATCCGGTCGTGGTCCGCGTCGACGGGCACGGGATGCTCTCCCCGAACTACATCGCGACCGCCGTACGGCTCCTGGAGGAGACCGGCGCGCAGAACGTCGGCGGCATCATGCACGCCGAGGGGGAGAACGACTGGGAGCACGCCGTCGCCGCCGCGATGACGTCGAGGATAGGCGTGGGCAACGCCGCCTTCCACACCGGTGGCGAGGCCGCGCCCGCCGAGACGGTGTATCTGGGCGTGTTCCGGCGGGAGGCGCTGGAGCGGCAGGGCGGTTACAACGTGGAGTTCATCCGCGCCCAGGACTGGGAGCTGAACTTCCGCATCCGTGAGGCCGGCGGGCTGATCTGGTTCTCGCCGGAGCTGAAGGTCTCGTACCGGCCCCGGCCGAGCGTGCGGGCACTGGCCAAGCAGTACAAGGACTACGGCCGTTGGCGGCACGTCGTGGCCCGCTACCACTCCGGTTCCATCAACCTGCGCTACCTCGCCCCGCCGACGGCGGTGTGCGCGATCGCGGCCGGGATCGTGGTGGGCGCGGCACTGACCCCGTGGGGCTTCGTGGTGCCCGGCGGCTATCTCGCGGCGATCGCCCTGGGGTCCGTACCGGCGGGCAAGGGTCTGCCGCTTAAGGCGCGGCTGCAGATACCGGTGGCGCTGGCGACCATGCACATGTCGTGGGGCTGGGGCTTCCTGACCAGCCCGAAGTCCCTGGCGAAGAAGGTCATCGCCTCGCGCCGCCCAGCCGTCACCGCGGACGCGCCGGCCACCTGACGTTCCCGTCGTGCGTGAGCCCCTTCCCGGACGCCGGGAAGGGGCTCACGTACGTTCGGTTCACCAGGTGAAGCCCGTACCGACGTGCATGCACGCCTTGTCGTCGGCGCCGTTGAGCGCCTGTGCCGACTCGGGGGTGGTGTTGTCCTCCTCCGGCGCCTTGTACGTCGTACCCTCGCGCCAGTCGGCGCCGACCACGAGCGTGACGCCGGACACCTCGGTGGAGCGCCTCACCTCGCTCGCCGGGATGCCGAGGGCGTCGGCGACGCGGCGGGCGTCGCCCTCCAGGTCGGCGCTCGGGTACCGCACCATCGTCCGCTTCTCGCTCAGGGCGCTGGTGGTGTCGGCGCTCGCCGTGGTGAAGCCCTTCTCCCGCAGTGCCGCCACGACCGTACTGGTGCGTCCGGATGCCGCGGCGAGGGTGTCCGTGCGGGTGCCGTTGCGGACCTGTACGGCGATGTCGGCGTCGTCGGCGGCCGGGTCCGACGGCGCCTTCTCCTCGGCCTTCACCGGCTCGGCGTCCTTGCCGTCGAGGGCGATGTCGTCCCGTACGAGACGGAACAGCTGCTCCGCGTCCTCGGTCGGTTCCACGCGGGCGCCCACGTACCGGTTGGGCATCGTCGTCATGGTGATGCGCTTCGGCTCCACCTTGCGCAGCTCGGTGCTCAGGTCGTACAGCTTCTTCACCGTGTCGAGCCCGGGGTCGACGGTGAGCGCCTCGGTGGCCTTCTCGGCCAGCCTGCGCAGCTTGTTGGGGTTGCTCAGCGTGGCGTTCTCACGCAGCTCGCGGACCAGTGAGTTCATGTACATGTGCTGCGCCTTGGCGCGGGCGAGGTCGCTGCCGTCCTCGAAGCCGTAGCGCGTACGCAGCCATTGCAGGGCCTGCTCGCCCTTCACCGGGTGGGTGCCCTTCTCCATCTTCAGACCGGATCCGTGGCCCTGGCTGTCGCGCGAGTGGATGTTGGCGTCGACGCACACCGGGACGCCGCCGACCGCGTCCGCCATGGAGACCACGCCCGCGAAGTCGACCATCACGAAGTGGTCGATGTGGATGCCGGTGAGCTCCTGCCAGGTGGCCACCGTGCAGCCGGGGCCGCCGTGCCCGAGGCTCTGGTTGGTCATCGTCCGCCCGTTGCTCGCCGGGTACACCGTTCCGTCGTCCGGGTCCGTGCACTTGGGAATCTCGAGCAGGGTGTCGCGTGGCATGCTGACCACGGACATGTTGGACCGGTCGGCGGACAGATGCACCAGCATCTGCACATCGGCGAGCGGGGTCGAGCCGAACGTCTCGCGGGCGCCGCCGAGTTGCTGGTTCTCCTCGGTGTCCCGCGCGTCGCTGCCGATGAGCAGGATGTTCAGCGGGGTCTGCCCGGCCGCGTTCGGCGTCGGCTGGGCGACCTTGGTGTCGCCCAGGTTCAGGGTGTCCTTCTTGATGTTGTGGTTCAGCTGCCGGTAGTAGAGGTAACCGGCCCCGGCCGTACCGACTATGAGCAGGGCGAGGACCGCCGCGAACCATTTGAGCAGCCGGCGCGCCCGCCGCGGGCGGGGGCCGCCTTCGTCCTCGCCCTCGGTCGGACTTTCGTCCGGGTCCACCTCACGCTCGCCGTCACCCAGTGTCTCCGGTGCGGCGTTCCGCGTCACTGCCGCCGTTCTCCCCACTCCTGGCAACCCCTCGCCTCGTGAAGCAGGCCCGTCCTGCGTCCTGTTAGACGCACGACGGGCCCGTCAGTTGCCCCGGTAATCCAACCGACTTCAACAAGTTACGCGGGAGCGCGGGAAGCTTCGGGAGGGCGCTACCAGCGGTAGGGCTTGTACACGTCCATGCACGTGCCCGTCTCCGCGCCGTTGAGGGCGTCGGCGTCGTCCGGCAGGTCACCGGCGGCGGGCGGAGCCTGCTGCGGATAGGCCGTCCCCTCACGCCAGTCCGCGCCGATCACGACCGTGACACCGGAGACGTCGGCGGACTGCCTGACGGAACTCGCCGGGATGCCGAGCGACTCGGCCACCCGCCTGGCGTCCCCCTGCGAGTCGGCCGCCGGATACCGTACGACGGTCCGCTCCTCGGCGAGCGCGCGGGAGGTGTCCGGCGCGGCGCGGGTGAAGCCCTTCGTCACCAGGGACTGGGCGATCGCGTTCGCCCTGCCGCTGACGGGGCCGAGGGTCGTGGAGCGGGTGGCGTTCCGCACGAGGACACCGATCTCGGCGTCGGGGGCGGCGGGGTCGGCGGAGGCCTTGTCCTTCTCGTCCTTGCCGCTCGCCGTGTCCTCGCCGTTTTTGCCGCCCTTGCCGTCCTTGCCGCCTTTGTCGTCGAAGGCCACGTCGTCGCGGAGCATGGTCCACACCCGTTCGGCGTCGGTGCCGGCCGCGAGCAGGTGGTTGCTGTTCTGCGGGTCCTCCACCGTGGGCAGCGTCGTCATGGTGATGCGGTCCGGCGGCACCGTCTTCAGCTGCATCCCCAGGTCGTACAGCTTCTTCACCGTGCCGATCTCCTCCGAGACCGTCAGCGAACTGGTCGCCGCCTCCGCCAGGTCCATCAGCCTGCCCGTGTCGGTGAACACGTTCTGGTCCCGCAGGGTGCGGATCATCGAGTTCATGTACATGTGCTGGGCCCGCGCCCGCAGCAGATCACTGCCCCAGGCGTGCCGGGTGCGCAGCCACTGCAGCGCCCGCTCACCCTCGACCTTCTCCGACCCGGCCCTCATCTTCAGGCCCGAACCGCCGGGCACGCCGGGCAGCGGACGGTCCCACACGTTCTGGTTGACGCACACCTCGACGCCGCCGATGGCGTCGGCCATCGACACGACGCCGGCGAAGTCGATCGTCATCCAGTGGTCGATGTAGACACCGGTGAGGTTCTCCCAGGTGGCCAGGGTGCAGCCGGGGCCGCCGCGGGCCAGCGAGGTGTTGATGATGTCGTTGGTCGCCGGATAGCCGTCCCCGGTCTTGGGGTCGGTGCACGCGGGGATGTCGACCCGGGTGTCGCGCGGGATGCTGACCACGGACGCGCTCTCGCGGTCGGCGGCGAGGTGGATCAGCATCTGCACATCGCCCAGCGGCGGATTGCCGCGGGTGTCCCGGCCGCCGCCGAGCGCGACGTTCTTGTCGGAGGCGCGGCTGTCGGAGCCGATCAGCAGGATGTTCAGCGGCGTCTGCCCGGCCGCGTTCGGCCCGGTCCTCTGCGCCTTGGAGTCACCGCTGCTGCGCTCACCCTTCTCAATGTTGCCGTTCAGATGCTCGTAGTACAGGTAACCGGCGCCGGCCGTCCCGAGTATCAGTACGGCCAGGGTCGTCGCCGACCAGCGCAGCGCGCGCCTGCCCCGCCCGGCGGACGGTCGCCGCCCGCCGGCCGGCGGGCCGTCGGTGCCGTCCGGGGCCTGCGGCCCGCCGTCCGGCAGGCCGGGGCCGGGCTCCTCCTGCACACCGCTCCGCGTCACGGTCACCGTCTCCCCCTCGCACCACGCAACGGGCCTGCCCCGCGCCCTGTAGGACGCGGAACAGGCCCGTCAGGTCACTTGGCGCACTCGACCTTGTCCGCCGTGGACTTCTCGATGTCGTCGGGCGCCTTGTCCGGGGTCGTGAGCGGGATGCCGGCACCCTTGAAGTCCTTGCCGAGGGTCAGCGTCATCGCGGGCACGCCCTGCGAGTTGGTGACGCTCTCACCGGGCTTCATCGCCGACCCGGACAGCCCCAGGATGGCGGCCAGACGGCGTGCCTGGGCGGCCTGGTCGGGGGCGTACTCCAGCGTCGTCCCGCTCAGTTCCTCGGGCGCGTTGCCGGCGTTCTCCGACTTCTCGACGCCCTGGTCCACCTGCAGCCAGCTGAGGGTCTCCTGCGCGCTGCCGGACTTGGCGCCGCCGTTGAGGATCTGCACCCGGACCTCGGAGGCCGGTGCCTTCTCGCCCTTCAGCCGGGCGGCGACGGCGGCCTTCTCCTTCTTCTTCTGCTGCTTGACCTCGGTGAAGGAGACGTCGTTCCTGATCAGGTCGAAGATCGCCGGGGCCTTCGCCTCGTTGAGGACGACGGTCGCCTTCACCTTCTCGGCGGGGTTGTCCAACACCGGAATCGTGGTGAAGGACAGGTTCTTGGTGTCGAGCTTGCCCAGCTCCAGTCCGAGGTCCTTGAGCTTGTTGATGCTGTCCAGCTGGGAGTCGACGGTGAGTGCCTTGGTGCCCGCCTCCGCCAGCTTGATCATCTTTGTCGGGCTGGTGAGCGTGTCGTTCGACTTCAGCTTCCGCATCAGCGAGCTCAGGAACTGCTGCTGCAGCTCGATCCGGCTCAGGTCGCCACCCAGACCGACGGAGTGCCGGGTCCGTACGAACGCCAGCGCCTCCTCGCCCTCGATGGTGTGCGTGCCCTTGGGCAGCTTCAGATGCGAGTCGGGGTCGTCGATGTCCTTGGCCAGGCACACCTCGACGCCGCCGACGGCCGACGTCAGCGTCTTCACCGCGTTGAAGTCGGCCACCATGAAGTTGTCCGGCGTGATGCCGGTCAGCTCCGTCACCGTCCGCATGGTGCAGCTGGGCGTACGGCCGTCCTGGCCGAGGCTGGTGTTGAAGCGGGCACCGGTGGAGCCCGGGATGATCTTCTCGCTGCCGTCCTCCTGCTGCGTCGGGCAGTCGGGGACGTCGACTATCAGGTCACGCGGAATGCTCAACGCGGTCGCGTTGGAGCGGTCCTTGGAGACGTGCAGCAGGAGCGTGGTGTCGGCGTGACCCTCGCTGCCCGCGTCCCCGTATCCGTCGTTGCCCGAGCCGGTGCGCTTGTCGGTGCCGATCAGCAGGATGTTGATCGCCTTGTCCTTGCTGAAGCCACCCGTACTGGCGCCGTCGTCGGAGACGGACTGGATGTTGTCGTTCAGATGCTCCAGATAGAGGTAACCGGCGGTACCGGCGGCGAGCACCACGAAGGCCATCGTGCCGCCGGTCCACAGCAGGACCTTCCTCGTCTTCGACTTCTTCTTGGCCGGCCGGCGCCCGCGCCGCCCCGGCGGCGGCTCCTCGGGCGCGCCCCGGCGTCTGCGCTGCGGCGGCACCTCACGGTCCGGGGACTCCCGGTCGGGTGCGTCCCGGTCCGGTGTCCCCCGCTCGCGTTCGGGCGCGCGGCCCGACGGTGCCGGCCGGCCGCGTCCCGCGCCCGGGGGGCGTGGATCACGGGGCCCCGGGACCGCTGATTGCGGTGCGGAAGGGCCCAGTCGCAGTTCGTATTCGCCGGTGTCCGGGTTGAGCACCCACTGGTCTGCGGGATCGATGTTCTCCGCCCGCCCACGGCCTTGCGCGTCCACGTCGCTTGAATCCTCCGTCGGGCCCACGCGGCGCCTTTCCCCTCCCAAGGCGCTCGGGTCTCGGTCACACAGTGCGGGATTCTCAGGACAGGCCTGAAGGAACGGACGCACCGGAGCGCTCACACTAACGGTCCTGATCGAGTGGAAGCGACGGCGGTGACGAATTCCACTTCCTCACAAGTGGGCAATCCACCCATTTCCTCGGACAAAGGTGCGGTGCCTTGGAGTTGACTTGGAGCAGGCTTTACGCACAGATGTCCTCGGCGGCCGTGTTTCCCGAGAACGTCGGTGCCGGAGAGGAGTTGCCGGACGGCTTCCCTGATTCCTTTTCCGTGGCCTTTCGGTCACCGTCCGTGTCGACGACCACGGGCGCGTCCTTGCGCAGCCGCTCGAACAGATTCTCCGCGGCGGGTTGCGCGAGCTGGTCCCGATTCACGTCCCCGGTGTACGGCTCCCGGGGAACGGTCAGGAATTGCACGCCTTCCGTGGGGATGTCACGCAGCCCGCGTACAAGGTCGTACAGACTTCGCAGACTGGCCAGTCCCGGGTCGGTGGTGAGGGACGAGGTGGCCGCGTCCAGAACGGGATAGAGCTTCACCGGATTCAGCAGTACGTCATTGCCGCTCACCTTGTTGACGAGCGCGCCGAGGAAGCGCTGCTGCCGTTCCATACGGCTGGTGTCGCTGCCGTCGCCGAGGGTCTTGCGGGCGCGGACGTAACCGAGCGCCTGCTCCCCGTTCAGCGTCACCCGGCCGGCCGGCAGCCTCAGCTCGGCGTCCTTGTCGTCGACGGGCTCGCGCAGGCACACCTCGACGCCGTCCACCGCGTCGACCATGTCCTTGAACCCGGCGAAGTCGACGACCACGTGATGGTCGACCCGGACATCGGTGAGCTTCTCCACCGTACGGATGGTGCATGCGGAACCACCCACGGAGAAAGCGGAGTTGAACATCGTGAACACCGGCGCGGAACGCGACCCGCCGGGTCGGCGGCAGCCGGGCACGTCCACCATCAGGTCGCGGGGGATGGACACCGCGGTGGCGCTGTGCCGGCCGGTCGACAGATGCAGCAGGATCACGGTGTCGGACCGTTCCGTCCCCGCGTCGTGCCCGTAGCGGGCGTTCTCCTGCCCGGAGCGCGTGTCCGAGCCGATCAGCAGGATGTTCCGGGCGTCCTCGGTGAGCGCGGCGGGCCGCTCCTTCTCGTACCGCGCGAGTTCGGCCGCCGCCGCCTCGTCCGGGGTGATGTTCCGCTCCAGCTTCATGTACACCACCCACCCGGCGCCCGCGGCACCGAGCAGGACGACGACGGCCGCGAGCCCGGCCCCGAACGCCCATCGCCGCCGCCGGCGCCGCGCCCGCCCACGTCCACTCGCCGAGGCCCCGTGCACGCCCGCGGACTCACTCATGCCAGCGCCATCCCTCACCACGTACGGTCCCGTACGACGATGCCCCGCACCTCCGCGCCAGACGGGGCGCTGCTGCGCCGAACGAGGGAAAACCCAACACGAACGGCCGACACACCCGGCTTCGCCCGGCAGCCGCCCCGCACGCTCCGCCGGCCGCGGGCGGTCGGCCCGCACGCTCCGCCATCCGCGGGCGGTCGGCCTGCGTCCTCCGCCATCCGCCCCGCACCCCCCCGCCATCCGCGGGCAGCCGCCCCGCACCCCCGCCATCCGCGGGCAGTCGTGCCGCTGGGGCGGCACGGGTGGGCGCGACGGCACCCCGTAAGCGCCGGGCTGCGTGATCACCCCCCGGGTCCACCCCACGCGCAGCACTCCACAACGCGCCCCGCACGACGGCACCCCGTAAGCGCCGGGCTGCGTGATCACCCCCGGGTCCACCCCATGCGCAGCACTCCACAACGCGCCCCGCGCGACGGCACCGCGTAAGCGCCGGGCCGCACTACCCACCCCCGACTCACGGCGGCCCTGGGTAGCTCGAACCACCCCGAACACCCCCCCGGTGGGGGCGGGCGTCAGCGCGCGATCACAGTCACCCGCTCACTCTCCACCCGCTTGTCCAACCCCTCACTCCCCAGCGCCCCCAGATGACGGCACAGCACCACAGACCCCCCGACCGCCAACGGCCCGTACAGCCCCGCACACAGCCCCTCCCACGTGTCGTAGGACAGCCCCGACAGCACCCGCGCCCCCGGCCCGGTGAGCCCCAGCCCCGACGCCTCCGCCCGAGCCCGCTCGACCACCTCCGCCCCGCTGAACTCCCGCCCCGCCACGATCAGCGCGGGCTCCTCCGGATCCACCCGCCCGTACGGCACGAACCGGTCCCCCTGCCCCGGCACCTCGACCGCGTAATCGGCGAAGCCCTCCGGCGGCTGCGGAAACCGCCCCCCGAGCGGCCTGAGCGCCAGCGCGACCCGCGGCCCCGAACAGCCCCGCGCCGCCGACAGCGACTCCGGATCCGGACCGCTCACCACCACGTCCGCCGCCGCCGGGTCCCCGGCCACGTCCGCGACCACTCCCACCGACGCGCACGCCAGCAGCCACACCGCCGTCTGCCAGTGCGCCGGCAGCAGCAGGGCCACCCGGTCGCCGGGTTCCACGGACAGCTCGTCCTGGAGCAGGTTGGCGGTCTTGGCCACCCAATTGGCGAAGGTGGCCACGGACAATTCGACACGTTCGCCCGTGGCATCGTCGTAGAAGGTCACGAGGGGACGTACCGGGTCCGCGGCGAGCGCGGAACCCAGCAGGTCGGCAGGGGTGCGGTCGGTGGCGTTCACCCGCGCAAGCGTACGCGGACCCGCCCGCCCCCACCCCGTCCGAGAGGCACCGGTTCGGAGGAACGGGACCCGACAGCCCGTCACATCCCGGATGGACAGATTTGTCTGACTCTGTCCAAGCTCAGGAGCATGCGTGGAATCCTTGCTTCCTCAATCGGTGTCACCTGCGCCGCCGCCCTCGCCCTCCCGCTCGCCCCGCCCGCCACCGCGGCGGACCCGGGACCGGTCCCGACGGCAGAAGCGGCCACGCGCGCAGCGGTGACGGCCCAGCGCGACGTACCCGGCAGCACCCAGTCGCTGCCCCTGAGACCCCTCACCCGTGACCGTGCCTCAGGCACCGCCGTCCTCGGCCTCGCCCCCCGGGCCGTACGGCACTTCTCCCTCCTCGGCGTGATCTGGGACGACCCCGCCGACGAGCTCCACGGCCGCGTCCAGGTCCGCACCCGGGCGGCCGGCACCGGCGGCTGGACCGGCTGGCAGGACGTCGAGACGCACTACAGCGACCACGGCGCCGATCCGGACAGCGCGGAGGGCTCCTCTGACGGGGTGCACGGCGCCACGGCGCCGCTGTGGGTGGGGGAGTCGGACGGAGTGGAGGTCCGGGTCCAGCCGGGACCCGGGGCGGAGGAGCCCGGAGCCGGGGAGCCCGAGGGAGGTGATCACTCGATCCTGCCCTCCGGGCTGCGGCTCGAACTCGTCGACCCCGGGGACGACACCCGGGAGAGCCCCCGCAACGGCCCGATGAGCGCCGAGGCGAGCGCCGCCTCCGCCGCCAACTCGGCCCTCGCCCCGCTCGGCGCCACGGAGATCCCCGCACTGGACGGCGAGCAGACCCGCGAGGAACTCCTCACCCTGCGCGGAGCCCGGCTCACCGAGCAGCAGCGGGCCAAGCCGTACATCGGACCGCGCCCCGCCATCGTCACCCGGCGAGGCTGGGGAGCCGACGAGAGCCTGCGGGAGACGCGGTTCGTGTACACCAGCAAGGTCAAGGCGGCCTTCGTGCACCACACCGCCTCCGGCAACAACTACTCGTGCTCGCAGGCGCCTTCGCTCATCCGCGGCTTCTACCGGTACCACGTGAGCAGCCTCGGCTGGCGGGACATCGGCTACAACTTCCTCGTCGACAAGTGCGGCCGGATCTACGAGGGCCGGGCCGGCGGAGTGGCGAAGGCCGTCAAGGGCGCGCACACACTCGGGTTCAACACCAACACCACGGGCATCGCGGTCATCGGCTCCTACGGCTCCAAGAAGCCGTCGGCCTCCGCCGTGAAGGCCGTCGCCCGGATCACCGCGTGGAAACTCGGGCTGTACGGGATGAATCCGCGGGGCAAGACATATCTGACGTCCGGCGGTGGCAATCTGTACCGAAAGGGCAAGAAGGTGCGACTGAACGTGATCTCCGGTCACCGGGACGGGTTCAACACCTCGTGCCCCGGGGGGAAGCTGTACAAGAAGCTCGGTACGGCGCGTACCACGGCGGCCCGCTACCAGGGCCGCTGAGACGGGCCGGGCGCTCCTTCCTGCCGGAGGCGGTCTGCATACACTGGCCGGCCGAAAGACAGTTCGGCCGGTCCCGGCAGGAAGCAGAGACGACAGGTGACAGAAGCGATTCTCCTGGTCGGCGGCAAGGGTACGCGGCTGCGACCGCTCACGGTGCACACGCCCAAGCCCATGGTCCCGGCGGCCGGGGTGCCCTTCCTCGCGCACCAGCTCGCGCGGGCGCGGGCGGCGGGCGTCGAGCACATCGTCCTGGCCACGTCGTATCTGGCCGAGGTCTTCGAGCCGTACTTCGGCGACGGGGCGGCGCTCGGGCTGCACATCGAGTACGTGACGGAGGAGGAGCCGCTCGGCACGGGCGGTGCGATCCGCAACGTCGCGGCGCGGCTCCGGTCGGGGCCGGACGAGCCGGTGCTGGTCTTCAACGGGGACATCCTGACGGGGCTGGACATCCGGGCGCTGGTGCGGACGCACGAGACGACCGGCGCGGACGTCTCGCTGCACCTGACGCGGGTGACCGATCCACGCGCGTACGGGCTGGTGCCGACGGACGCGTCGGGGAGGGTGCTCGCCTTCCTCGAGAAGCCGCAGACGCCGGAGGAGATCGTCACCGATCAGATCAACGCGGGGGCGTACGTCTTCCGCCGGTCGGTGATCGACACGATCCCGGCGGGGCGAGTGGTGTCGGTGGAACGGGAGACGTTCCCCGGGCTGCTGGCGGCGGGAGCGCATCTGCAGGGCATGGTCGACTCGACGTACTGGCTGGACCTCGGGACGCCGGCGGCGTTCGTACGGGGGTCGGCGGATCTGGTGCTGGGCCGCGCGCCGTCGCCGGCGGTGCCGGGGCGCTGCGGGGACCGGCTGGTGCTGCCCACGGCGACCGTGGCGCCCGACGCGAAGCTGGCGGGCGGGACGGTGGTGGGCGAGGGCGCGTTCGTGGCGGAGGGCGCGCGTGTCTTCGGCAGCACGATCCTGCCGGGGGCGGTCATCGAACCGGGCGCGGTCGTCACGGACTCGCTGATCGGTACGCGCGCCCGAGTGGGCGAACGCACGGTCCTCACCGGCACGGTGATAGGCGACGGCGCGACGATCGGCCCCCACAACGAACTCCGGGCCGGCGCCCGAGTCTGGTGCGACGCGACAATCCCCGCAGGAGCCGTCCGCTTCTCCTCGGACCAGTAACGCCCACGGCACCCGTGCGGCCGCCCCCACCCCAGCCCGGTCCGTTCCCGCGGGCAGTCGTGCCGCTGGGGCGGCAAACCCATCCCAGCCCCGCCAGCCGCGGGCAGTCGTGCCGCTGGGGCGGCAAACCACCCCAGCCCGGCCCCGTCCGTTCCCGCGGGCAGTCGTGCCGCTGGGGCGGCAAACCACCCCAGCCCGGCCCCGTCCGTTCCCGCGGGCAGTCGTGCCGCTGGGGCGGCACGGGTGGGCGCGACGGCACCCCGCAAGCGCCGGGCTGCGCGAACACCCCCGGCCCGCACCAACGCAGGGCACCTCACCGGCGTCAGCCCGTGCGGACCCCCGGTCCACCCCCAGCGCGCCGACCCGCGCACGCCACCCCCCGGCCGACCCCCACCAGGGACATCCCGGAGCACCCGCACCGGGCCCCGCCCGGAATTCACAGCCGCCCGATATCCCCGTACGCCATCCGCGGCCCCCGCCGCCCCGGCACCCTCCCGCTCAGCAGAATCAACCGCGCAGCCCGATGCCGCTGCCCCGCATACGGCTCCAGCAGCGACAGCATCACGTCATCGTCCGCATCCCGGTCCCCCCCAAGGGCCCACCCCACGATCCCCGGCAGATGCAGATCCCCCACGGTCACCGCGTCCACCGCCCCATGACTCCGCTGCACCGTCTCCGCCGACGTCCACGGCCCGATCCCCGACACCAGCTCCAACCGCGCCTGCGCCTCAGCGGCAGGCATCCCCACCGCCTCCTCCAGCCGCGCAGCGACCCGTACCGCCCGCAGGACCGTCGATGCCCGCTTGTCGTCGACCCCGGCCCGATGCCACTCCCAGGAGGGAATCAGCGCCCACGTCCGAGGCGCCGGCATCACCGACATCCGCTCGGGCGCGGGCCCGGGTGCCGGCTCGCCGTACTTCCGTACCAGCAGCCGCCACGCCCGGTACGCCTCACCCGTCGTGACCTTCTGCTCCAGCACCGACGGGATCAACGACTCCAGCACCAGCCCGGTCCGCGTCAGCCGCAGCCCCGGACGCCGATGGCTGGTCAGCGCCAGCAGCTTGTGCCGGGGCACGAAGGCGGACGGATCGTCCGAGGCCCCGAGCAGCTCGGGGAGCCCGTCCAGCAGCCATGCGGCGCCCGGCCCCCACGCCTCCCCCCGGATCTCCCCGCCGCGCGCCGTCACCCGCAGGGTCCCCGGCCCCGCCGGGGTCAGACTGGCCCGCCACACGGACCCGTCCGGCAGCGCCCGGAACGTGGGATCACCGGGCCCGCGTCGCAGCGGCCCGAGCACCAGCCCGAGGTCCAGCGGCCCCTCCGGCACCCACGTCCGTACGCGTGCCGGAGCCGGTGCCTGGCGGGGGACACCCGCGGGCACGGCGACATGGCCGCCGCGTACCGTCGTACGGGTCGGGCGCGGGGAGAAGCGTCCTGCCAAGAGGGATCCCAGGGGTGGAAGCGAATCGGGGGCCTCTACGAGGGTAGGCCCACCCCGCCGGGCCCTCGTCTCAGCGCACCTCGATGAAACCCGCCGCGTCCCGTTCCGGGCGCGGACGCGGTTCCTCGGCCGGGTGGCCGATCGCCACCGCGCCCATCGGGTCCCAGTCGCCGGGCAGGTCCAGGACCTCGCGGACCACCTCCCGGCAGAACATCGTCGACGACACCCACGCCGAGCCCAGCCGCTCCCCGGCCAGCGCGACCAGGAAGTTCTGCACACCGGCGCCCGTGGCGACCACGAACATCTCCCGCTCCGCGCCGTCCCGCCGCGCGTCCCCGTAGGTGTGCGAGCCGTTCATGACGAGGCAGGGCACGGCCAGATACGGCGCGTCGCGCAGCACGTCACCGCGGCGGACACGCTTGGCGATGGACTCCTCCGACTTGCCGTCACGGCGCAGGTCCGCGATCCAGGCCTCACGCATCGCGTCCAGCAGGCGTGTGCGGGACCCGGACGACTCCAGCAGCACGAAACGCCACGGTGTGGTGTGGTGCGGGGCCGGCGCCGTCACGGCCGCCGCCACCGCGCGGCGTACGGCGTCGGGGTCGACCGGCTCGTCGGTGAACGCCCGCACCGTACGGCGCTGGGTCACCGCCTGGCGTACCGCCTCGGACGTGCCCAGGCGGAACATGTCGTCACGCGCGCCGCGGACCATCGCCCGGGCGCCCTCGCCGTCCTCGGCCGCCACCAGCCGGGCCAGCCCGTGGACCACGGCCACCGGGACGCCGGACGTCTTGCCCTTGACCAGGTCGCCCGCCGCGGCGAGTTCGTCGGCCGTGGCGACGACGGTGGCGCCGAGCGGGTTGCCGTGCGTGTCGGTGCCGCCGCGCAGGTCGTCCAGCACGCGGACGCCGGCCGCGCCGATCGCCACGTCCGTCAGCCCCGCCCGCCACGGGCGGCCGAAGGTGTCGGTGACGATCACGCCGACCGTGACTCCGAGGGCGGCGCGCAGGCCCTCGCGGATCGCCCGCGCGGAGGCGTCCGGATCCTCGGGCAGCAGCAGGACCGTTCCGGCGGGGGTGTTGGAGGCGTCGACGCCGGCCGCGGCCATGACCAGGCCCTGCCGGTTCTCGACGATGCGCAGCGTGCCGCGCCGGGCCACCACACGGACGGTCTCCGCGTCGATCGCGGCCTCCCGGTCCGCCGCCTCGGCGATCCGGCCCTCCGCCTTGGAGACGATCTTCGAGGTGACGATGACGACGTCGCCGTCGGACAGATCCGGTACGGCGGCCGCGATCAGCTTGGCCAGATCGTCGCCCTCGCGGATCTCGGGCAGGCCCGCCACGGGGCGGACCCGGTAGCCCGTACCGCTCATACCGCGCGCACCTCCTCCGCCAGCGTCAGCGCCTCACGTGCCATCCGCGCGGCCGCGTCGACGTCCGTCATCATCAGCGGTACGGCACGGCAGCGGATCCCGGCTGCCTCGACGCGCTCCACACAGCCCGCGTCGACCGTGTCGACCAGCCAGCCGTCCAGCAGGCCCGAGCCGTAGTGCTCGGCCACCGCCGGGGCCGTGGACTCGACGCCGACCGCCGCGAGCACCTTGTCGGCCATTCCGCGCACGGGCGCGTCCCCGACGATCGGGGACAGGCCGATCACCGGCACGCCCGCGTCGGCGATCGCCTCCCGGACTCCGGGGACGGCGAGGATGGTGCCGACGGAGACCACGGGGTTGGACGGCGGGAAGAGGATCACGTCGGCCTCGGCGATCGCCTCCAGGACGCCCGGCGCCGGCTTCGCCTGCTCCGCGCCGACCGGTACGACCGCCTCGGCCGGGACGGAGGCCCGCAGCCGCACCCAGTACTCCTGGAAATGGATCGCCTTGCGCTCGCCGGAGCCCGCGGCGGAGCCGCTGTCGGGCAACGTGACGGCGACATGCGTCTCCACACGGTCGTCCGTCATCGGGATGAGGCGCACGCCCGGCTGCCAGCGGTCGCAGAGCGCCTCGGTGACCGCGCTGAGCGGGAACCCGGCGCCGAGCATCTGGGTCCGCACGATGTGCGTGGCGAAGTCCCGGTCGCCGAGGCCGAACCACTCCGGGCCGACGCCGTACGCCGCGAGTTCCTCCTTCAGGTGGAAGGTCTCGTCGGTCCGCCCCCAGCCCCGCTCCTCGTCGATACCGCCGCCGAGGGTGTACATCACCGTGTCGAGGTCCGGGCAGACCTTCAGCCCGAAGAGGTGGATGTCGTCCCCGGTGTTGCCGATGACCGTGATGTCCGCGTCCGGCACGGCCCGCTTCAGACCGCGCAGGAAACGGGCACCGCCGATGCCGCCTGCCAGAACCACAATGCGCATGGGGCCATCCTCGCAGGCCGCTACGACATCGCGTCAGGCAGTTACCGGACCGGCCGCCGCGGGGGCCTCGCAGTGCGGAGCGACGGGGGTCACCCCGGCCGTACGAAGCCGGGACTGGGGGAGCATGGGCATCTCGGTCAGGCCCGGGTAGTAGATGTGCAGGCTGACGGCCGGTTCGAGGGCGTCGTTGACGACGTCGTGCACATAACCGGGGGCGAACACGCGCTGGGCGCCGGCCGTCAGCGCGCGTGTGCCGCGTCCGGTGCGCTCGGTCAGGGCGCCGTCCAGGACGGTGAGCACGCCCGAGGAGCGGCCGTGGTCATGCCGCCCGCTGCCCTGTCCCGGCACCCAGGACAGCAGCCACACCTCGTAGCCGGGGCCGGTGCGCAGCCGGTGGTACCAGCGGCTGACGGCGTCGTACTCGACGAGGTGCTCCCACTGGGAGCGGTCGGCGGCGATGGAGCGGGCCAGGCCGGCGAACTCGGCGACGGTGGCCGGGTGCTCGCGCGGGGGCTGCAGCAGATGCGGGACTTCGAGGATGTCACCGGCGATCTGGAGGTCGCTGTCGCTGTTCATGGATGCGGAGGTCCTTGGCGGAGAAGCGGTGGGGGGTTTCGCGTCGCGTGCGCCCGGGTCGCGGGCGGCGGCGAGGGGTGCCCTGGTGGGAGCGAGGGAGACAGCGGCCGGGTCCTATGGGACTCGGCAAGGGCCGGAGCGCGTTGGGCTCAACAGCCGGAACAGCGACAGCTACAGCGAGCGCGGGCAGCACCGAGGAACCCGGCGGAGCGGGTCGGGGTGAGTGCCGAATTCGCGAGCATGCCCACTAGGACAGCGGTTCACTCCTCCACTGTCAACTCGGCACCCGGTATGTGGGACAGGGTTCACCCCATCCGGTTCATCTCGTAGACGAAAGGTTTGCTCACTCGTTTCCCGGGACACAAGGTGCCCACGGCCGGGCGCTCCGCGCACCGTTGCGATCCCGTGATCCGACTGTGATCCGGTTCGCTTCCGCGCGGGTGTCGGAACGAGAACGATCCCCTGGGCGTCCTCCTGGGAGAGGCCCCGTGGGGGACCGCGAACCCTCATGGGTCCGCATGCGTGTCAAGGTTTAGGGTGATTTGAACACTTTCCGCTCGGGCTTGGTTCCGCAGAGTGAATAAGGGGCTCAATAGCAGATCTCGGCTTGACTCGCCCGGAGCAGCACACTTGTAATTTCACTCGTGTCGTTCAGCCGGAAACGGTAACGGCTGGATCACACGGGGACGCGAAAGACGGACGAGGGGCGCACATGACCGAGCTGGTGCAGCAACTGCTGGTCGACGACGCGGACGAGGAGCTCGGCTGGCAGGAGCGCGCACTGTGCGCCCAGACCGACCCCGAGTCCTTCTTCCCCGAGAAGGGCGGCTCCACCCGGGAGGCCAAGAAGGTCTGCCTCGCGTGCGAGGTCCGCTCCGAGTGCCTCGAGTACGCCCTCGCCAACGACGAGCGCTTCGGCATCTGGGGCGGCCTGTCCGAGCGGGAGCGCCGCCGGTTGAAGAAGGCCGCCGTCTGACGAACCGGCAGATCACCGGCGTACGCGCAGAGTGCGTGCCACTTCGCACATTCGTCACTTAAGGCCCGTCGCAGGTGGTTGTCCACAGGCGGCGGGCCGCTGCGGTGCCCAGCCGATAGTGTGGTCGCTCGTCCGAGACGCCCCGCCGCCCCCACCGGGCACGGGCGTTCCCCACAGACCACCGAACCGGGGCCCGTACCTCGATGTCCGTGCACAGCCACACGGCAGCCCGGCAAGACCTCGCTGCCACCCCTGAGTTCCCGCGTCACGTGGTGACCGCGGTCCTCGTCTCCCACGACGGCGCCCGCTGGCTGCCCGACGCGCTCTCCGGGCTGCTCGGCCAGGAGCGCCCGGTCCAGTTCGCCATGGGCGCCGACACCGGCAGCGCGGACGACTCCGCCCGGCTGGTCGCCGAGGCCCTCGGCGACGAACGCGTGCTGCACCTCGCCCGGCGCACCGGCTTCGGCCAGGCCGTCGAGGAGTGCCACCGCGCCGCCCCGGACCTCACGCCCGACGATCTGCCGTACCTGAAGCGGCCGAGCGGCTGGGACCCGGTCACCCGCAGCTGGCGCGACGACGCCTACGACCTGCCGGACCTTCCGCACGGCGAGCCGGTGCAGTGGCTCTGGCTGCTGCACGACGACTGCGCGCCCGAACCCGACGCCCTGGCCCAGCTGCTGCGCGTCGTGGAGAACGAGTACGAGCTCGGCCGGGACGACGTCGCCGTCGTCGGACCCAAACTCCGCGGCTGGTACGACCGCAGGCAGCTGCTGGAGGTCGGCGTCTCCATCGCCAACTCCGGCCGCCGCTGGACCGGCCTGGACCGCCGCGAACAGGACCAGGGCCAGCACGACCATGTACGGCCCGTCCTGTCGGTGTCCACCGCCGGCATGCTGATCCGCCGTGACGTCTTCGACCGGCTCGGCGGCTTCGACCGGCATCTGCCCCTGATGCGCGACGACGTCGACCTGTGCTGGCGCGCGCACTCCGCCGGACACCGCGTCCTGGTCGCCCCCGAAGCCGTGGTCCGGCACGCGGAGGCCGCCTCCCGCGAGCGCCGCGCCGTCGACTGCGTCGGCCGCACCTCCGCCTCCCCGCACAAGGTGGACAAGGCGGGCGCCGTCTACACGCTGCTCGTCAACGCCCGTACGGCCGCCCTGCCGTGGGTGCTGCTCCGCGTCGTCCTCGGCACCCTGCTGCGCACCCTCGCCTACCTCGTCGGCAAGGTCCCCGGACAGGCCGTCGACGAGATCCGCGGCCTCGTCGGCACCCTGCTGCGACCCGAGCGGATCCTCGCCGGACGCCGCCACCGCGGCAGCCCGCAGACCGACAAGGGCGAGATGCGGCCGCTGTTCCCGCCGCCCGGCGCGACCGTCCGGGTCACGGTGGAACAGGTCGCGAGCGGCCTCGTCGGCCGCTCCGACCCCGAAGCCGCCTCCGGCGCGGGACGGCACGGCAGCGCCGTGGAGTCCGGACCCGGCGGCGACGACGCCGACTTCCTCGAGATCGAGCAGTTCGCCCGCCTCAAGCGCATCGCCCGCAAACCGGGCCCGGTGCTCTTCCTGGTGCTGCTGCTGGTCTCCCTCGCGGCCTGCCGCCAGCTCCTCGGCGGCGGCGCCCTCGCGGGCGGCGCGCTGCTCCCCGCACCCGCCGGCGCCGGCGACCTGTGGGCCCGCTACACCGACGCCTGGCACACCGTGGGCGCCGGGGGCACCGGGTCCGCACCGCCCTACCTGGCGATCGTCGCGGCCTTCTCCTCGCTGCTGCTCGGCTCCACCGGCCTCGCCGTCACGATCCTGCTGGTCTGCTCGGTGCCGCTGGCCGGCTTCACCGCGTACTTCGCCTCCCGCCCGCTCGTCGAGTCACGGCTGCTGCGCGCGTGGGCGGCCGTCGCCTACGCCTTCCTGCCCGCCGCGACCGGCGCCCTGGCCGGCGGCCGCATCGGCACCGCCGTACTCGCCATCCTGCTGCCGCTGATCGCCCGCGCGGGCGTCGCGGCGAGCGGCCTCACGAACGCCGAGGGCATCCGCGGCAGTTGGCGCGCCACCTGGGCGTACGCCCTGCTGCTCACCGTCACCACCGCGTTCACGCCGATCGTGTGGCCCATCGCCCTGGTCCTCGGCGTCGGCGTACTCGCCGTACGCAGAACGGACATTCCGGCCTACGGGCTGCGCTTCCTGGCCCAACTCGGCGCGCCCCTGCTCGTCCTGGCCCCGTGGTCGCTGACCCTGCTCCCCTTCGGCTTCTTCCGGGAAGCGGGCCTGGAGTACGGCGCCTCCGCCGCCTCCGCCCTCGACCTGCTCGGTGCGAGCCCGGGCGGCCCCGGCACCGTCGGCGGCCTGCTGCTCATCGGGCTGGTGCTCGCCGCGCTCGCGGCCCTGCTCCGCTCCGAGCGCCGCACACCGATCCTCACCGCGTGGGTGGCCGCCCTGGTGGGCCTCGTCTTCGCGGTCCTGTCCAACAACTCCACCTGGGCCGGCCCCGCGACCCTCGTCTACGGCCTCGCCGTCCTGGCCGCCGCCACCCTCGGCGCGGACGGGGCCCGTTCCCGGGTCGCCGAGCAGAGTTTCGGCTGGCGTCAGCCGGTCGCCGCGCTGATCGCCCTCGCCTGCGCCGTCGGCCCGCTGATCGCCGCCGCCGGCTGGATGATCCGCGGCGCCGACGACCCCGTGGCGCGGCGCGACCCCATTCAGGTGCCCGCGTTCGTCGCCGAGGAGAGCGGAACCCGCGACCAGGCCCGCACCCTCGTCCTCGACAGCGACTCCCCGGACCGGGTCGGTTACGTCCTGGTCCGCGGCTCCGGCGCCCGCATGGGCGACGCGGAGACCGCGTCGGTGGACGGGGAGAACGCGCCGCTCGGCAAGGTCGTCGCCAATCTCGTCGCCGGCTCCGGCGCCGACCAGGCGGACCAGCTCGGCGGCTTCGCCGTCCGCTACGTCCTCGTCCACCCGGGCGCGCCCCGCGAGGTCACCCGTGTCCTGGACGCCACCCCCGGCCTGTCCCGGCTCAGCCAGCAGGCGGGCGGCGCGCTGTGGCGGGTGGACCACCAGGTCTCCCGCGCGAGCATCGTTCCCGCCAAGGACGGCGACGGCGAGGCCGTACCCGTGGCGGCGGGCCCGGTCGAGATCCACACCAAGATCCCGAACGGCGCCGAGGGCCGCGTCCTGCGCCTCGCCGACACCGCCGCGGAGGGCTGGACCGCCACCCTCGACGGCAAGCCGCTGACCCGCACCACGGTCGACGACTGGGCCCAGGGCTTCGAACTCCCCGCAGCCGGCGGCACCCTGGACGTCACCTACGACGAACCGGTCACCCACACCGCCTGGCTGTGGGCCCAGGGTCTGCTCGCCGTCGTCCTCGTCGTCATGGCCCTGCCCGGCCGGCGCCGCGACGTCGACGACGACCTGCCCGAGGAACCGGACGTCCCCGCCGAGGCCCTGACCGGCGACGGCCGCCGCGCCCGCCGCCTGCGCGCCCAGGCCGAGGCGGAAGCGGAGGCGGAGGCCGTGGAGGCGGAGTCCACCGAAGAGCCGGCCGCCGAGGAGGACTTCCCCGAGCCGCCCTCCGCCCCGGTGCCGCAGCAGGCCGACTACGGCGACTGGGACACATCGGGGCAGTACCCGAACGCGTACCCGGACGAGCGGTACCAGCAGCAGTACGCCACGGACGCCTACGGCCGGCCCTACCCGGCGGAGGGCTACCCGCAGGGCGGCGAGTACGACCCGTACGCGTACGGCAACCAGCAGGCGCCGTACGACCAGGGCTACACACAGGGCTACGACCAGACCTACACGCAGGGCTACGACACGTCGTACGACCCCAACGGCACGGGCAGTGAGCGTCCCGACGGGAGCCAGCAGTGAACCGCACCACCCTGTCCCTGATCGCGGGCGTGACCGCGCTCGCCGCCGTCACCGGCTTCGCCGTGGTGTCCACACCGGACGCCAAGGCCACGGACGGGACGGCACAGGCGGCGGCCCACCTACCGGTGGAGCGCACCAGCCTGGTCTGCCCCCAGCCCAGCACCTCCGACCTGGCCGAGACGACGTACACGTCCTTCACGCCGGTCACCAAGGGCACGGAGAACGAGGGCCGGGCCGAACTCCGGCCGGCCACCGCGCAGCAGCAGGGCGACGAGAAGGCCGAGGACGGCGAGGGCGACGAGGAGAAGTCCGAGAAGCCCGTGCTGGAGCCGAAGGAGCCCGGCAAGCCGGTCACCGGGGACGCGACCGGCGGCGATTCGCCCGCCCTCCTCGGCACCGCGGAGGGCCGCTTCGCCCCCGGCTGGACCGTGCAGCAGACGACCACGGTCGCCGCGGGCACGGGCCGGGGCATGCAGGGCGTCGCCTGCACGGCACCGGACACGGAGTTCTGGTTCCCCGGCACCAGCACCGGCGACGGCCGCACCGACTACGTCCATCTGACCAACCCCGACGACTCGGCGGCGGTCGTGGACATCGAGCTCTACGGCAAGGACGGCGCCCTCGAGACAACGGTGGGGGAGGGCATCACGGTCCAGCCGCACTCCGCGGAGCCGGTCCTCCTTTCGACGCTCACCGACGAGAAGCAGACCGACGTGACCGCGCACGTGGTGGTGCGCAGCGGCAGGGTCGGCGCCGCCGTCCAGGCCCTGGACGACCAGTTGGGCGGCGACTGGCTGACCGCGTCGGCCGACCCGTCGGGCAACCTGGTCCTGCCCGGCATCCCGAAGGACGCCACCGCCGTACGCCTGGTCGCCTTCACCCCCGATGACGCGGACGTCGACCTGAAGGTGCGCCTCGCCTCCCCGTCCGGCCTGATCACGCCGGCCGGTCACGACACCCTTCATGTGAAGGGCGGCATGACGACGGCCGTCGACCTGGAGGACATCACGCGCGGCGAGGCGGGTTCCCTGGTCCTGACGGCGGGGGACGCCTCCGTTCCGGTCGTGGCGGCGGCACGGGTGCTGCGCGGCAAGGACGGCGGCCAGGAGTCGGCGTTCGTCCCGGCGGCACGGCCGGTCGGTACGCGGGCGACGTCCGTCGACAACACGGCCAAGGGCACGACGCTCGCGGTGACGGCGCCCGAGGGCACGGCGAAGATCAAGGTCACGGCGTCGGCGGGCACGGAGGGCGGTACGCCGGCCTCGAAGACGTACACGATCAAGGCGGGCACGACCCAGCACATCGAGCCCCCGGCCCCGGCGGGCGCGAAGGGCACCTGCGCCCTCACGGTGGAACCCGAGTCCTCCACCCCGGTCTACGCCTCCCGCACCCTGTCCACGACGGATTCCGGCGTCCCGTTCTTCACGGTCCAGCCCCTGCCGGACGACCGAGGAATGGTCGCGGTCCCCCACTCGAACGAGGACCTGTCCATCCTCCAAAAATAACCGCACCCCCAAGCCCCGCCGACCGCGGGCAGTCGTGCCTCCCCCCGTGCCTTGAGGGCCTGGGAGGTACCCCCAGGGCGGCACGGGTGGGCGCGACGGCACCCCGCGAGCGCCGGGCCGCGCGAACACCCCGCGCCCCACCCAGCGGCCGGGAGCACCCGCATGCGCCGGCATCGAGACCCCCACCCCCGCCGCCGGGGGCACGCCGCAAGCGAAGCCACGCGGACGGACAACCCCCGGCTCAGTCCTCCCCGTACCGCGGATCCACGGTCTCCGGCGTAAGCCCCAACAACTCCGCCACCTGCTCGACGACCACCTCATGCACCAGCGCCGCCCGCTCGTCCCGCCCCTTCGTACGAATCTCCACCGGCCGCCGATACACCACCACCCGAGCCACCCGCCCCTCACGAGCGGCCACGGTCCCCCCCAGCGGCACGGCCTCGTCACTCCACGCCGACCCGTCCAGCCGCGGCACATCCAGCACCAGGAAATCGATGTCCGCCAACTGCGGCCACCGCCGCTCCAACCGCTCCACGGAGTCCTGCACAAGATCCGCGAACGTCTCCGCCCTGCTCGCCGCCAACGGGACCTGAGGCGGGGCGACAGGGCCACGCATGCCCCGGCCATGGCGGTCACGACGTCGGGGCCCGGGGCCGGAACCGGCGGCACGGGGCGTCACAGGGCTGTCCATCACCGCGAAGCGTAGTCGTCGCGCCGCCACCCCGCCCGATCCCCACACCCCTTCCGGCCGACCCGCACGGCATGTCACAACATGACCATTCCAGCCAAGGTTGGGCTCGATTATGTATCCCCGCAGGATCGACGATCTCAAGGCAATTGACGGTGTTTGTGCCAACTGGTGACCGAAATCAGAACCGGTCAGCCGCCCGACGGTCGCGTCGAGGCAGGTCGGCAAGGTGCTCACACGCGGGCATGTGGGGCGTTTCGCCCCGCGACACGGTGGAGTGACGTGGTGGGGAGTCGTCGCGGCCCGCTCAAGAGTGCGGTACCGTCCAACATCGTGAGCCCTGTACGTCGCTGTTCGCGCACCGCCTGCGGCCGTCCCGCCGTCGCGACGCTGACGTACGTCTACGCCGACTCGACCGCGGTCCTCGGCCCGCTCGCCACCTACGCCGAACCCCACTGCTACGACCTGTGCGCGGAGCATTCCGAGCGCCTCACCGCCCCGCGCGGCTGGGAGGTCGTCCGCCTGCTCGACGGCTCGGCCCCGGCCCAGCCCAGCGGTGACGACCTGGAAGCGCTTGCGAACGCGGTGCGCGAGGCCGCCCGCCCCCAGGAGCGCGCGGCCGGAGCCGGCGGCGGTTCCCGCACGGCGGACCCCATGGAGGTCGCCCGCCGCGGCCACCTGCGCGTACTCCGCTCCCCGGACAACTGAGCCAGGGCGAGCCCTCCTCACAGCTCAAGCGCCACATAAACCCCCGCACACCCATTGACGCCCGCTTGTCGCGGACACGACCATTCCCTGGAACGCGGCGAGAAATCGCTTTCGCATGGCGGAATCCGGGAGGCGCCCGTGTACGTCCAGGAACTGGAACCCGTCGCCGGCTCGCTCGGCCTCTCCGCCCTGGTGGCGGCCCTTCCCCTGCTGATCGTCCTGGTCCTGCTCGGCGGCGTCCGGATGAAGGCGCACCTCGCGGGCCTGACCGGGCTGCTGACGGCCGTCCTGGTGGCCTGTCTGGCGTACGGGATGCCGCTGGACCAGACGCTCTCCAGCGGCGTCCAGGGCGCCGTCTTCGGCGTCTTCCCCATCATGTGGATCGTCATCAACGCCCTGTGGGTCTACCGCATGACCGTCCGCACCCGGCACTTCGACATCCTCCGCCGCTCCTTCGGCCGGCTCTCCGACGACCCCCGCATCCAGGCCCTCGTCATCGCCTTCTGCTTCGGCGCCCTGCTGGAGGCCCTCGCCGGATTCGGCGCCCCCGTCGCCATCTCCGCCGTCATGCTGGTCGCCCTCGGCTTCGACCCGGTACGCGCCGCCGTCGTCGCGCTGGTCGCCAACACCGCCCCGGTCGCGTTCGGTGCGATGGGCACCCCGGTCGTCACCCTCGCCCAGGTCACCGGACTGCCGCTGGACTCCGTGGCGTCGGTGGTCGGCCGCCAGACCCCGCTGCTCGCCCTCGTCGTACCGCTCGTACTCGTCTGGCTGGTGGACGGACGCCGGGGCCTGCGCGAGACCTGGATCCCCGCCCTGGTCTGCGGAGTCGCCTTCGCGGTGGCCCAGTTCGCCGCCTCCAACTACGTCTCCGCGCAGCTCGCCGACATCGGCGCCGCCCTGGCCGGAGCGGGCGCCCTGGTCGCCGTACCGCACGCGCGTGTGCCCGCCACCGAGGCCGTACGGACCTCCGTCCTGACCGGCGCACGCAGCGAGGAACTGGACGAGGAGGACCCGCGCGGAGAGGTGGTACGCGCCTACGCCCCGTACGCGCTGATCGTGGTGATCTTCTCCGTCGCGCAGATCCCGGCGGTGAAGGACTGGCTGGCCGGTGCCACCCGGACGTTCGACTGGCCCTTCCTGGACGTCGCGAACCCGGACGGCGACCCCGTCGGCGGCAATGTGTTCAGCTGGCCGATCGTCTCCACCGGCGGCACCCTCGTCCTGATCGCCGGAGTCTTCACGGCGGCCGTGATCGGGGTGCACGCGCGCGTGGCGGTCAAGGAGTGGCTGGCGACCGTGCACGAACTGCGGTTCGCGATCCTCACGGTGACGTCCGTCCTGGCCCTCGCCTACGTCATGAACCTCTCCGGTCAGGCGGCGACGATCGGCCACTTCGTCGCCGCCGCCGGAGCCGGACTCGCCTTCCTCTCACCCGTGCTGGGCTGGTTCGGCGTCGCCGTCTCCGGCTCGGACACCTCCTCCAACGCCCTCTTCGGCGCCCTCCAGGTCACCGCCGCCCAGCAGTCCGGGCTCTCGCCCGAACTGCTCGCCGCCGCCAACAGCTCCGGCGGCGTCCTCGGCAAGATGATCTCGCCGCAGAACCTCACCATCGCCTGCGCGGCCGTCGGCCTGGCCGGCCGCGAGGGCGACCTCTTGCGCAAGGTGCTGCCCTGGAGCCTCGGTCTGCTGCTCGTGATGTGCCTGATCGTGGTGGGCCAGAGCACGGCGGCGCTCGGCTGGATGCTGCCCTGAGCCTCCCGACGTCCGCGCCGGCCGCTACGGGTAGTTTTGTGGCGACCGACGGGACTTCTGGAAAGGCTGGCCGTGGCTGCTGATCTGTCGCAGATCGTGAAGGCGTACGACGTGCGCGGAGTCGTCCCCGACCAGTGGGACGAGCCCCTGGCCGAGCTGTTCGGCGCCGCCTTCGTCCGGGTGACCGGCGCGGACGCCGTCGTCACCGGCCACGACATGCGGCCGTCGTCCCCCGGCCTGTCCCGCGCCTTCGCACGCGGGGCGGCGGCCCAGGGCGCCGACGTCACCGAGATCGGGCTGTGCTCCACCGACCAGCTCTACTACGCCTCCGGCGCGCTGGGCCTCCCCGGCGCGATGTTCACCGCCTCGCACAACCCCGCGCGGTACAACGGCATCAAGCTCTGCCGCGCGGGCGCCGCACCGGTCGGCCAGGACACGGGCCTCGCGGAGATCCGGGAACTCGTCGAGCGGTGGAGCGAGTCGGGCGCCCCCGAGCCGACGGCCGACGCGCCGGGAACGCTCACTCGGCGCGACACGTTGGAGGACTACGCGGCATACCTGCGCTCGCTCGTCGACCTGACCTCCGTCCGCGCCCTGAAGGTCGTCGTCGACGCGGGCAACGGCATGGGCGGGCACACCGTCCCGACGGTCTTCGACGGTCTGCCGCTCACCCTCGTCCCGATGTACTTCGAGCTCGACGGCACCTTCCCCAACCACGAGGCCAACCCCCTCGACCCGGCCAATCTCGTCGATCTGCAGAAGCGGGTCCGCGAGGAGGGCGCCGACCTCGGCCTCGCCTTCGACGGCGACGCCGACCGCTGCTTCGTCGTCGACGAGCGGGGCGAACCGGTCTCCCCGTCCGCGATCACCGCCCTGGTCGCCTCGCGCGAGCTCGCCCGCAACGGCGGCAAGGGCACGATCATCCACAACCTGATCACGTCCTGGTCGGTCCCCGAGGTCGTACGGGAGCACGGCGGCACCCCCGAGCGCACCCGCGTCGGCCACTCCTTCATCAAGGCCGAGATGGCCAGGACCGGCGCGATCTTCGGCGGCGAGCACTCCGCGCACTACTACTTCCGCGACTTCTGGAACGCCGACACGGGCATGCTGGCCGCCCTGCACGTCCTCGCCGCCCTCGGCGGGCAGCAGGGCACACTGTCCGCGCTGGTCGCCCAGTACGACCGTTACACCGGCTCCGGCGAGATCAACTCCACCGTCGACGACCAGACCGCCCGCCTCGCCGCGATCAGGGCCGCGTACGAGGGCCGCGACGGCATCACCCTCGACGACCTGGACGGTCTCACGGTCACCTCCGCCGACTGGTGGTTCAACGTCCGCCCGTCCAACACGGAACCCCTCCTCCGCCTGAACGCCGAGGCCCGTGACACCGCGACCATGACCAAGATCCGAGACGAGGCCCTAACCCTCATCAGATCCCGCCCCACCCCCTAAAGCCAGTTCCCCCACGCCGCACGCCCCACAGGCATCAGTGCCGCACTCCGCGGGCGGCGGCGCGGCCGGGGCGGCGAGACCGGCCCCGGTCCCTCGGTTCCCGCGGGCGGTGGTGCTGCTGGGGGGCGGGACGCGTCCCGGTTCCTCGGTTCCCGCGGGCGGTGGTGTGGCTGGTGTGGTGGACCCGCCCTCGCACCGTCCGTTCCCGCGGGCGGTGGTGTGGCTGGGGTGGTGGACCCGCCCTCGCACCGTCCGTTCCCGCGGGCAGTCGTGCCGCTGGGGCGGCACGGGTGGGCGCGACGGCACCCCGCAAGCGCCGGGCTGCGTAACCCGCCCCCGCCCCACGCGATCGCACCCCGTCAGCCCCGACCCACGCGAACCCCCCCGGCCGACTCCAGCGCGGCGTACCCGCAAACACAGCCGACCCGCACGGCCCACCCCACCGGCGGTACCCTGACCAGCACATCCACCCAGCGAAGGGATCCCACCCCCATGCCTCTCGAAGCCGGCCTCCTGGAGATCCTCGCCTGCCCGGCCTGCCACTCCCCCCTCAAGGAGCAGGACACGGAACTGACCTGCACCAACCAGACCTGCGGCCTGGCCTACCCCGTCCGCGACGGCATCCCGGTACTCCTCGTCGACGAGGCCCGCCGCCCGGCGTAACCACGCAGCCGCGCAACCGCGTACCCCCCGCCCACGCACCGCGACGCCGCCCCGCCGATCGCAGAATCGGAGATCGGAGCCTGCCGCCCATGCTCGACGAATCGCTGCTCGACTCACCGGACGGCCTCGCCCGGGCCGACCGCCGAGCCCTCCTCCGAGGCGCTGCCGAAGCCGGCGCCCGCGTCCGCACCGCCGCACGGCACGCCGCCGAGGCCGGCGTCAACGGCCTCAAGCCCGACGGCCGCCCGCGTGCCGTACTCATCGCGGGCCCCGGCGCCGCCGCCACCCAGACCGCCGACCTCCTCGGCACCCTGGCCGGCGCCGGCAGCCCCGTCACCCGCCTCGCCCCCACCGGCGTCGCCCCCGCCGCAGGCGCCCTGCGCTGGGAACTCCCCGGCTGGGCCGGCTCCGTGGACCTGCTCCTCATCGCCACCCCCGACGGCACCGAACCGGGCCTGTCCCTGCTCTCCGAGCAGGCGTACCGCCGTGGCTGCAGCGTCGTCGCCGTGGCCCCCGCCCGCACACCGCTCGCCGACGCGGTCGCCGGCTCCCACGGCCTGTTCGTCCCCATGGCCACCGCGCCCTACGACCAGGACGAACCCCTCGCCGCCTCCGCGCCCGGCGTCCTGTGGGCACTGCTCACCCCGCTGCTCGCCCTCCTGGATCGCACCGGCCTGCTCACCGCCCCGCCGGACGCGCTGCAGAAGGTCGCCGACCGCCTCGACACGATCGCCGAACGGTGCGGGCCCGCCATCGCGGCGTACAGCAACCCCGCCAAGACCCTGGCCGCCGAACTCGCCGACGCGCTGCCCGTCGTATGGACCGAGGGCGTCTCCGCGGGCCCGGCCGGCCGCCGGTTCGCCGCCGCGCTCGCCGAACTGTCCGGCACCCCCGCCGTCGTCGCCGAACTCCCCGAGGCGCTCGCCGCACACAGCGCCCTGCTGGCCGGCCGGCTCGCCGCAGGCGCGGACCCGGACGACTTCTTCCGCGACCGCGTCGCCGAGAAACCCGCGATGCACGCGCGCGTGGTGCTGCTCCGCGACCGTCCCCTCGGCGGCCTCACCGCGGCCACCGCCGCCCGCGAGCTCGCCCTCACCCACGACACACCGATCAGCGAGCTGGAGCCGGAGGCGGGCGGCGAACTGGAGACCCTCGCGGAACTGATCGCCGTCACGGATTTCGCCGCCGTTTACCTGGCGCTCGCCTCGGGAGCCTGATCATGCACGGGACCCCCTGACCCACCCTCCCCACAGACGCACGACGCACGCACGGCACGCAGCACGCGTACGACCGACCCGCACCGCACGACACCGCCGCGCCCGCACGAGAACCGGCAGAAGGACGCAGAGAACCCCATGGACCGCCTCGACAACACCATCCGCCCCTACGCCTGGGGTTCCACCGCCGCCATCCCGCGGCTGCTCGGCACCGAGCCGACCGGCGAGCCGCAGGCGGAGATGTGGATGGGCGCCCACCCCGGCGCACCCTCACGCACCGGCCGGGGCACGCTCGTCGAGGTCATCGACGCCGACCCCGAGACGGAACTCGGCGCGGACTCGGTCGCCAAGTTCGGCCCCCGCCTGCCCTTCCTCCTCAAACTCCTCGCCGCCGGAGCCCCGCTCTCCCTCCAGGTCCACCCCGACCTGACGCAGGCCAGGGAGGGCTACGAGGACGAGGAGCGCCGCGGCGTCCCGGTGACGGCCCCGCACCGCAACTACAAGGACGCCAACCACAAGCCCGAACTGGTCTGCGCCCTCACCGAGTTCGACGGCCTGTGCGGCTTCCGCGACCCGCTGCGCGCCGCCGAACTCCTCGACGGCCTCGGCGTCGACTCCCTGAAGCCGTACGTCGACCTGCTGCACGCCCACCCCGAAGAGGCGGCCCTGCGCGAGGTCCTCACCGCGATCCTCACCGCCGACCCCGACGAGATGGCCCGCACCGTCACGGAGACGGCCGCCGCCTGCGACCGCCTGGGCGGCGCCTACGCCCCGTACGCCGACATCGCCCACCACTACCCGGGCGACCCCGGCGTCATCGCCGCGATGCTCCTCAACCACGTACGGCTCCAGCCCGGCGAGGCGCTCTTCCTCGGCGCCGGTGTCCCGCACGCCTACCTCGACGGCCTCGGCGTCGAGATCATGGCCAACTCGGACAACGTCCTGCGCTGCGGCCTGACCCCCAAGCACGTCGACGTCCCCGAACTCCTGCGCATCGTCCGCTTCGAGTCCCGCGACGCCGGCGTACTGCGCCCGGAGGCCGGACCGGACGGCGAGGAGGTCTACGAGACCCCCATCGACGAGTTCCGGCTCTCCCGCTACGTCCTCCCCGAGGGCGGCGCCACCCGTGATCTCACCCTGGCCACCCCGCAGATCCTGCTCTGCACCGCCGGTTCCGTACGCGCGGGTGAGCACGAACTGACCCCGGGGACGTCCGTGTTCGTCCGCGCGGGCGAGAAGGCCGAAGTGTCGGGTACCGGAACGCTGTTCAGGTCCACCGTCGTCGCCTGACCACCCGGTGACAGCCACCTGACACGCCGTCGCCGAACGGGGCTGCAACAATGTCCCACCGTCAAAGGACGGGCAAAGTCCCGGACGGCGCACACACGCGCCTGCCCGGGCCCCACACGGCGTACGAAGGGACAACGCGAACACATGAGCGCGTCAGGCGGCACCAAGGCGATCGTGGCGGCACTGGGCGCCAATCTCGCGATCGCGGTAGCGAAGTTCGTGGCGTTCCTCTTCAGCGGCTCCTCGTCGATGCTCGCCGAGTCCGTCCACTCGCTCGCCGACTCCGGCAACCAGGCCCTGCTGCTGGTCGGCGGCAAGAGGGCGCAGCGCCAGGCCACCCCGCAGCACCCCTTCGGCTACGGGCGTGAGCGCTACATCTACGCCTTCCTCGTCTCCATCGTGCTGTTCTCCGTCGGTGGCATGTTCGCCATCTACGAGGGCTACGAGAAGATCAAGAACCCGCACGAGCTGGAGCACTGGTACTGGCCGGTCGGCGTCCTCATCTTCGCGATCATCGCCGAGAGCTTCTCCTTCCGCACCGCCATCAAGGAGTCCAACCCCCTGCGCGGGCAGCACTCCTGGAAGGAGTTCGTGCGCCGTTCCAAGGCGCCCGAGCTGCCGGTCGTCCTCCTCGAGGACCTCGGCGCGCTCGTCGGTCTGGTCCTCGCCCTCGGCGGTGTCGGCCTCGCCCTGGCCACCGGCGACAGCGTCTGGGACGGAATCGGCACCCTCTGCATCGGTGTCCTCCTCATCCTGATCGCGCTGATCCTCGCCGTCGAGACGAAGTCGCTGCTCCTCGGCGAGGCCGCGGGCCCGGAGGAGACCCGGAAGATCGAGGCCGCCGTCGTCGACGGCGACACCGTCCCCCGCATCATCCACATGCGCACGCTCCACATCGGCCCCGAGGAACTGCTGGTCGCCGCGAAGATCGCCGTCCGGCACGACGACACGGCCACCGAGATCGCCACCGCCATCGACGCCGCGGAGGCCCGCATCCGCGAGGCCGTGCCGATCGCCCGGGTGATCTACCTCGAGCCCGACATCTACAGCGAGACCGAGGCCGCCAAGGGCGCAGACTCCGAGGCGACCCCCGGCGGCCCCACCACGCAGGACGCCGGCCACTGAGCCCCTCCGGTCACCGGGCCCCGCCGAACGACCGGCGGGGCCCTTCGCCGTCACCGGCCCAGAACGGCCTGATGTGTACGCGGCCGGACTGGGGACGGCCGGGCCCGGCGGTGTAGCTTGGGACGGAGCCAGACGTCGCTGCTGATGGCGGTCGGGCGGTCCCACGGGGACCGGCCGAGGGAGAGAGGGCCTCCGACGGACTGCGCTGCGCGCACGCGGGCATGCCTGTGTCCTCCTCAGGGCACCCCTGTGTCCGACGCCGCGCAGACCAGCCGTACCCACCTCGACCCACACCCCGAGGAGCAGCTCGCAATGACGACTGTCGACACCCGACAGGACTTCAAGGTCGCCGACCTCTCCCTGGCCGCGTTCGGCCGCAAGGAGATCACCCTCGCCGAGCACGAGATGCCCGGCCTGATGACGATCCGCAAGGAGTACTCCGAGGCCCAGCCGCTGGCCGGCGCCCGGGTCACCGGCTCCCTGCACATGACCGTGCAGACCGCCGTCCTCATCGAGACCCTGGTCGCCCTGGGCGCCGAGGTCCGCTGGGCGTCCTGCAACATCTTCTCCACCCAGGACCACGCGGCCGCCGCCATCGCCGTCGGCCCGAACGGCACCCCGGACGACCCCCAGGGCGTCCCGGTCTTCGCCTGGAAGGGCGAGACCCTCGAGGAGTACTGGTGGTGCACGGAGCAGGCGCTGACCTGGCCGAACACCCCCACCGGCGGCCCGAACATGATCCTGGACGACGGTGGTGACGCCACCCTCCTCGTCCACAAGGGCGTCGAGTACGAGAAGGACGGCAAGGTCCCCTCCGTCGACACCGCCGAGTCCGACGAGCACCGCGTCATCCTCGAACTCCTCACCCGCACGGTCGGCGAGAGCCCGCAGAAGTGGACCCAGCTGGCGTCCGAGATCCGCGGCGTGACCGAGGAGACCACGACCGGCGTCCACCGCCTGTACGAGATGCACCGCGACGGCACCCTCCTGTTCCCGGCGATCAACGTCAACGACGCGGTCACCAAGTCGAAGTTCGACAACAAGTACGGCTGCCGCCACTCCCTGATCGACGGCATCAACCGCGCCACCGACGTCCTCATCGGCGGCAAGACCGCCGTCGTCTGCGGCTACGGCGATGTGGGCAAGGGCTGCGCGGAGTCCCTGCGCGGCCAGGGCGCCCGCGTGATCATCACCGAGATCGACCCGATCTGCGCCCTGCAGGCGGCCATGGACGGCTACCAGGTCACGACGCTGGACGAGGTCGTCGACAAGGCCGACATCTTCGTCACCACGACCGGCAACAAGGACATCATCATGGCCTCGGACATGGCCAAGATGAAGCACCAGGCCATCGTCGGCAACATCGGCCACTTCGACAACGAGATCGACATGGCCGGCCTCGCCAAGACCCCCGGCATCGTCAAGGACGAGGTCAAGCCGCAGGTTCACACCTGGACGTACCCCGACGGCAAGGTGCTCATCGTCCTCTCCGAGGGCCGCCTGCTGAACCTGGGCAACGCCACCGGCCACCCGTCGTTCGTGATGTCCAACTCCTTCGCGGACCAGACCCTGGCCCAGATCGAGCTGTACACCAAGCCCGACGAGTACCCGACCGGCGTCTATGTGCTGCCCAAGCACCTCGACGAGAAGGTCGCCCGCCTCCACCTCGACGCGCTCGGCGTGAAGCTGACGACGCTCCGCCCCGAGCAGGCCGACTACATCGGCGTACAGGTCGAGGGCCCGTTCAAGTCGGACCACTACCGCTACTGAGCCCCGCTCCCGCCGCGGGAAGCGCGCCCGAGCAGCGGACGCGCTCCCCGGCAGCAGGTCCACCGAGGCAGGCCCCCGCACCCCCGTGCCGGGGGCCTGCCCCATTGATGGACCGGAGACCGGCCCAGCCCGTCACGACCCAGGACCCCCATGCCCCGCGGCCGCTATTCGCTCCACGATCCGCACGATCACACCCCCCTCGCCGAAGAACACTTCCACTGCGCCCCCGGACCCTCCGGCTGGCGCTACGTCTCCCAGCTCACCGCCCCGTCCGGCGATCACCTGGGCTCGGTCGACCTGGCTCTCGACGAACTCGGCCGCCCCATCCGCCTCGAACTCCACGCCGCGAGCTGGCAGGTCCGCGGCGCCGCCCTCGACGGCGTCACCTGGGTCCGCACGGACCCCACCGGGGCCCACGCCACCGAAGGCAATGTGCACGCCCACGCCTTCACCGGCTCGTCCCCCGCCTTCCTCGTCGCCACCGCCCGGCTCCTGCGCCTCACCCCCTCCGCCGCGGCCACCCGTGTACGCCTCGTCGCCTTCACGGACCCGGTCCTCGCCCCGCGCACCCTGGACCAGTCCTGGGCGCTGGTGAGAAGGGAAGCACACCCCACTGACAACGGCCCCCTGACCGTGGACGAATACCAGGTCACAGCCCTGGACACGGGCGAGCAGCACTCCGTGCACCTCGCCGGCGACGTGGTCCTCGCGGCCCCCGGCATCGAGCTGGAGGACCTCGAATCACCCCCGTCGCCCCTCGACTGACGGGCATGCCGCCCGAAGCCGGTCACGCCGGTGGCGCGAACCCCGTCGAGGGCCGGCCACCCGGCCCGTCCTGTGGCGGGGAAGCCTGCTCCCCGCCCGCGCCGGCGACCGGATGGACAACAGGCCGCACATCGGGCGCGACGGCGGCAGCGGGGTACACCGGCGGCACGTGGCCCACCGGCGACCCGGCCGTACCGCCGGCACCGGCCACCGGCCCGCCGCTCCCGGCCTGCGCATGACCGAACGCCCGCCGCGCCTCCCGGACCTGCCGTTCCTGCAGCACCGCGGCGAGATACGCCGCGGGCGGCACCCCCGGCGGCACCGGGGCCCCCGTGCGATCCGCCAGATCCGCGGCCAGCCGCCCGGCCATCGACCAGGCGACCCGCGGATCCAGCTGTCCCATCCGTGTCAGGTACTGCCGGACGGCAAGCCACAGCGCATCGGGCACCGGTGACAGATCCAGCGTCGAAAAGCGCCCGGACAGCCACGGCGGAGGCGGCGGAACGAACCCCGCCTGCCCGGCCGGCACCCGCTCCCGCACGACCAGGGTCCCCGCGAACACATCACCGAGCCGCCGCCCGCGCGCCGACACCAGAGAGGCGATGCAGGCCACCACCCCGAACGTCATCAGGATCTCGATCACCGCGATCAGGCCACGCACCAGCGCGTGCCGGAACCGGATCGGCCCTCCGTCGTCCCGCACCACCCGCAACCCGCACGCCATCTTCCCGAGTGACCGCCCATGGCTGAGCGTCTCCACCAGGATCGGCCCACCCACCAGCACGAGAACGAACAACGCGATCGAGATCGCGGTCTGCGCCGCCTCGTCCAGCGAGGCCGTGGCGGCCACCAGAGCGATGGTCACCGCGACATAGACGGCCACGGCGGCCGCCAGATCGAGCAGCACCGCCAGTGCCCTGCTGGGCAGCCTCGCGGGGCGCAGCTCCAACGCCACCGCCTCGCCCGTCACCAGCTCACTCACGCCCGCCGCCCTTCCCTGGCCTGCCCCGAACACCGCCAGTCTGCCAAGCTGATGGCACATCGCACCGCAGTAGGACCAGCAGATCAAGCCGATCATCATTTCACCGGTCCGGCCGACCGCCGACGAGCAGCCGAGGAGCAGGCACCCCGATGGACCTCGACGTCTTCGTCTCCGCCCACCGCGCGGAGTGGGACCGCCTCGACGCCCTCCTCCGCCGCCGGCGCCGGCTCACCGGCGCGGAGACCGACGAACTCGTCGTCCTCTACCAGCGCACCGCCACCCACCTCTCCCTGATCCGGTCGGCCGCCCCCGACCCGCAGCTGACCGGCCGGCTCAGCCAGCTGGTGGCCCGCGCGCGCGGCGCCGTGACGGGCGCCCGCCGCGCCTCCTGGCGTGACGTCACCCGTTTCCTGACCCACGGCTTCCCGGCCGCCGTCTACCGGTCCCGCCACTGGTGGGTGCCGACCGCGCTCCTCTCCACGGCGGTGGCGGCCCTGCTCGGCTGGTGGATAGGCACCCACCCGGACGTTCAGGCGTCCATAGCGGCCCCCGCCGAACTGCGCGAGCTCACCCGCCCCGGTGGCCAGTACGAGACGTACTACTCGAGCAACCCCGCGGCCTCCTTCGCCGCCCAGGTGTGGACGAACAACGCGTGGGCCGCGGCCCTCTGCCTGATCCTTGGCGTCTTCCTGGGCCTGCCGGTTCTCTGGATCCTCTTCCAGAACATGCTCAACCTGGGTGTCGGTTTCGGCCTGATGTCCTCCGCCGGCCGTCTCGACACCTTCCTCGGCCTGGTCCTGCCGCACGGCCTCCTGGAACTCACCGCCGTCTTCGTCGCGGCCGGCACCGGCCTGCGTCTCGGCTGGACCGTCATCGACCCGGGTCCCCGCACCCGCCGCGCGGCCCTGGCCGCCGAAGGCCGGGCGGCCCTCGCCATGGCGATCGGCCTCGCCCTGGTCCTCTTCGTCTCCGGCGCCATCGAAGGCTTCGTCACCCCGTCGGGCCTGCCCACCTGGTCCCGCATCACCATCGGGGTCGTCGCGGAGCTGGCCTTCCTGGCCTACGTCTATGTCGTGGGCGGGCGTGCGGCGCGTGACGGCGAAACCGGTGACCTGGAGGCAGCCGAACGAAGCGCCGACGTACCCATGGCCGCCTGATGTGCGTGTGCGCCGACTGAGCTGCTAGTCTCCTCTTTGCCCCGCCGGAGCCGTTGACACGGACGAAGCGGGGAGGTAGATTCGAACAGTTGCCTGGAGGCGGGTTCTCACCCGCAAGGCGACAGTGAGTGTCTGTCAGCTTCTGATCGAGACGCAGATTTCGAAGAAGCACCCTCCCGATGAATCGGAAAACGAAGGCCGGTCAATCCGCCCTGAAACTTCTGATAAAGTCGGAACCGCCGGAAAGGGAAACGCGAAAGCGAGAACCTGGAAAGCACCGAGGAAATCGGATCGGAAAGATCTGATAGAGTCGGAAACGCAAGACCGAAGGGAAGCGCCCGGAGGAAAGCCCGAGAGGGTGAGTACAAAGGAAGCGTCCGTTCCTTGAGAACTCAACAGCGTGCCAAAAGTCAACGCCAGATATGTTGATACCCCGTCCATCCGGTTTCGGATGGTCGAGGTTCCTTTGAAGAAAAACACAGCGAGGATGCTGTGTGCGAGGGGACTATTCCTCCTCTCGCACCGCTCTCGTGCGTGTTGATCCCGATTACGGGAAAACATTCACGGAGAGTTTGATCCTGGCTCAGGACGAACGCTGGCGGCGTGCTTAACACATGCAAGTCGAACGATGAACCACTTCGGTGGGGATTAGTGGCGAACGGGTGAGTAACACGTGGGCAATCTGCCCTGCACTCTGGGACAAGCCCTGGAAACGGGGTCTAATACCGGATACTGACCCTCGC
>NZ_JBICWF010000006.1:0-435952 GCF_043199595.1 Streptomyces sp. NPDC048584
CCACGAACAACCCCATGCCTGGTCACGGTGTGGTGCGGTTGATTGTTTCATAGTGTTTCGGTGGTCATAGCGTAGGGGAAACGCCCGGTTACATTTCGAACCCGGAAGCTAAGCCTTACAGCGCCGATGGTACTGCAGGGGGGACCCTGTGGGAGAGTAGGACGCCGCCGAACAATCTTTGGAAGGACCCCTGGTCCCAGCGTTCAGCTGGGACCAGGGGTCCTTTTTTATTTATGCTTGCAGTGCCGAAGACAGGAGTCACCGATGTCCACCAACTCTCCCGACGACCGACCGGAGCGCGACCAGCGCCGACGGGACAGTGGTGACCGTGGCGGTCGGAGCGGGGATCGCGGCGGTTTCCGCCGCGACAACGACCGCGGTGGCTTCCGTCGTGATGACCGCCGTGACGACCGGCGAGGCGATGACCGCGGTGAGCGTGGTGGCTTCCGCCGTGACGACAACCGCGGTGGCGGGTACGTGCGTCGGGACGACCGTGACCGTGGGCCACGTCGTGACGACCGTGGTGACCGCCCCTCGTTCCGCCGTGACGACCGTGGTGACCGTAGGGACGACCGTCCCTCCTTCCGTCGCGATGACCGCAGCGACCGTGGCGACCGTCCGGCCTTCCGCCGCGACGACCGCAAGGACGATCGACGGGACGACAACCGCGGTGGCGGGTACGTGCGTCGGGACGACCGTGACCGTGGGCCGCGTCGTGACGACCGTGGTGACCGCCCCTCGTTCCGCCGTGACGACCGTGGCGACCGCAGTGACCGTCCTTCCTTCCGCCGTGACGACCGCAGTGACCGCGGTGACCGTCCCGCCTTCCGTCGTGACGACCGCGGTGAGCGGAGGGACGACCGTAGGGACGACCGCCCGGCCTTCCGCCGTGACGACCGCAGTGACCGCGGTGACCGTCCTCCCTCCTTCCGTCGTGACGACCGCGGTGAGCGGAGGGACGACCGCAGGGACGACCGCCCGGCCTTCCGCCGTGACGACCGCAGCGACCGCGGTGACCGTCCCTCCTTCCGTCGTGACGACCGCGGCGACCGCAGGGACGACCGTGGTGACCGCGGTGGGTTCCGGCGTGACGACAATCGTGGTGAGCGTGGCGGTTTCGGCCGGCGTGACGACAGCCGCGGTGGCGACCGTGGTGGCTTCCGCGGCCGGGACGACCGTGGGCCCCGCCGGGACGACCGGGGCGGACGTCCCGGCGGTTTCCGCGGGCGCGACGACCGGCACGGTGGCGGGCGCTTCCGTGAGGAGCGGGACCGGGACCGTGAGCCGATCAAGCGGCTGCCGATCCCGGAGGACGTCACCGGCGAAGAGATCGACAAGGACGTACGGCAGGAACTGCAGAGCCTGCCCAAGACGCTCGCCGAGGACGTCGCCAAGAACCTGGTGATGGTCGCGCGGCTGATCGACGAGGACCCCGAGGGCGCCTACGGCTACTCCAGGGTGGCCCTGCGGCTGGCCTCGCGTGTCGCCGCCGTACGGGAGGCCGCCGGGTTCGCCGCGTACGCGAACCAGAAGTACGCCGAGGCGCTCGCCGAGTTCCGGGCCGCGCGGCGAATGACCGGGACCGTGGAGCTCTGGCCCCTCATGGCCGACTGCGAGCGTGGACTCGGCAGGCCGGAGAAGGCGCTGGACATGGCCGGCGCCCCCGAGGTGCAGAAGCTGGACAAGGCGGGGCAGGTCGAGATGCGGCTCGTCGCCGCCGGTGCCCGGCGCGACCTGGGCCAGCTGGACGCGGCGATCGTGACGCTGCAGAGCTCCGAGCTGGCCTCCCACTCCGTCCAGCCGTGGACCGCGCGCCTGCGCTACGCCTACGCCGACGCGCTGCACGCGGCCGGCCGCGGCGATGAAGCGAGGGAGTGGTTCGCCAAGGCCGTCGAGGCCGACCGGGACGGCAGCACGGACGCTTCCGACCGGCTGGCCGAGCTGGACGGAGTCGAGTTCATGGACGCCCTCGTCGAGGACGAGACCGATGAGGCCGTCGAGGCCGTCGAGGCCGTCGAGGCCGAAGACACCACGGCGCCCGAGGACGACAAGGACTGACGTCCGCAGCAAGGAACGGAATGAAGGGGCGGGTCTCTCCGGAGGCCCGCCCCTTCGTCACAGGTCCAGCGCGCGCAGCACCAGTCCCGACGCCGGCTTCGGGCCGAACGACGTCGACTTGCGCGGCATCGTGACCCCCTGTCGGGCCAGGTCGCGGACGACGTCCTCACGCACCGGATGCATCAGGACCGCCGTGCCGCCGTCGCGTTCCGCCTTCTCGACCGTGGCGGCGGTGTCGTGGATGTAAGCGATGTGGGCGGGGGAGTCGGGCACGCGCCACACCCGGTCGAGGAGGGTGGCGTGCAGGACCGTCGCGTCCAGGGTGCGCCACGCCGCCGGGCGGTCCGACGGGACCGTACGGGCGAGCAGGTCCGGGTCGGGGCGGTCGACGAGATGGAAGGCGCCGTCCCCGGCGAGCAGGAAGGCGTTGCCCGCCGAGGCCGCCCCGCCCAGGACGTCCATCGCCCCGGCGAGCGGCGCGTCGACGCGCCGGACGCGGAACAGGCCGCCGAGCGCGGCCACGGCGTCCGCGACCGGAAGGCTGTGCAGCAGCCGGTGGATGGCGCGCACGCGCAGCGGATAGCGGGCCGTGTCGACCAGCAGGACCAGGCCGTGGTCCCAGGGACTCGGGGAGGGGTGCTCCGCGCGGAGCCGACGGTACGTCGCCCAGCGGTGGTGGCCGTCGGCGATGAGGGCCTGATGACCGGCGAGTTCGCCCTGGACCGCGGCCAGGTCGGCGGGGTCGGTGACGGACCACAGGCGATGCTGGAAACCGTCCTCCGTGGTGGTCGCCAGCAGCGGCCGCCGCCCTGCCGTGCGTTCGATCAGGGCCGCGGTGGAGGCCACCCGACCGTCGCCCTCGTCACCGCGGTAGGTGAGCAGCAGCGGTTCGAGGTTCGCGGACGTGGCCCGCATCAGCTCCGCGCGGTCGGCGACGATGTGCGGCATGACGTCCTCGTGCGGCAGGACGAGTCGCTCGCCGGGGTCGGAGACACGCAGTGCGCCGATGATGCCGCGCTGCACCATGCCGTCGCCGTCGCGCTGTTCGTAGACGTACAGACAGGGTTCGGGGTCGGCGGTCAGAACTCCCTCGGCGCGCCAGCGGCGCAGGGTGTCGGCGGCCTGGGCGTTGCGCGCCTCGGGCGTGTCGGCCTCGGGCAGGATCAGCCGGACGATGTTGTGCGGGTCGGCGGACTGGAGGTGGTGCAGGCCGTCGGGGCGGACGACGACGTCGTACGGCGGGGATGTCACGGAGGCGAGGCCGCCGACCCGGTCGGGGTCGTAGCGAAGGCCGCGGAACGGGGTGAGTTCCAGGCCCCGGGGCGCCTTTGCCGTCGAGTGACCTGCAGTGTTCATCCCGGCATCGTACGGCTGTCGGTGGCATGGGGGATGATCGGGGGAAAGCCGTCGAACGAGGAGCGATGCGGAATGAGCCGGAGCGTCAGGACGAGGCCCGAGGGCAGTGGGCAGGCCCTGAGCGAGGCGTACGACACGGCGCTGCTCGACCTCGACGGTGTGGTGTACGCGGGCGGGAGCGCGATCGTCCACGCGGTCGAGTCGCTCGCCACGGCCTGCGCGGACGGGATGCGCCTCGCCTATGTGACCAACAACGCCCTGCGCACCCCGGACACCGTCGCGGCGCATCTGACCGAGCTGGGGATACCCACGGACGCCGGCGATGTCATCACCTCCGCGCAGGCGGTCGCGCGGCTCGTCGCCGGGCAGGTGCCGCAGGGCGCCCGGGTGCTGGTGATCGGCGGCGAGGGCCTGCGGGTGGCGCTGCGCGAACGCGGACTGGATCCGGTGGAGTCGGCGGACGACGACCCGGTCGCGGTCGTCCAGGGGTACGGCGGGCCCGACATGGCGTGGGGACGGTTCGCGGAGGCGTCGTACGCCGTGGCGCGCGGGCTGCCGTGGTTCGCGTCCAACACCGATCTGACGATTCCCAGCGGCCGGGGCATCGCCCCGGGCAACGGCGCGGCGGTGGAGGTCGTACGGATCGCCACCGGCGCCGAGCCGCAGGTCGCGGGCAAGCCGCTGCCGCCGATGCACCGGGAGACGATCCTGCGCACGGGCGCGGAGCGGCCGTTGGTGGTGGGGGACCGGCTGGACACGGACATCGAGGGCGCGTTCAACGGCGAGGTGGACTCGCTGCTGGTGCTCACCGGAGTGGCGGACGGCGCCCAGCTGCTGGCCGCGCCGCCGCGGCACCGGCCGACGTACGTGGACGCCGATCTGCGCGGGATGCTCACCGGCCAGCCGGAGGTCGCCCCAGCGGACGACGGGTTCCGCTGCGGTGGCTGGACGGCCCGGGCCGGTGCCGGGCAGCTGGAGCTGGACGGCGAGGGCGGTGCGCTGGACGGGCTGCGTGCGCTGTGCGCGGCGGCGTGGACGGCGGCCGGGGACGGTGTGTGCGCGCTGGACGGCGGGAAGGCGCTGGCCCGGCTGGGGCTGTGAACCCGGAAACGCCCCTCGCCACCCGAGGGCTCGGGATCGTGATCGATGAGGAGGGTAGGCTAACCTAACCGCGTGTTGGTCGAGAGTCCCCCAGAACAGCGCGCGGAGACCGCCGCCGCGCCCCCGAGCCGCCGGGCGGTACGCGCCCTCGGGCTGCTCGCCTCCCTCGTGCTCCTGGCGCTCGTCGCGCTGGCGAGCATCGCGATCGGGGCGAAGGAGCTGTCCCTGGAGCAGGTCTGGCACGGCCTGTTCGAGGACTCCGGCACCTACGGCGACGTCGTCGTGGCCGACAGACTGTCACGCACCGTCCTCGGTGTGCTCGCGGGCGCCGCGCTCGGACTTGCGGGATCGGTTCTGCAGGCACTGACCCGCAACCCGCTGGCCGATCCCGGACTGCTCGGCATCAACGCGGGCGCGTCCGCCGCCGTCGTCACCGCCATCACCTTCTTCGGCGTCACCTCACTGTCCGGCTATGTGTGGTTCGCCTTCTTCGGGGCGGCCGCCGTCGGTGCGCTGGTGTGGTTCCTCGGCGGCAGCCGCGGCGCGACACCGGTCCGGCTGGCGCTCGCCGGTACGGCCATCAGCGCGGCGCTGTTCGGCTACCTCCAGGCCATCATGATCCTCGACGACGCGGCGCTCGGCCGGATGCGCTTCTGGACGGTGGGCTCCCTGGCCTCCGGCAGCAACTCGACCATCGTCCAGGTCCTGCCGTTCATCGTCGCCGGTTCCCTGCTCGCGCTGGCGCTCGCCCGGCCGCTCAACGCCATGGCCATGGGCGACGACACCGCCAAGGCGCTCGGCGCCGACCTCAACCGCACCCGGGCGCTGTCCATGCTCGCCGCGACCGTGCTGTGCGGGGCCGCGACCGCCGCCTGCGGGCCGATCGTCTTCGTCGGCCTGATGGTGCCGCACGTCGTGCGCTCCTTCACCGGGCCCGACCAGCGCTGGATCCTGCCGTACGCGGCCGTCCTGTCGCCCGTGCTGCTGCTCGGCGCCGACGTCCTCGGACGGATCGTGGCCCGCCCCGCCGAACTCCAGGTGGGCATCGTCACCGCGATCATCGGCGGCCCCGTCTTCATCCTTCTCGTACGACGCCGGAGGACGGCCCAGCTGTGAAGACCAACCGCGCGGTGCGCAGTCCCGGCGGCCTCTCGGTCCGGTTCGACGTGCGTGCCCTCACCGTCGTCGTCGTACTGCTGCTCACCGCGCTCACCGCGAGCGTGGTGCTGATCGGTACCGGAGACTTCCCGATCCCGGCCGCCGACGTGCTGAGAACCCTCGTCGGCGAGGGCAACGCGGGCCAGGAGTTCATCGTCACCGAACTGCGGCTGCCCCGGGTCCTGGTCGGACTGCTCGTCGGCGCCTCCCTCGGACTCGGCGGCGCGCTGTTCCAGTCCATCTCCCGCAACCCGCTCGGCAGCCCCGACGTGCTCGGCCTCGGACAGGGGGCGACGGCCGGCGCCCTCACCGTGATCGTGCTGTTCTCCGGCACCGCCGGCCAGGTCGCCCTCGGCGCGCTGGCCGGCGGGCTGGTGACCGGGTTCGCCATCTACGCGCTCGCCTGGAAGCGGGGTGTGCACGGCTACCGGCTCGTCCTGGTCGGCATCGGTGTCTCCGCGATCGTCACGGCCGTCAACGGCTATCTGCTCACCAAGTCCGACATCGTCGACGCCGCCCGCGCGGTCGTCTGGATGACCGGCTCCCTCGACGGCCGGGACTGGGACCAGGTCTGGCCGCTGCTCGCCCTGTGCGCCGTCCTCGTACCGCTGGTGCTGGCCAATGGGCGCGGGCTCAGGATGCTGGAGATGGGCGACGACGTGTCGTACGCCCTCGGCGTGCGCGTGGAGCGCGTACGGCTGCTGCTGATGCTGTCGGCCGTGCTGCTCACCGCGGCCGCGACCGCCGCCGCCGGACCCGTCAGCTTCGTCGCGCTCACCGCGCCCCAGCTCGCCCGCCGGCTGACCCGCGCGCCCGGCCCCAACATGGCCGCGTCGCTGTGCATGGGCGCGGCCCTCCTGGTCACCGCCGACTGGGTGTCGCAGCGGGCGTTCGGCGCCGAGCAGCTGCCCGTCGGTGTGGTCACCGGTGTGCTCGGCGGCGTCTATCTGCTGTGGCTGCTGGTCACCGAACGCCGGGCGGGCCGGATATGAGCGGCACCGGCAGCACACTGAACCACCGAAGGAGCACCGTGAACCGACTGTCCGCCGAGAACGTCACCCTGGCCTACGACCAGCGGGTCATCGCCGAACAGCTGTCGGTGGAGATACCGGACAACTCCTTCACCGTGATCGTCGGCCCCAACGCCTGCGGCAAGTCGACCCTGCTGCGGGCACTGTCACGGATGCTCAAGCCGGACGCGGGACGCGTCCTGCTGGACGGGCAGGTCATCCAGTCGATGCCGGCCAAGAAGGTCGCCCGCACCCTTGGCCTGCTGCCCCAGTCGTCGATCGCGCCCGACGGCATCACCGTCGGCGACCTCGTCGGCCGCGGCCGCTACCCGCACCAGGGACTGCTGCGCCAGTGGTCCGCCGAGGACGAGCGCGTCGTCCAGGAGTCCATGGCCCGTACCGGCATCGCCGAACTCGCGGAACGCTATGTCGACGAGCTCTCCGGCGGTCAGCGCCAGCGCGTGTGGATCGCCATGGCGCTGGCCCAGCAGACCCCGCTGCTGCTGCTCGACGAACCGACCACCTTCCTCGACATCCAGCACCAGATCGACGTACTGGACCTCTGCGCGGACCTGCACGAGGAGCACGGGCGGACCCTCGTCGCCGTCCTCCACGACCTCAACCACGCCGCCCGTTACGCCACCCACCTCATCGCCCTGCGCGAGGGCAAGGTCATCGCCCAGGGCGCGCCGAAGGACATTGTCACCGCCGGGCTGGTCGAGGAGGTCTTCCGGCTGCGCTGCCAGGTCATCGACGACCCCGAGACCGGCACCCCGCTGGTGGTGCCGGCGGCCCGCGGGGCACGGGCGAAGGGCGCTGCGGAGAAGGCCGGAGCCATGAAGTGAGCGCTACAGCAGCTTTCTGAGATGGAACAGGTCCCGCAGGCCCGCCTCGAGCCGCACCCGGCCCGAACCCCACGCCTTCGCGAAGTGCAGTTCGCCGTCGACCAGGGCCAGCAGGGTTTCGCCCGTCATCGCGAGCCGTATCTGCGCCTTCTCGCGCGGCGGGCCGGGGAACGTGTCGCGCACCTCGATGCGGCCGCCGGTCATCCGGCCGGCGAACGTCACGTCCTGGTCGGTGATGTGACAGCTGACCGAGCGGTCCATGGCCGCGGCCGCGCGGACATCCCCCTCGGCGCCCCGCATGCTGTCCGAAAGCTTGTCGAGTGCGGCACGGCACTCCTCGATCGTGGCCATCGCGGACGACGGTACCGCAGCCGTTCGCGATAGCGTCGGGGCATGAACGACGCAGTGCCGGAGGCGGAGCCCGGACAGGCACCGCCCCAGGACGACGGCGGCCCCGCCGCCCCCGCGCCCCTGAACGTGCCGCGCACCCCCACCGGCCACCCCGCGATCGACGCCCAGGTGCGGCGGCTGGCCGATGCCGACCACCTCGCCACCGACGGCCATGTCGAGGTGTACGAAAATGTGCACCGGGGGTTGCGCGACGCGCTCACCGCGCTCGACACCCGCCCGGGATCCCCGTCGACCCACGGACACAGGAGCTGAACCGAACGTGGCAGGAGTCGCACGCCGCCGTCTCGACGCGGAGCTGGTCCGCCGTAAACTCGCGCGCTCGCGCGAGCACGCCGGCCAGCTGATCGCCGCCGGCCGGGTCAGCGTCGGAAAGACGGTCGCGACCAAGCCCGCCACCCAGGTGGAGACCGCCGCCGCGATCGTCGTCACCGAGGACGCCGGCGACCCGGACTACGTCTCGCGCGGCGGCCACAAACTGGCCGGTGCCCTCGACGCCTTCATGCCTCGAGGCCTCGTCGTCGAGGGGCGGAGGGCCCTGGACGCCGGCGCCTCCACCGGCGGTTTCACCGACGTACTGCTGCGCGCCGGGGCCGCACACGTGGTCGCCGTGGACGTCGGATACGGACAACTCGCCTGGTCTCTGCGCAACGATGAACGCGTCACCGTCAAGGACCGTACGAACGTACGCGAGTTGACGCTCGAGATCATCGATGGGGAGCCTGTGGATCTTGTCGTGGGGGATCTGTCCTTCATCCCGCTCGGACTGGTACTGCCCGCCCTGAAGCGGTGCGCGAAACCGGACGCCGACCTGGTGATGATGGTGAAACCGCAGTTCGAGGTGGGCAAGGAACGGCTGGGCAGCGGCGGAGTCGTCCGCAGCCCGCACCTGCGCGCCGAGGCCGTGCGGGGAGTGGCCGCGAAGGCCTGGGAGCTGGGACTCGGAGCGGAGGGCGTGACGGCCAGTCCGCTGCCCGGACCCTCCGGGAACGTCGAATACTTTCTGTGGCTGCGGGCCGGTGCTCCGGAACTGGATCCCGCGGATGCCGACCGTGCTGTGGCGGAGGGGCCGCGTTGACGCAGAACCGAGCTCGTACTGTTTTCCTGCTGGCCCACACCGGCCGGCCCGCTGCCATCCGCAGCGCCGAACTCGTGGTCAGAGGACTGCTGCGGGCCGGGCTGGGGGTGCGGGTCCTGGAGGACGAGGCCCGCGACCTGCCGCTCCCCGCGGACGTGGAGACCGTCAAGGAGGCCACCCCGCAGTGCCTGGACGACTGTGAACTGCTGATCGTGCTGGGCGGTGACGGCACGCTGCTGCGCGGCGCCGAGTTCGCCCGCGCCTCCGGGGTGCCCATGCTGGGCGTCAACCTCGGCAGCGTCGGATTCCTCGCCGAGGCCGAGCGCGACGACCTCGACAAGGTCGTCGACCGGGTGGTGAGCCGGGCGTACGAGGTCGAGGAACGGATGACCGTCGATGTCGTCGTGCACCGCAACGGCGACATCGTGCACACCGACTGGGCGCTGAACGAGGCGGCCGTGCAGAAGGTGTCCGCCGAGCGGATGCTGGAGGTCGTGCTCGAGATCGACGGGCGGCCGGTCACCGGGTTCGGCTGCGACGGCATCGTCTGCGCCACCCCGACCGGGTCGACGGCGTACGCGTTCTCCGCCGGCGGGCCCGTGGTGTGGCCCGAGGTCGAGGCGCTGCTGCTGGTGCCGATCTCGGCGCACGCGCTGTTCGCCAAGCCCCTGGTGACGTCGCCGGACTCGGTGCTGGCGGTGGAGATGCTGCCGCACGTCCCTCCGGGGGTGCTGTGGTGTGACGGGCGGCGGACCGTGGAGCTTCCGGTGGGGGCGCGGGTGGAGGTGCGGAGGGGGGCTGTGCCGGTGCGGTTGGCAAGGCTGCACCATGCTTCCTTCACCGACCGGTTGGTCGCGAAATTCGCTCTGCCCGTGTCCGGGTGGCGTGGGGCGCCGCATTAGCCATCTCGATGGGGTGGTTCCGGCGCGCCGGCGGCTGCGGGTCGGTTGTGGTTGTTCGCGCCCACGCGGCGGAGCCGCGTATCGACCCAGCCCGCGCCCCTCAGGTATCTCCACTCGCCCCGTCACAGGGGCGGGGCGGTCGCACTTCCCGGGCTGGACCTCGTAAGGTCTAGTTCGTGTTGGAGGAGATGCGGATACGGTCGCTCGGAGTGATCGACGATGCTGTCGTCGAGCTGTCGCCCGGCTTCACCGCCGTCACCGGTGAGACGGGTGCGGGCAAGACCATGGTGGTCACCAGCCTGGGCCTGCTGCTCGGTGGACGCGCGGATGCGGCCCTGGTGCGGATCGGCGCGCGCAGCGCGGTGGTCGAGGGACGGATCGCGGTGCCCGCGGGCGCCGCGGCCGTCGTACGGGCCGAGGAGGCCGGGGCCGAGCTGGACGACGGGACGCTGCTGGTCAGCCGGACCGTGTCGGCCGAGGGGCGCTCGCGCGCGCACCTGGGCGGGCGGAGTGTGCCCGTGGGGCTGCTCGCGGAGCTCGCCGACGACCTCGTGGCCGTGCACGGGCAGACCGACCAGCAGGGGCTGCTGAAGCTGTCCCGGCAGCGGCAGGCGCTCGACCGGTACGCCGGGTACGCGGTCGCCGTGCCGCTCGGCAAGTACGCCGAGGCGTACAAGCGGCTGCGGGCCGTGGTCACGGAGCTGGAGCAGATCACCACGCGCGCCCGTGAGCGGGCCCAGGAGGCCGACCTGCTGCGTTTCGGGCTCGAGGAGATCGCCGCCGTGGAGCCCCGCGCGGGCGAGGACGTGGAGCTGGCGGAGGAGGCGGAGCGGCTCGGGCACGCCGAGGCGCTGGCGTCCGCCGCCGCGGTCGCGCACGCCGCGCTCGCGGGCAACCCGGAGGACCCCGAGTCCGTCGACGCGAGCACACTCGTCGCGGGCGCCCAGCGGGCCCTGGAGGCCGTACGGGCGCACGATCCGGCGCTGGCCGCGCTGACCGACCGGATCGGGGAGGTCGGCATCCTGCTGCGTGACGTGGCCGGGGAGCTGGCGGGGTACGCCGACGACCTGGACGCCGATCCGCTGCGGCTGGCGGCGGTCGAGGAGCGCCGCGCCGCGCTCACCGCCCTGACCCGGAAGTACGGCGAGGACATCGCGTCCGTGCTGACATGGGCCGAGCAGGGCGCCGCCCGGCTGACCGAACTGGACGGCGACGACGAGCGGACCGGCGAGCTCACCGCCGAACGGGACGCGCTCCGCGCGGAACTGGGCGTCCTGGCGCAGGAGCTGACGGACGCGCGGACGGAGGCGGCCGACCGGTTCGCTTCGGCGGTCACCGCCGAACTGGCCTCGCTCGCGATGCCGCACGCGCGTGTGTCGTTCGACATCCGGCAGACCGAGGACCCGGAGGGCGTCGAGGTGGGCGGGCGCACGGTCGCCTACGGCCCGTCGGGCGTGGACGAGGTGGAGCTGCTGCTCGCCCCGCATCCCGGCGCGCCGCCCCGCCCCATCGCCAAGGGGGCGTCCGGCGGTGAGCTGTCCCGCGTGATGCTGGCCGTGGAGGTCGTGTTCGCCGGGACCGACCCCGTGCCGACGTACCTCTTCGACGAGGTCGACGCCGGGGTCGGCGGCAAGGCGGCGGTGGAGATCGGGCGGCGGCTCGCGAAGCTGGCGAAGACGGCGCAGGTCGTGGTCGTCACGCATCTGCCGCAGGTGGCCGCGTTCGCCGACCGGCAGCTGCTGGTGGAGAAGACCAGCGACGGATCGGTCACCCGCTCCGGCGTGAAGGTCCTGGAGGGCGAGGAGCGCATCCGGGAGCTCTCCCGCATGCTCGCCGGGCAGGAGGACTCGCAGACGGCCCGGGCGCACGCCGAGGAACTCCTGGCGACCGCCCGGGCAGACGGGTAGCGCGGGGCCGCCCGGGGGCTTCTGTCACTCGTGTGGGTGACATGGTGTCCTGGGCGGACCCGCGCGCGTGACCTCGGCGTTCCCGGAACGGCCGTACGGCCTGGCATCCTTGACGGAGTACAGGAAGGAACGGGCCCGATCCTCCGGTACGTTCTTCGTGACCGCACGAACCCAACCAGGAGCCCGGCCGCGTGACCCCCGTGAGCAGCCACTCACCGCTGCGCACCGTGCAGGTGCTGGGCGGTGGCAACGCCGCCAGCAGCGCCCATGTGCGCTCGCTGGCCGCGGGGCTCGTCGCGAGGGGCGTGCGGGTCACGGTGTGCGCCCCCGCCGAGGCCGATCACACCTACGACTTCAGTGGTGTCGGCGCCGACCATGTGCCGGTGCCGCGCAGCAGCGACCCGGGCTCGGTGGCCGCGCTGCGGGCCGCCTGCAGCGGCGCCGACCTGGTCCACGCGCACGGACTGCACGCCTCCTTCCGTACGGCGATGGCCCTGAGCGGACGACGTACACCCCTCGTGGTCACCTGGCACGACCGGGCACACGCCGACGGCCCGCGCGGCCACTTCCTGCGCGTGCTGGAGCGGCGGGTCGTCAGGGCGGCCACCGTGGTGCTCGGCACGACCTCCGCCCTCGTCGACCGGGCGCGCCGCACCGGAGCCCGGGACGCGCGGCTCGCCGCCGTCTCCCTCCCCGGCCCCCGCACCGCCCCGGTGACGGACGACCCCGATCTGCTGCGGCCCAAGATCCGGGCCGAACTCGGCGCCATCGGACGCCCGTTGCTCATCGCCGTCGGCTCCCTCGAACGCCACCGCGGCTACGACGTCCTGCTGGACGCCGCCCACGCGTGGCAGCGCCTCGACCCGCTGCCGCTGGTGGTGCTCGCCGGGGAGGGGCCGCTGCGCGACGAGCTCCGGCGCAGGATCGACCTCGAGGAGCTGCCGGTCCGGCTCCTCGGACCGCGCGAGGACATCGGCGAACTGCTGGCCGCCGCCGACATCGCGCTGCTGCCCGGCAGATGGGAGGCACGCTCGGCGCTCGCCCAGGAGGCCCTCCACGCACGTGTGCCGCTCGTCGCGACCGCCGCGGGCGGCATCCCCGAGCTCGTCGGCGACGCCGCCGAACTCGTCCCGTACGGCAACGCGCGGGCACTCGCCGACGCCGTCGTACGGCTGCTGGAGGATCCCGGCCGGCGGGAGTCGCTCAAGGAGCGGGGCGCGCGGCAGGCGGCCACCTGGCCCACCGAGGACGAGACGGTCACCCAAGTGCTCAGCGTCTACGACGAGCTGACACGGCCCCGGCCGATGATCTGACACCGGCCGGCGCGGTCACGGCACATGCCGCCGGGCGCGTAGCGCCAGGCTCAACGCCAGCACGGTGTGCGGGTCGTCGAGGTCCATGGCGAGCAACTCGCCGATGCGGGCCAGCCTGTTGTACAGCGTCTGCCGGTTCAGATGCAGTTCGCGGGCCGTCTCCGCCTTGCGTCCCGCGTGCGCCAGATAGGTCTCCAGGGTGGGCAGCAGCGGAGCTTTGGAACGGCCGTCGTGGTCCAGCACCGGGCCGATCGCGCGGTCCACGAAGGCCGCCAGATCCGGGTGGTCGCGCAGCCGCCACAGCAGCAGGTCGATGTCCAGCCGGCGGGCGTCGTACCAGGGCCGGTCCGGTAGCCCCTGTGCCGCCGTCGCCGTCTCCGCCGCGTGCCGCAGCCCGGTGGACGCCGCCGCCCAGTCACCGGCGGGACCGACCACCACGACGGGGGCCCGGCCTCCCGGACGCAGCATGCCCGCGCGTTCCACGCCCGCCCGCAGTGCCGCCGCCACCCGGTCCGCGACCGCCGGCCGTTCGGCCTCCGCGCGGAGCCCCAGCAGCAGCGGCACCCGGCCCTCCACCGGACGCACGCCCAGCAGGACGGGCACCCCCAGCGCGGCCAGTTCCTCGCCCACCGCGCGGGCCAGCACCGCCCATCCGCCGCCCTGCGGGGACAGCGCGTCACCGAGCCGCATCACCACCGGCAGCAGCGGACCGGACCCCGGTCCGAAGCCCAGCACGCGCGCCTGCGCGGGCGCGTCCGCGGCGCCGATCCGGCCCTCGGCCAGGTCCGTGAGGAAGTCCCCGCGCCCCCGCGCCGCGAGCTCCTCCTCCTGACGTGCCTGCATCAGCACCACCGCGAGCAGTCCCGCCGCGCGCTCGGCCGCCATACGGTGCACCGGCTCCGGCGGATTCCGCACCGGCAGCAGCACCAGCCGCGCCCGTACGCCACCGCTGCCCGGACCGCCGCCGGGCACGTCCACCAGCGCCGAACCGGCCGGCGGATCCTCCTGACGCCGGTCGCGCAGCCCCTCCCACACCTGGAGCGGGTCCGCGCCCTCGGGGCCGTCACCGGCCGCGTACAGCAGCCGGCCGTCGGTCGTCTCCAGGAACACCGGGTTGCCGGTGAAATCGGCGAGGATCTCCAGCACCCTGGGGACCCCGCCGCCGCCGAGCAGCGCCTCGGTGCACCGGCGGTGCACCTCCTCCGCGCGCCGCAGCAGCGCGTAGTGCCCGTTGACGATCTCGGTGTGGATCTCCTCGGTGACCGTCACGAACGGCACCTCGCGGTGCAGCTGGACCAGCGGCAGGCCGGCCGTGCGGGCCGCGTCGACGAGGGCGGCGGGCAGCCGGGTGAACCGTGCGCCCAGCTCCACCACCAGGGCGGCGATGCCGCGCTCGGCCAGTGTGCGTACGAACGCGCGCTGGTCGGCCGGGCGGGTACCGAGGCCGTACCCGGTGGTGAGCAGGAGCTCGCCGCCCTTGAGCAGCGAGGCGATGTTGGGCACCTCACCGGCGTGCACCCAGCGCACCGTGCGGTTCAGCCGGTCCGCGCCGGCGAGGACCTCGGGAAGGCCGCCGCGCAGGCCCGGGAGCTCCAGGGCACGCTGCACGGTGATACCCGTGGGAGGGGGTGCGCCGGTGTTCATACAGCGGACGGTACCTCGGGGTGGGGCGGGGGTGATCACGCTGCCTCCCCAGGCCCTCTGGGCACCGGGGAGGCACGACTGCCCGCGGATGTCGCGTCAGCCCCCGTAGGCGCCGCTCGCTGTCAGGCGTAGGGCCGTGTCGATGAGCGGGACGTGGCTGAAGGCCTGGGGGAAGTTGCCCACCTGGCGCTGCAGGCGCGGGTCCCACTCCTCCGCCAGCAGACCGAGGTCGTTGCGCAGGGAGAGCAGCTTCTCGAAGAGCCTGCGCGCCTCGTCCACCCGGCCGATCATCGCGAGATCGTCCGCCATCCAGAACGAGCAGGCCAGGAACGCGCCCTCGTCGCCCGGCAGACCGTCGACGCCCTCGTGCCGCCCCTCCGTCGGGTAGCGCAGGATGAACCCGTCCGACGTGGACAGCTCGCGCTGGATCGCCTCGATGGTGCCGATCACCCGCTTGTCGTCCGGCGGCAGGAAGCCCATCTGCGGGATCAGCAGCAGGGAGGCGTCCAGCTCCTTCGAGCCGTAGGACTGGGTGAACGTGTTGCGCTCCTTGTCGTAGCCCTTCTCGCACACGTCCCGGTGGATGTCGTCGCGCAGCTGCTTCCACCGCTCCACCGGGCCGTCGGCGTCGCCGGACTCGATCAGCTTGATGGTGCGGTCGACGGCCACCCATGCCATCACCTTGGAGTGCACGAAGTGCCGGCGCGGGCCGCGCACCTCCCAGATGCCCTCGTCCGGCTCCTGCCAGTGCTGCTCCAGGTACTGGATCAGCTTCAGCTGGAGCAGCGAGGCGTAGTCGTTCCGGGCCAGGCCCGTCATATGGGCCAGGTGCAGGGCCTCGGTGACCTCGCCGTACACATCCAGCTGGAGCTGGTGCGCCGCGCCGTTGCCCACCCGGACCGGGGCCGAGTTCTCGTAGCCCGGCAGCCAGTCCAGCTCGGCCTCGCCGAGCTCGCGCTCACCGGCGATGCCGTACATGATCTGCAGGTTCTCGGGGTCGCCCGCCACCGCGCGGAGCAGCCACTCGCGCCAGGCGCGGGCCTCCTCGCGGTAGCCGGTGCGCAGCAGCGAGGACAGGGTGATGGCCGCGTCCCGCAGCCAGGTGTAGCGGTAGTCCCAGTTGCGGACGCCGCCGATGTCCTCGGGCAGGGAGGTGGTGGGCGCGGCGACGATGCCGCCGGTCGGGGCGTACGTCAGCGCCTTCAGCGTGATCAGCGAGCGGACCACGGCTTCGCGGTAGGGGCCGTGGTACGTGCAGTGCTCCACCCACTCGCGCCAGAAGTCCTCGGTCGCCTCCAGCGACTGCTCGGGCTCCGGCAGCGCGGGCGGCTGCTTGTGCGAGGGCTCCCAGGAGATGGTGAACGCGATCCGGTCGCCCGGCGCGACGGTGAAGTCCGCGTAGGTCGTCAGGTCCTCGCCGTAGGTCTGCGCGGGGGTGTCGAACCACACGGAGTCCGGGCCCGCGACGGCGACCGTGCGGCCCTCATGGCGGTGCACCCACGGGACGATACGGCCGTAGGAGAAGCGCATGCGCAGCGACGAGCGCATCGGCACCCGGCCGGAGACGCCCTCCACGATGCGGATCAGCTGCGGGGCGCCGTCACGCGGGGGCATGAAGTCCGTCACCCGGACCGTGCCGCGCGGGGTGTCCCACTCCGACTCCAGGATCAGCGAGTCGCCGCGGTAGGCACGCCGGGTCGCCGCGGGCGGCTCGGTGTCCTTCGCGTGCGCGGGACCCAGCCGCCAGAAGCCGTGCTCCTCGGTGCCCAGCAGGCCGGCGAAGATGGCATGGGAGTCGAAACGGGGCAGGCACAACCAGTCCACGGTGCCGTCCCGGCAGACCAGCGCGGCGGTCTGCATGTCTCCGATGAGTGCGTAGTCTTCGATGCGCCCGGCCACGTGCAACTCCAGTCGAACGGCCACGTCACCCCTCAAGGGGGTTGTCGCTAGTGCGGTCAAGGGGTTTGAAATGCGTCGTTGAGCTGTGAAGCAAAGCAGTCGCTCAGCCTTGCATGCAAAGCACTGGCTCAGCCTTGAATACAAAACGCCAATCTATGCTCAACGAACTGACGAGCTCACGTTGTTCCGGAAGTCACGGGCTGGGGTGGTGCCGTTCGGCCGGCCGGGCTCGGCAGCAAGCGTCCGAGCAGGATACGACGCACGAAGTTGATCTGTGTGCCGCTCCCGCCATCCCGGTTGAGCCGAACGGGTGACCAAGGGGTGACGGTCCCGTGCCCGGTGCTCGCCCGTGGCGGCGCGTGCGCGGAGCGTGGCCGGACGCCACAGCGCCGCGGCGCTGTTACGCTGGTAGCCCGTGGACCGGTGGGCGAGAAAACCCCGGAACCGCACCCACAAGCCGCGACCACGGGAGCCCCCTCTTGGCCATGCCGCCGAAATCTACGACGACCAAGCACATCTTCGTCACCGGGGGTGTCGCCTCCTCGCTCGGCAAGGGGCTCACCGCCTCCAGCCTGGGCATGCTGCTCAAGGCCCGGGGTCTGCGTGTCGTGATGCAGAAGCTCGACCCCTACCTCAACGTCGACCCGGGGACGATGAACCCCTTCCAGCACGGTGAGGTGTTCGTCACCAACGACGGCGCCGAGACCGACCTGGACATCGGTCACTACGAGCGCTTCCTCGACCGTGACCTCGACGGCTCCGCCAACGTCACCACGGGTCAGGTGTACTCGACGGTGATCGCCAAGGAGCGGCGCGGCGAGTACCTGGGCGACACCGTCCAGGTCATCCCGCACATCACCAACGAGATCAAGCACCGTATCCGCCGTATGGCGACCGACGAGGTCGACGTGGTGATCACGGAGGTCGGCGGCACGGTCGGCGACATCGAGTCGCTGCCGTTCCTCGAGACCGTCCGCCAGGTCCGGCACGAGGTCGGCCGGGACAACGTGTTCGTGGTGCACATCTCGCTCCTGCCGTACATCGGCCCCTCGGGCGAGCTGAAGACCAAGCCCACCCAGCACTCCGTCGCCGCCCTGCGCAACATCGGTATCCAGCCGGACGCGATCGTGCTGCGCTGCGACCGCGAGGTCCCCACCGCGATCAAGCGGAAGATCTCCCTGATGTGCGACGTCGACGAGGCCGCCGTCGTCGCCTGTCCCGACGCCCGCTCGATCTACGACATCCCGAAGACCGTGCACGGCGAGGGCCTGGACGCCTATGTGGTCCGCAAGCTGGACCTGCCGTTCCGGGACGTGGACTGGACGACCTGGGACGACCTGCTCGACCGCGTCCACAACCCCGACCACGAGATCACCCTCGCCCTGGTCGGCAAGTACATCGACCTGCCCGACGCCTATCTCTCGGTCATTGAGGCGCTGCGCGCCGGCGGTTTCGCCAACAAGGCCCGAGTGAAGATCAAGTGGGTCACCTCCGACGACTGCAAGACCCCGGCCGACGCCCAGGCGCAGCTCGGCGACGTCGACGGGATCTGCATCCCGGGCGGCTTCGGCGACCGCGGGGTGCTCGGCAAGGTCGGCGCGATCAAGTACGCCCGGGAGAACCGCATCCCGCTCCTCGGCCTGTGCCTGGGGCTGCAGTGCATCGTGGTCGAGGCCGCGCGCAGCCTCGCCGGCATCTCGGACGCGAACTCCACCGAGTTCGACCCGGGTACCGCGCACCCGGTGATCTCCACCATGGCCGAGCAGCTGGACATCGTCGCCGGTGAGGGCGACATGGGCGGCACGATGCGGCTCGGCATGTACCCGGCCAAGCTGGCCGAGGGCTCCATCGTGCGCGAGGTGTACGACGGCAAGGAGTACGTGGAGGAGCGGCACCGGCACCGCTACGAGGTGAACAACGCCTACCGGGCGGAGCTGGAGAAGAAGGCGGGCATCGTCTTCTCCGGCACCTCGCCGGACGGCAAGCTCGTCGAGTACGTCGAGTACCCGCGCGAGGTCCACCCGTACCTGGTCGCGACCCAGGCGCACCCGGAGCTGCGCTCGCGTCCGACCCGTCCGCACCCGCTCTTCGCCGGCCTGGTGAAGGCATCGGTCGAGCGGAAGATCTCGAAGTAACACACCCGGTTGTACGGTTGCCGGGGTGCGAACCTTCAAAAGGTGCGCACCCCGGCCATTTTTCTGTACACGTTCACGCACGGCACGCGCACCTTGGCGGTACGCCGGGAAGGACAGCCATGACGATCAAGGACACCCCGGAGGAGTGGGAGATCCGCGGGACCGAGACCCCGTTCACCGGCAACAAGACCTCCGTGCGCACCGACGACGTGGTGATGCCGGGCGGGACCGTGGTCCGCCGCGACTACCAGGTGCACCCCGGCTCCGTGGCCGTCCTGGCGCTCGACGACGCCGACCGGGTGCTGGTGCTGCGTCAGTACCGCCACCCCGTGCGCCAGAAGCTGTGGGAGATCCCGGCCGGCCTGCTCGACGTCCCCGGCGAGAACCCGCTGCACGCCGCCCAGCGTGAGCTGTACGAGGAGGCGCACGTCAAGGCGGAGGACTGGCGGGTGCTGACCGACGTGTACACCACGCCCGGCGGCTGCGACGAGGCCGTACGGATCTTCCTCGCCCGGGGGCTGTCCGAGGCCGAGGGCGACCGCTTCGAGGTGGAGGACGAGGAGGCGGACATGGAGCTGGGCCGGGTCTCCGTCGAGGAGCTGGCGCGCGGTGTGCTGGCCGGTGAGCTGCACAACAACTGTCTGGTGGTGGGTGTGCTCTCGCTGGTCGCCGCGCGGTCGGGTGACGGCTTGGACGCGCTGCGTCCGGCGCTTTCGCCGTGGCCGGCGCGGCCCTTCGAGGCGTGAGGCCGGCGGGGGTGTCCTTGGTCGCCCCCGCCGCCCCTTCCCTCCCCCACTCTCGGCTTCGCTCGAGCGGGAGGTGCCCCCATCGTCCCCCGGGGGCGCTGCCCTCGGACCCCCGCTCCGCAAACTCCCCCAGAGGGGCTGATAGGGCGGGCTGACGGTCCTACGATCCGTTGATCCGATCGGGGGGAGTCCCGTCCCGGTGCCGCGCTCCTCACGGAACGTCGCAGAGCGTGAACTAGGCTCGGGAAAACGCCCGGTCCGGAGTCCCGGCGGGCTCTGTGCGCGCGGTGGGACGGGAGTGAGGCCCGTGACGGATCAGGCGGTGGACCCGGGCGGTGTACGGCTCCTTCGGGACGCCCCCGACGAGGGTCGATTCCTGGGCCGTAAGAGGGAGTTGAAGGAGTTGCGCGCCGATATCGAGCGCGCGGGACTGGACACCCTCTCCGGCCGCAAGGCGCCCCGCGCGCGGGTGCTCCTCATCGCCGGCCGGCCCGGCTCCGGCCGGACCTCCCTCGCCGGCGCACTCGTGCACCAGGTCGCCGGCCACTACCCCGACGGGGTGCTGCGCGTACGGCTGAGCGAACCCGACGGCACACGCGTACCCGTCGGGCGTGCCGCGCGGGAGCTGCTCGACGCGCTGGAGACGCCGGCCCCGGCCGGGGCCGGCGAGGACGAACTCTGCGAGGCGCTGCGCACCGCGCTGACCGGCCGCCGGGTCCTGCTCCTGCTGGACGACGCGGCCGACGCCGAGCAGGTCGACGCGCTGCTGCCGGACAACCCGGACTGCCTGGCCGTCGCCGTCTCCTCCGGGCCGCTGACCGGCATCGCCGACGTCCGCCCCTGCACCCTCGGCGGACTCGACACCAAGTCCGCGGTGGAGGTGCTGTCCCGGTTCGCCGGATCGGTGCGCGTCACCGTCGACCCCCGGGCCGCCGAGCGGCTCGCCGAGCAGTGTCAGGGCCAGCCCGCCGCCCTGGTGCTCGCCGGAGGCTGGCTCGCCGCCCGGCCCCAGGCCGCCGTCGCTGACCTCGCCAAGCAGCTCCACACGGACCCCGGCCGGGGCACCGTCGTCAGCAGGGTCCTGAGGCTCGTGCACGCCTCGCTGCCCGCGTCCGCCGCCCGCACCCTGCGGCTCCTGAGCCTCGCCCCGGCCGGTCTGGTCGACCCGCACACCGCCGCCGCCCTCGCCGGCTGCTCGGTGGAGTCCGCCCGCGCCACCCTGGACGGCTTCGTCGCCCACGGGCTGCTGCACCCGGCCGGCTCGGCGCCGTCGCAGTACGAGGTGCCCTGCTGCCTGCACCCCCTGCTCGCCGCCCTCGCCGAGGAGCACGAGCGGCCCGCCGAGCTGCAGCTGGCCCGCGCCCGGATGCTCGAGCGGACCGTACGGCTGCTCCAGTCGTGCCGGGCCATCACCGAGACCGACAGCGCCAAGGCACGCGAGAAACTCCTCGAGATGCCGCGCTCCCTGCGCTTCCCCAGCCCCCGCGCCGCCGCCGACTGGCTGCGCCTGCGCCGGCCCGCCCTGCTGGCCTCCGCGCGGCTCGCCGTCGCCGACGGGGAGCTGGACACCCTTGCCCGGCGCCTGATGTCCCAGCTGGTGCGGGCCATGGTCGCGCACTTCGGCACCCAGGCCGCCGCGAGCGACCTGTACGACGTCCACGGCCTGGTCCTCGACGTCGCCGAGCGCCGGAACCTGCCCCGCGAGCGGGCGGCGGCCCTGCTGAACCTCGGCGACCTCGACGCCCGTACCGGCCGCACCGGCGACGCCCTGGCCCGCTACCGGGCCGCGCTGGACGCCGGACGCGAGGCGAACGACCCGTACGCCACCGGCCGCGCGATGGAATCCGTGGGCGGCGCCCATCTGGAGCTCGGGGACTACGACCGGGCCGCCGACTGGTTCGGCCGCGCCCTGGCCGAGCGGCTGGCCCGGGGCGAAAGCGAGGAGGCCGCCCGGCTCTACGGCCGTATCGGTGCCGCACACACCTACGCGGGCCGCTACGGCGAGGCGCTGCGCGACTGGCGCGCGGCCGTCGCCGGACACCGCAGATACGGGGACGTCGCCGCACACGCGCGGGCGCTCAGCGAACTGGCCCGGGTGCAGGAGTACGCGGGCCGGCCCGACGAGTCGCTGCGCACCTGCCGGGAGGCCGTGGAGTGGGCGCGCCGGGCCGAGGACACCCGGCTGCAGGCCGCGCTGCACCTGCGGCTCGCCGACTCCTTCGAGCGCGGTGGCGACCCCGCGTCGGCCGCGCTGCACCGCGACACGGCGGAGCGGATGCTGGCCGAGGAGGACCAGGACGAGGAATCCGCACGGGAACCTGGTGCTAACACCTGCGAAATCCGCAGCACATCCGCTGAAGATTGATGCAATGGAAGGCTAGACAGAAAGAACACCTTCATTAGACTGGCTCTGCCGCACCATCTCCTGCGGTCTCTCCCGGTGTGCCCGTGCGTGCCCGGGTATGTGCAGTGATATCCCCATACCCTCTGAGCCAAGGACCGTGATCGTCGTGAAGGTCGGCATCCCCCGCGAAGTCAAGAACAACGAGTTCCGGGTGGCCATCACCCCCGCCGGAGTGCACGAGCTGGTGCGCCACGGCCACCAGGTCGTCATCGAGCGCGGCGCCGGCGTCGGCTCCTCGATCCCGGACGGCGAGTACATCGCCGCCGGCGGACAGATCCTGGACACCGCCGACGAGGTCTGGGCCGCCGCCGATCTGCTGCTAAAGGTCAAGGAGCCCGTCGCGGAGGAGTACCACCGCCTGCGCAAGGACCAGACCCTCTTCACCTACCTGCACCTGGCCGCGTCCAAGGAGTGCACCGACGCCCTCCTGGAGTCCGGCACCACCGCGATCGCCTACGAGACGGTCGAGCTGCCCAGCCGCGCGCTGCCGCTGCTCGCGCCGATGTCCGAGGTCGCGGGCCGGCTGTCCACCCAGGTCGGCGCCTACCACCTGCTGCGCGCCAACGGCGGCCGCGGTGTGCTGCCGGGCGGTGTCCCCGGTGTGCTGGCCGGCAAGGCCGTCGTCATCGGCGGCGGCGTCTCCGGCTGGAACGCCGCGCAGATCGCCATCGGTATGGGCTTCCACGTGACGCTGCTCGACAAGGACGTCAACAAGCTCCGCGAGGCGGACCGGATCTTCGGCACGAAGATCCAGACCGTCGTCTCCAACACCTTCGAGCTGGAGAAGGCCTGCCTGGAGGCCGACCTCGTGATCGGCGCGGTCCTCGTCCCCGGCGCCAAGGCCCCGAAGCTGGTCAGCAACGAGCTGGTCTCGCGGATGAAGGGCGGAAGTGTCCTTGTCGACATCGCGATCGACCAGGGCGGCTGCTTCGAGGACTCCCACCCGACCACGCACGCCGAGCCGACCTTCAAGGTCCACGAGTCGGTCTTCTACTGCGTCGCCAACATGCCCGGCGCGGTGCCCAACACCTCCACCTACGCGCTGACCAACGCCACGCTGCCGTACATCGTGGAACTCGCCGACCGAGGGTGGGCGGAGGCGCTGCGCCGCGACCCCGCGCTCGCCAAGGGCCTCAACACGCACGAGGGCAAGGTGGTTTACCGGCAGGTCGCCGAGGCACACGGACTGGAGCACGTCGAGCTGTCCACACTGCTCGGCTGAGCCGCCAGGACGGTAAGTCGACCAAGTCGCCCGTCGCCAAAGGCGATACGTCAACACGGGCCGTCAACCCCACGCATCCGGCCGGACCTTGCCGCAAGGTCCGGCCGGATGTGTGTATGGTCACTTCCTGATTGCCGGACAACTCGCCCAGAACGTAACCCTTCCACCGATTCGCGCACCCGTGGAGCCTGCCGTGCGACGGCCGTACGCCCTTGACAGAGGGATGTTTCATTGCCGACACATCGGGCCGGGTCCGGCGGATTGTGTTGCTGCGGACGGCCGACACGCCATAGAGTCGCCGAACGTCGGCATGGTGCCACGCTGACCTGTCTAGAAGTTTCCTGGTCACCAAGGAGGTAAGACGACTTGTGAATGAGTCGACATTTACTCCCGGGGGTGGTCAGCCAGGAATGCCCGCACCGGGCCAGGGGTCCGCGGGATTCGCTGCTGTCGGCTCCGTCGCGGTGCGCACCTTCGCAGCCCACCGGGGTCACCAGACAGCAGGGGTGACTCACCCAGCACACCAGAGCATGGATGGCCATCACGTGAACGCCATGGCCGGCGACGGAAGTGGCGCGCCCCACAACCATTTCGCCGACTACGACGAACTGCCCGAGGGGCATTTCTACGACCCCGACGCCGAGTACGAGCCCGATCCCGAGTACGCGGCCACGCTCGCGCCCGACGCGGCACGGCAGCGCCGTGAGCGCATCGGCCCGACCGGGCGCCCGCTGCCGTACTTCCCGATCCCGGGCCCGCTGACCGATCACGGCCCCGCGAAGATCATCGCGATGTGCAACCAGAAGGGCGGCGTCGGCAAGACCACGTCGACCATCAACCTGGGTGCCGCGCTCGCGGAGTACGGACGCCGGGTGCTGCTCGTCGACTTCGACCCGCAGGGCGCGCTGTCGGTCGGTCTCGGCGTCAACCCGATGGAACTCGACCTCACCGTCTACAACCTGCTCATGGAGCGGGGCATGGCGGCCGACGAGGTGCTGCTGAAGACCGCGGTCCCCAACATGGACCTGCTGCCCAGCAACATCGACCTGTCGGCGGCCGAGGTGCAGCTGGTGAGCGAGGTCGCGCGCGAGTCCACGCTGCAGCGTGCGCTGAAGCCGCTGATGGACGACTACGACTACATCGTGATCGACTGCCAGCCCTCGCTCGGCCTGCTCACGGTCAACGCGCTGACCGCCGCGCACAAGGTGATCGTGCCGCTGGAGTGCGAGTTCTTCGCCCTGCGCGGTGTGGCGCTGCTGACCGAGACGATCGAGAAGGTCCAGGAGCGGCTCAACCCCGACCTGGAGCTCGACGGGATCCTCGCCACGATGTACGACTCGCGCACGGTGCACAGCCGTGAGGTGCTCGCGCGTGTCGTCGAGGCGTTCGACGACCACGTCTACCACACGGTCATCGGGCGTACGGTCCGCTTCCCGGAGACCACGGTCGCCGGTGAGCCGATCACCACGTACGCGTCCAACTCCGTCGGTGCCGCCGCCTACCGCCAGCTCGCCAGGGAGGTGCTCGCCCGGTGTCACGCCGAGTGAGTCTGCCGGGGGCCGACGAACTCTTCCGTACGACAGGGGGGATGGCGCTCCAGGCGTCGACCCCCCGGCGCCAGGCCAACGGCGACGCCCGTGTCCCCGCACCCGCGGGGGAGGGCGACGCGGCGGCCGCCGCCGAGGACGCGCCGCAGTCGGTGCCCGCACAGGGCGGCGACGGCGGGGGCGCGGAGCACGTCGCGGCGGACGCGGACCCGGACGGGGCCGGGGAGTCCCGCAGCCGCGACGCCGCGGGCTCCGGGCGGCGTCCGCCGGCGGCGCAGGACGGTGCGGCGGCTCAGCGCGGGAAGCGGGGACGGGCGGCGTCGCGCCGGCCGAGCGGCCGGGAGCGGCACGACGAGAAGATCACCGTGTACGTGTCCGCCGAGGAGCTGATGGACCTCGAGCACGCGCGCCTGGTGCTGCGCGGCGAGCACGGGCTGGCGGTGGACCGCGGCCGGATCGTCCGCGAGGCCGTCGCGGTGGTCCTCGCCGACCTGGAGAGCCGGGGCGACGCCAGCATCCTCGTACGACGTCTGAGGGGCCGGTAGCGGTAGCCTGCGGAGGCCATGACCTCGAACGACGCACCCGCTCCCGGCGCCCGGCCGCCCCGCCGCCGCACGCTGGGCCGGGGCGCGGGAGCGCCGCCCCCCGGCACGCCCGAGGAGGGCGTGGGCCCCGCACCGGGAGCGCCGCCGGAGAGCGGTGCCGCTGAGCCGGTTGTGCCGGACGCGTCCGGGCACGCCCCACCCGAGGACACACCGGCCACCGAACCTCCCGCGCGGGTCTCCTCGCCGGTCGGGGCGGTCGGGGCGGTCGGGACGGCCGGGGCGGAGGGGGCCGAGGACGGCGACGGGCGGTTCAAGGTTCGGCTGGCCAACTTCGAGGGGCCGTTCGATCTGCTGTTGCAGCTGATCTCGAAGCACAAGCTGGACGTCACCGAGGTCGCGCTGTCGCGGGTGACCGATGAGTTCATGGCGTACATCCGGGCCCTGGGGCCGGACTGGGACCTGGACGAGACGACCGAGTTCCTGGTCGTGGCCGCCACCCTGCTCGACCTCAAGGCTGCCAGGCTGCTGCCCGCCGCCGAGGTGGAGGACGAGGCCGACCTCGCCCTCCTGGAGGCCCGCGACCTGCTCTTCGCACGGCTGCTGCAGTACCGCGCGTACAAACAGATCGCCGACATCCTCGGCCGGCGCCTCGACCACGAGGGCCGCCGCTACCCCCGTACCGTCGGACTCGAACCGCACCACGCCGAGCTGCTGCCCGAGGTCGTCATCAGCATCGGCGCCGAGGGCTTCGCCAGGCTCGCCGCCAAGGCCATGCAGCCCAGACCCGAGCCGCAGGTGTACGTCGACCACATCCACGCACCGCTGGTCAGTGTGCGGGAACAGGCCGGGATCGTGGTCGCACGCCTCAGGGAACTCGGCGAGGCGAGCTTCCGGGCCCTCGTCGAGGACACGGACGACACACTGACCGTCGTGGCCCGGTTCCTCGCCCTGCTGGAGCTGTACCGCGAGAAGGCCGTCGCCCTGGACCAGGAGACCGCGCTCGGCGACCTCACCGTGCGCTGGACCGGCGGGGAGGGAGACTCCACGCCGGCGGTCACCGACGAGTTCGACCGGCCGCCCGAGCAGCCCGAGGAGGAGAGGAAACCGTGAGCGAGGAGACGACCGGAACTCCCGCCGGGCCCCGCGGCGTCGCCGACCTCGACCTCAGGCCCGCCCTGGAGGCGGTCCTGATGGTCGTGGACGAGCCCGCGACCGAGGAGCACCTGGCGAAGATCCTGGAACGCCCGAGGCGCCAGGTCGCGGACGCGCTGCGGGCGCTCGCCGACGAGTACACCGTCCAGGGCCGCGGCTTCGAGCTGCGCCTCGTCGCGGGCGGCTGGCGCTTCTACACCCGCCCCGAGTACGCCGCCGCCGTCGAGGGCTTCGTCCTGGACGGCCAGCAGGCCCGGCTCACCCAGGCCGCCCTGGAGACCCTCGCGGTCGTCGCGTACCGGCAGCCGGTCAGCCGCGGCAGGGTCTCCGCGGTGCGCGGAGTCAACTGCGACGGTGTGATGCGCACCCTCCTGCAGCGCGGTCTGATCGGGGAGGCGGGCACGGAACCCGAAACAGGTGCGATCCTGTACACGACGACGAACTACTTCCTGGAGCGGATGGGCCTGCGCGGTCTGGACGAGCTCCCGGAGCTCGCGCCCTTCCTCCCGGAGGCGGAGGCGATCGAGGCCGAGACGCTGGAAGCGGTCCCGTCGTTCGATCCGGACGCCCCGGATTCCGAGGACGAAGACGACAAGACGGAAATTTGATGCGAAGCAGCAGCGGCAGGAACAGCAGCGGAAACAACGGCGGGAGCCGTGGTGGCAACAGCGGCGGCCGCGGCGGGAGCGGCGGTGGCCCCCGCGGCACCGGTGGCAACCGCGACAACCAGCAGGGCGGCCGTCCGAAGAGGCCGCGCCCCGAGGAACGACGCTACGACGTGGGCCCCACGGGCACGCAGGAAGGCCCGAAGTCCGGCCGGGGCGGCTCCGCGCGCGGGGGCGCCAAGGGCGGCCCCAAGCAGTCCCAGCAGGGCGGGCGCGGCCGTACGGCCCCGGCCAGGTCCCGTGAGTACGAGACCAGGACCGAGGAGCGCAACCGCGACCGGTACGCGGACAAGAAGGACGTCAAGCTCCCGAAGACCTTCCCCGGCGCCGAGCAGGAGGGCGAGCGGCTGCAGAAGGTGCTGGCCCGCGCGGGCTACGGCTCCCGGCGCGCCTGCGAGGAGCTGATCGAGCAGGCGCGGGTCGAGGTCAACGGCGAGATCGTCCTCGAGCAGGGCAAGCGGGTCGACCCGGAGAAGGACGAGGTCAAGGTCGACGGTCTGACCGTCGCCACGCAGTCGTACCAGTTCTTCTCGCTGAACAAGCCCGCCGGTGTCGTCTCCACCATGGAGGACCCGGAGGGCCGGCAGTGCCTCGGTGACTACGTCACCAACCGTGAGACCCGTCTCTTCCATGTCGGCCGGCTCGACACCGAGACGGAGGGCGTCATCCTGCTCACCAACCACGGCGAGCTGGCGCACCGGCTGACCCACCCCCGGTACGGCGTGAAGAAGACGTACCTGGCGGCCATTGTGGGCCCGATCCCGCGTGATCTGGGCAAGCGGCTCAAGGACGGCATCCAGCTGGAGGACGGTTACGCGCGTGCGGACCACTTCCGGGTCGTGGAGCAGACCGGCAAGAACTACCTCGTCGAGGTGACCCTGCACGAGGGCCGCAAGCACATCGTGCGCCGCATGCTCGCCGAGGCCGGGTTCCCGGTCGAGAAGCTGGTGCGTACCGCCTTCGGGCCGATCACCCTGGGCGACCAGAAGTCGGGCTGGCTGCGCCGGCTGTCGAACACCGAGGTCGGGATGCTGATGCAGGAGGTCGACCTGTAAAGAGCCTCCCGGGGCTTGTGCGCCTGACCCGCACCCCCTTTAATAGTCACAGCGACTATTAAAGGGGGTGCGGGTCATGGACGGCTACGACAAGTACGCCTTCGAACCATTCGCCGTCACCGTCGACCTCGCCGTGTTCACCCTCCGCGCGGGCGCGCTGCACGTCCTGCTCGTCGAGCGCGGGCAGGAGCCCTACGCCGGACGGTGGGCGCTGCCCGGCGGCTTCGTCCGGCCGGACGAGTCCGCCGAGAGCGCCGCGCGGCGCGAACTGGGCGAGGAGACCGGGCTGACGGACGTGTCCGGGCTGCATCTGGAGCAGCTGCGGACCTACAGCGAACCCGACCGCGACCCCCGTATGCGGGTCGTGTCGGTCGCGTTCGCCGCGCTGCTGCCCGACGCCCCCGAGGCGCACGGCGGCGGCGACGCGGCGCAGGCCCGCTGGACGCCGTACGACCGCGCGCGGGAGCTCGCCTTCGACCACGGCCGGATCCTGGCCGACGCGCGGGAACGTGTCGGCGCCAAGCTCGAGTACACCTGCCTCGCCACCGCCTTCTGTCCGCCCGAGTTCACCCTCGGCGAGCTGCAACAGGTCTACGAGAGCGTGTGGGGCACCGCCCTGGACCGCCCCAACTTCCGGCGCAAGGTGCTCGCCACCCCCGGCTTCGTCGAAGCCGTACCGGGCGCCACGCGCCTCACCGGCGGCCGGGGCAAACCCGCCTCGCTCCACCGCGCGGGCACCGCCACCGCTCTCCACCCGCCCCTGCTCCGGCCCCCTCCGGAAGGACGCCCCGCATGACCACGACCACCGTCACCAAACGCGCCGCCACGGGAGCGCTCACCGGACTCGCCCTGGGGGACGCGCTCGGGTTCCCGACCGAGTTCAACGACGTGCCGTCGATCCTCGCCAAGTTCGGCCCCTGGCGGGGGATGGACCTGCCCAGGCCCGCGATCGTCACCGACGACACCCAGATGACCCTCGCGCTCGGCAGAGGGCTGCGCACGGCCATGGACCGGGGGCCGCTCGCCCCGAAGCGGCTGGAGCGGCCGGTGCGCGAGGAATTCGTGGAGTGGTGGCGTTCGCCCGAGAACAACCGCGCGCCGGGCAACACCTGCCTCAAGGCCTGCCACCTGCTGTCCCGTGAGGACCGGCGCTGGCAGGACGCCAGCCAGATCAACTCCAAGGGTTGCGGCGCCAACATGCGCGTCGCCCCCATAGGACTGGCCCCCGGCCTCACCGACGAACAGCGCGCGGGCGCCGCCCAGTTGCAGTCCGCCCTCACCCACGGGCACCCCACCGCGCTCGCCGCCTCCGACCTCACCGCGCACGCCGTACGGCTGCTCGCCGAGGGCGCCGAACCGACCGGCCTGATCGGACTGCTGCGCTCCTACGCCTACGACAACCGCAGCCGCTACCACGAGTTCTGGCTCGGCGACCTGTGGACCCGCGCCCAGGACCCCACCCCGGAGCACTTCATCGCGCGCGGCTGGGACGAGTGCCTGGGCATCCTGGAACGGCTGCAGGACGCCGTACGCACCGTCTCGCCCGAGACCGACCCCTGCCAGGCCACCGGCGAGGGCTGGATCGCCGAGGAGGCCCTGGCGACCGGCCTGCTCTGCTTCCTCCTCTTCGTCGACGAACCCCTCACCGCCCTGCGCCGCGCCGCCTGCACCGCCGGCGACTCCGACTCCATCGCCTGCCTCGCCGGCGCCTTCGCGGGCGCCCACCTCGGCGCGGACGCCTGGCCTGCCGACTGGGCGGACCGCATCGAGTACCGGGGTGAACTGACGACGCTGGGAACGCTCTGGGACGCTTGAGCGATGACCGACGTCCTGGACCTCGACCTGCGCCCGGTGATCGCCGAACAGCCCGATCCGGTGCTGTTCGCCACCGTCTCCGGCGCGCACCTGTACGGTTTCCCGTCCCGCGACTCCGACGTGGACCTGCGGGGCGTGCACCTGCTGCCGGCCGCCGCCCTCGTCGGACTGCGCGAGCCGGACGAGACACGGTCCAGGATGTGGGTCCGGGACGGCGTCGAGATGGACCTGGTCACGCACGACCTGCGCAAGTTCGTCCGCCTGATGCTGCGCCGCAACGGCTACGTCCTGGAGCAACTGCTGTCCCCGCTGGTCGTGCACACCACCGACACCCACCGCGAACTGACCGCGCTCGCCCCCGGCGCCCTCACCAGCCATCACGCCCACCACTACCGGGGGTTCGCACGGACCCAGTGGCGGCTGTTCGAGAGGACCGGCGAACTCAAGCCGCTGCTCTACACCTTCCGGGTGCTGCTCACCGGCATCCACCTGATGCGCTCGGGCGAGGTACAGCCGCATCTGCCCACCCTCGCCGCGCAGGTCGACGAGGCCCCGGACCAGCTGCCGGAGCTGATCGCCGCCAAGGCGGAGCGTGAGCACGGGGACGCCGGTGTCGACCACGCGCGCGTGCGGGCCGACGTGGAGCGGCTGCACGGCGTGCTGGACGAGGCGCAGACGGCGTCAGGCCTGCCCGACGCCCCCGTCGTGTACGACGCCCTGCACGATCTCGTCGTACGGGCCCGGCTCGAGGGCTGAGGCGCGGCGGGTGCGGACGAGGAAGTCCTCCACGCGGCGGCGGTCCGGTTCCGCCGGGAGCGGGCTGCGGTGGGCGGCCTCCTCGGCCTCGCGCCCCAGGCGGGTCATCCGGGCCTCGAACTCGGGCCACGGGACCTCGCCCCGCTTCACCGCCAGCAGCGGCTCGCGGTTCTCGCCCACGTCGATCGTGAGCGTGCCCGTACGGAGCACATCGCGGGCGCTCGTCAGCAGGCGGAGCAGATGCATGGCGTGCTTCCAGCGCGGGGCGCCGTGGGCGCGGACGTCGGCGTCCAGCTTGCGGCGCTGGCCGTGGGCGTACCGGACGAAGGTCTCGTGGACCCGGCGGGACAGGAACGCCCCGCGCAGGGACAGCAGTTCACGGCCGGTGGCGTCGGCGTACTCCACCAGCGGGGAGTGCAGGCACTCCAGGATGTTGGGGTTGGCGCGCAGGGCCAGCTCGCAGAAGCGCTCCAGCTCCCAGCCGAACTGCTCCTCCGCCGGGCCCTCGACGTGCGTCGGCGGCTTCTCGAAGCGCCAGAACAGGGCGGTGGGTGCCAGGAAGACGCCCCGGCGGTCGGTGTCGCTGCCCTCCGTGGCCAGACCGAAGGCGCGCGAGCCCATGACACAGGCGTAGATCGTATGGTCGCGGACCAGGGTCTCGGGGCGCATGCCGGGGAGCGTACGCGGCGGATCACGCCCGGCGGACCGAATTACCCTCCACCGTGATCCGCTCCTCGGGCAGCGGCCGGGTCGCCGGGCCGTGGGCCACCGAACCGTCGGTGATCCGGAACCGGCTGCCGTGGCAGGGGCAGTCGATGGTGCCGTCCGTGACGTCGGACACAAGGCAGTTCCGGTGGGTGCAGATCGCCGAGAAGGCCCTGAACTCGCCCTCCTTGGGCTGGGTGACCACGACCTTCTCCTCCCTGAGGATCGTGCCCCCGCCCACCGGGACGTCGGCCGTCGAGGTCAGTTCCTGTCCGGCGGTGCCCGCCGCGGTGTCGCCCCCGCCGTCTCCGCCGTCTCCGCCTCCCGAGCCGCAGCCCGCGGCCGGAGCCGCCGCGGCACCCGAGGCGAGCAGAACCGTGCGGCGCGTGGCACGAAGGGTCATGGCGTCACTCCAGAAGGTCGCGGTGCGTGCATCCTGACACCGAATCCACCCAGGGAGAAGCAACTCGCGACGAAGCGCCATGAAACGCACATGTCGCCCGTCTCAGGGGGCGGGCGCCGGACGCCGCCCCCGCCCCGCGCTGACTAGGCTGGACGCCCGAACCACCAGCACGCACAGCAAGGAGCATCGTCGTGGCGGTACGCGCGGTCCGGGGGGCCGTCCAGTTGGAGCGGGACGAGGCCGGTCACATGGAGGAGCAGGTCGGCGCGCTGCTCACCGCGGTCCTGGAACGCAACGAACTGCGCACCGACGACCTGATCAGCCTCTGGTTCACCGCCACGCCCGATCTGCACAGCGACTTCCCGGCGGCCGCCGCCCGCAAGCTCGGCATCGTCGACGTCCCCCTCCTCTGCGCCCAGGAACTGGACATCGAGGGCGCCATGCCCCGCGTCGTCCGGGTCCTCGCGCACATCGAGTCCGACCGGCCCCGCACCGGCATCGCGCATGTCTACCTCGGCGCCGCGGCCGCCCTGCGCAAGGACATCGCCCAGTGAGAACCGCACTCGTCATCGGCACCGGACTCATCGGCACGTCCGCCGCCCTCGCCCTCACCCGGCGAGGTGTCGTCGTCCACCTCACCGACCACGACCACGAGCAGGCCCGCACCGCCGCCGCCCTCGGCGCCGGCACGGACGAGACCCCCGACGGGCCGGTCGACCTGGCCATCGTCGCCGCCCCGCCCGCCCATGTGGCCGACGTGCTCGCCGACGCGATGCGGCGCGGCCTGGCCCGCGGCTACATCGACGTGGCCAGCGTCAAGGGCGGACCGCGCCGCGAGCTCCAGGAACACGGGATCGACCTGACCCCGTACATCGGCACCCACCCCATGTCCGGCCGTGAGCGGTCGGGACCGCTGGCCGCCACCGCCGACCTCTTCGAGGGCCGCCCCTGGGTACTCACCCCGACCCGGGACACCGACACCGAGGTGCTGAACCTCGCCCTGGAGCTGGTCTCCCACTGCCGCGCCGTGCCGGTCGTCATGGACGCCGACGCCCACGACCGGGCCGTCGCCCTCGTCTCCCACATGCCCCACCTGGTGTCCAGCATGGTCGCCGCGCGCCTGGAGCACGCCGAGGAGGCCGCCGTACGGCTGTGCGGGCAGGGCATCCGGGACGTCACCCGGATCGCCGCCTCCGACCCCCGGATGTGGATCGACATCCTCTCCGCGAACCCCGGCCCGGTCGCCGACCTGCTCACGGACGTCGCCGCCGACCTGGAGGAGACCGTGCGTGCCCTGCGCGCGCTGCAGTCCTCCGACGAGGGCAAGCGCCGCGACGGCAGTACGGGCATCGAGACCGTGCTGCGCCGGGGCAACGCCGGCCAGGTCCGCGTCCCCGGCAAGCACGGCTCCGCGCCGCGCGTCTACGAGACGGTGACGGTGCTCATCGACGACCAGCCCGGCCAGCTGGCCCGCGTCTTCGCGGACGCCGAGCGTGCCGGGGTCAACATCGAGGACGTCCGCATCGAGCACGCCACCGGGCAGCAGGCCGGTCTGATCCAGCTCATGGTGGAGCCCAGGGCGGCACCGGTCCTCACCGCCGGGCTGCGGGAGCGGGGCTGGGCGATCCGTCAGTGACGGCCCGCCCTCCGGCAGGGGCGTCGTCGTCCGCATGTCGGAGGGGTTCCGGGGGGCCGGTAATCTGGTGCGGGGCGTGTCCGCGTCCCGCACACACCACTCCACCGCACCAGGAAGGTGTTCCCCCGTGGAAAACGGCGCCGCCCAGCCCGTGATTGTCGCCATCGACGGCCCCTCCGGCACGGGCAAGTCGAGCACGTCGAAAGCCGTGGCGGCGCAGCTCGGTCTGAGCTACCTGGACACCGGCGCCCAGTACCGGGCGATCACCTGGTGGATGGTGACCAACAACATCGACATAGACGACGCGTCCGCGATCGCCGCCGTCGCCGGGAAGCCCGAGATCGTCTCCGGTACGGACCCCCGGGACCCGACGATCACGGTCGACGGTGTCGACGTGGCCGGCCCGATCCGCGGACAGGACGTCACCTCCAAGGTCAGCGCCGTCTCCGCGGTGCCCGAGGTGCGGTCCCGCATCACGGAGCTGCAGCGGTCCATCGCCGGCGCCGCCGTCACCGGCATCGTCGTCGAGGGGCGTGACATCGGCACCACCGTGCTCCCCGACGCCGACCTGAAGATCTTCCTCACCGCCAGCGCGGAGGCCCGTGCCGCCCGCCGCAGCGGCGAGCTCAAGGGCGCCGACCTGAACACCACCCGCGAGGCCCTGATCAAGCGGGACGCGGCCGACGCCGGCCGCAAGACGTCCCCGCTGGCCAAGGCCGGCGACGCCGTCGAGGTGGACACCACCGAGCTGACCCTTCAGCAGGTCATCGAGTGTGTCGTCACCCTCGTCGAGGAGAAGCGGGCCGGAAAGTGACCGACGTCCCATCGGTGCGGAGCGCCGAGGTCGGCCGGCGCATCGGCGTCGGCCTGATGTACGGGCTGTTCAAGCCGCGCGTACTGGGCGCCTGGCGGGTGCCCGCCACCGGCCCGCTGATCTTCGCCGTGAACCACTCCCACAACGTCGACGGTCCGATGGTCATGGGCGTGGCGCCCCGGCCGACGCACTTCCTGATCAAGAAGGAGGCGTTCGTCGGCCCGCTCGACCCGTTCCTGACCGGCATCGGCCAGCTCAAGGTCGACCGGGACACCACCGACCGTACGGCGATCTCCCGGGCCCTGGGCGTGCTGCGGCAGGGCGGCGTCCTCGGCATCTTCCCGGAGGGCACCCGCGGCGAGGGCGACTTCGCCTCGCTGCGCGCGGGTCTCGCCTACTTCGCCGTCCGCGGCGGCGCGCCGATCGTGCCCGTGGCCGTCCTGGGAAGTTCCGAGCGGCCCGGACGGTTGATAAAGGCGCTGCCCCCGCTGCGCTCCCGCGTGGACGTCGTCTTCGGCGACCCCTTCGACGCGGGCGACGGCAGCGGCAGACGTACGCGCAAGGCGCTGGACGAGGCGACCGAACGCATCCAGAAGCAGCTCACCGCGCACCTGGAAAACGCCAGGCGCCTCACCGGGCGCTGAGCGACACTCGAGTAGTGGACCGCTCCCGTAAAGGGGCGGCCCACCGATCACCACGATGAACGCAGAGGTACGGACTTCATGAACGACCACATCCAGCCCGACGGCTCGGACGCGTACGAGGGCGCGCCGGAGCACGACCACGGGGCGCTGGGCGATGCCGAGTTCGCGGAGTTCATGGAGCTCGCCGCGGAGGAGGGCTTCGACCTCGAGGACGTCGAGGGCGCGATCGAGGCCGCGGGCCACGGCCCGCTGCCCGTGCTCGCCGTCGTCGGCCGCCCCAACGTCGGCAAGTCGACCCTGGTGAACCGCATCATCGGCCGCCGTGAGGCGGTCGTCGAGGACAAGCCGGGCGTCACCCGCGACCGGGTCACCTACGAGGCCGAGTGGGCGGGCCGCCGCTTCAAGGTCGTCGACACCGGCGGCTGGGAGCAGGACGTCCTCGGCATCGACGCCTCCGTGGCCGCGCAGGCCGAGTACGCGATCGAGGCCGCCGACGCGGTCGTCTTCGTCGTCGACGCCAAGGTCGGCGCCACCGACACCGACGAGGCCGTCGTCCGGCTGCTGCGCAAGGCGGGCAAGCCCGTCGTGCTGTGCGCCAACAAGGTGGACGGCCCGAGCGGCGAGGCCGACGCCTCGTACCTGTGGTCCCTGGGCCTGGGAGAGCCCCACCCGGTCTCCGCGCTGCACGGCCGAGGCACCGGCGACATGCTGGACCAGGTCCTGGAGGCCCTGCCCGAGGCGCCGGCCCAGACCTTCGGCACCGCCGTCGGCGGCCCGCGGCGCATCGCCCTGATCGGCCGGCCCAACGTCGGCAAGTCCTCGCTGCTGAACAAGGTCGCGGGCGAGGAGCGCGTCGTCGTCAACGAACTCGCCGGCACCACCCGCGACCCGGTCGACGAGCTGATCGAACTGGGCGGCGTCACCTGGAAGTTCGTCGACACGGCGGGCATCCGCAAGCGCGTCCACCTCCAGCAGGGCGCCGACTACTACGCCTCGCTGCGCACCGCCGCCGCCGTCGAGAAGGCGGAGGTGGCCGTCGTCCTCATCGACGCCGCCGACTCCATCTCCGTGCAGGACCAGCGGATCGTCACCATGGCCGTGGAGGCGGGCCGCGCGCTCGTCCTCGCCTACAACAAGTGGGACACCCTCGACGAGGAGCGCCGCTACTACCTGGAGCGGGAGATCGAGACCGAGCTCGGCCAGGTGACCTGGGCGCCGCGGGTGAACGTGTCGGCGCGCACCGGCCGCCACATGGAGAAGCTGGTCCCCGCCATCGAGACGGCCCTGGAGGGCTGGGAGACCCGGGTCCCGACGGGCAGGCTGAACGCCTTCCTCGGCGAGCTGGTCGCCGCCCACCCGCACCCCGTGCGGGGCGGCAAGCAGCCGCGCATCCTGTTCGGCACCCAGGCGGGCACCAAGCCGCCCCGGTTCGTGCTGTTCGCGTCCGGCTTCATCGAGGCGGGCTACCGGCGGTTCATCGAGCGCCGGCTGCGGGAGGAGTTCGGCTTCGAGGGGACGCCGATCCACATCTCCGTGCGGGTGCGGGAGAAGCGCGGCCGGAAGAAGTAGGCACGGCGAAGGGGCGGTCCCACCGGGACCGCCCCTTCGCCGTGCGCCGGGTCAGGCGCCCCTGCGCGGCGCCGGCGGCAGCCCGGCCGGCACATGCTGCATGCCGGCGGCGGAACGGCCGACGGTACCGACCCGCTGCCACTGCGGCGCCGCGCCCGGGCGGCCGCCCGCCCCCGCGCCGTAGGTGCCGCTCATCAGGGACGCGCCGAACGTTCCCGGGCTGTGCCCGCCGTACGGCCTCGTACCGTGCGGGATGTCCCCGAAGGCGGTGAAGCCCAGCTCCTCCTCGCCGCTGCGGTCACCCGGCAGCGAACGGAAGGACTTGACGTACTCGGTGTAGAGGGCGTCGTAGATCGGCGTGGCCGAGAGGCCGCTCCGGGAGTCCTGCGCCGGGCGCACGGGTGCGGGGACCGAGGCGAGGGACTGGCGGCGGGGAACGTCGTATGCGTGCACGTATGTCCAAACGACCCCGTGCCGTAAGGGATGCGGCCCTTTCGCGGCTTTCGGGGCCGATGCTCCGGCGGGTTGGTCAGAGGCCGGCCAGGGGCAGTGCCGAGGCGACGAGCTTGCCGTTCGCCGCCGCCTTGTCCAGCGCGTCGCGCAGCAGGTCCTCGCGCGGCTGACGGCCGATCGAGCCGACCGGGGCCGCGAACATCAGCACCTGCTGGTGCTTGTTGGCGGCCGACCGCCAGCCGTCGGTGACCTGCAGCGGCTGGTGCGCCTGCCACCACGCCACCGGACGCCCGCCGCCGCCCGGGTTCGGCTGCAGTACGGCGTGCAGCTGACCCGCGGCGAGCAGCACCGACCAGCCGTGCAGCACCGGCGGTACGGCCGACAGCTCGGTCAGGGGCATGAAGCCCTGCTCGATGAGGAGCGGCAGGAAGTCGTCCCCGGCCCCGAGGGTGCCGGGGCGGGCGACCGGCGCGGTCGGTTCGACGACCAGCGCCGGATGCAGCTCCCCGGCGATCAGGACCAGTCCGCTGGTCACGCCGAGCACGGCCTGTTCGGGGGTGACGTCCGCGGGCGCCGGCTGCGCGGAGTCGCCGCCGATGGCCCGTACGGCCCCCTGGAGCTGTTCCTCGGTCACCTGGACGACCTGGGAGGGCAGGCAGGTGGAGTGGGCGAACGCGAGTACGGCGGTCTCGTCCCCGACGAACAGGACGGTGCTGGTGCGCTCCTGCTCCGGGTCGCCGGGGGTACGGCAGGAGGTGCAGTCGTAACTGCCCGGGGCGGACTCTCCGGCGAGGAGGCGGTCTGCTTCTTCGTCGCCGATCTCGGCGCGTACCTCGTCGCTGACGTCGAGCATGCGCGGCACGGGTGGCTCCCTCGGGATGGGGTGCGTGGCGAGGCCGGGTGGCTCCCGGCCCGTGGTCCGGGGTGGGTCCCCGGCTCATGAAGAAGACAACGGGCGATCTGTGGCGGTAGTCACGCCCCAGGGCGAACGGAATCGAACCATCCAGCGCACACGGTCACGTTCGGCGCGGAATCGGCCACTCATCGTCAAGTCGCCACTGGTGAGCGGCGGTTGAAGGGGTGAGGTGGCTCACAGATCGCTCCGGCCGCTGGTCGACAAATCCTGAAATCAGGGAATGAAGTGGGTGGCCGAAAGTAGCCGCTACCCAGGGTAAGTGACAACTGGCCTGGCACGACAGGGCGTTGGTTGATCCCGGCCCCCCCCGGGCTCCCTGGATCCCTCGGCCGTGTGCAACGAGCGGCCAGGACCCCGGCGCCGTCCGGGCACTCCGACCGGAGCGCGTCCCGCGGCGACTGGACCGTCCGCACGGGAGACACCCTGAGCGGGACCGCCGCACGGTACGGGACCGGCCGGCAGCGGCTGTACGAGGCCAACAGGTCCGTCATCGGCGGGAATCCGGACATGATCGTGCCCGGGTAGCGCCTCGACGTCTGAGCCCTCCCATACGCGGGACCCCGTCCGGCCGGCCGTCCGGACGGGGCCCTACCGCCGCCCGGACTGGCCGAGTTCGCTCGCCTCACCTGCGAACACCACCGTGCCCCGGCGCAGTTCGTACACGAGGGCGCGAAGGCCGTGCAGGGCGGGCGGCAGCCGCTGCTCGGCGACGACCACGCACGCGTCGAGCGCGGCCAGCAGCGCGTAGGTACGGGCCGCGACCGCCGGTGACATGCCCCGGGCGGGCTCGTCGACGAGCACCACGCGCGCGCCGGACCGCAGGGCCCGGCACAGGGCCAGCATCCGCTGCTCGCCCCCGGAGAGCGTGCCGGCCCGGCGGTCCAGCAGCGGCAGCAGCCGCGGATAGGCGTCGAGGGCCTCCGCGGGGTCGGGGGCGGTCAGGGCGAGGTTCTCCCGCACCGTGAGGGAACCGAACACGGCCCGACGCTCCGGCACCAGGCACAGCCCGAGCCGGGCCCGCTCGTCCGCCGCTACGCCGGTGATGTCCCGTCCGTCCCACACCACGGCCCCGCCGGACAGCGGCACGTCACCGGCGAGCGCGCGCAGGGCCGTCGTACGGCCGGAGCCGTTGCGGCCCAGCAGCACGGTGAGGCCGGGGCCGGGTGCGGCGAGGGTGACGCCGTGCAGGGCCTCCAGGGGGCCGTAGCGCACCCGCGCTTCGCGCAGGGAGATGGTGGTGGTCACGGGCCTGCCGCCCTTCCGGGGATGTCCAGGACGCTTCCGGGCGGTCCGGAGGCGACGATCCTGCCCTCGGTCATCAGGTGCACGACGTCGGCGAGGCCGGCGACCAGATCGAGATCGTGCTCGACGACGAGGAGTGCCATGCCGTCGGCGGCCAGCGCCTTCAGGATCCGGGCCAGCGCGGTCACCTCCGCGGTGTCGAGACCGGCGGCGGGCTCGTCGAGCAGCAGCACGCGCGGGGCGGCGGCGAGGGCCCGCGCGAGTTCCACCCGGCGCAGCGTCCCGGTGGGCAGTCCGGCGGCGGGCCGTGCCCGTACGGGCCCGTCGAGGCCGAGCAGCCGCAGGGTCCGCTCGACCGCGCGGGGGTCGCGCGGCCGGCCCTGCTCGGCACCGACGCGGACGTTCTCGGCGACGGTCAGCGTCGGGAAGACGGCCGACAGCTGGAACGTCCGCGCGATCCCGAGCCGGGTGCGGGCCTGCGAGGACAGCGGGGTGATGTCCCGCCCGCCGAGCGAAACGGTCCCCCGCGCGGGGCGCACGGTCCCGGCCAGACAGTGGAACAAGGTGCTCTTCCCGGCCCCGTTCGGGCCCACGACGGCACTCACCCGCCCGGCCACCACCTCCAGGTCCACCCCGTCCAGCGCGACGAACCCGCCGTACCGCACGGCCAGCCCTTGGGCGGCAAGCCCGGAACCCCCTGCGCAGGGGGAGTCCGGGGGCAGGGCCGTGTGGTGACCCGCGGGTTCGGCCGGTCGGGTGCGCGGGCCCCGGCCCGTCGCCGTCGCGCCCGCCAGGTGCCGTGGTCCCGGAGGGTGCGCATGGGTGTGCACAGGTGGGGCCGACGGGGCCGGTGCCGGACGGAGACGGTTGCGCAGGGCCTCGTAGGGGCCGTTCGGGAAGCGGCCCGCCAGGATCGCCAGGACGCCGATCACCGCCGCCGCCACGCCCCCGCGCGTACCCGCGTCCAGGCCGACCAGGAGGGCCGCGGCGAGCAGCGCGCCCAGGGTGCCGTCCGCGCCGAGGACCACGACCGCCGCGAACCACAGCAGGCTCCGCACGGGGTCGTACGCGGCCGGGTCGAAGGCGCGCAGGCCCATGCCCAGCATGCCGCCGCCGAGCGCGGCCAGCCCGGCACCGCAGACGAAGGCGAGGAGCTTCAGCGACGGCACCCGCACGCCCGCCGCCCGCGCCCCGGACTCGTGGTCCCGCGTCGCCGCCAGGGCGCGGCCCGTGCGGCCCCGTCGCAGGGCCCCGGTCGCGAGCAGTGCGCATCCCAGGAGGAGCAGCTCCAGGACGTAGTACGCGCGGTCGCCGTCGAACCCCGCCGGGCGGTCCAGGGACAGTCCGGACGTGGCGTACGGCTGGTCGAAGACGAAGCGGCTCACCCCGACACCCACCGCGAACGTCGCCAGCGCCAGGGCCGGTCCACGCCGGCCGATCGCCGGCCACCCGGTCAGCACGCCCAGCGGGGCGACCAGGACGACCGCCACCGCCAGCCCGGCCAGCTCCGGCAGCCGGGGCAGGCCGGGGAAACGGCCGGCCGCCAGCAGCGCCGTGAACAGGGCGCCCAGACCCGCGTACGCCGCCTGCCCGAGCGAGATCTGCCCGCCCCGGCCGGTGACGACCACCAGCGACAGCAGCACCACCCCCAGCGCCGGCACCTGCACCGCCGTACGCAGATCGCTCCCGGCGAGGCCCAGCGGCAGCAGGAACAGCACCCCCGCCACGACCCATGCGCCCGGCGGGGCCGGCACCCGCGCGGTGGCCGTGCGCGGCAGCGCGTCACGCGTCCCGACGCCCGGCAGCACCAGGGCGGCGAACAGCAGCGCCACGACGAACAGATTGGCGCCCACCGCCTGGAGCAACGGCTCGCCCCACCCGGACGGGTGCAGCCGCGTCAGCTGACTCTGCGCCACCCCGATGCCGAGCGCCACGGCCACCGCCACCATCGGAGCGCGCATCCGCGCGGCGACCGCGACCGCCATGACCTCCATCACGAGCAGCGGCAGCCCGTACGGGTCGAGCCGCACGTACGGAGCCAGCAGGACCCCCGTCAGACCGGCGGTGAACGAGCCGAACGCCCAGCCCGCCGCCGCCACCCGGTCCGCGTCGACACCGGCGAGCACGGCCAGCCGGCGGTCGTCCACGACGGCCCGCAGCTCCCGCCCGAACCGCGTCCGGCGGACCACCGTCCCCACCCCCGCGGCCAGCACCGCCACCACCGCCAGCTGCCCCCACGGCTCCGCCGACAGCAGCACCGGCGCGTCGTCCCGTGCCCCCTGCCCCCACAGCAGCGCCGCCCCGCCCACCAGCAGCACGAACACCCCGATGGACGCCACCAGGGTCCGCGTGGGATCACCGCCCCGCACCGACAGCGGCCGGAACACGCACCGCTCCAGCACCACCCCGATCCCCGGCGCCACCACCAGCAGCGTCAGCGCGGCGGCCCACCACAGCGGCAGGCCCCCGTCGACCACCAGAGCGCGCAGCACATACGCGCACACCATGGCGACCGCCCCGTGCGCGAAGTTCAGCACCCCGGTCGCCCGGTACGTCACGATCAGCCCGATCCCGGTGAGCGCCGCGGCGGCGCCCACCGACAGTCCGGCCAGCGTGAGGTCGTACGTCAGCGAGGACATCGGCGAGGGGTCAGCCGGCCCTGTCGGCCGGTTCGCAGATCGGGCAGGGCCTCAGCTCGCCGCTCGCGACGAGCCTCCCGTCCACCGGGACCGCATCGGCCTTCCCCGCGACCAGCGGGCAGTCCGCGCGGTGCCACAGCGTGCCGCCCGGTACCATCAGCGTCCGCGCGGCGACCGCGAGCGGCCCGCCGGCCGGCCGCCCCGGCTCGTCCGCGCCGGTGTCCACCAGGAGGCTGTGCGGCTCCTCCACGCCCTCCCCGCGCGCGGCGGCGAGCGGCTCCCGGCCGTGGGCGAACAGCACCGCCCCGGCGATGATCAGCGCGGCGCCGGGGATGCTGCACGAAGCCAGGTAGGGCAGCTGCCGTTCGGCGTATCGCTCGCCCGAGACGCCGTACCAGCCGACGACGCACAGCACCGCCCCGGCGGCGAGCGCGGCCCAGCCCGCCCACCGCGCGGGGTGCGCGATCCGCAGTCGGTATGTCCGCATGGCTTGCACTATGCCCCTTGTGCCCCGACCCTGAAAGCACCGGACGCACCCGGTCCGGACCGACACCCGATTGGTGAGCCAGATGGTTCTCGGCAGTGGCATCGGGCGGGGGAGCACAAGGACGGACCGGCACCGCCCCCGGGCGGCGGGGCGGGGCACGGCACTGGCCGCCGCCCTGTTCCTGGTGCTGGCGCCCGGCCTCGCGGCATGCGGCGACGGCGGCGGCTACGGCGGGGGCGACGGCGGGAACACCACGCCCACGGCGGAGCACACGACGAACGAACCGGGCAGCGCGCCCGCGGACCGGGCGGCGGCCGAGAAGGAGATCCGGCAGAACTGGGAGAAGTTCTTCGACCCCGCAACGCCCGTGGACGAGAAGAAGAAGCTCCTGCAGAACGGTGAGCTGCTGGGCCCGGTGCTCGAGGTGTTCAGCGGTGACAACCGCGCCGGACAGGTGAAGGCAGAGGTCACCGAGATCGCGTTCACCTCACCGACCGAGGCGGACGTGACGTTCACCCTGACGCTCAGGGGGGCCACCGCCCTCCCGGACGCCTCCGGCGTCGCCGTCGACGACGACGGCACCTGGAAGGTGTCCGTCAAGTCCCTGTGCGCGCTCGTCCAGCTGAGCGGCGATGAGTCGCCCCCGGACATCCCGGGCTGCTGAGGCCCTCGCCGCGGCGGCGCTCCTCGCCCTGACCGCCGCCTGCGGCAGCCGTCTGCCGGAGAGCGACTTCGGGCACGACGACCGCGCCTCCGCGCCCGCGCGCGAGCCGATCCGGGTCGGCATCGTCGCGAGCGCCACCAGCCCGGTCGGCGGCGGCGCCCTCACCGGCCCGCGCGACGGCGCGAAGGCCTGGTTCGACCGGCTCAACACGCGCGGCGGCATCGACGGCCGGCGCGTCGAGGTGCACACATGCGACGACGGCGGCAGCGGCGTCGGCAACAACGAGTGCGTGCACAGGCTGATCGACGAGGAGAAGGTCGTCGCCCTGGTCGCCACCACCGCCCTGGACTACGCGGGCGCCTCCCGCGTCTCCCGCGCGGGCGTCCCCGACGTCGGCGGCCAGCCCATCGGCGCCGCCTACGACACATATCCGCACCTGTACGGCATCCACGGCAGCGACGCGCCCCGGAACGGCACCCCCGGCTGGGACGGCAGGCTGTACGGCGGCACCGAGGTCTACCGCTACTTCAAGCGCGAGCACGGCGCCCGAACCGCCGCCGTCGTCTCCTACAACCAGTCCGCGTCCGCCGCCTACGCCCGGCTGGTGCAACGCGGTCTGAGGGCCGAGGGCTACAAGGTGGTCACCGAGCAGGTCGACTTCGCCCTGCCCAACTTCCGCGCGGTCGCCGCCGACCTGAAGCAGCAGGGCGCCGACCTGGTCTTCGACGCCATCGACGCGAACGGCAACGCCCGCCTGTGCCGGGCCATGGACGACGCCGGCGTCCGGGTCACCGCCAAGGTCACCAACGTGCAGAACTGGACCTCCGCCGTAGCCGGGGACTACAAGGAGGCACCGCACTGCCGCAACGCCCTCTGGGCGACCGGCTCCAGCCGCGACTACGAGGACACGGCCCATCCGGCCGTACGCGCGTTCCGGGACGCCACGAAGGATCTGGAGACGCACTCCCAGTGGCAGCTGGAGGGCTGGGCGGCGGCGCGCTGGTTCACCGACGCGGCCACCTCCTGCGCCCGTACGGGCATCACCCGCGCGTGCGTCGACGGCTACGTCGGCCGCGCCCGGGACTACACCGCGGGCGGACTCCTGCTGCCCGTCTCGTTCGAGCGGTCGCCCGAGCCGCCGTCGACGAGCCGGACCTGTCTGTCCGTGGCCCGCTGGCGGGACGGCGAGGGCTGGGTGGCGCAGGGCGACATGAACCGCACCTGCTTCGAGGTGCCGCAGCTCGCCTACGAGCCCTGACCGGAATTGGCCTGCTCGCTCTTCGGTTCGGGCTGGGCGGTCAGCGCCGCGTACTCCGGATGGTTCATGTCGAACGCCGGCGACTCCGAACGGACCCGGGGCAGCGTCGTGAAGTTGTGCCGGGGCGGGGGACACGAGGTCGCCCACTCCAGGGAGCGGCCGAACCCCCACGGGTCGTCGACCTCGACCTTCTCGCCGTACTTGGCGGTCTTCCAGACGTTGTAGAGGAACGGCAGCGTGGACATGCCGAGCAGGAAGGCGCCGATGGTCGAGACGGTGTTCAGCGCGGTGAAGCCGTCCGCCGCCAGATAGTCGGCGTAGCGGCGTGGCATGCCCTCGGCGCCCAGCCAGTGCTGCACCAGGAACGTGGTGTGGAAGCCGACGAACAGCGTCCAGAACTGGATCTTGCCGAGCCGTTCGTCCAACATCTTCCCGGTGAACTTGGGCCACCAGAAGTAGAAGCCGCCGAAGGTCGCGAAGACGACGGTGCCGAAGACGACGTAGTGGAAGTGCGCGACGACGAAGTACGAGTCCGTCACATGGAAGTCCAGCGGCGGCGACGCCAGCAGCACCCCGGTGAGCCCGCCGAACAGGAACGACACCAGGAACCCGGTCGCCCACAGCATGGGTGTCTCGAAGGACAGCGACCCCTTGATCATGGTGCCGGTCCAGTTGAAGAACTTCACGCCCGTGGGTACCGCGATCAGGAAGCTCATGAAGGAGAAGAACGGCAGCAGCACCGCCCCGGTGGCGAACATGTGGTGCGCCCACACCACCACCGACAGGCCGGTGATGGCCATGGTGGCGCCCACCAGCGTCAGATAGCCGAACAGCGGCTTGCGGCTGAAGACCGGGATGATCTCGGTGACGATGCCGAAGAACGGCAGCGCGATGATGTACACCTCGGGATGGCCGAAGAACCAGAACAGGTGCTGCCACAGGACCGCCCCGCCGACGGCGGCCTCGAAGACCTGGGAGCCGAACCGCCGGTCCGCCTCCAGCACCAGCAGCGCCGCCGCCAGCACCGGGAACGCCAGCAGGATCAGGATCGACGTGAACAGCGTGTTCCAGGTGAACAGCGGCATCCGGAACATCGTCATCCCGGGCGCGCGCATCCCGACGATGGTGGTGATGAAGTTGACCGCGCCGAGGATGGTGCCGAACCCGGCGAGCGCGAGCCCCATGATCCACAGGTCGGGACCGAGGCCCGGCGAGTGCTCCATGCTGTTCAGCGGCGCGTAGGCGAACCAGCCGAAGGCGGCCGGGCCCCCGGTGACCACCAGCGAACCGAGCACGATCAGCCCGCCGAAGAGGAACAGCCAGTACGAGAGCATGTTCAGCCGGGGGAAGGCCACGTCGGGCGCCCCGATCTGCAGGGGCATCAGCTCGTTGGCGAAACCGGCGAAGGTGGGCGTCGCGAACAGCAGCAGCATGATCGTGCCGTGCAGGGTGAACAGCTGGTTGAACTGCTGGTTGTCGACGATCTGCAGTCCGGGCCGGGCCAGTTCCGCCCGCATCAGCAGGGCCATCACGCCGGCGATCAGGAAGAACACGAACGACGTGATCAGATAGAGATGGCCGATCTTCTTGTGGTCCGTGGTGGTCAGCCAGTCGATCACCAGTCGTCCGCGCCGCTGCCGCCGCGCCGGTCGCGCCGCCGCCTGGACGGTCTGCGTCCCCATCGCTCGCCCCTTCGCTCCTCGCGCGCCGGGCCCGCTCGGGCCCGCGCCGCCTGTCCCTCCGGGCCCACGCCATGATGCTCGCCCCTGCCCGCTTACGACAGGGGACGTGGCGGATCGTGTGGCGGAAAAGCGCATGTTCTGTGCGCACCGGCTTGTGCGGTCATGTGTGTCGGCGGAAAACGAATGAGGCCCCGGGAGTACTTCTCACGGCATTTTCCGCGGACGCCGAACACGCCAGTGGTGTGACACGCGGGAATTACGTTCGAATACCTGCGGAAGGGGCACGGAACCATCCGTCCGGGTGAAGGTCACCGTCACGAACGTCTGTCGTGATCCTGTGACAGAAGTGTGACCGCCACAGGATCCGGCCGGGTGTTCCCGGAGCGGGCTTCCCCGCTCACGGGGCAGGGCATAGCGTGGCCGTATGGCACCCATTCCGACACCCTCGGCGGAACCCCAGGACAGCCCGGACGCCTATGTCGGCCTTGCCGCGGACCGGGCCGAGCACCTCGCGCGCGAGCGCGGCTGGTCGACGGTGCGGGCGCTCGCGCCGGGGACGATCATCACCATGGAGTACCGCATGGGCCGGCTCAACTTCGAGGTGCGGGACGGCCGGGTGGCGCGGGCCTGGAAGGGCTGACGCCCGCCGTCAGGGGCGGGTCGCCGACGTCGTACCGCGCGGGTGGCGCTCGGGGTGCGGCGGGCGGCGGCTGCCCGCCGGTGTGACCGGGGAGCGCTCCCCGCGGGTCGTATGCGGTCCGGGCGCCAGGTAGGCGGGCGACCGGGTGGACGGGCGGCCCGTGGCGAGCGGCTCGGGAGCCGGGTCGGCGCGGTCCGTGAGCGGCCTGAGCATGACGGGCCGCGCGAGAGCGCCGGGCTCGGCCGCGCCCGCCCGGCGTACCCGCCAGCGGGCCCGGAGGCCGAAGATCCGCGCCTCCGTGCGGGCGATCAGCGGCTCGAACCAGGGCAGCGCCAGCAGGATCAGCAGGCCCGCGACCCAGCCCAGGACCACATCGCTCAGCCAGTGCGTCCCGATGTACACGGTGGACAGACCCACGCCGAGCGAGGTGACCGCGGACAGGGCGGACAGCCAGCGGCGCGCTCTCGGGGTGGAGGCCAGATAGGCCAGGATTCCCCAGGTCACCACGGCGTTCGCGGTGTGGCCGCTGGGAAATATATCGCCGCCGAGCCACATCTCGTTCGAGCCGATCTCGGTGGCGTAGTGCGGGCCGAGGCGGCCCATGCCGTACTTCGCGGCACCGACGGTGACGTTGAGCAGCAGCAGGGAGACGCCGAGGGCGAGCAGGGGACGCAGCGTGTGCTGCCGCCAGGAGCGCCAGCCCAGCCAGGCCGCCACCATCACGGCGGTCGGGCCGCGCTGGCCGAGCACCACGTAGTAGTCGACGAAGGCGTGGATCTCGGACCACTGCTGATAGGGGCGGAAGAACATCACCTGCCAGTCCAGCCGGACCAGCCAGGAGGTGATCAGCACGGCCCACACGATCGCCAGATAGAAGGCCAGGGAGGCGCCGAACAGCACCACCCGGTGCCGGCTCATTCGCGGCACGCCGATGTGAGCCGGTCGTTCCGGCTCACGATCCAGCCTCGCGAACACCCGGTCCAGACGGGTGGGCTTCCGTTCGGTACGCACCCAATCGACGTTACAGCGAGTGAGCGCGGAACCCTGTCGAATCAGCCTCTTTGTGATGACGATGTGATGTGGCATTCCTCTCAGGAGGACCTTTAATACCGGCGAATCCGTAAACCCCGGATGCCCCGGACTTCAATTCCTTTGATCATTCAGGGCGAGGGTTTTATCGCGCTTTTAAATTCGTTCACCGGGGGCTCGTACGGAATTTCCCCGGCGCTCATCGGCCGTCCGGGGGCGGGTCAGGGCGGACCGGAGCCGTTCAGCCAGAAGGCCCCGTACACCGCCGAGGCCGCCGCGACCGCCCCCACGACCAGCGCCGACCTGCGCGTACGCAGCCGGGCCAGGGCCAGGGCGAGGGGCAGCAGCAGGGGGAAGGCGGGCAGCAGCAGCCGCGGCTTCGAGCCGAAGTAGCTCGACGCGCACAGGGCGAGCGCGGTGACGACACCGGCGTACACGAGCAGGGGGAGCGGCTGCCGCTGCCGTACGCAGACGACGTACAGCCGGAGCAGGAGGCCGACGCCGATCAGCAGGCCGAGGCCCGCGAGGGCGGACGGGAAGGACGTGAACTTGGCGGCGACGAAACGGGCGAAGGCGTAGCCGCCGTCGAAGCCGTTGCGCCATCCGGCCTGTACATCGAGATATCCCAGCGGTCCGTCTCCGGTGCGGTGGCCGACCCACAGAACGTAACCGGCGGCTCCGAGGGGCGCGAGGAGCATGCCGAGGATCCGGCGCAGGCGCACACCCGGAAGGTGCGGCGCGCTCCGGGCGCCCTCCGGTGCGGGGGCGCGCCGGTCCGGCGCGGGCGCGCCGGAGCGTCCGCCCGGCCGTGCGCCGTCCGCGAGCGCCTTGCTGCGGTGCCGCGCGAAAGGGGTGCGGTCCCGCGCGGGGGTGGTGTCCCTCCGCGCGGACGTGCGGTCGCGGAGGAACGCGGCGATGCCCGCCGCCCAGACCGCCGCGACCACCGCCAGCCCCACCGGGCGGGTCAGGCCCGCCAGGCCGGCGAGGACTCCCGCCGTCACCCAGCGCCCCGTCAGCACGGCGTACAGCGACCACGCGGCGAGCGCGGTGAACAGGGACTCGCTGTACGCCATCGACTGCACGATCCCGACCGGCAGCACCGCCCACAGCAGCACCGCGCACACCCCGGCCCGGCGCCCGTACACGTGGTCGGCCACCGCGAAGATCCCCCAGGCCGCCGCGAGCGAGGCGACCGCGCTCACCACGAAGCCGCCGTCGGCGTACGACAGCGGGGACACCGCAGCCACCAGCCGCTCCAGCCATGGCAGCAGCGGGAAGAACGCCAGGTTGGAGTGCACGTCGCCCTGGGGGAGCCGCACCTCGTAGCCGTACCCGAGTTCGGCGACCCTCGTGTACCAGAGCGCGTCCCAGCGCGCGGTCAGCAGGGTGTACGCGTCCTTGCCGCGCGCCCCGCTCCACACGGCCAGCACCACCAGGCCCAGGGCACGCACGGCGGTGTACCCGAGGAGCGCCGGGGCGGCGCGGCGCAGGGCGCCGGAGCGGGCCGGGGCGACGTGTACGTCGAGATCGTTCACCCGCCCGATTATCGACCCGGCGGGGAACCGGTCCGCCCGGCACAGGCGTGTGACCACGGCGGGAGGAGTGGTGTACGCCACATGGATCCGTCCGGGCAGTGAGAGGCCCGCCACTCGACCCCGGCTTCCACTCGCGTACTCTGACGTGTCACTCGCCGATCGCTGCGCGGGCCGGGGATCACCGCTCCTCCCCGGCCGAGTCACGGGGGAGTCCCCGACCCTGTGAGCCCGCCGATCGCGAGGGAACATCTGGGAGGTACGTACATGTCCGGGACGACCACGGCCGCCGCCGCGCTGCGCCGTCGGGCGGCCGGGGCCGGTGCCAACCGCTGGGTGGTGCTCGTCGTCCTGTGCGCCAGCCTGCTCCTGGTCGCCGTCGACGCCACCGTGCTGCACGTGGCGGTTCCCGCGGTCACCGAGGACCTCAGGCCCGGCGCGATGGAACTGCTCTGGATCGTCGACGCCTATCCGTTGGTCTGCGCCTCGCTGCTGATCCTCTTCGGCACCCTCGGGGACCGGATCGGCCGCAGACGCGTCCTGCTGCTCGGCTACGCCCTGTTCGGCGTCGCCTCCGGCATGGCGGCCCTCGCGGACAGCGCGCAGGTGCTGATCGTCGCGCGGGCGCTGCTCGGCGTCGGTGGCGCGATGATCATGCCGGCGACGCTGTCGATCCTGCGCCAGGTCTTCCCCGACCGGCGCGAGCGGGCGCTCGCCATCGGTATCTGGAGCGCGGTCGCCGCCGTCGGCGCGGCGGTCGGCCCGCTGCTCGGCGGGTTCCTGCTGGAGCACTTCTGGTGGGGTTCGGTGTTCCTGGTCAACATCCCGCTGATGCTGGTCAGCCTCCCGGTCGGGCGCCTTCTGCTGCCCGAGTCGAAGGGCGCCGGCGACGGGCCGTGGGACGTGGTCGGCGCGCTGATGGCCGCGGCCGGACTGTTCGCGATGGTCCTCGGAGTGAAGCGGCTCGGCGGCGGCGCGTCCGCCGCCGGAGTGTGGACCCTGCTGACGCTGCTCCTGGGCGCCGGTCTGCTGGCCGCGTTCGTACGGCGGCAACGGCGGCGCGCGCATCCGCTGGTCGACCTGCGGATGTTCGCCCGGCCGGCGTTCAGTACGTCGGTGGGGTGCATCGTGCTGGCGATGCTCGCGCTGGTCGGGCTGGAACTGATCGCGGCCCAGTACCTCCAGCTGGTGCTGGGGCTCTCTCCGCTGGAGACCGGGCTGCGGCTGCTGCCGCTGACGATCGCCGCGATGGCGGCCGGGCTGGCGGGGGCGCGGATGCTGCGCCGGTTCGGGCCGCGCCGCATGGTCTGCGCCGGCTTCTGTCTGACCGCGGCGGCGGTGGTGGCCCTGACCGGGATGGGCGGGCAGGACGACTGGCCCCTGCTGCTGACCGGGTTCGTGCTGCTCGGGCTGGGGCTGGAGACCACGCTGTTCGGGGCCTACGAGTCGATGCTCAGCGAGGCGCCGGCGGCGTCGGCGGGCGGGGCGGCGGCGATCGGCGAGACCTCGTACCAGTTGGGCGCCGGTATCGGGATCGCGCTGCTCGGCAGTGTGATGAACGCGGCGTATGCGCCCGGCCTCGCGGAGGTTCCCGGGGTACCGGGGGAGGCGTCCTCGGCGGCGTCGCACTCGCTGGGGGAGGCGTACGAGGTGGCCGACGGGCTCGGCGGGCCGGTGGGCAGCGCGTTGCGGGAGGCGGCGCGGGAGGCGTTTGTGCACGGGCTGCATGTGACGTTGCTGGTCAGCGCGGGGCTGCTGTTGCTCGGGGCGTTGATGGCGTTGCGGTTGCCGCGGGCGATGCAGTGCGAGGCTGCCGCGGTGGAGGTGCCCGCGCCTCGGGGACCGGTGGAGTCACGCGTGTCGGTGTGACCGAATGCGTTCTCCCACCCGCCCACGTCCGTCCACCGCCCACTGCGAGGTGAACGTCACCCGTGTGTGGGGGCGGACCTCGTCGGCGGCTGCGGGCGGTGTGCCTTTCGCCGGGGGCGGCTTCGTGCGGGCCCGCCCGTTCCGGCTGGCCGCGGCGCCGGCCGGGACGAGGGTGTCGGCCGTGGGTGTCCCCCCGTCCCTGACGAGGGGCGGCAGGGTGGACGTGCCGGGGGCCGCCGCGTAACGTCGGTGCGATGTTGGGACTAGCGGTGCTAGTTTTCGTTTTCGGAGGGTGAATCCATGTCCGCGTCCGCGAAACCGCCCCCCTTCGACCCCGCCGATCCGCTCGGCCTCGACGAGCTGCTGGAGCCGGAGGACCTGGCCGTGCGGGACACCGTGCGGGCCTGGGCCGCCGACCGGGTGCTGCCGGAGGTCGCCGGCTGGTACGAGAAGGGCGAGCTGCCCGGTATCCGGGAGCTGGCCCGGGAGCTCGGCGGGATCGGCGCGCTCGGCATGTCCCTCGACGGCTACGGCTGCGCGGGCGCGAGCGCCGTCCAGTACGGGCTCGCCTGTCTGGAGCTGGAGGCGGCCGACTCCGGGATCCGGTCCCTGGTCTCCGTACAGGGCTCGCTCGCCATGTACGCCATCCACCGCTTCGGCAGCGAGGAGCAGAAGCGGGAATGGCTGCCCCGGATGGCCTCCGGCGAGGTCATCGGCTGCTTCGGGCTGACCGAGCCCGACGTCGGCTCCGATCCCGCAGCCATGCGCACCCACGCCAAGAAGGACGGCACCGACTGGGTGCTCAGCGGACGCAAGATGTGGATCACCAACGGTTCCGTGGCCGGAGTCGCCGTGGTGTGGGCGCGGACCGACGAGGGGATCCGCGGCTTCGCCGTACCCACCGACACCCCCGGCTTCTCCGCGCCCGAGATCAAGCACAAGTGGTCGCTGCGCGCCTCCGTCACCAGCGAGCTGATCCTCGACGGCGTACGACTGCCCGCCGACGCCGTACTGCCCGGGGTGACCGGTCTCAAGGGCCCGCTCAGCTGTCTCTCGCACGCCCGGTACGGGATCGTCTGGGGCGCGATGGGCGCCGCGCGGAGCTGCTTCGAGGCCGCCGTCGACTACGCCATGTCACGGGAGCAGTTCGGGCGGCCCATCGGCGGGTTCCAGCTGACCCAGGCCAAACTCGCCGACATGGCGGTCGAACTGCACAAGGGGATTCTGCTCGCCCACCATCTGGGGCGGCGCATGGACGCCGGCCGCCTGCGTCCCGAGCAGGTCAGCTTCGGCAAGCTCAACAACGTCCGCGAGGCCCTCGACATCTGCCGTACGGCCCGTACGATCCTCGGCGCCAACGGGATCTCGCTGGAGTACCCGGTCATGCGGCACGCGACGAACCTCGAATCGGTGCTGACGTACGAGGGCACCGTCGAGATGCACCAGCTCGTGCTGGGCAAGGCGCTCACCGGGCTCGACGCCTTCCGGTGAGTGCCCGAGGGGGCAGGGCCGGCGAACGGCCCTGCCTCAGCTCTGGTTGAAGAAGCCGTCCGAACGGTGCGCGGCCGGCTCACCGCTGACGACCTCGGTGTCGGCCGGGCTGAGCAGGAACACCCGGTTCGACACCCGCTCGATGGAGCCGCGCAGACCGAAGATCAGACCCGCGGCGAAGTCGACGACGCGCTTGGCGTCACCGGCGTCCATGGCCGTGAGGTTCATGATGACGGGAACGCCCTCGCGGAACAGCTCGCCGATGGCACGTGCGTCCCGGAAGCTGTCCGGGGTGACCGTGCCGATCCGGCGCCCCCGCTCCTCGGCGACGTCCGCGGCGACCTTGACCCGCGGATCGGTGACCCAGGCCTCGCCGGGCTCGGCCCCGTCGGAGTAGTCGTCGTCGTAATAACGCTCGTCTTCGTTGTCGTCGACGAGGCCGAGCCAGGCACTCGCCTTGCGTACCGATCCCATGGACGCCTCCTCTCACAGCGGTCTTGTCTGCTTTCCGCATCCCTATCGTCGTCCATGATGCGGACGTCGCGCCAAGTGGATAGACGCCGCGCGGGGGGTTTGTGACGGTACTGGTGCACAGCTGATCCGTCGAGACTCCGTGTCCCCCAAGGGTCTTGGTGTAAACGGATGCTGACTGTGAGTGAAATATGATTCTTCCCGGCGTACGGGTGAGGAAGGGTACGTACGGGTGAACGCCGGGCCCGATACGATGCCGCCGCTGAACGTCGTACAACTGCACGGGGGATGTCGTGTTCGGAATGGTCAGGCCGTGCCGGCACCGGCTCGGGGAGAAGCTCACCGCCCAGTGGATGGCCCATCTGTGCGGTCTGTGTCTCGCCCTGCGCGGGGATCACGGGCAGCTCGCGCGGATCGTCACCAACTACGACGGGCTGCTGATATCCGTCCTGACGGAGGCTCAGGCGGACCGCCCGGAGGCGGGGCGGCGCACCGCGGGGCCGTGTCCGCTGCGCGGGATGCGCACCGCGTCCGTCGCGCACGGTGAGGGCGCGCGGCTCGCGGCGGCCGTCTCCCTCGTCCTCGCCTCCGCCAAGGTGCGCGACCATGTCGCCGACGGTGACGGGATGCTGGCGCGGGGGCCGGTCGCGCTCGCCGCGCGGCGGGTGGCGGCGGGCTGGGACCGGGCGGGGGCGCGGACCGGTTCGGCCGTCGGCTTCGACACCGCCGTCCTCGTCGACGCCGTGGACCGGCAGACGGGCATCGAGACCCTCGCCGGGCCCGGCACCCCGGTCCTCACCGTCACCGAGCCCACCGAGACGGCGACGGCGGCGGCCTTCGCGCACACCGCGGTGCTCGCCGGGCGGCCGGGCAACGCCGTACCGCTCGCGGAGGCCGGGCGTCTCTTCGGGCGCCTCGCGCATCTGCTGGACGCCGTGGAGGACCGGGAGGCCGACGCCGCTTCGGGCGCCTGGAACCCGCTCACCGCCACCGGGACCCCGCTGGAGGAGGCCCGCCGGCTCGCCGACGACGCGGTGCACGGCATCCGGCTCGCCCTGCGCGAGGCCGAGTTCACCGACGGTGGTCTCGCGCACCGGCTGCTCGTCCATGAACTGCCCAACTCCGTCCATCGCGCCTTCGGTACGGTCTCCTGTGCCCACGGAGCGGGCCCCTACGCCCCTCCCGGCGGCCCCGGCGCCCCGCTCCCGCCCGGACCGCCGCGCCGTGACCCGCGCGGGCTGCTGGCCGGCTGCGCCGTGTGGCTGGGACTCGCCTGCACCTGTCAGCTGTGCTGCGGCACCTACGACGACCCCTGGAGCCGGGAGCAGAAGCAGGGGCCCTGCACCAACTGCGACTGCAGCGGGTGCGGCGACTGCTGCAGCTGCTGTGACTGCTGCAACTGCTGCGGTGAGGACGGATGCTGCGGGGACGGCTGCGACTGCGGCTGCGACTGCTGACGGACGAGTCATCCGGAGGGGCGAGTTCCGGCCACGGCGCACCTGTTCGACCGGCCGTGATACGGGTGTGACCACGGGTAACGCGACCCCGCGCGGGGATCAAATCTCCTAGACGGTTCAAAGGTCGACGGCCAAAAGGCACCCTTGCGCCGAACGGTCGGTCGGCCGAATACTCGCCCACAGCGCTTGTCAGGGGCACGGCATATTCGGAATCCGGGCATCCGGGCCCCCTGACTGCGCCTCACCGGGCCCACAACCCCACGAGGGCCCCCTACTTCCTTTGTGGAGGAACGAGAAGTGAGGATCAAGCGCACCACCCCCAGCAGCGGCATCTCGAGACGGACTCGGCTGATCGCCGTATCCACCGGCCTCGTGGCCGCCGCCGCGATCGCGGTCCCCAGCGCGAACGCGTCCGACACCCCCACCACCTTCAGCTCCGCCGAACTCAAGGGCGTCAGCGGCTCGGTGCTGAAGGCCGACGTCCCGGGCACCGCCTGGGCCGTCGACAGTGAGACCAACCGGGTGCTCCTGACGGTCGACAGCACCGTCTCCCAGGCCGAGATCAACAAGATCAAGCAGCAGGCCGGGGCCGACGCCGACGCGATCACCGTCAAGCGCACGCCGGGTACGTTCAGCAAGCTCATCCAGGGCGGCGACGCCATCTACGCGAGCAGCTGGCGCTGCTCCCTCGGCTTCAACGTCCGCAGCAGCAGCGGTGCCGAGTACTTCCTGACCGCCGGTCACTGCACCGACGGCGCCGGCGCCTGGCGCGCCAGCTCCGGAGGCACCGTCATCGGACAGACGGCGGGCTCCAGCTTCCCGGGCAACGACTACGGCATCGTGCAGTACACGGGGTCCGTCGCCCGGCCCGGCACCGCCAACGGCGTGGACATCACCCGAGCGGCCACCCCGTCCGTGGGCACCACCGTCATCCGCGACGGTTCCACCACCGGCACCCACAGCGGCCGCGTCACCGCCCTGAACGCCACCGTCAACTACGGCGGCGGCGACATCGTCTCCGGCCTCATCCAGACCACGGTCTGTGCCGAGCCCGGCGACTCCGGCGGCTCGCTCTACGGCAGCAACGGCACCGCGTACGGTCTGACCTCCGGCGGCAGCGGCAACTGCTCCTCCGGCGGCACGACCTTCTTCCAGCCGGTGACCGAGGCCCTGAGCGCCTACGGGGTCAGCGTCTACTAGGACCCGGCCCGCACCACCACCGGTCCCACGGGTGACACCCGCGGCCCGAAGGACGACGAGCCCCCGCACGCAACCGGCGTGCGGGGGCTCGTTTTCGTGCGGCACGGAGCCGTGGGCGCGTCGGCGAACGGGCCCGGCGGCCGGCTCCGCAACCGGTGCGGAAGCAACGCCCCACGAGTGCACCGGCCATGCATCCGGGCCACGGAGGGTCGAATTCAAGCCATGCTCGGATCCCGTCGGCCGTACCGCCGGTTACCCGCTCGTAGCGTTTGCAGTGCGAACCGTCCCCCGTGTCCATGAACTGTCAGGACATAGGGGGCGCGCGGCGGTTGTCGTACGCGCGTCCTGAAGTCGACCTTGTGTGCTCCCTGGGGGGTTCGGAAGAGTGGGCGCCGTTCGACCGGCACGGGCGTGGCTTCTTCTGTGTTCCGCCCCCGTCGCCGTACACCTTCCGGTCCGACGGGGTCCCCACAACCTCCCGGACCGTCCCCCCACAGGAGGACGTGAGTTGAAGCACCGACGCATACCCGGGCGACGCGCGGTCATGGCGGGTGCGGGCATCGCCGCACTGGCCGCCGGCGCGGTCACCTTCCAGACTGCGAACGCCAGCGAGCCCCCGGCGGACGCCGCGCCCCGGACCCTCTCGATCGGAGCGGCCGGAAAGCTCGCCTCGACCCTCGCCCAGGACCTGGGCGCCGACGCGGCGGGAACGTACTACGACGCGAAGAGCAAGGCCCTCGTGGTGAACGTGCTCGACGAGTCGGCCGCCGAGGCCGTCGAGTCGGCCGGCGCCAAGGCGAGAGTTGTGGCGAACTCCCTCGCCGAGCTCAAGAGCGCGCACACCGCCCTGAAGCAGGACGCCACCATCCCGGGCACCTCCTGGGTGACCGACCCGACCACCAACAAGGTCGTCGTCACCGCGGACCGCACCGTCTCCGGGGCGGAGTGGGCCAAGCTGACGAAGGTCGTCGACGGGCTGGGTGCCAAGGCCGAACTCCAGCGCACCAAGGGCGAGTACAAGCCCTTCGTGGCCGGCGGCGACGCCATCACCGGCAACGGCGGGCGCTGTTCGCTCGGCTTCAACGTGACCAAGGGCGGCGAGCCGCACTTCCTCACCGCGGGCCACTGCACCGAGGGGATCTCCACCTGGTCCGACTCCTCCGGCAACGTGATCGGCGAGAACGCGGACTCCAGCTTCCCCGGTGACGACTACGGCCTGGTCAAGTACACCGCCGACGTGGCCCACCCGAGCGAGGTGAACCTCTACGACGGATCCGCCCAGGCGATCTCCGGCGCCGCCGAGGCCACCGTCGGCATGCAGGTCACCCGCAGCGGCTCCACGACCCAGGTGCACTCCGGCACGGTCACGGGTCTGGACGCCACCGTGAACTACGGCAACGGCGACATCGTCAACGGTCTGATCCAGACCGACGTGTGCGCCGAGCCCGGCGACAGCGGTGGCTCGCTCTTCTCGGGCAGCAGCGCGGTCGGCCTCACCTCCGGCGGCAGCGGCGACTGCACCTCCGGGGGTGAGACCTTCTTCCAGCCGGTGACGGAGGCCCTCTCGGCGACCGGCACGCAGATCGGCTGAGCACTCCTCGTCACGACGTCCCGCCCCTCCGTCGCGGAGGGGCGGGACATTCGTGCGTTCACGTGTGACCGTTCGCGGTTGTTGGCGAGTGAGGCGGGGTGGCTCCGCTGCTCAGCCGGTTCCTGTTCACGCGGGTTGGCGGGTTCTGTTCGCGATAGCTGGCGGGAGAAGTGGCTTCTTTGGTCACGAAGAGTGCTAGCCGGTTGTCTCCCGTGGCTTGGCTGCGAAGGTCTCAACGAACAGTGTGTTGCCCAATCTTGTGACTCAGCTGACGAGTGATCAGCGAAGCGAGTTCATGGAGGGCTTCCCTGAAGGGTTTGGACTCGTTGAGGATGACTCCTGACCTTGGGAAGGACATGATGAAGCTTCTCCTCACCGACTCCGGTATCAAGAACGCGAGCATCCAGGATGCGCTGGTCGACCTCCTGGGCAAGCCGATCGCCGAGTCCAGTGCCCTCTGCATTCCCACCGCGGGGTATGGGGGCCCCGGCGCCGATCCGGGCGGGCCGTGGCGGTTCATCAGCGGACGATCCCCCAGCCCCATGACCGAGCTGGGGTGGAAGTCGGTGGGCGTGCTGGAGCTCACCGCGCTGCCCAGCATCGAGGAAGCGCTCTGGGTCTCCTGGGTCCGGGAGGCCGACGTTCTGCTGGTCAATGGCGGTGACGCGCTGTATCTGTGCCACTGGATGCGGGAGTCCGGGCTGGCTGAACTCCTGCCGTCGCTGCCCGACACGGTCTATGTGGGACTCAGCGCCGGGAGCTTGGTGATGACCCCCCGCGTCGGGGAGGACTTCGTGGGCTGGAAGCCGCCCGCTGGCGGCGACAGCGCGCTGGGCGTGGTCGATTTTTCGATCTTCCCGCACCTGGATCATCCGGCTTGTCCGGAGAACACCATGGCCGCGGCAGAACGATGGGCAGCCGGGATCGCGGGTCCGGCATATGCGATGGACGAGCAGACCGCCATCAAGGTGGCCGACGGCGCCGTCGAAGTGGTCTCCGAGGGCCACTGGAAGATGTTCAACCCGACCTCATGAAGGGTTCTTCCGGAGTGACAGAGCCAGTGGCTGCGAGTTGGGCTGCGTACTCATCCAGGAGCGGTCCGAGGGACCGCACGTAGGGGTCCCGCCGGGCAAGAAGCCTCACCATCGTCTCGCCCAGTGGACTTCGACGGGCGAGCGCTGTGCCTGCGCCGAACGTGACCGGGTCGATGGTGGGGGCGAGACGCCACTCGCTGCCGGTGAGTTTCGACCAGACGAGCGCAGACGCGCACTCCTCCAGGCGGCTCCGAGTCTCGCTGAGGTCTCGGTGGGGCTTCGACCCCGGCAGACCGCTGATCAGGTCCGCCCAGTCTTCACGGGGCAGGGACCAGGACGCGAACCGTTCGCGAAGTTGCTTGTAGTCGACCGGGTCAGGGGCCTGGCTGATGTGCGAGGCGAGAGCCTCAAAGGCCGTGGTCAGATTGAAGGGGCCTGTGCGGAGATACACGTTCAGCGGGGGCAGTTGTTGACGCGGCTGGCCGTTGAACCAGGCGCCAGGGATCTGCAGGAAGTCGGCCGCTTCGGCCATCGACTCGCCGGTAGCGATTTGCACGAGTTGGACCGCCGCGATGCGACGGAGCTTGAGACTTCGCGGGAGGGAGCGAGGAGTGGAGGCTTCGCGGAGGACGGTGAACCACTCGTCGGGCAGTTGTTGCGGGATGTGTTCTGGAAGGTAGCCGCGTGGCCGGAGAGCAAGGACCGGCTCGTCGGCGGCAGGCATCCGTGGCTGCTGGGACTGGAATGCCTGCTTGATCTCGTATTCGATGATCGGCGAGTGCCTGCGGGACAGTAGGTTCCAGGTCCTGCCCCAGGCCGGATCCAGGTTCGAGGGAGCGTGCTTGGCCAGGTCCTGGAGTTCTTTCCGCAGCTCTCTCAGGGGCAGGTTCAATAGATGGGTGGCGATGCTCAGCACCGCTGCCGTTGCTGGGGCAGAGGGCGGGGCGGAGTCCCAGCGGTGTTGGCCGGCCCTGCTGCCGGGCCCGGGCTGTGCCGGACGGCGTAGGTCGGTGGAGAGTGCTCTGGTCACGGCTGGCGGGAGGTCGCCGCGCTGGCTGTGGGGCCAGGTCGCGCAGATGATCGCTGACAGGTGACGCAGGTCCGACAGACGGCCCAGGCTTCGGCTCGGATCGGTGGTGTCCTCCAGGAGAGCGAGAAGTTCGGGCTGGAGTCGTTCCAGCTCAGGCGTGAGTTCGACGCCCGGCGGGTCGAAGGAGTCCAGCCTGTGCTGGCAGAGCGGGGCGTGGTGCGCTTCGGTCGTTTTGCTTCTGCACTGGGCCGGGTGGAGTCCGGAGGCACCGGGGCTGGCGATGAGGCGCGTGCTGATGCGGCGGTCGAGGCTGCCGGCGTGCTGGCGGCAGGCCGGGCAGCGGTGCTGCAGGAAGACCCGGTGTTCCAGGCAGGCGAACACGATCGGCAGGTGCCATTGGAGTTTCCAGGCGCCGCCATGTCGGCGCTGGATCTCGCTGCCGTCTCCGGCCAGGCACTTTGGGCAGTGGCGCGGGTTGGCGAACAGCAGCCATGTCGGCGGGATGAACCGTTGCCGCGGCTTCTGGCCGGGGTGGGCTATGGCCTCGGCGATGGAAGGGTGGGTGGCGAAGTAGGGCCGGAGGGTGAGTTGGTCGACGGTCTCGGGGGCCAGGCGGGTGGCGGTTGCGAATCTCTGTCGTTCGCTGGGGTCGAGCATGAGCAACAGCCGTTTCGGGGCGAGACCGATCGATCGGTTTCCGGAGGTCAGCCCGGTGCGCCAGAGGATGTGGCCCGGTGCTTGGTCCAGGCGATGAGACAGCCGCAGGACCAGCCCGTGCAGGCTCTCGCCGGGCAGCGGGATCAGGCTCCTGGGCAGCGGTTCGATCCAGGTCATCGCTCAACTCGCGGCTTCATCGGAGTGCTGCGGGCCGTGGTCGTCGAAAACGGTGTTCCTGCTGGCCTTGCGGGGTCTTGTCCGGCTGGTCTTCGGCTTGGGGGTCTCAGGTTCACCGGTCTCGTCCAGGGCTTGGCCGATCCCGTGGGCGGGATTCTCACGGCCGATGATGATCCCTTCGAGGAGTGCCTCGTCGATCTTCTCCTTGCCGCTCTGCATGGCTGCGATGGCGGCGTCCCTGACCAGGCGGCCAAGGATGCCGACGACGCCCGCGCAGCGGCCGTAGAGGTACTCGGGCATGCCGCCTGAGGTGAGCATGCCGGGTTTGGCCTTCATCAGCCGCAAGTGGTCCTCGATCCCCTTGAGGTGGTCGACGAAGTGCCGCATTTCTGCGGGAGTGTCGTAGGGGAAGCGGTCCAGTTCGACCAGATCGAAGCGGCGCTCGGTCTGGGTGACCTCCAGTCCGTGGACGCGGTGGGTCTCCAGCGGTGGAAGCACCCACTGCTTGGTCTTGCGGTCGTAGGTGGCCTCGCGCAGCAGGCCGGTGCCCGGGATGTTGACGCCGGACAGGATCAGGGTGATCCCGCAGCCCATCAGGGCCCGGATCATGTCCAGGACGTCCTGGTCGTCCGAGCGGTGCATGCGGAGCCGGTTGATGTCGTCCAAAATCAGGACCATGACGCCGTGGTCCCTCAACGAGTCGGCAACCTGCCGCAGCAGTTGAGGCAGCGTCATCTTGCGGATGTCGGGGCCGAAGAAGTTCAGGATCGACTCGCAAAGGCTCTTGGGGGTCGCGGTGACCGGCGTCGAGACGTAGGCGACGGGCGCATGCAGATCCCAGGTTCCCTCGACCGATGTGGGATCGAGGTGGCCGTGCAGGTCCAGCCAGTAGTCCTCGAACTCGGCGGCGAGCGCGCAGACGGCGGCGGTTTTGCCGTGGTTCCCGAAGCCGCTGACCATGACCCCGGGCAGGGTGGCGTCGTCCTGGATGAACGGGTTGCTCAGCAAGCGCCGGTCGATCACCTCGTTGACCTTGGTCAGCATCGGTGTCTGCTGGAGCGGCAGGTTCACGTTCGTCACCTGCCGGTAGAGGTCGTAATCGGAGCGGCGGTCCAGGGGGATCGACCTCAACTGGGCCGCCGTCAGCATCGGCGCTGGCACCAGCAGACCGCGGGTGCGGCGATAGTGCTCCCAGCCGGCGAACGTGTTGCGGTGCGGGTGCTTCCGCAGGATGAGCTCGGCGATTCGGCTCCGCGACGGCAGGTTGGCCAGAGGGTCCTTGCTCATCCGTGCTCCTCGGACGTGTCGTCGCCGTCCTCGTCGGGTCTTTCCGGCAGCAGGAACAGGCGGCGGTGCCGCAGGGAATCCACCAGCAGGGGCGGCGCGACGGGCTCACCGAGCTGGGCCGCCTCCCGCCGCTGGCGCCGGGTGGCGTCGACGGCCTTCGCGACCGTCCGGGACTGCTCGCTCCAGGCCGCAGGTTCGGTGGCCCGACGCCCGCCCCGGTCCGCGGCGGCGGCCTGCGCACGGCTGCTTTCGCGTGACCGCGCGGCGCGCTCCCGCTTCTGCGGTTGGGTCGGCCACTGGGCGACCGGCGTCGCGGAGTTGAGGATCTCCAGCAGCACCGGCAGCAGGTCCTTGTCCGAGCGCGGCCCGAGCTTGTGCTCCTTGACATAGGCCAGCAGGTTGGCGGCAGTCGTGTCCGAGAAGGCCGGGATCTCGCCCTCGGGCGGCAGACCGTTCCAGCGCAGGACATGCCAGGTGTCGTGGACGACGGGATCTTGGAAGAAGACCTGGCGCCGGTCCCTTCGGTCACTGCGGACCACCCACTTGCCCGCGTGCTTTCCGCCCCGGTCGGACGGGAGCCTGTAACGGGGCTCGTCGAGTACCTCGGCGTGATACCAGAGTCCGAGGATCTTGACCCCGCGACGCGGATGGATCTTCACGTGGTGCTTGCGCAGGACCTTGTAGTAGAGCTCCGGCTCGGGGATCTGCAGGGAGAAGCCGCCCTGGAGCATCGCCGCGGCGAACAGCGAGTTGGGACTGTGGTCCTCACCCGGCCCCCAGGCCGGCGCGTACTCCCCGAGCTTGCGATTTTGCCAGACCTGGACGATCCAGCTCGCGATCAGGTGTTCCATCCGGCCCAGGGTGAAGACCGCATCGCCCTCCGGGTCGGCCCCGCGATCGGCGACGTCGGTGCCGGTGAACCCGAGCAGATGCTCGAACAGCAGCGTCTTGACCGAGGAGAATGCGCGCTCGACGGCGAATTTATCGCTGGCGCGAAGAGTGCGGGCGGGCAGGATGTTGCAGCCCAGCGCGCGTTCCGCGTCGACCAGATCGTGGTTTTTGTAGGGACTTCCGTGGTCGGTGGTCACGGTCTCCGGCGCGAAGAACGGCAAGGCCGCGACCCCGCAGCCGGTGAACTCGGCGATGACGTCGGCCGGGACGCCGGGGTAGGGCCATTGCATCTCCTCGCCCCAGCCCTCACGCATGGGCAAGGGCATCATCACGTCCCGCAGCAGCATCGCGACATCCACCGACGTGTCCGACTGCAACGTCAGACGAAAAGCCGGCAGGGAGTGCGAATAGAGGTCCAAAGCCAGGGTCAGCGTCGCAGTGACCGCATCCCCGAACACCGTTTCGCGTAGTTTCACCGGCATCGGAGTCGAGTCGAGCGCCAGCACCTGGCCCGGCCGGTGCACCACCACCCGCCCCGCGACGCCGGCCTCCTCAGCCTCATCCGCGGACCGCTCGTAGCGCTGCCGGCCGCCTCCCGGACCGAACCACTCGTGCCAGACCCGCCACAAAGTCGGCCGCGACGGAATCTTCTCGGTCGGGAACTGCGGGAACTTCTCCCTCATGTACTGGTGCAGAAGGCGATGCTTGGCCGCCATGCCGATGCGGGCGCGGTCCTTGCACTCCTTCTTCACCGCGAAGATCGCCTCGCGGACCTCTTCGGTGATGCTCCGGTGGCCCCCGCTCCTGCGGGTCCACCGCCCGTCCGCGCAGGCCAGCAGCAAGCTCTCGCCGGTCGCGGACGACAAGCGCTCCAGCGTCCGCAGACTCATGAAGCGCAGTCCCAGCATTTCGGCCTCCTGCGGAGGCATCGCCTTCAACTCGGCGACCTTCACCAGCCGACGCTCGGTCAGCGTCGTCCGCTCGGGGTCATAAGCCGGTCTCGGCTCGCCAGGCTGGGCCCGCGAGGGGTGGCCGCTGCGGAATCCCGTCATTGCTTCCAGGACGTGTTCAGCCCGGATCCGGGCGCGACTGTGCTGTTCCGGGGTGAGATCGGCCACGGCGCGAGGCTGGGTGCCGTGCCCTGAACCGACCGCCTTCACCTCCTCCGCCATCCGGGCGTCGGGATGATTGATCAGCCAGCGGATCGAGCGTGACTCGACCTGTCCGTCAGCGTGAGCCAGAACGAAGCGTCCGAACTGTGGCTCGACCGACTCGACGGTCCACTCCACTGCGTTCAGCAGGATCCGGCGGCCTGGCGCCAGGCCCAGGAGCCCCCGTCCGGCCCCCACTACCCGCACCCCATCGCGGCAGAGCCTGGCCAGATCAGCGAACGGTCTCCCAGCGGACAACCCAGGTCAGTCGCGAGCCGGCGATGCCAGAGCATGTGTGTGACATGTGCGCGTGCCACCACCGGAAGGCTTGTCGACGCCGCCAGCTCCGCGAACAGCACCGGACCCGAGCCGACCGCCACCTCCACCTGCTGCTGCAGCCCAAGAGGGTCCTTCAAGGGCCGGCGCTGGGACGACAGATGATCCAGAACACTGTGGACATGCGGGCGCCACTCGGTCACGACTGAGTAATGCCAGCCGCAGGCTGCCGCCGCCTCCCTGGCGGCCGCGAACTTCAGCGCGTCAGATTCCTTGATCAGATTTCCCGGACGGACGTCGAACAGCCACAGGCTGCCGTCAGGCAGTACCACCAGGAAGTCCGGGATGTGCTGACTGCGGCCCTGCCTGTGCTCGAAGTCCAGGCAGAACGGCTGCGGCAGCACATCCGATACCCCCAGGAAGTCCAACGCGAGCAGCAGCCGCTGTTCCTCCAGGGACTCAAACCCGTGATGCCGCCCCGTACAGACCATGAACTGCAGCCCCGGACGGTGCCCCTGCCGAGCCCGCCACGTGAACTGCCGCACCGGCTTCGACGAAGACACCGGCACGGACCCCATGTCACGGACCGGCCATGACACCTCACCCTCACCAACCAGCCATGTCCCACTCCACCGGCGCGGCCACCCATCCCCGAGCATCAGCCGATCACGAATGCGGCCTTCGTCATAGGCCGTGATCAACTGCTCCAGCCCGCATGAGTCCGATCGGATCTTCGCCTTCATCACTCCGCGCATGGGTCAACAGGAGCACTGCCGTACCCGGCGCTGGTGCGGATCACCACATCTGCTCGTTACTCAGCGCGACGTGATCGCTTGCAGTGAGAACTTCGCCAACTCCGATGAACAACCGCCAACAAGCCTGAACGGTCACATCACGGGTGTTTGCGCAGGTGGGGAGGGGTCGGTCGGATCTCGCACACGCATTCGAAAATTGGTCTATGGTGGGGGTGAGATAGCTGGGAACAACTGTTCGAGAGTCGGTCGGGGCTCACGAGTGCGGGAGGTGCGTGTGCCGGGTTTCACGCATCTGCACACCGTCTCCGGGTTCTCCCTGCGCTACGGCGCCTCCCACCCGGAGCGGCTGGCCGAGCGCGCCTCGGAGCGGGGCATGGACGCCCTCGCCCTCACCGACCGCGACACCCTCGCCGGATCCGTCCGCTTCGCCAAGGCCTGCGCGAAGGCGGGCGTGCGCCCCCTGTTCGGCGCGGAACTGGCGGTGGCGGCCCCCACGGCGGCGGCGGGCGACGAGTCCGTACGACGGGAGAGGCGCCGCACCCCGGTGCGCGGCGGCGCCTTCATCGACGAGTCGACACCCCGTGTCACCTTCCTCGCCCGGGACGGCGCCCGTGGCTGGGCCGACCTGTGCCGACTGGTCTCCGCCGCCCACACCGCCCCCGGCCTCCCTCTGCTGACCTGGGACGACAATCACGCCGACGGTCTGACCGTCCTCCTCGGCCCCGACTCCGACGTCGGCCGCGCCCTCGCCGCGGGCCGGCCCGACCGCGCCGCCCGGCTGCTCGCCCCCTGGCGGGAGGTGTACGGCGACGCCCTGCGCCTGGAGGTCGTCTGGCACGGCCGCGAAGGCACCGGCCCCGGCTCCCTGCGGCTGGCCGCCCGCACCCTGGGCCTCGCCGCCGAACAGGGCGTCCGGCCCGTCCTCAGCAACGCCGTCCGCTACGCCGACCCCGGGCTCGGCCCGGTCGCCGACGTGCTGGACGCCGCCCGCCGGCTGGTCCCCGTCGACCCGGCCAAAGGGCTGGACTCCGGCGAGGCCTGGCTCAAGGGCGAGGGCGCCATGCTGGCGGCGGCCGAGCGGATCGTGGAGGCCGCCGGGTTCCGGCGCGAGACGGCCCCGCGGCTGCTGGAACAGACACGGGCCACGGCCGCCGAGTGCCTGGTCGACCCCGAGGACGACCTCGGCATGGGCAGCGTCCACTTCCCCGAACCGCATCTCGTCGGCGCCGGCCGCCGTACCGCCCAGCGGACGCTGGCCTCCCGCGCCGCGGCCGGCATGGTGCTGCGCGGCCACGCGGGGCGCCGGGAGTACTGGGAGCGGATGCACCGCGAGCTGGACATCATCGCCCACCACGGCTTCGCCTCCTACTTCCTCACCGTCGCCCAGGTCGTCGACGACGTACGGGACATGGGCATCCGGGTCGCCGCGCGCGGCTCCGGCGCCGGCTCGCTGGTCAACCACCTCCTCGGCATCGCGCACGCCGATCCGGTCGAGCACGGGCTGCTGATGGAGCGCTTCCTGTCGAAGGAGCGGGTCGTGCTGCCGGACATCGACATCGACGTGGAGTCCGCGCGGCGCCTCGAGGTCTACCGGGCGATCATCGGCCGGTTCGGCACCGAGCGGGTCGCCACGGTCGCCATGCCGGAGACCTACCGGGTGCGGCACGCCATCCGGGACGTCGGCGCGGCGCTCTCCATGGACCCGGCCGAGATCGACCGGGTCGCCAAGTCCTTTCCGCACATCCGCGCCCGCGACGCCCGCGCGGCGCTCGACGAACTGCCCGAACTGCGGGAGCTGGCGGGGGAGAAGGAGAGGTACGGCAGGCTGTGGGAGCTGGTCGAGGCCCTCGACGCGCTCCCGCGCGGTGTCGCCATGCACCCCTGCGGCGTCCTGCTGTCCGACGCCTCCCTGCTCACCCGTACGCCGGTCATGCCGACCAGCGGCGAAGGCTTCCCCATGGCGCAGTTCGACAAGGACGACGTCGAGGACCTCGGGCTGCTCAAGCTCGATGTGCTGGGTGTGCGCATGCAGTCGGCGATGGCGCACGCGGTCACCGAGGTGGAGCGGGCGACGGGGGAGCGGATCGACCTGGACGCGGTGCCGGAGGGCGACCCGGCGACGTACGGGCTCATCCGGTCCGCCGAGACGCTCGGCTGCTTCCAGATCGAGTCCCCGGGCCAGCGGGACCTGGTCGGACGGCTGCAGCCGTCCACCTTCCACGACCTGGTCGTCGACATCTCCCTCTTCCGGCCCGGCCCGGTCGCCGCCGACATGGTGCGCCCGTTCATCGAGGCGCGGCACGGACGGGCGCCGGTGCGCTATCCGCACCCGGACCTGGAGGAGCCGCTGAAGGGGACGTACGGGGTCGTCGTCTTCCATGAGCAGGTCATCGACATCGTGGCGGTCATGACCGGCTGCGGTCGCGGCGAGGCGGACCGGGTGCGGCGCGGGCTGTCCGACCCGGAGTCGCAGGGGCGGATCAAGGTCTGGTTCGCCCAGCACGCGGCGGCCCGGGGCTATGACGAAGAAACGATTCAGCGCACCTGGGGGATCGTCGAGGCCTTCGGGTCCTACGGCTTCTGCAAGGCGCACGCGGTCGCCTTCGCCGTACCGACGTACCAGTCGGCGTGGCTGAAGGCGCACCACCCGGCCGCCTTCTACGCGGGGCTGCTCACCCATGACCCCGGGATGTACCCGAAACGGCTGCTGCTGGCGGACGCGCGACGGCGGGGGGTGCCGGTCCTGCCGCTGGACGTGAACAAGTCGGGGGTCGCACACAGGATCGAACTGGTGTCTGAATCATCACAGGGGGAGGCGTGGGGACTGCGGCTGGCACTCTCCGACGTGCACGGCATCAGCGAGGCCGAGGCCGCCCGGATCGCCGACGGTCAGCCGTACGCCTCCCTGCTCGACTTCTGGGAGCGGGCCCGCCCCAGCCGCCCGCTCGCCGGACGCCTCGGCCAGGTCGGCGCGCTGGACGCGTTCGGAGCCAACCGCCGCGACCTGCAACTGCATCTGACCGAACTGCACCGGGGCGCCCGCGGCGGACGCGGCGACCAGCTCCCCCTGTCCGGAGGCCGGAAGACGGCCCCGGCCGGGCTGCCCGACCTCACCCCCGAGGAGCGGCTCAGCGCCGAACTGGGCGTGCTGTCCATGGACGCCTCCCGCCATCTGATGGACGACCACGGCACCTTCCTCAAGGAACTCGGCGTGGTCTCCGCGCGGCGGCTGCGCGAGGCACGGCACGGGGAGACGGTGCTGGTCGCGGGCGCCAAGGCGGCCACCCAGACCCCGCCCGTCCGCTCCGGCAAGCGGGTCATCTTCTCCACCCTGGACGACGGCACCGGCCTGGTCGACCTCGCCTTCTTCGACGACTCCCACGACGCCTGCGCCCACACCGTCTTCCACTCCTGGCTGCTGCTGGTGCGCGGGGTGGTGCAGCGGCGCGGCCCGCGCAGCCTCAGCGTGGTCGGCTCCGCCGCCTGGAACCTCGCCGACCTGCTCCAGGTGCGCCAGGAGGAAGGGCTGGAGGGCGTCGCGGCCCGGTTGGCCGGAGCGGACGGAAGCCGGGGCGGCGACCCCGGGGACGGTCCGGCGCGCAGACGGCTCGCCGGTTCGGACGGGCGGCCCGCGCCGGCCGGATCCGCCGCCCGGGACCCGATGGAGGACAGGACGATCCGCATGCCCACGGGGTACGAGATGCACCCCTGGGCCGATCTGCGCCCCGCGGGCGAAGGGCCCGCGGTGGGAAGGAAGCTGTGGCACCAGAGTCCGGGGAGTGCGGGATGACCATCCTCTGCGTACGTTTCCAGCTGCCTCCGATGTACGAGGCCGCCCTGCCGGGGCTGCTCGGTCTGCTGGAGGAGTTCACCCCCGTCGTCCAGGCCCTGCCGCCGGACGGGGCGCTGGCCGATCTGCGCGGCGCCGAACGGTACTTCGGACGCACCGCCGTCGAACTGGCCTCGGTGATCCGGGTCCGCGCCCTCGCCCTGCACGGCGTCGACTGTGTGATCGGCGCCGGGCCCGGCCCGATGCTGGCCCGCATGGCACTGCGGGACGCCCGGCCGGGAGTCACCCGCGCGGTGGCCGGGGACGAGGTGCGGGACTTCCTGGCCGGCAAACCCGTCGCCGCACTGCCCGGCGTCGGCGCGAAGACCGCCCGTACCCTGTGCGAGTACGGCCTCGACACCCTCGGCCGGGTCGCCGCGGCCCCGCTGTCCACGCTCCAGCGGCTGGTGGGCGCCAGGGCCGGGCGGGAGCTGCGGGAGAAGGCGAACGGCGTCGACCGCGGCCGGGTCGTCCCGAACGCCGTCTCCCGGTCTCTGGCCACCGAACGCCCCTTCACCCGTGACGAACTGGACCCCGGCCGGCACCGCCGCGCCCTGCTCTCGGCCGGCGAGGAACTGGGTGCCCGGCTGCGTGTCCTCGACACGGTCTGCCGGAGCCTCACCCTCACCGTCCGCTACGCCGACCGGACCGCCACCACCCGCACCCGCACGCTCCCCGAACCGACCGCGCACTCGGCCGCGCTCACCGGGGCGGCGTACGGCCTCTACGAGGCGCTCGGCCTGCAGCGCGCCCGGGTGCGCGCGATCGCGCTCCGCGCGGAGGGCCTCGGCCCCGCCGAGCAGGCGTCCCACCAGCTCACCTTCGACCCGGTGGACGAGAAGGCGCGCCGGATCGAGGAGGTCGCGGACCGCGCGCGGGCGAAGTTCGGCCCCCGCGCGGTGATGCCGGGGTCGCTGGCCGCGTAGCGGTCCGGCTCAGTCGGCCCACGGCGGAACGACGCGGGTGCCGTCGGCGAGGGTCGCCTCCAGGCCGTGGGAGGTGGTGACCCAGGAGACGGCGGTCCCGTCGCCCAGGTTCTCCACGGCGAGCGTGGCACCGGGGTGGACGACCACCGTGTCGCCGGCGCCGACGCGGTGGGCGGTACCGTCGAGGGTGATCAGTAGCTCACCGGCGAGCAGATGGAAGATCTCCTCCCGGCTGACGGTGTGCGCGGGCGCGCGGGTACCGGCGGGGATCTCGCCCCGCCAGGCGCACAGCTCCCTGCTGCCGGTGGACGGGGCGGCGTACGAGATGAAACGGACGCCGTGCATCTCGTGGACGACGCCGTCGGAGGGGCGGACAACGGGCATGACGGTCTCCCTGACTGGTCAAGTTACTTGACTATATGGTCAACCTACTTGACCACTTCGTCAAGGTGCTTGAATTTCCCCGTGCAGAACTCCGAGGCCATGGCCCTGTCCGCCGCCCTGCTCGCCGTCGCCGGCGGGCTCGTCCAGCGCATCCATGACGGGGTGGTCGCGCGGGGCTTCGAGGGGGTGCGGCCGATGCACGGTTTCGCCTTCACCCGGCTCGCCCCTGACGGTGCGACGGTCACCGACCTCGCCGTCCATCTCGGGGTGACCAAGCAGGCCGCGAGCCAGCTCGTCGACGATCTGGTGCGCAAGGGGTACGCCGAGCGGCACCCGCACCCCGTGGACGCGCGCGCCCGGCTGGTGGTGATGACCGAGCGGGGCCGGGCCTGCACCCGCGCGGCCGAGGAGGCGGCGGCGGAGGCCGTACGGGAGTGGAGCGAGGTGCTGGGGGAGGCGGAGGTGCGCGAGCTGGCACGGAAGCTGCCGCGCATCGCCCCCGACGGGCCGATTCGTCCCGCTTGGTGACGTCGTATCAGTGACGCGCGTACCGCCGCGGATTAACGCCGGAAGTTTTTACCGACGCGTAACTTCCCCCTTTTGCTACTCGCCCGTAACTTGACGAGTGAACAGCATCCCGTGATCCGGATCACAGGGCGTAGGACCCCACCCTTCCCCCGTACCGCAAGGAGATCACGCGATGCTGCCCTGGAAGCGACTGGTCAGACCCCTCGCCGCGCTGCTGCTGGCCGCGGGCGTCACCCTCCCCACCGCCGCCGGCGCCCACGCCGCCGCAGCCCCCAGCTCCGGCTGGAACGACTGGTCGTGCAAGCCCTCCGCCGCCCACCCCCGCCCCGTCGTCCTGGTCCACGGCACCTTCGGCAACTCCGTCGACAACTGGCTGGGTCTCGCGCCCTATCTGAAGAACCGCGGCTACTGCGTCTTCTCCCTCGACTACGGACAGCTCCCCGGCGTCCCCCTCTTCCACGGCCTCGGCCCCACCGAGAAGTCCGCCGAACAGCTCGACGCCTACGTCGACAAGGTGCTCGCCGCGACCGGCGCCGCCGAGACGGACCTCGTCGGCCACTCCCAGGGCGGCATGATGCCGCGCTACTACCTCAAGTTCCTCGGCGGCGCCGACGAGGTGAACGCCCTGATCGGCATCGCCCCCAGCAACCACGGCACCACCCTCGGCGGCCTCACCCGGCTGCTGCCGTACTTCCCCGGCGCCGAGGACCTGCTGAGCGAGGCCACCCCCGCCCTCGCCGACCAGGTCACAGGATCCGACTTCCTCACCCGGCTCAACGCGGGCGGCGACACCGTGCCCGGTGTCCGCTACACCGTCATCGCCACCCGGTACGACGAGGTCGTCACCCCCTACCGCAGCGCGTATCTGACCGGACCGGACGTGCACAACGTCCTGCTCCAGGACCTGTGTCCGCTCGACCTGTCCGAGCATCTGGCGATCGGGCTGCTCGACCGGATCGCCTTCCACGAGGTCGCCAACTCCCTCGACCCGGCCCATGCCGAACGCACCACCTGCGCATCGGTGTTCAGCTGACACGTGTCCATGCGGGCGCACGTGGCGGGGCCCTGTCCGGCCTGAGCCGCCGGACAGGGCCCCGGGTCGTCCTCAGGCGCCGTGCCGCCCGGTGGCCGAGCGCCGCCGCGCGGAGGCGAACAGGGCCGCCGAGCCCAGCGCCAGCGCCGCGGCCCCGCCGACCATCAGGAACGGGGTGCTGTCGTCACCGCCGGTCTCCGCGAGGTTCCGCCCCTGACCGGCCGCCTCGGGCTGGTTGGCGGTGGTGCCGTCGTCGGCGGCCCCGGCGGCTTCGCCCTGGGCCGGGTGGTCGTCGTGCCCGGCGACCGGCTGCGCCGAGGTGCTGGGGTCGTCGTCGCCGTGCCCGTGGTTCTCGACGGTCGACTTGTCGGCACCGTCCTCGATCTGCCGCTCGGACGGGGCCGAGGCGACCGGCGCCGGGGCGGCGGCCTCCTTGGGCGTGTCACCCGTGTCCGACCTGACCGGCTCACCGCCGCCGGCGCCCGCCGGACCGCCGCCGAACGCGACGTCCGAGCAGGAGTAGAACGCCTCGGGGCTGTCCGACCGCTGCCACACCGCGTACAGCAGCTGCTTGCCGGAGCGCTCCGGGAGGGTGCCGGAGAAGGTGTAGAAGCCGCCCTCGGCGGCCGGGTCGGTGGAGGTCGCCACCGGGTTCGCCAGATCCAGGTCGCCCCAGGCCAGCGGCTGCGACGGGTCGTAGCCGGGCTTGGTGATGTACACCTTGAACGTCCCCTTGTGCGGGGCGGTCACCCGGTACTTGAAGGTGTACGAGCCGCTGCTCACGCTCGTCGCCGGCCAGTCGGCGCGGGCCAGGTCCAGGCCCTTGAACTCCTCGCTGTCGGCGCTGCACAGCTTGCCGTCGGGGATGAGTTCCTGGTGGCGGCCGCCCGCGTCGCCGATCCGGATGCCGTTCCAGTCGTAGAGCGCCTGGGTGCCGCCCGCCGCGACCGCCGCCTTGCACGCCTCCGACGTGGGGCTCTCCGGTCCCTCGGCGTAGCACTGCGAGACCCGGCTGACCGGGTCGCCCATCGAACCGTGCGCGGCCGCCGGCGCGGCGGACAGCCCGGTCAGGGCGAGCGGAACGAGACCGACGGCGGCGACAGCGGCCTTGCGGCGTGCGGACATGGGGCGACTCCTCGGCAGCGATCACTGGATCGGGGGTGGTGAATCCCGTGGGGGGTGGCTCAGAAACTAGCCGCCCGGACCAGCGAAATCGCCTGCCGAAGGCCCTGGAGGGAGATCCTTATGGCCGCGTTAAGGGAGTGCTCAGGCTGGGATCAGGTTCCGTCCGGCCACCAGGTGCGCGCGATGTCCCGGCGGACCTCGGGCCGCCCCGCGGGACGCTCCTCGGCCTCCGCGCGGACCCGGCGGGCATCCGTCCTCCTCGGGGGCTTCTGCACGGTGACACGGCGCATGGCTGCCTCCTTCGGGGTCCACCGGGTTCCGCGTTCGCACGGCGGCGGACCTTTCGGGGGAGAGTTCCTCATCGGTCCCGATCTGTCTGTGGCGGCGGTCACGAATCGATTGTCAGTGGCAGGTGTCACTCTGGGGCCATGACCACACATGACGGTGACGGGACGGTCACGGACGGTGTCGACTGGGACGCGGCGGCGGCCGGGTTCGACGAGGAGCCGGATCACGGGCTGCGCGACCCGCGGGTGCGCGCGGCCTGGGCGGCACGGCTGCGCACCTGGCTGCCCGCACGGCCCGGTGACGTCCTCGACCTGGGCTGCGGCACCGGCAGCCTGTCCCTCCTGGCCGCCGAGCAGGGACACCGGGTGACCGGAGTCGACCGCTCCCCGGCGATGGTGGCGCTCGCCAGGGAGAAACTCGTCGGCCGTGACGCCGTGTTCCTGGCCGGCGACGCGACGGCACCACCGGTCGGGGAGCGGCGCTACGACGCCGTGCTGGTCCGGCATGTGCTGTGGACCCTGCCCGAACCGGACCGGGCGCTGCGGCACTGGCGGGACCTGCTGCGGCCGGGCGGCCGGCTCGTGCTGGTCGAGGGCGTGTGGGGGACGGTGAGCCCGGTGGGCATACCGGCGGACCGGCTCACCGCCCTCCTCGCACCTCTCGCCGGCCGGGTGGGCGTGGAGCGGCTGTCCCAGGACCCGGTGCTGTGGGGCAGGGACGTGGACGACGAGCGGTACGCGGTGGTCGCCGTCCCGGACTGATCCGCGCCCCTCAGCCGAGCAGCGTGCCGAGCCCGCCCTCACGGGCCAGCGCGTCCAGTTCGTCGAGGGCGGCCACCGCGGCGGCCGCCGCCTCGGGGTCCGTGGTGAGCAGCCCGCTCGCCGCGAACTCGTCCTCGTCCAGCCGCCGTACGTCGGTGCCGTCCGCGGAGACCCACAGGTCCAGGTCGAGATCCTCGACCACCAGCCGGCCGGCGGAGAGCTCCGCCGGGCGGGTGATGTCGCAGTAGTGGCCCTTGAGAGTGCCGTCGGGGGCGCGGACCTCCTTCACCGAGTACCACCGGTCGCGCCAGTAGTGCTCCGTGAACACGTCACCGGGCTCGAAGCGGACGAAGCCGAAGTCGCGCACGCCGTCGCCCGCCCAGGGGGCGCGCACGGTGGCGCGGGTGCCGTCGTCGGCGACCAGCTCGGCCGGATAGCGGATCTTCATCCGTCCCGCCTTCACGAGGACGACCTCCAGCAGCGGGGGCCCGTCAGCCGAGTGCGCGGACATGGCGCACCTCCGTCCCGCAGATCTCGTACCCGAACCACTTGTTGATCGCGATCATCGGCCCGTTCCCGGTGTCGTTGCCCGTGAACGCCTCCGAGTACCCGGCCGCGCGGGCGCGATGCAGGGAGTCGTTCTTGGCGAGCTTGGCCAGCCCCCTGCCCCGGTGGGCGCGGGCGGTGCCGGTCATGACCGTGCCGTACCGGGTGCCGCCGTCCGTGCGGGCCGCGGAGAACGCGGCGGGGCGGCCGTCGACCAGCGCCACCGTGGTGAGCTCGGGGCTGAACAGGGGATGCCGCCAGGTCTCCTCCAGCCAGGCCTCGTAGTCCGTGAACTCGGTGTCCACATCGCTCGGCTCGTCCGCCGTGGTCTCCGCGTCCAGCTCGAACAGCGGACGCGGATCGGCGGCGAAGGCGGAGGCGGGGCGCAGTTCCACGTCCGGCGGCAGGTCCTGGAGCGGCGGGAGGATGCCGTTCGCCAGGTCCAGGCGGAGGAAGTGGGCGCTGCGGCTCGCCTTGTAGCCGTGCAGTTCGGCGAAGGCGCGGTTGCCCGGCTCGTCCAGCACCCAGGCGAACAGCCTGGTGGCCCCGTGCGCGGTCAGATGCTCCTCGGCGGCCCGTACCAGCAGTGTTCCGGCGCCCCGGCGCGTGTGCTCGGGGTGCACGTACAGATTGACGTTGCCCTGGCCGGGCTCGGAGCTCTCGTGCGTCAGATGCACCTGCGCCGTGCCGATCACCTCGCCGTCGGCCACGGCGATCAACGGCCGGTAGTGGGCGTCGGGGTGAAGACGGGTGAGGTCGTGCACCAGGGACTCGGGGGTGATGAGGATGAACGGCAGGGCGGCGTGCCGGACCCGGGCGAAGCCCTCGAGGTCGGCGCGGGCGTCGGGGCGCAGATCGCGGACGGTGACGGTCATATGGGCGCACGCTACGGCGGAGCCGTCGGGGGCGCCTCTCATTTTCGGCCGGGGTGCGGGACAATCGGGCCGTGACCTTGAAGATCCGGATCGACGACGGCACGCCCCCGTACGAGCAGGTACGGGCGCAGATCTCCGAGCAGGCGCGGTCGGGGGTGCTGCCGGTGGGGTACAGGCTGCCTACGGTGCGGGGGCTGGCCGAGACGCTCGGGCTCGCGGCGAACACGGTCGCCAAGGCGTATCGGGCGCTGGAGGCGGACGGGGTGATCGAGACGCGGGGGCGCAACGGGACGCTGATCGCTGCCGCGGGGGAGGGGGCGGAGCGGGAGCTGGCGGTCGCCGCGCAGTCGTTCGCCGCCAGGGCGCGGCGGCTCGGCTCTTCCGAGGGGGAGGCGGTCGCCGCGGTGCGGGACGCACTGCGTGCGGCTTATCAGTGAGCGCCGGTGCCCTGGCGGGGGCTTGTGGGTGAGTGCCGGTTCCCGGGCGGGGGGCTCGTGGGGTGAGCGCCGTGGCGGCGGGGCGTTGAGCGCCCGGTGCGGCGTCGTGGGGGCTGGTCGCGCAGTTCCCCGCGCCCCGTGGAACCGGCCGCCGCCGCGTGCTTACAAGTACAGGCCGGCTTCCGGGTTTCCGCGGGGTTCCGGCAGGGTTGTCGGGGAGGTGCCCCTGCGTAGGGCGTAGAGCTCGGCCAGGGTCGCTCCCTCTCGGGGGATGCCTTCCGGCGTGCCCAGCCAGTCGGCCGACTCGGCGCGGGTCAGGGGGCCCACCTCGATGCGGGCCAGGCAGCGGCCGGGGCGGACCACGGCGGGGTGGAGGCGTTCCAGGTCCTCGTTGGTGGTGACGCCGACCAGGACGTTGCGGCCCTGGCCGAGCAGACCGTCCGTCAGGTTCAGCAGCCTGGACAGCGCCTGCCCGGCGGTGTGCTTGGCCTCGCCCCGGATCAGCTCGTCGCAGTCCTCCAGGAGCAGCAGCCGCCAGCGGCCCTTGCCCGTCGAGTCGTCCTCGCCGATCGCGATGTCCATCAGATAGCCGACATCGCCGAACAGCCGCTCCGGGTCCAGTACGCAGTCCACCTGGCACCAGTCCCGCCAGGACCGGGCCAGCGTGCGCAGCGCGGAGGTCTTGCCGGTGCCCGGCGGGCCGTGCAGCAGGAGCAGCCGGCCCGAGATGTCCTCGGGCGTCGTCTTCATCAGACGGTCCATCGCGTCCGCCACCGGCGCCGTGTAGTTGGGCCGCACCTCTTCCCAGGTGCCCGCCGAGATCTGCCGGGTGGTGCGGTGCGGACCGCGGCGCGGGGAGACGTACCAGAAGCCCATGGTGACGTTCTCCGGCTGCGGTTCGGGTTCGTCCGCCGCGCCGTCGGTGGCCTCCTCGAGGATCTTCGCGGCGAGGTCGGCGCTGGTCGCGGTGACGGTGACATCGGCGCCCCGGTTCCAGCGGGAGACCAGCAGGGTCCAGCCCTCGCCCTCGGCCAGGACGGCGCTGCGGTCGTCGTCCCGGGCGCTCCGCAGCACCCGCGCGTTCGCGGGCAGCAGGGTCGCGCCGGAGCGTACGCGGTCGATGTTGACGGCGTGCGAGTGCGGCTGCTCGCCCGTCGCGAAGCGGCCGAGGAACAGCGCGTCGACGACGTCGGACGGGGAGTCGCTGTCGTCGACGTTGAGCCGGATCGGCAGGGCGTCGTGCGGTTGAGCGGACATGCCGCCATGATCGGCCACCCGGGCGCCGGGTGCACCCGGTTTCCGGGCGCACGGGCGTGGCCCGGACCTCAGCCGTCCGGCCGGCCGATCCGGTTCCGCGCCTGCCGGACCCGGCGGACCGGCGCGTACCCCTAGGCCGGCGCGCGGTCCCGGGTGAAGGCGCGTACGACGGACCGGCCCTCCACCGGCCGGGCGAACCCGGCGGCTGGAGCAGCCGTGGGGATACGCGAACGGGGCGGGTACGGCGCCCGGCCGTCGGCTCTGCCCCTGAGGTGCCGGATGCCGGGCTCCCATGCGGCCCCCCGTGACGGGCCGTCAAGGGAGGACAATTCCGGCGTCCTGAGCTCGTCCTGGGTTGAACGGCAACAGTTTTGGCATGGACACTTCCGGTCAACACGCGTAGTTGGTACCACAGTCAGGGCAGAGATCCTGCTAAACGGAGGTTCCATGAGACGTTCCCGACTTGTCCTCTCTTTTGGCTCACTCCTCCTCGCCGTCACCACCGCCCTCACCGGGGCCACGACGGCACAGGCGTCCCAACAGGCCGCCGCCGACGGCTATGTGGCGCTCGGTGACTCCTACGCGTCCGGTGTCGGAGCCGGCAGCTACATCTCCGGCAGCGGCGACTGCAAGCGCAGCACCAAGGCCCATCCGTACCTCTGGGCGGCCGCCAACTCACCCTCGTCCTTCGACTTCACGGCCTGCTCGGGCGCCCGAACGGGTGATGTTCTCTCCGGGCAGCTCGCACCGCTCTCCACCTCGACCGGGCTCGTCTCGATCAGCATCGGCGGCAACGACGCCGGCTTCGCCGACGTCATGACGACCTGTGTGCTCCAGTCCGACAGCTCCTGCCTCTCACGGATCAACACAGCGAAGGCGTACGTCGACTCGACGCTGCCCGGCAAGCTCGACAGCGTCTACACGGCGATCCGCGACCGCGCCCCCAACGCCCGTGTCGTCGTGATCGGCTACCCCCGCTTCTACAAGCTCGGCGCCACCTGCATCGGTCTCTCCGAGACCAAGCGGAAGGCCATCAACGACGCCGCCGACCTTCTCGACAGCGCCATCGCCCGGCGCGCCGGCGCGCACGGCTTCACCTTCGGCGACGTGCGCACCACCTTCACCGGCCACGAACTCTGCTCCGGCAGCTCCTGGCTGCACAGCGTGGACTGGTTCAACATCGGCCAGTCGTACCACCCGACGGCGGCCGGACAGTCCGGCGGCTATCTGCCCGTGCTCGACTCCGCGGCCTGAGCGTCCCGCGTCCGTCAGTACCCGTCGTCCGCACCGGAGGGAGAAGCGGAGGCCCCGCCCGTCGGGGTCTCCGTCTCGCACCTCACCGAGAACGGCACCGTCTCGGACGTCGTGTGCACCGGCTCCCGGACCTCCACACCGATGCCGCTCTCGAACACCCCGGTCTCCGAGTACGTCGTCACCACCACCGTGTCGTGCTTCGTACGCCCCCCGCCCTCGGGGAACGACAGCTTCCGCCAGCCCGGATCGGCCACCGAGCCGTCCTCGGACACCCAGCGGTAGGAGACTTCGGCCGGCAACCGCCCCACCGTGAACGTCGCCGTGAACGCGGGCGCCGTCTCGTGCGCCGGCGGACAGCCGCCCACGTACTCCGAGTGCGCGCCCTTCACCGTCACCGACACCGTCTGCCGCGGGGGATCGGACGTCTCCTCGTCGTCGCCCCCGGTGGGGGACGGCGCCGGATCGTCCGTCCTCGGCGTCCCGCCGCCCTCCTCCTCGTCACCGGTCCGCGCCGGCGAACTCGCCCCACCGCCGGTGCCCTTGGCGTCGGGGTCGTCGTCCCCCCGGTTCAGCAGCGCGTACGTGAGCCCGGCCAGCGCCAGCATCAGGACGACCACACCGGCCACCAGGGCGGCCGCGGCACGCCGGTCCCGTCCGGGCCGGGTGGGGGTGCTGGCGGTGGTGACCAGCGGCGGCACGGGGGAGGGTGTCCGCGGGTGCGGTCCGGGCCGCGGCTGGGGGAGCGCCGCCACCGTCGGGGTGTATGGCGTCGAAGGCGCGGTGTCCGCGCGGAGGGTGCCCCCCGCCGCCACGAGCCGCAGGTCATGCAGCGTCCGCTCCGCCGGCAGCCGCTCGGCCGGGTCCTTCCGCAGCAGCCCCTCGATCACCGGGGCGAGCGGACCGGCCCAGCGCGGCGGCGGCAGTTCCTCGTCGACGATCGCCCGCAGCGTGCTCAGCGGGGTGTTCTGCCGGAACGGCGAAGCGCCCTCGACCGCCGCGTACAGCAGCACACCGAGCGACCACAGATCCGACTCGGGCCCCGGCGTGCGCCCCAGTGCCCGCTCCGGCGCGAGGAACTCCGGCGACCCGACGACCTCCCCGGTCATCGTCAGCGCCGAACTGCCCTCGACCATGGCGATCCCGAAGTCGGTGAGGACGATCCTGCCGTCGTTCGCGATCAGCACATTGCCCGGCTTCACGTCCCGGTGCAGCACCCCCGCCGTGTGCGCGGCCCGCAGCGCGGCGAGCACCTCCGCGCCGATGTGCGCGGCGCGCGGCGGCGCGAGCGGGCCCTCCGCCTCCAGCACCTCGGCCAGCGACAGGCCCCGGACCAGCTCCATGACGATCCACGGGCGCCCGTCCTCGGCCGCCACGTCGTACACCGTCACCACATTGCGGTCGGTGATCCGGGCCGCCGCCCATGCCTCCCGCTCCAGCCGGGCGTACATCCGCTCCACCTCGGACGCCGGCAGCCCGGCCGGCGCGCGCACCTCCTTGACGGCGACCTCGCGGTGCAGCACCTCGTCGCGGGCCCGCCACACGGTGCCCATCCCGCCCTCGCCCAGCGGTGACAGCAGCCGGTACCGGCCCGCGATCACCCGCTCACTGCCCGGTTCTTCGGACACGGCGCCCCCATTCGCATCCGGGCGAATTCCCCTTTTCCTCATGAAAGTAGCTCAGCCGAGTGCGGATGCCGCCCCCCTGAACACCAATCCGGCTCCGAGGACCACGACGACGAACGCCGAACCGAGGGGCGCACTCCGGCGCACAAGTGCCGCCCACGGGGCCGTCGTCCAGCGGGGGCGCCGGGCGAGCAGCCTGTTCACCCCGCTGCCCGCCTTGACGACCGCGTACCCGGCGGCGGTGAGCGTCAGGGCGAGGCCGACGCCGTACGCGACGACGAGCAGCAGCCCGAACCAGGCCTGGCCGAGCGCGGCGGCCCCGACCAGCACCACGACGGCGGACGGACTCGGCACCAGCCCGCCCGCGAAGCCGAGCAGGATCGTGCCGCGCAGGGTGGGGGCGGCGGGGTGGGTGTGGGTGTGACCGCCGTGCGTGTGGGTGTGGCCCTCGTGCGTGTGCGGCTGTTCGTGGGTGTGCGGGTGCTCGTGGTGGTGGTGCGTGTGGCTCCGGTGGCGCAGGGCGCGGCGTACGAGGCCGGCGCCGGCCAGGGTGACGAGCGCACCGCTCGCGATGCCCAGCCACGCGATCACCGAGGGCGCGGCGGCCGAACCGGCCGTGACCAGCAGGCCCAGGGCGACCACCCCCAGCGTGTGGGTGACCGTCACCGAGGCGGCCATGGGCATGACGTCCCTGAGCCGGGCCCTGCCCCCGCGTGCCGCCGCCGTCGCGGCCATGAGCGTCTTGCCGTGCCCGGGGGCGAGCGCGTGCATCGCGCCGAGCCCGATGGCGATCAGCAGTGCGAGCGCGGCGAAACCGACGGTCAGGTCGCGCCGCGCGACCAGGTCGTCGAGGGCGCGGGTCCAGCGGTCGGCACCGCGCGGGAGTACGGCCGAGGCGGGCGCGTCACCCTCCCGCGCCGCCGCCGCCAGTGCCGGACCGCCCGGACGGATCCGCAGGGCGGCGGTCCGGGTGTCGGCCGGCGACGAGAGCAGCTTCTCCGGATACCGGGTCAGTTCGCGGGAGAGCGAGGCCGCCGGTACGTCCGAGGCGCTGAGCGTCGTACGGTCGCCCCGCGCGGTGATCTCCCGCCAGCCGGGACCGGACCGGTCGCCCGCCCCGCGGAAGCGGAGGTCCACCGTCCTGTCCTCCGGGAGCGGAGCGGTCAGCGCGCACTCCACGCGCAGGGTGTCCAGCCCCGCCTGACCGGGGCGCACGCGCGCGTTTGTGGTGCGCACGGTGAGCGGGACCGCGCGCCCGTCCACACGCACCTCGCTGCCCCGCGCGGCCGTGGCACAGCGCTGCCGGGCCCAGCCGTCCCTGCCCAGCCGCTCGATGTCCGGACCGGCCTGGGTGGCCGGGATCTCGGCCAGGTCCTCGACGTGCCGGACCCGGAGTTCACCCGGCGAGGCCACCAGCCCGTCGTAGCGGTTGACGGTGAAGTTGCCGAGCGGGTGCGCGCTCGCCGGGCCGGCCGGGACCAGCGCGAGCACGCCGGCGGCGGTGAGGACGGCGGCGACCCGATGACGGAGCCTCACCGTGCCGCCTCCAGTTCCTTCAGCGCGGTCCGGGCCTCGCGGGCGCCGAGCGGCGAGAAAGCGGGGTTCAGCTCCAGCGCGGCGGTGAGGGAGTCACGGGCCGCGTCGTCGCGCCCGGCGGCCCGCTCGATCATGCCCCGGTGGTAGAGGAACGCGGCGTTGCGGTAACCGGTCGCCGTGGCCCGGCGGGCGTACGGCAGGGCCTCCTCGGCACGGCCGTTGACGTACAGCGCCCAGGCGAGGGCGTCCGCGGTGTGCACGCTGTGCCGCCGGTCCCACTCCGCGCGGGCCGCGCGCAGCGCCTCACCGGCGTCCCCGTGATCGGCGGCGGCGAGCGCGGTGTCGAGGTCGGCGTCCATCCCGCCGGCCCGGGCCAGCGCGGTCCAGGCGTCGACGAGGGCGTACTGGTCGCCCGCCTTCGCGCGGTCGCCGTCGGCGCCGCGCGTCTCGTAGAGCTCGCCCAGCGCGACCAGCGGGCCGGGCAGCGGGGAGCCCACGACGACCTGCTCCAGCGTCTCGATGGCACCCGCGCGGTCGCCGCTCGCGGCCTGCGCGCGGGCCCGGCCCTCCAGGGCGGGGAGGTGGTTCTCGTCGGCGGCGAGCGCCCGCGCGTAGTGCGTGAGCGCCGTCCTGTACTCGCCCTGGTTCCAGGCGAGCTGCCCGAGCATGGTCGCGACGTACGCCACGTCGCCGGGCGCGGACGCGCTCTCGAGGGCCCGTCGCAGCACCTCCCGCGCGGTGCCCACGTCGCCGCGCAGCTCCCGCACGTACGCGTACCGCGTGAACACGGGCACCCCGGGCCGTCTGCGGTCGGCCGTGGCGGCGGCGTCGGCGGCCTCGTCGTACCGGCCCAGCTCGACCAGCGCGTCGATACGGGAGCACAGGGCGCGTTCGCTGTAGGGGTTCTGCTTCAGCGCCCGGTCGGCGTAGGCGAGGGCGCCGGTGAAGTCGTGCCGTGCGGCGGCGAGGGCGGCCTGTCCGGCGAGAGCCCGCTCGTTGCCGGGCCCGAGGGCGAGGGAACGCTTCAGCGCCCGCTCGGCCTGCGGATACCGGGAGGGGTCGCCCTGGGTGCGGGCCTGCTCGACGTAGGCGGTGCCGAGGGTGGCCCAGCCGTCGAAGTCCCTGGGCTGTGCCCGCAGATGGGCCTGCAAGGACCGGATCCCCGCACCGAGGTCACCCCCGGCGAGTACACCGGCGGCCGCCGTCCCGGCCGCGGGTGCCGCGTCGGCCCCGTCCCGGCCGCCGCCCACCGCCACACTCCCCGCGGTGAGCGCGATGGCCAGCAGGACCGCACACGAGGCGACATGGAGCCCCCGACCGCGCCGCGCGGCAGCGGCGAACCGCAGCCAGGCATCCGCCCGCCGCCCGGCGATCTCCCGGTCGACGCCGTCGCCCCCTTCGCCCGTCCGCGCACGCCGCCCGCTCACCGGATCGCCCTCCGACGCGCCCCGCCCCTCGGGCGTCGGTGCCGCGGGGCGGCCGGGCTCGTGGTGCGGCTCCGCAGGGTCACGCTCGCCCTCCACGAGGGCGCCTGCCGCCGGCCCGCGCTCGGCCTTCACGCGCTCGCGGGTCCCCGGCCGGGGCGCGGCCTGCGCCGGGTCACCGGTCCCGTGCTCGACCTCGGCCGTGTGCCGTACTTCGCGGTCCGGCTCGGTGGGTCGGCCGGTGCCGGGCCGGCGGGTCGCCGGCCCGCGCCCGCCGTCTGCGGAGTGGCGGGCCCGCGGCTCGGACACCGGCCCGTGGTCGGGTCGTGCCAGGTGGCCGGAGCCCGGTTCGGTCAGGGTTTCCGTGCCGTCGTCGGTGTCCCGTTCGTGCTCGGGCTCCGGGTCGGCGGGGGCGGGCTTCCGCCCCTGACTGCCCGCCTGCCCGGCGGGCAGGCGCGGGGTGTCGGTACCGGAAGCCGGTGGCGCCGGGGGCGCCTGCCCTTCCTCGCCCGTGCTGTCGTTCGTGCCCGGAGCCATGACCTCTCCTCGGTGGTGCGGGAGCGCGGCTCGTGCCGCGCGGGACGGTGGGCCGGGGCGGACCGGCCCGGCCGGGATCAGTACGCCCGGCTGCGCATCCGGCGCCACCACATCAGCGCCAGGCCGATCAGCAGCAGCCCTCCGGCCCCCGCACCGGCCGACGCGGCGATCAGGGTCGTGTTGTCGGCCCCGTCCGCACCGGCCGGCCGCAGCGCGTCACCGAGTTGGTTGCGGACGTCGTTGCCGCTGTCCACGCCCTTCGCGAGCGGGCCGCGCGAGCCCTCCGTCGGGTTCGCCAGATACGGGAAGGCCGCGCCGAACTCCTTGTCGTTGGCGTCGACCGCGTCCCCCAGGTCGTTCTCCGCCCCGACCAGTTCCCCCTCGACGACCTGCAGCGCGGCGTCGATCACGTCGTCCGTCAGCCGACGCCCGTTGGGGAAACCGGCGTTGTCCCCGTCCAGCACACCCAGCCGCTTCGGTTCGGCGGCCGGCTCGATCGACGTGTTCAGCCGCAGCATCTCCGACGGCGTCACGTGCGGCGGCTGGTTGAGCCCCTCGACACCCTTCAGGAACACGTCGACGAGGTCGTTGCGCGGCTCGTCCGGCGCGGGGATCTTGTAGATCGCCTCGATGAGCTTCGGCAGCTCCGGCTCGGTGACGTTCTTCAGGAACTGCGCGTCCTCCCACGGCGCGGACGCGTTGAACGTGTCCTTGTCCTTCAGCGGGTTGACGACCTCGTTGACCAGCGGACTGCCCAGCCGCGACACCTGCACGAAGTGCCCCTCGGCGTTCTTGCGCTGCGTCGTCGACCAGATGCCCACCACCGGCTGGTCGGCCGACTCGGCGATCAGGTGCGTCGGCACCTGCAGGGCGAGCGAGTTGACGTTGTAGCCCTTGAGGGTGTCGTTCCCGACCTCGGAGAGGTTCCCGCCGTAGAGCAGGTCGAAGACCCGCAGGTCCAGGAAGAACGGGTCGTCGGCCTGCCCGGCGAACGTCGTCGTCCCGCCCGCCAGTTCGTGCACCGCCTCCTTGCGCAGGGTGTCGTAGTCCGGCATGGACGCCTTGCCGACGTTCGACGGCGCCACCGGCACATCGTCCGCGATCTTCGTACGGGACACCGCGCGCTGGTCCTTCAGCTTCAGCAGCTCGATGTCGTAGGTCTGTGTGATGTTGAGGTCCGGGTCGTCCAGACCGGTGACCGGGCCGGTGTTGTAGAGGAACGTCTTGTCGTTCCTCGTGTGGGTCGTGAACGTGTACCGGAACAGCAGTTCGCCCTGCGCGTCCCCGTTGTTGTCGATGTGGATGTCGTACTGCGCGTCCTCGGCGAACGTGAAGAAGTTCGGTCCGCCGGCCGGCTCCTCGAAGGGGATCCAGTTCGCGATGATCGTCGTCGTGTCCGGCTTGTCGGGGCTGACGAACGCGTACAGGTCCGTGTTGTCGTACTGCGGGGTGCCCGAGATCAGCGGGGCCTCCCGGTGGGAGGAGGCGGCGGCCTCCCCGGGTTCCAGCGCGGTCACACCGGCGGCCGCGAGCCCCCCGGCGGCCAGCGCCCCACAGATCAGGGTCGCGACACTCCTGCGCCCCACACCGGTACTCGAGTCAGTCGTCATGCCGTCCGTCCTCCGTGCCGACTTGCCTTGACGCACTGGATTTCGGAGCGAACGGCGGGCCGGATTGGTCGAGTTCGGAATTTCTTCCGACCCCCTCCCGCCAGGGCCGTACGCCCGTAGCATTTCTCGCCGCCGGCCCGCGTTTTCGGTGCGCCCATCCGTACTTACCGTCCGGAGGCTCGCTCGCCGCGCATGCCTCAGGTGAACAAGGCGGCCCGGAAGAGGGCCGGAGAGGGGACGCGCGTTGGAGGCGGACGAGCTGCTGGTGCAGGTGGCCGGCGGTGACCAGAAGGCGTTCGAGGACCTGTACGGGCTGGTCTCCGGGCCGGTGTACGGGCTGGTCCGGCGCGTGGTGCGCGATCCCGCCCAGTCCGAGGAGGTGGCCCAGGAGGTGCTGCTCGAACTCTGGCGCTCCGCCGCGCGGTTCGACCCCGGCCGGGGCAGCGCGCTGTCCTGGGTCCTCACCCTCGCCCACCGCCGTGCCGTCGACCGGGTGCGCAGCGCCCGCGCGGCCGGTGAACGCGAGCAGCGCGAGGCCCGGCGCGGCCACGGACCCGCCTTCGACCAGGTCGCCGAGGAGGTCGAGGCCGGACTCGAACGCGAATGGGTACGCCGCTGCCTGGACCGGCTCACCGCGCTCCAGAGACAGTCGGTCACCCTCGCCTACTACGACGGCTACACCTACCGCGAGGTGGCGGAGCGGCTGTCGCTGCCGCTGGGCACGGTCAAGACCCGTATGCGCGACGGACTGACCCGGCTGCGCGACTGCCTGGGAGGCGCGGCATGAGCCTGTTCGACCGACTGCCGCGCCGCGCGGACCCGCACTCGCTGGCCGCCCCCTACGCCCTGGACGCCCTGGAGCACGCCGAACGGATGCGCTTCGAGAGACATCTGGACACCTGTGCCCGCTGCACCGCCGAGGTACGGGCCCTCGCCGAGGACGCCGTCCGGCTCGCCTGGTCCACGGCCGCCCCCGCCCCGGCCGCGATGCGCGACCGCGTCCTGGCCGCCGTACGGACCACCCCGCAGGAGCCCGTGGCCCCGGAGCCGGCCCGCGCGCGGGCGACACAGCTCCCCCCGCACGTCTGGGGCGCCGCGCCCCCGCCGCGCACGCGCGGGCGGCGCCGCGCCACGCTGTTCGTGCCGTTCGCGACGGCCACCGCCGCGGCCGCGCTCGTCGTCGCCGCTCTCTTCGCCGTCCAGGCGAACGGCACCCAGGAGCAACTGGACGCCGAACGCGACCGGTCACGTGAGATCGCCCACGTTCTCGCCGCCCCCGACGCCCGAGCGAGCAGCGGCAGGGACGCGCGGGGCCGCACGATCGGAGTGATCGCCTCCGCTTCGGCCCGCAGCGCGGTCGTCACCCTCGGCGGATACGGCGACCCTCCGAACGGACGTGTGCGCCAGCTCTGGCTCATGGGCGCGGACGCGCGACCACGCTCCCTGGGCCTGTTCGAGGGCGACGCACCCCTGGTCGCCTCCGGCCTCGACACCGCCGCCACGTCACTCGCCGTGACCGTGGAACCTGACGGCGGGTCAGCGCAGCCCACGTCACAGCCCATCACCCAACTCGCCCTGAAAACGGTCGGATTCGGAGAGTGATCGACGAGTGTTCGTCAACCCCCTTATGGGGAAGGTGAATCCTGTGACCTCGATACACGAGTGCCCGGTTGGGGCGATAGGGTTACCCTGCCCGGGCCGGGTGGACTCGTACGGGTGGGGAGTGACATGGAACAGATAACGGTGCGCAGCAGGGCCAGGGTCCCTGCGATCACCTGCGGTAGCAGCGCGACCAGCTCGCGTCTCGACCGCCATCTCTCGGTTCTCGGGGGGCCCGCGCTCCCTCAGCGGGAGACGGCCGAGGCGACGCTGCTGATGCGCGAGCTCATCGCGCGTGACACCGCGCGCGACCGCGGTGCCAGGAGCGCGCGGGCCCGGGCGAGCCGCGTCTCGCTCTTCGCTCCGCTGCGCCGACTGCGCCGCTCCCTGTTCGGCAGCCGCTAGCGCCGGCGCCCGGACGGCCCCACCGTCCCGGCGCCCCGCCCGCACCGGCACCTTTCCCACCCGGCACCCCACCGCTCGGTCCGCCCTGGCAGGAACCTGACACCTCGCGGCTCACCCCCTCCCGTGCCCGTACTGCCGTACCGCGAGCGGCACGAACACCGCGAGCAGTACCGCACACCACCCCAGTGACCCGGCGACGGGATGCGCCACCGGCCAGGCCGCCCCGTCGGGCACGGGCGCGTTGCCGAACAGCTCCCGCAGCGCCGTCGCCACCGCGCTGATCGGATTCCACTCCGCGACCGTGCGCAGCCCGTCGGGCAGCCCCGCCGTCGGGATGTAGGCGCTGGACAGCAGCGGCAGCAGGAAGGTCGCCCCGCCCAGCTGACCGGCCGCCTCCTCGTTCCGGGTGAGTAGCCCCAGGAACATCCCGATCCACACGCAGGCGAACCGGAACAGCAGCAGCAGCGCCATGGCGCCCACGGCTCCGAGCGCGCTCCCCTCCACCCGCCAGCCCACCGCGAGCCCCACCAGCAGGAACGGCACCGTCCCGGCCGCCGTGACCAGCACATCCGCCGCCGCCTGGCCCAGCGGCACGGCCGCCCGGCTCATCGGCAGTGTGCGCAGCCGGTCCGTCACTCCCCGGTGGACGTCCTGCGCCGACTGGAACATGCCGGTCATGACACCGCCCGCCGCCGTCGCCACCAGGAGCCCCGGCACCAGGAAGGACCGGTACCCGGCGCCCGGCACGGCGAGCGCGCTGCCGAAGACATAGCCGAAGAACAGCAGCATGCTGATGGGCATCGTCTGGGTGAGGATCAGCAGCCCCGGATTGTTCCGCGCCCGCCGCAGCTGCCGGCCGAGCATCGCGGTGCCGTCGTACGCCAACGTGCTCATGCGGCACGCTCCTTGTCGTCACGGGGGTGGTGGGCGTGGTGTCCGTCCGTCAGCCGCAGGAACACGTCGTCCAGCGTCGGCGGCCGCAGGCTCGCGTCGAGCAGCGGTACGCCGGCGGCGTCCAGCGTGCGCACCAGATGCGGGAGGGTGAGCGTCGGGTCCTTGGCGACCGCGCCCACCGCGTTGCGCTCCGGGTCGACGGACGGCAGGGAGCCGGTGAGCCGGTCGAGCACCCCGGCCGCCGCCGGCAGTGCGTCCGCGTCCGCGACGACCACCTCCGCATGCGTGCCGACCAGCGCCTTGAGCTCGGCCGGTGAGCCGGTCTGCGCGACCCGGCCCCGGTCCACCAGGGCGATGTCGTCGGCGAGCCGGTCGGCCTCCTCCAGATACTGGGTGGTGAGCAGTACGGTCGTGCCCTCGCCGGTCAGCTCGCGCACCACGTCCCAGATCAGATTGCGGCTGGCCGGGTCGAGCCCGGTCGTCGGCTCGTCCAGGAACAGCACCTCGGGACGCCGGATCAGGCTCGCCGCCAGGTCCAGCCGCCGCCGCATGCCGCCCGAGTAGCCGGACGCGGGCCGGTCGGCCGCCTCCGTCAGCCCGAAACGGTCCAGCAGCGCGGCGGCCCGTACGGCCGCCCCGCCCACCCGGTGCAGCCGGGCGAACAGCCGCAGGTTCTCGCGGCCCGTCAGGTCACCGTCGATCGAGGTGTCCTGGCCCGTGACGGCGATCCGGCGCCGTACGGCGGCGGCCTCCCTCACGAGGTCGTGGCCCGCGATCCGCGCGGAGCCGGCGTCGGGCCGCAGCAGCGTGGTCAGCAGCCGGACGGCCGTCGTCTTGCCCGCCCCGTTGGGCCCGAGCACCCCGCACACCGTGCCCTCGGCCACCGCCAGATCCAGCCCGCGCAGGGCGTGGACCGTACCGAAACGCTTCTCCAGACCCTCACTAAGTACAGCGTACGTAGTAGTCATGGCTCGACCATAGCTCACTACGTACGGTGTACGTAACTACGATGGTGGACGAGGTGATGAACGATGGCGGGCCGAGCGGCCGAACCCGAAGTGATCTGGGCGCGCCCCGAGCGCACCGGCCGTGGACCGAGACCGGCGTACACCCGCGCCGACATCGCGGCGGCGGCGGTGCGGATCGCCGACGCGGAGGGCCTGGACGCCGTCACCATGCGCCGGGTCGCCGCCGAACTGGGCTGCGGCACCATGTCGCTCTACAACTACATCCCCCGCAAGGAGGACCTGTACGAGCTGATGGTCGACGCGGTCGCCGGCGAGCACGAGCTGTGGGAGCCGGACGGCGACTGGCGCGCCGCCATGGTCCGGGTCGCCCACCAGTCCCGGTCGCTGATGCACCGCCATCCGTGGCTGCCCCGGCTGATGTCACCGGTCTACGGCTTCAGCCCCAGCTCCCTGCGCTACCTCGAACACTGTCTGGCCTGTCTCGACCCGCTCCCCGGGCGCTACGGCACGAAGCTCGAGCTGATCGCGATGCTGAACGGCATCGTCACCACCTACGTCGCCAACGAACTGGCCACCGCCGAACGCACCCGCTCGCTGCCCTGGTCGCAGGAGCGGGAGAACGCGATCCGGATCGCCTATCTGGGCGGCAGGATCGCGACCGGTGAGTACCCGCGGATGGCGGCCGCCTTCGCGGAGGATGCCGGACCGATCGATCTGGAGGCGGTGTTCGAGCGGGCGATCGGGCGGATGCTGGACGGCTTCGAGCCGCGTCGCTGATCTCAGATCAGCGCCAGCTGCCCCTCCGGGCCCTCCTCGTGGGCGTCCAGGACCGAGGCGGGGCGGCGGGCGGAGGGGGGTACCGGGAGTACGCCCGCCTCGCGCAGTTCGGCCGGGGTGATCGGTGCGGTGTCCGTCGACGCGGTCCGTTGTGGGCCCAGTTCGGACAGTAGGGCCAGGACCGTGATGAGTTCCAGGAGTTGCGACGTCCTGGGCTGGGGCCAGGCGGACGGGCCGATCGCGGCCAGGGTGCCGGGTTCGGACGGCTGGGTGCGGGCCGTGAACCACTGTTCCAGCACCCGGACCCCACCGGCCTCGAAGTCCCATGCCCCGGGCGGGACGGGGGAGATGCGGCCCTCGTCGAGGAGGAGGGTCTCCTCGTCACGGTCGTAGCCGATGGTCAGCGGCCGGGAGGGCAGGGGCGCGCGTACGTAGGGGCGGCGTCCGCGGGGGAGTCTGGGACGTTCGCCGTCGCGCAGTGACAGCCACAGCACGCGGCGGCCCACCGTCACACCCCGCTCCCAGGCATCGGCGTCCCCGGTGAGCGGCACCGCGGTCCCGGCGGGCGTGCCGCGGGCCGCCGCCAGCGTCCAGGCGAGGACGTCCGCCGGCCGGACCTGAAGGCCGAGCCGGGCGGAGAGGTGGCCGAGCAGCCCCGGGGCCAGGTTGGGCTCGGCCGCGCCCGGCCTGCGGTACAGCGGGCGGACCCGGGCGGGGCGGAGCAGCGGGAGGAGGGAAGTCGCCAGCAGGGGCGGGCCGGTACCCGGCTCCACGACGAAGATCTGCCGCTCGTCCGCCACCCGCCACAACTCCGGCCGGGCCGCGTCGATCAGCCGCTGGTCGGGGATCAGCCACTGCTCGTCGAACGGCGCGTACAGCACCCGTACCGGCTCGGCGCACGGGCCGGTGGCACGGGCCAGCCTCTCCGTACCGCCCTCGCCGCCGGGCAGCTGCCCGACCGCCGTGTGCGCGGTCCGCGAACGGGTCGGCTGGAGCAGGGCGCCGCGGTCCTGGCCGTCCGCCTTCAGCAGGGCGTCCCAACGGGCCCTCAGGGACGCCGCGTCGGGTGCCGCCGGCCACGCCCGGCCCAGCCGCGGCGGTGCGACGGACCACGGCATGAGGTCCGCGAGGAGCGGAGCGTCGTCGTGCGTCACGCAGGGCATCGTACGACCTGGGGGTGTCGTGTGGATCAGGCCGGCTCCAGCCGGCGGCGCCCTGTTGTCGGCCCGTGCGTGCCAGACCCCGCGACCCCGGCAAGATCCGGACGACACCCCCTGGGGGTGCGGCGGATCAGGTGGCGTCCAGGGTCACCGTGAAGGAGAAGCGGTCGCCCCGGTAGTTGATGACGGCCACGTCCAGCACACGGCCGTCGCCGTCGTAGGTGATGCCCGTGTAGTGCAGGATCGGGCTGAGCAGCGGTACCTGGAGCAGCCGCGCCGTCTCCGGGTCCGCGAGCCGCGCCTCCACCGTGTCCGTGATCCGGCTGATGTCCGCCCCGACCGCATCGCGCAGTACCTTGGTCATCGGCCAGCGCACCAGATCGGCCGGGTCGATACGGGCGGCCAGTTCGGGACGGACGTAGTTGCGGGCGTGATTGGTCGGCTCGCCCGTCTTCTCGTCACCGCGCAGCCGGTGGTACGCCGCCGCCTCGGACAGGTCCGGGAAGTGCTCGGCGAGCTCCGCCGGCAGCGGCGCCGGACCGTGTTCGAGGAGCTCGGTCGTCATACCGGACTGCTGGGCCACGATCGCGTCCACCGAGCCCAGCAGCCGCACGGGGGCACCCCGCCGGGCGCCGGGCTCGATGAAGGTGCCGCGCCGCCGGTGGCGGGTGATCAGCCCCTCGTCCTCCAGCTCCTTCAGCGCCTGCCGCATCGTCAGCACGCTCACCCCGTAGTGCCCGGCCAGCTGCTCCTCGGTGGGCAGCCGCAGCGGGTCCTGGGGCGAGCGGCCGAGGATCGAGGCGCGCAGCGACTGCGACACCTGATACCAGAGCGGCAACTTGCGGTTCAGGACGATCGAGTCCGGAGCGAAGGAGGTCACGGGGCTATCCGTACCGGTCGGGGAACGTTCCGTGCAATGCGGGCCGCGAGAGACCGGAACACCTCCGGGGCGAACCGGGTCAAAGCGCCCGGAAGTGCCGCTCGAGGCCCTGCCACACCTGGTCGTAGCCCTGCTGAAGATGCTCCGCGCGTGCCGCCTGCGGGGTCAGGGACACCGGCCAGCGGGTCTCGAACATGAAGGCCAGACCGTCGTCGATCTTCTGCGGGCGCAGCTCCGCCGCGCTCGCCCGGTCGAACGTCTCCCGGTCCGGACCGTGCGCCGACATCATGTTGTGCAGTGAACCCCCGCCCGGCACGAAACCCTCCGCCTTCGCGTCGTACGCGCCCTCGATCAGGCCCATGTACTCGCTCATCACGTTCCGGTGGAAGTACGGCGGCCGGAACGTGTCCTCGCCCACCAGCCAGCGCGGCGCGAACACCACGAAGTCCACCCCGGCCAGGCCCGGTGTGTCGCTCGGAGACGTCAGCACGGTGAAGATCGACGGGTCCGGATGGTCGTACGAGATGGTGCCCATCACATTGAAACGGCGCAGATCGTAGGCGTACGGCACATGGTTGCCGTGCCAGGCGACGACATCCAGCGGCGAGTGGTCGTACCGGGCCGACCACAGGTTGCCGCAGAACTTGTTGACCACCTCCACCGGCCCCTCGACGTCCTCGTACGCGGCGACGGGTGCCCGGAAGTCCCGGGCGTTGGCCAGCCCGTTGGCGCCGATCGGGCCGAGGTCGGGCAGCCGGAACGGCGCACCGTAGTTCTCGCACACATAACCGCGGGCAGAGTCCTCGAGAAGGTCCACACGGAACCGCACCCCACGAGGAATCAGCCCGATGTGTCCCGGCTCCACATGCAGCAGTCCGAACTCCGTGCGCAGCAGCAGCCCGCCGTGCTCGGGGACGATCAGCAGTTCACCGTCGGCGTCGCTGAAGACACGGTCCATCGAGGCGTTGGCGTGGTACAGGTGCACGGCCATGCCGGTGCGCTGGGTGGCGTCCCCGTTGCCGCCCAGGGTCCACAGGCCGGCCAGGAAGTCCGTCCCCCCGGCGGGCTCCGGCAGCGGGTTCCAGCGCAGCCGGTTGGGATCGGGCACGGTCTGGGTGAAGGGTGCCGTGCGCAGCGACCCGTTGCCCGTCCGGGTGAACGCCGGGTGGGCGGCCGACGGGCGGATCCGGTACAGCCAGGAGCGCCGGTTCTCCGCGCGGGGCTCCGTGAACGCCGTACCGCTCAGCTGCTCCGCGTACAGCCCGAGCGGCGCCCGCTGCGGGGCGTTGCGGCCCACGGGCAGGGCGCCCGGGACCGCCTCGGAGCTGTGCTCGTTGCCGAAACCCGAGAGGTGTTCCAGCCCTTCGGCGATCTTGCGCGCTCCCGCGTGCTCGAACGCGCTCGCGCGGGTGGTACGCCCATCGCTCATGCCCGGTGCTCCCTTGCCGTCGTATTCCTATGCAGCACCATAGGATTGCGTTTTCCCCGGCGCAAGAGGGCCACGCGCTCGCCGGCCCGCCGGTGTCCTCCTCCTCTCGGCGGAGTACACGGACCCGACTTCAGGGGGATCCGCGATGTCGTACCGGTGTTCTACGCTCCCCTGCATGTCGTGGACGCGGAGCCTGATCACCGCGCTCGCGGTCTGTGTCGCTCTCGGCGCCGGATCCGCGGGCTGCGGTCCGGACGAAACCCGGGGGCAGGACGGGGTGTCACCCTCACCGGCGGGGAAACTCCTGGACGAACGGGACGAGGAGGGCAGTCCCTACCGTGAGGTGGACGAGAAGGGCGCGCCCGCCGTCGGAGTCCAGGTCACCCCGGACTCCGAGGGCGGCTGGGACGTACGGCTGACCGTGCGCAACTTCCGCTTCACACCGGACGGCGCCGGCGACCGCGCGGTGGCCGGCCGCGGTCTGGCGCACCTCGAGCTGAACGGCCGCCGCGTCGCCCTGCTGCGCACCCCCCAGTACCACCTCTCCGCCGCCTCCGTCCCGCGCGGCACCCACCAGGTCACCGCCCGTCTGTACGCCGACGACGGCTCGGTGTGGGCCGTGGACGGCGAGCCCGTGGAGAGCACCGCCGACATCACGGTGTCGGTGCAGGAGCCGAGCCCCGACCCGAGCGTCGAGCCGATCGCCACCACACCCCCGGAACAGGCGCGCGCGAGGGACGGGCGGGGCCGTCGTGGAGGGCGGGGTTCACCGGGCACGGCCGGGCGGGCATGATGAGGCCCGTGCCCCACGCGACACCGCTCCGCCGGGCGCCGGTACAGCGGCGCAGCGCCGAACGGCTGGCCAGGATCCTCGACGCCTGCGCCGCCCTCCTCGACGAGGTCGGCTACGACGACCTGAGCACCCGCGCCGTCGCGGAGCGCGCCGGAGTGCCCATCGGCTCCGTCTACCGATTCTTCGGCAACAAACGCCAGATGGCCGACGCGCTCGCCCAGCGCAACCTCGAGCGCTTCACGGAACGGGTCGCCGAACGCCTCGGGGCCACCGGCGACCGGGGCTGGCGCCACGCCATGGACGTCGTACTCGACGGTTATCTCGACATGAAGCGCACCGCCCCCGGCTTCTCCCTCGTCGACTTCGGCAACCAGATCCCCGTGGGCACCCGCCGCGCCGAACCCAACCACCGCGTCGCCGACCGCCTCACCGCCCTGCTCGCCGGCCATCTCGGCCGCGAGGCCGACGACGATCTGCGCCGCGCCTTCCTCGTCGCCGTCGAGACCGCCGACGCCCTCGTCCACCTGGCCTTCCGGGTGACGCCCGAGGGGGACGAGAAGGTCCTCGGCGAACTGCGGGAGATGCTGCGCGCCTATCTCGCCCGGACCCTGGACTGAACCGGCCCCTCCCCAGCATGCATACCGGTCGGTATGCTCGGCTCGTCCGTGCGTCACCGCAGCCGCCGTACCCGGGAGGACCCGTGTCCCGCACCGCCCTTCGAATCTGCCCCCTGTGCGAGGCCACCTGCGGCCTGACCCTCACCCTCGACGAGGGCAGGGTCACCGGCGCGCGCGGCGACCGCGACGACGTGTTCAGCAAGGGCTTCATCTGCCCCAAGGGCGCCGCCTTCGGCGCCCTCGACTCCGACCCCGACCGGCTGCGCACGCCGCTCGTCCGGGACGGCGGTGAGCTGCGCGAGGCCACCTGGGAGGAGGCGTTCGACGCCGTGGCGGCCGGGATACGGCCCGTCGTCGAGCGGTACGGACCGCACGCCGTCGGCCTCGTCCTCGGCAATCCCAACGTCCACACCATGGCCGGCGCCCTCTACCCGCCCGTCCTCCTCGCCGGGCTCGGCACCCGGAGCCTGTTCACCGCCTCCACGGTCGACCAGATGCCCAAGCACGTCTCCAGCGGACTGCTCTTCGGCGACGCGGGCGCCATCCCCGTACCCGACCTCGACCGCACCGACCATCTGCTGCTGATCGGCGCAAACCCCCTGGAGTCCAACGGCAGTCTGTGCACCGCCCCCGACTTCCCCGGCCGGCTCAAGGCCCTGAGGGCACGCGGCGGCACCCTCACCGTCATCGACCCGCGCCGCACCCGCACCGCCCGCCTCGCCGACCGGCACCTCGCCGTCCGGCCCGGTACGGACGCGCTGCTGCTCGCGGCCGTGGCACACGTCCTGTTCGACGAGAACCTGACCGACCCCGGGAAACTCGCGCCGCATCTGACGGGCCTCGACGAACTCGCCGCCGCACTGATCGACTTCACCCCCGAAGCCGTCGCCCCCGCCTGCGACGTCGACGCCGGCACCATCCGCGTCCTGGCCCGCGAACTCGCCGCCGCCCCCACCGCCGCCGTCTACGGCCGCATCGGCAGCTGCACCGTCCCGCACGGCACCCTCGCCAGCTGGCTGGTGGACGTCCTCAACATCCTCACCGGCAACCTCGACCGGCCCGGCGGCGCCCTCTTCCCGCAGGCCGCCACCGACAGGACCCCGCGCCCCGCAGGACCCGGCCACGGCTTCGCCCTCGGACGCTGGCACTCCCGGGTGAGCCGGCACCCCGAGGCCAAGGGCGAACTGCCGCTGTCCGCCCTCGCCGAGGAGATCGACACCCCCACCGACGAGGGCGAGCCGGTCCGCGCCCTCATCGCCGTCGCCGCCAACCCGGTGCTCTCCGCCCCGGACGGCGACCGCCTCGACAAGGCGCTCGGCTCGCTCGACTTCATGGTGAGCGTCGACCCGTACCTCAACGAGACCTCACGCCACGCCGACGTCGTCCTCCCCCCGCCCCCGCCCGCACAGAGTCCCCATCACGACTTCGCCTTCAACACCCTCTCCGTGCGCAACCAGGTCCGGTACACCCGCCCGGCCCTCCCGCTGGAGCCCGGCCGCATGGCCGAGACGGAGATCCTGGCCCGGCTGATCCTCGCCGCGACCGGCATGCACGGCGCCGACCCCGGTGCCGTCGACGCCATGGTCGTCGACCAGACCCTCGGCAAGGCCGTCCGTGAACCGCACTCCCCGGTCCACGGCCGCGACCCGAAGGAACTCGCCGCCCTCCTCACCGGGACCGGCGGCCCCGAACGGCGCCTCGACATGATGCTCCGCCTCGGCCCCTACGGCGACGGCTTCGGCGCCGACCCGGACGGGCTCACCCTGCGGAAACTGCTCGCCCACCCGCACGGCATCGACCTCGGCCCGCTCCGCCCCCGGCTGCCCCAGCCGCTCAAGACCCGCAGCGGCACGGTGGAACTGCTCCCGGACCCCATCGCCGCCGACCTCCCCCGACTGCGCGCCGCCCTCCGGGAACGCCCCGGCGGGCTCGTCCTCGTCGGCCGCCGCCATCTGCGCTCCAACAACAGCTGGATGCACAACGTGCCCGCCCTCACCGGCGGCTCCAACCGCTGCACCCTGCACCTCCACCCCGAGGACGCCGAACGCCTCGGCGTACGGGACGGGGAGCCCGTACGCGTCAAGGGCGCCGGGGGAGAGGTGACCGCGCCCGCCGAGATCACCGACGGCGTACGCCCGGGCGTGGTGAGCCTGCCGCACGGCTGGGGCCACGACCGGCCCGGCACCCGAATCCGGCACGCCGCCGCCGACCCCGGCGTCAACGTCAACCAGCTCCTCGACGGCAGCCTCCTCGACCCGCTGTCGGGCAACGCGGTCCTCAACGGTGTGCCCGTCGAGGTGGCCCCGCTGGCCGCCGTGACCGAAACGTGCGCCGCGCTGACCTGAGTAAAGCTGTGACCTGGTGTTTTGCGCTTATTGCTCGCACGTCAACATCTTGTTAACGCGGCTTCACGGCACCTAACGTCCATCGGACCGCCGGCCCTGGTGGGAGTTCAAGGGCGAACGTTAGGTGTCCACTCATGCTGACCATCCTCGGCTTCGTCATGATCGCGACCTTCCTGGTCCTGATCATGCTGAAGAAGATGTCGCCGATCGCGGCGCTCGTGCTGATCCCCGCGCTGTTCTGCGTGTTCGTCGGCAAGGGCGCCCACCTCGGTGACTACGTCATCGACGGCGTGTCGAGCCTCGCGCCCACCGCGGCGATGCTCATGTTCGCGATCGTCTACTTCGGCGTGATGATCGACGTCGGACTCTTCGATCCGATCGTCCGCGGCATCCTGCGGTTCTGCAAAGCGGACCCCATGCGGATCGTGGTCGGCACCGCGCTGCTCGCCGCGATCGTCTCCCTGGACGGCGACGGCTCCACCACCTTCATGATCACCGTCTCGGCGATGTACCCCCTGTACAAGCGCCTGAAGATGAGCCTCGTCGTCATGACCGGTGTCGCCGCCATGGCCAACGGCGTGATGAACACCCTCCCCTGGGGCGGCCCGACGGCCCGCGCGGCCACCGCGCTCAAGCTCGACGCCGGCGACATCTTCGTCCCGATGATCCCCGCCCTGCTGGTCGGTCTGCTCGGCGTCGTCGTCCTCGCGTACGTGCTCGGACTGCGCGAGCGCAAGCGGCTGGGCGTGCTCACGCTGGACGAGGCGCTGGTGAAGGAGGAGGCCGAAGAGACCGTGCTCGTCGGCGCGGGCGGCGGCGGTGCCGCCGGGAAGAGCGCGGGCGGCTCCGCCGGTGGCGGCGGTACGGACGCGGACGACGACGACTTCCAGGGCCTCGACCCGAACCGCGACACCCTGCGCCCCAGGCTGTACTGGTTCAACGCGCTGCTCACGGTCGCCCTGCTCACCGCCATGATCATGGAGGTGCTGCCGATCCCGGTGCTGTTCCTGATCGGCGCCGCCCTCGCGCTCTCCGTCAACTTCCCCCACATCCCCGACCAGAAGGCCCGCCTCGCGGCCCACGCCGACAACGTCCTCAACGTCTCCGGGATGGTCTTCGCCGCCGCCGTCTTCACCGGCGTCCTCCAGGGCACCGGCATGGTCGACCACATGGCCGAGTGGATGGTGGACGTCATCCCCGACGGCATGGGCCCGCACATGGCCCTCGTCACCGGTGTGCTCAGCCTGCCGCTCACCTACTTCATGTCCAACGACGGCTTCTACTTCGGTGTCCTGCCCGTGCTCGCCGAAGCCGGCGCCGCGCACGGCGTCACCCCGCTGGAGATGGCCCGCGCCTCCCTCGTCGGCCAGCCGCTGCACATGTCCAGCCCGCTCGTCCCCGCGGTGTACGTCCTGGTCGGCATGGCCAGGGTCGAGTTCGGCGACCACACCCGGTTCGTGGTGAAGTGGGCGGCCCTGATCTGCCTGGTGATCCTCGCGGCCGGAATGCTGTTCGGCATCGTCTGACCGGTCCCGGCCCGCTCGTCCCAGGAAGGACCCCGATCATGGCGCCCGGTGGGAACCGCGGCTGGCTGCTCCGCCTCGTCATCGCCTTCGGCTTCGCGCAGGGGGCGGTGTCGATGGCCCGGCCCGCCGTCTCCTACCGGGCACTCGCGCTGGGCGCGGACGAGCGGGCGATCGGTGTGATCGCGGGCGTGTACGCGCTGCTGCCGCTGTTCGCCGCCGTACCGCTCGGCCGGCGTACCGACCACGGCCGCTGCGCGCCGCTGCTGCCCCTCGGTGTGGTGCTGATCTCCGGGGGCTGTGTGCTCAGCGGTCTCGCCGGGGCGTTGGGGGCCATGGCCCTGTGGAGCGGGGTGATGGGACTCGGACACCTCTGCTTCGTCATCGGGGCCCAGTCGCTCGTCGCCCGGCAGTCCGCGCCGCACGAACAGGACCGCAACTTCGGGCACTTCACCATCGGGGCGTCGCTCGGGCAGCTGGTCGGGCCCCTTGCGGCGGGGGCGCTGATCGGGGCGGACATGGGGCGCAGCAGCGCGGTGGCGCTGGTGGCGGCGGGGGCGGGGGGCGCGCTCGCGCTCACCTCGCTGTGGCGGATCGAACGGCCGGGGGCGGTGGTGCCGGCCCGTGCGGGCGGGGGCGTCCCGGTGTGGGGGATCCTGCGGGCGCGCGGCGTGCCGGCGGGGATCCTCATCAGCCTGGCCGTGCTGTCCGCGACGGACATCCTCACCGCGTACCTGCCGGTGGTCGGGGAGCATCGGGGGATCGATCCGGCCGTCATCGGCGTGCTGCTGAGTCTGCGGGCCGCGGCCACGATCGCCTGCCGGCTGGTGCTCAGTCCGCTGCTGCGGCTGCTCGGGCGGACGGCGCTGCTGGCGGTGACGTGTCTGGTCGGGGCGGTGCTGTGTGCGGGGGTGGCGCTGCCGTTGCCGGTGTGGGGGCTGGGGGTGGTGCTGGTGGTTCTCGGCTTCTGCCTGGGGGTCGGCCAGCCGCTGTCCATGACCACGGTCGTCCAGGCCGCGCCCGCGCAGGCCCGGTCCACGGCGTTGGCGCTGCGGCTGACCGGCAACCGCCTCGGCCAGGTGGCCGCGCCGGCCTCGGCGGGGCTGATCGCGGGGGTCGCGGGCGTGGCGGCCCCCTTCGTGATGCTGGCGGCACTGCTGCTCCTGGCGTCGGGGGTCGCGCTGCGGGCACCGCGGGAGGAGGCGAGCGGTGTGGGTGCCGGCCGGGGGTGAGACGACACGGGGTGTGGAAGGCCGGCGTCCGGTTTCTCGGGTGGTGGACCGGTGAGGGCCGATCGCGTCCGGTGTCTTCCCCCGGGCGCTACTTTCCGTTAGCTTCCGTGACTCATACGTCCCCTGCGGCCCGCAGGGGACGTTCCGCGCCCTGAACCGCCCCGGGGGCACCCGAATGACACGCGCCATCTCCCTGCACGACGTGAGCAAGGCATTCACGCGAGGCGTCCCCGTCGTGGACCGGCTCTCGCTGGACATCGCGCCCGGTGAGTTCCTCGTCCTGCTCGGCCCCTCCGGCTGCGGCAAGTCCACCGTCCTGCGGATGATCGCCGGACTGGAGGAGATCGACGACGGCCGGCTGTTCCTCGACGGCGAGTACGCCAACGACCTGCCCCCCTCCGACCGCGACATGGCGATGGTGTTCCAGAACTTCGCCCTGTACCCCAGCATGACCAGCCGCGACAACATAGGCTTCCCCCTCCGCATCGAGTCCCCCGGCGCCGACCCCGCCCCGCGCGTCGACGCCACCGCCCGGATGCTCGGCATCGAGGACCTCCTCGACCGCTTCCCCGCCCAGCTCTCCGGCGGTGAACGCCAGCGCGTCGCGATGGGCCGGGCCATCGCCCGCCACCCCTCCGCCTTCCTGATGGACGAGCCGCTGTCCAACCTCGACGCCAAGCTCCGCAACCGACTGCGCGCCGAGATCTCCCAGCTCACCCGCGAACTGGGCGTCACCACCGTCTACGTCACCCACGACCAGGCCGAGGCGATGTCGCTCGGCGACCGTGTCGCCGTCCTGCGTGGCGGCGTCCTTCAGCAGGTCGGAACCCCGCGCGCGGTGTACTCCCTGCCGAGCAACGTCTTCGTCGCCGCGTTCATCGGCACCCCGCGGATCAATCTGCTGCGCGGCCTGGTGCGCGCCCCGCTCGACGGGGCGATGACCATCGGTCTCGGCAAGCAGTTCCTGCGCCTGCCCGAACCCCTCAGCCTGGACCACCGGCTGCTCAGGGTGCAGCAGGGCCGCGAGGTCATCGTCGGCCTGCGCTCGGAGGCCGTACGGATCGCCAAACCGGCCGCCGCCCGCACCGGCGAGGTGGCGCTCACCGGACTGGTGGAGCACCTGGAGTTCCAGGGACACGAGGTCCTCGTGCACTTCAACACCGGCTCCAGCCCCGCCGTCGTCCCCGAACTGGAGGCCCCGCGCCCGAGTCCCGAGCGCCCCGACCGGCGCCGCCGCCGCGACGGCACCGTCCTGCACCGGCTGCGGGTACGGGCCGGGGCGCGCCGCGCGGGCACCGTGGCGACGCTCGACCCACCGGGACAGACACCCCGCCCCCCGTCCACCGAGCCGCGCGTGCCGGGCGACCTCATCGTCCGCACCACTCCCGACATCCCCCTCCGGCACGGCATGCAGGTGCCGCTCCTGGTCGACCTCGCCCACCTCTTCGTCTTCGACCAGAGCGGCGAACGGATCTGCCCCAGCCCGGCCCGGCTGCCCGACCTGGAGGAGTGACACCGCCGTACGGAGACCCCTGGCGCGAGAAAACTAACACCGCTAGTTTAGGAGCCGTCGGCCGAACCGAGCGGCCGGACAGCGACGCCCCGCCCCGGAGGAAGCGCGATGAAGGCATACGACGGCATGTACATCGACGGCGCCTGGCGCCCCGCCGCCGGTCCGGACGTGATCGAGGTGGTGAACCCGGCCGACGAACAGGTGATCGCCACCGTCCCCGCGGGCACCGTCGAGGATGTCGACGCCGCCGTACGCGCCGCCCGGGCGGCCCTTCCCGGGTGGGCCGCCACCCCGCCCGCCGAGCGCGCCGCCCGGCTGGCCGCGCTGCGGGACGTGCTCGTGGCGCGACGGGCCGGGATCGCCGAGACGGTGACCGCCGAACTCGGCTCGCCGCCGAAGCTCTCGGACGCCGTCCACGCCGGTGTGCCGATCGCCGTGACCGGCTCGTACGCCGAACTGGCGGCGACGTACGCCTTCGAGGAGAAGGCGGGCAACTCGACGGTGTTCCACGAGCCCGTCGGCGTGGTCGGCGCGATCACCCCCTGGAACTACCCGCTGCACCAGATCGTCGCCAAGACCGCCCCCGCGCTCGCGGCCGGCTGCACGATCGTCGTCAAGCCGGCCGAGGACACCCCGCTGGTCGCCCGGCTGTTCGCCGAGGCAGTGCACGAGGCCGGGATCCCGGCGGGCGTGTTCAACCTCGTCACCGGTCTCGGCCCGGTCGCCGGGCAGGCCCTCGCCGAGCATCCGGGCGTGGACCTGGTCTCCTTCACCGGCTCCACCGCCGTGGGCCGCCGCATCGGCGCGATCGCCTCGGGCATGGTGAAGAAGGTCGCCCTCGAACTCGGCGGCAAGTCCGCCAACGTCATCCTGCCCAGCGCCGACCTGGCCCGCGCCGTCAACGTCGGCGTCGCCAACGTGATGTCCAACTCCGGCCAGACCTGCAGCGCCTGGACCCGCATGCTGGTCCACGAGGACCGCTACGACGAGGCCGTGGAGCTCGCCGCGGCCGCCGCCGCCAAGTACGGCGACCGCATAGGCCCCCTCGTCAACGCCAAGCAGCGGGAACGCGTACGGGGTTACATCGACAAGGGCGTCGCCGAGGGCGCCCGGCTGGTCGCCGGCGGCCCCGACTCCCCGCACGAGAAGGGCTATCACGTCAGCCCCACGGTCTTCGCCGACGTCACCCCGGAGATGACCATCGCCCAGGAGGAGATCTTCGGCCCCGTCCTGTCGGTCCTGCGCTACGCGGACGAGGAGGACGCCCTGCGCATCGCCAACGGCACCGTCTACGGTCTGGCCGGCGCCGTCTGGGCCGGGGACGAGGCGGAGGCGGCGGCCTTCGCCCGCCGTATGGACACCGGCCAGGTCGACATCAACGGCGGCCGCTTCAACCCGCTGGCCCCCTTCGGCGGTTACAAGCAGTCCGGGGTGGGCCGCGAACTCGGCTCGCACGGTCTCGCCGAGTACCTCCAGACCAAGTCCCTCCAGTTCTAGGGGAGTCACAGCCGCCATGACCGTACGTGCCGCAGTTCTGCCCGCCGTCGGAGCCCCGCTGGAGATCACCGGGATCGATCTGCCCGACCCGGGCCCCGGCCGGGTCCGCGTCCGGCTCGCCGCCGCCGGGGTCTGCCACTCCGACCTGTCCCTGTCCGACGGCACCATGCGACTGCCGGTCCCGGCCGTCCTCGGCCACGAGGGCGCGGGCACGGTCGTCGCCGTCGGCGAGGGCGTCGGTCATGTCGCGCCCGGCGCCGGCGTGGTCCTCAACTGGGCTCCCTCCTGCGGCAGTTGCTCCGCCTGTGCGCGCGGCGAGGTGTGGCTGTGCGCGGGCGCCCTGGCCGGCGCCGCGGAGGTGCACGCCCGGCGCGCCGACGACGGCACCGACCTGTACCCCGGTCTGAACGTCGCCGCGTTCGCCGAGGAGACCGTGGTGCCCGCGTCCTGTGTGCTGCCCGCCCCGGACGGCGTCCCGCTCACCGACGCCGCCCTGCTCGGCTGTGCGGTGCTCACCGGCTACGGCGCCGTCCACCACTCCGCGCGGGTCCGGCCCGGCGAGCGGGTCGCCGTGTTCGGCGTCGGGGGAGTGGGCCTCGCCGCCGTCCAGTCGGCGCGGATCGCCGGCGCGTCCACGATTGTCGCGGTCGACGTCTCCCCGGAGAAGGAGGAGCTGGCGCGGGCCGCGGGCGCCACCGACTACGTCGTCGCCTCCGACACCACCGCCCGGCAGATCCGCTCCCTCACCGGCAAGGAGGGCGTGGACGTGGCGGTGGAGTGCGTCGGTCGCGCGATCACCATCCGCACGGCCTGGGAGTCCACCCGGCGCGGTGGACGCACCACGGTCGTCGGCATCGGCGGCAAGGACCAGCAGGTCACCTTCAACGCCCTGGAGATCTTCCACTGGGGCAGGACCCTCTCCGGCTGCGTCTACGGCGACTCCGACCCCGCCCGCGACCTCCCGGTCCTCGCCGGCCACATCCGCGCCGGACGCCTGGACCTTTCCACCCTGGTCACCGACCACATCGCCCTGGACGGCATCCCCGCCGCCTTCGACAACATGCGTGCGGGCAAGGGCGGACGGGCGCTGGTGGTGTTCTAACGCGGCTCGCGGGCGGTCTCCTCCCGGCCGACCGGGGGCGTCGCCGGGGGAGCGGCCACCCGCGCCGCCGCCCGCGACCGGGACCGCGACACCGCCACGCCCGCGAGGCACAGAACACCACCCACCAGCGTGAGCGCGCCCGGAACCTCGCCGAGCGCCAGCCACGACATCAGCACGACGAGCGCGGGCACCGCGTACGTGGTCGCGCCCATCCGGCTCGCGGTCGTACGGGCCAGGGCGTAGGCCCAGGTGGTGAAGGCGAGAGCGGTCGGGAACACGCCCAGATAGACCATGTTGAGCGTGGCGGACAGGGGCGCGTCGGCCGCCTCGCCCACCAGTTGCCCGGCGAACGGCAGACACGCCACCGCCCCCACCAGACACCCGTACGTCGTCACCTGCAACGGGCTCGCCGCACCCAGGGCCGGCTTCTGCGCGACCACGCCTCCCGCGTACGCCACGGCCGCCAGCAGGCACAGCACCACCCCGAGCACCGACGACCCGCCCTCGCCGGACATCGACAGCCCCACCGTCACCGCGCCGGCGAACGACACCGCCATCCCCGCCAGCAGCCGCGGCGGCATCGAGTCCCCGAGCAGCCGGGCGCCGAGCAGGGCGATGAGGATCGGCCCGATGTTCACCACCAGCGCCGCCGTACCCGCGTCGACCTGCTGCTCACCCCAGTTGAGGGCCACCATGTAGAACCCGAACCAGAGCAGCCCCGATATCAGGATCCCCCGCCACGCGGCCCGCGGCGGGGGCCCCTCCCGCCGCAGCAGACAGAGCACCCCCAGCGTCAGCGCCCCGGCCAGCAGCCGCCCGAGCGCGAGCGCCCCCGGCGAGTACGCGGCCCCCGCACTGCGGATCGACACGAACGCGGAGGCCCACAGCACGACCGTGACACCGGCCGCACCGGCGGCGAGCACCTCCGGCCTGGGGGCGGAACGGGAGGAGAGCTTCATCATGCTCCAGAGGCTAGAAGGGGACAGTGGCAGAACGCCCGCGGATTTCCGACGAGGGGGTGCGGGTCGGCGGAGGGCCGGCGTGCCGGTCGGCGCGGTGTCTCCGTGCCGGCTTCCGGACGGGGGCGTGACGGTCGGCACAGGGTTCGCGCGGCGGCTTCGTCGGTTGGGGCGCGCCGGGCGGTGCAGGGCCTCCCCGGACGGAGGCCCGCCGGTCAGCGCAGCACCTCCGCCTCGATCCCCAGCAGTTCGGACAGCGCGCGTTCGCCCGCCGCCGTCACCTTCACCGCGCGTTCGGTGCCGATGCGCACGCACCACCCCGTGTCGAGGGCGTGCCGGCACAGGGCCGCGCCCGCCACCCCGGCGAGATGAGGGCGGCGCTCCGTCCAGTCCAGGCAGGCGCGGGCCAGCGGACGGCGGCCCCGGCGGTCCAGCCCGATACCGGCCGTACCGAACCACCGCAGCCCCGCGTCGGTGAGCGCGAACCCGGTGTCCTGGCGCAGCAGCCCGCGCCCGGTGAGCGCGTCGGTGACGGCGATGCCGAGCCGCCCGGCGAGATGGTCGTAGCAGGTGCGCCCGCGCGCCATCGCCGAGCCGGCGCCGGCCTGCCGCAGGGTGCGCGGGCGTGTGCCCGGTGCCACCCGCGCGGCCAGGTCCTCCACCAGTTGCGCGATCCGCGCGTCGGCCAGCCGTACGTACCGGTGCCGGCCCTGCCGTTCCTCGGTGAGCAGCCCGCCCGCGACCAGTCTGTCCAGGTGCTCGCTGAGGGTGGACGCGGCGACACCGGCGTGCCGGGCCAGCTCGCCCGCCGTCCAGGCCCGTCCGTCCAGCAGCGCCAGCAGACATACGGCCCGCGTCTCGTCGGCGACCAGCGCGGCGAGCCGCGCCAGACCGGCCGCCCGGGGGTTCTCGGTGGTCATGCCCCCCAGCATGGGCCACGGACACTTCGGCGCTCACCGAAGTGTCCTGGGGCTAGGTCGTGGCCCGCGCCTGCTCGTACTGCAGCGCCAGGCCGTCCAGCAGTGCCGTGAGTCCCGCCTCGAAGGCGCGTTCGTCGATCTTCTCCTGCTGCTCGGCGAGCAGATGGGCTTGTCCGAGGTGCGGGTAGTCCGCGGGATCGTACGCGCTCGCGTCGTCCACGAAACCGCCCGCGAAGGAGCCGAGCGCGGAGCCCATGATGAAGTACCGCATCAGCGCGCCGATGGAGGTGGCCTGCGCGGGCGGCCAGCCCGCCTCGACCATCGCGCCGTAGACCGCGTCGGCCAGCCGCAGCGCCGCCGGACGGCGGCCGGGACCGCGGGCCAGCACCGGGACGATGTTCGGATGATCGCGCAGCGCGGCCCGGTAGGAGACCGCCCAGTCGTGCAGCGCGGTCCGCCAGTCCCGGGCGTCCTCGAACATCGACAGGTCGACCAGCGCGCTCACCGAGTCGGCCACCGCCTCCAGGATCTCGTCCTTGGTCCGGAAGTGGTTGTAGAGGGAGGGCCCGCTCACCCCCAGTTCCGCGGCGAGCCGGCGCGTGGAGACGGCCGCGAGGCCCTCCGCGTCCACCAGCGCTCGGGCCGTACCGACGATCCGGTCGGTGCTCAGCAGGGGCTTGCGCGGTCGGGCCATGGCGCACATAGTAGGACCGCGACCAGAAACTAGCAGTGCTAATTTAAATGTGCACGTTCTCAGCGGCTTTCCCATGGGGTGACTCGGTATGAATCTGGAGCTCAGCGAGGAGCAGGAGGACGTCCGCCGGCTCGCCCGGGACTTCGTGGAGCGCGAGGTGGTGCCCCACGCCACCGCCTGGGACCGCGCCGAGGAGGTCGACCGCGGCATCGTGAAGAAGCTCGGCGAGGTCGGCTTCCTGGGCCTGACGATCGACGAGGAGTACGGCGGCAGCGGCGGTGACCATCTCGCGTACTGCCTGGTCACCGAGGAGCTGGGCCGCGGCGACTCCTCCGTGCGCGGCATCGTCTCCGTCTCCCTCGGCCTGGTCGCCAAGACGATCGCGGCGTGGGGGAGCGAGGAGCAGAGGCGCGCCTGGCTGCCCGGCCTGACCTCCGGCGAGTACGTGGGCTGCTTCGGCCTCACCGAGCCGGGCACCGGCTCCGACGCCGGCAACCTCACCACCCGCGCGGTGCGCGACGGCGACGACTACGTCCTCGACGGAACCAAGATGTTCATCACCAACGGCACCTGGGCCGACGTCGTCCTGCTCTTCGCCCGCTCCACCGGCGCCCCCGGTCACAAGGGCGTCTCCGCCTTCCTCGTCCCCACCGACACTCCCGGCCTGACGCGCCGTACCGTCCACGGCAAGCTCGGCCTGCGCGGCCAGGCCACCGCCGAACTCGTCCTCGAGGGCGTGCGCGTGCCCGCCTCCGCGATGCTGGGCGAGGAGGGGAGGGGCTTCTCCGTCGCCATGTCGGCCCTCGCCAAGGGCCGGATGTCGGTCGCGGCCGGCTGCGTCGGCATAGCGCAGGCCGCCCTGGACGCGGCCGTGCGGTACGCGGGGGAGAGGGAGCAGTTCGGCAAGCCCATCGCCCGACACCAGCTCGTCCAGGAGCTGATCAGCGACATCGCCGTGGACGTCGACGCCGCCCGGCTGCTCACCTGGCGGGTCGCCGACCTGATCGACCGGGGCCGGCCCTTCGCCGTCGAGTCCTCCAAGGCCAAGCTCTTCGCCTCGGAGGCCGCCGTCCGCGCCGCCAACAACGCCCTCCAGGTCTTCGGCGGTTACGGTTACATCGACGAGTACCCGGCCGGCAAACTCCTGCGCGACGCCCGCGTGATGACCCTCTACGAGGGCACCAGCCAGATCCAGAAACTGGTCATCGGCCGTGCGCTGACCGGGGTTTCGGCTTTCTGAGTACGGTCTGAGTACCTGAGCGGATGTGGCCGCGGCCACATCCGCCGATTCTTGTCCCCATGAGCGACACACCGGTCAAGCAGCAGAGCACGGCCGCCTTCTACGGTCAGGCCGTCGCGTCCTTCGGAGTGGCCCTGGGCGCCACCGCGGTCGGCATCTTCAACCTCCAGACCGACGCCTGGGTCCGTGCCTTCCTGGGCATCGCGGTCCTGTACCTCGTCACCTCCGCCTTCACCCTCGCCAAGGTCATCCGTGACCGCCAGGAGGCCGGGCAGATCGTCAACCGGGTCGACCAGGCCCGGCTGGAGAAGATGCTCTCCGAGTACGACCCGCTGCAGAAGCTGTGACGGAGGGTGCGCTAAGCGCCCGCTCACCCTTGCCGGTATGGTGTTGCCCCTGTCAGCGAATGGGGTGAGCGATGAGTACGGCGGAGGAGACGGCCGGCGGTGAGGCGCAGCCGTGGGGTGAGGTCACGCCCGACGCGGCCCGACGGCTGCTGCTCGCCGCAGTGGAGGCGTTCGCGGAGCGCGGCTATCACGCCACCACGACCCGCGACATCGCGGGCCGCGCCGGGATGAGCCCGGCCGCGCTCTACATCCACTACAAGACCAAGGAAGAGCTGCTCCACCGCATCAGCAGGATCGGCCACGAGAAGGCCGTCGAGATCCTGCGCACGGCGGCCCGCGCCGAGGGCAGCCCGACCCGGCGGCTCGCCGAAGCGGTCAGCTCCTTCGTCCGCTGGCACGCGGGCGGCCGCACCACCGCCAGGGTCGTGCAGTACGAACTCGACTCGCTGGGCCCCGAGGCCCGCGCCGAGATCGTCGGGCTGCGCCGGCAGGTCGACGCCGAGGTGCGCGGGATCATCGAGGAGGGCGTGCGCTCCGGCGAGTTCGACGTCCCCGACGTGCCGGGCACCACGCTCGCCGTGCTCTCCCTCTGTATCGACGTGGCCCGCTGGTTCAACGTCGACGGCCCCCGCACCCCCGAGGAGGTCGGCGCGCTCTACGCCGACCTCGTGCTCAGGATGGTCGGGGCCGCACGGGGCTAGAGGTAGTAGCGGGCCACCGACTCGGCGACACACACCGGCTTGTCGCCGCCCTCGCGCTCCACGGTGAAGGCCGTGGCCACCTGCACCCCGCCCTGCACCTCGTCGACCGAGGTGATCGTCGCGGTCGCGCGCACCCGTGAGCCGACCGGTACCGGGGCGGGGAAGCGGACCTTGTTGGTGCCGTAGTTGACACCCATCTTCACGCCCTCCACCGCGATCAGCTGGGGGCCGAACAGCGGGAGCAGCGACAGCGTGAGATAGCCGTGCGCGATCGTCGTCCCGAACGGTCCCGCCGCCGCCCTTTCCGGGTCCACATGGATCCACTGGTGGTCCCCGGTGGCCTCGGCGAACAGGTCGATCCGCTTCTGGTCGACCTCCAGCCAGTCGGTGTACCCCAGCCGCTCGCCCACCGCCGCCTTCAGTTCGGCGACGGACGTGAAGATCCTCGGCTCTGCCATGTTCCGGCCTCTCGCGTCACGTGGTCGCAGCGCATCGGTATGCGCATGCTAAGCAACTGCTTAGCATGGTGCGCCGGGCAGTCCCTGTCAACGGAACCGGCCGCCGGACGGGTGGGTAGGGTTCGGGGGTGCACCGGATTCCCGAGAAGATCCACGAGCTCACGGTCGGCCAGCTCTCGGCACGCAGCGGGGCCGCGGTCTCGGCCCTGCACTTCTACGAGTCCAAGGGCCTGATCAGCAGCCGCCGCACCTCGGGCAACCAACGCCGCTACAGCCGTGACACCCTGCGCCGGGTCGCCTTCATCCGCGCCGCCCAGCGGGTCGGCATCCCGCTCGCCACGATCCGCGAGGCGCTCGCCGAGCTGCCCGAGGAACGCACGCCGACGCGGGACGACTGGGCGCGGCTTTCGGAGGCGTGGCGCTCGGAGCTGGACGATCGCATCCGGCGGCTCAACCGTCTGCGTGATCACCTCACGGACTGCATCGGCTGCGGCTGCCTCTCGCTGGACAGCTGCGTCCTCTCCAACCCCAACGACATCTCCGGCGACCACCTCACCGGCTCCCGCCTACTCCCGGAACCGGACCCCCACTGACCCATACGAACGCCCCCACGCCCCCGCTTCTCCGCGCCCCCTCGCGCACTCCGCGTAGCCTCCGCCCAGCCGTGGGCAGGCGTACCGCGGGGCGGCACGGGTGGGCGCGACGGCACCCCGTCGGCTCACGGGCGTCGGCGCCCGGGTGTTCGTGGACGGTCAGGACTTCGGCGGTGACGCGCGGTGTCGACACCAGGACGGCTCCGGGACTCCCAGGTGCGTTTCATCGCGTTCGACCGTCCATGGAGCAAGGCCCTGGAACGAGCGATGTGCCCCCTGCTGCCGTCCTCGGAGCCAACGGGGGTGCGGCATCCCCGGCGCACCCCCATGCCCCGTTGCTCCCTGCCTCTCAGGCCGAGACCAGCAGCCTCGCGCTGCGGGCGTCCGCCAGGGCTCCGGGGGTGAGGACGGGGCGCGGTACCAGGATCCCGCAGCCCGTGCAGACCGGGCCCGTCGACGGCTCGTGATCCAGGTCGTAGCGCCACATGAGCCGTTCCCCCCGGCACACGGGGCACGCCGCACCCGGCTCCCGCTCCAGCGCGGCTATCAGCCGCCGCAGCACCTCCGCCAGCGGCTCACGCGGATGCACCCGCGGGTCGTCGCACCAGGCCACACCGAAACCGCCCCAGGTCAGCCGGTGCCAGTCGTCCACACTGCCCGGCCTGCGCAGCCCGTCGTGCTTCTCCTTCCTGCGGCGGTCGGCGAACTCCACCTCGTAGGCCAGCCAGACCACCCGGGCCTCCTCCAGTTCGTCCAGTGCGGCCACGAGCCGCGCCGGGTCGACGGAGCGGTCCTCGGGATCGAACCCGGCCCGCGCGCACAGATGGTCCCAGGTCGCCCGGTGCCCATAGGGAGCGAACCGCTCAAGGCACTTGCGCAGCGAATAGCGCCGCAGCGCCAGATCGCTCCGGGGATCTCGGACCTGTCTCGCCAGACTCCGGAAACCGGCCATCGTCCTGCACCTCCGTCACACCTGCACCTGTAATCCGGTCACTTCGGCGTCGTCGAACGGACGTCGCCGAATAGACGTATCGACACGCGATTCGGCTCCATCCTTTTTTCGATGGCCCCCATCAGCCGGCCGCGGGGACCCACCGGTCAACTCCGGTGGCCCCTGCTTCAGTTGTGGTCGCACACGGGGATACCGGCGGTAACCCGCTCCCTGCCTTCCCCGCGGGGAGAAACCTCTCCCCGACAGCCTGAGAACTCCCCGCGACCTCTACGGGTTCCTGAACATCGGACCGATATGCGTGCCCGACGGAAAACGGCGGCGGGCCACCGCCCACCGCCGTCCGCCGCGCATCCGCCCGCTCAGCGGTACAGCAGGTACCCCCGCCGCATCCGCCGGAACCCCGCCAGCTCCTCCCGCCAGCCGGCGACCACCTCGTCCGTGTCCGCGCCCGCGTCGATCATCGTGCGTACGCGCGTGGAGCCGGTGAGCCTGTCGATCCATTCGTCCGGACGCCAGGCGAACCCGCTCCACGACCGCTTGGCGCTGATCAGCAGCCCGATCCCGGTCCGCACCGGATCGAACGCCGCGCGGTCGTGCACATGCAGCTGGACACCCCCGATGGTCCTCCCCTGGAACTTGGAGAACGTCGGCGCGAAGTACGCCTCCCGGAACCGCACGCCCGCGAGCCCCAGCGCGTTCGCCGCCTCCGCCCAGCGCCCGTCGATCCCCTCCGCGCCCAGCAGCTCGAACGGCCGGGTGGTCCCGCGCCCCTCCGACAGGTTCGTCCCCTCGAACAGACAGGTCCCGGGGTACACCAGCGCCGTCTCCGGTGTCGGCATGTTCGGGCTCGGCGGCACCCACGGCAGCCCGGAGGCGTCGTAGAAGTCCGACCGCCGCCAGCCCGACATCGTCACGGTCTCCAGCGGCACCGGCGTGGTCAGGAACTCCCCGTTGAACAGCCGTGCCAGCTCCGCGACCGTCATCCCGTGCGCCTGCGAGATCGGCTGCCGTCCGACGAACGTCGCGAACTCCTTGTGCAGCACCGGCCCCAGCGCGGCCCGCCCGGTGACCGGGTTCGGCCGGTCCAGTACGACGAACCGCCTGCCCGCGAGCGCGGCCGCCTCCATGCAGTCGAACAGGGTCCAGATGTACGTGTAGAAGCGCGCGCCGACGTCCTGGATGTCGAAGACGACCGTGTCCACGCCGGACGCGGTGAAGACGTCGGCGAGCGCCTGACCGCTCTTCAGGTACGTGTCGTACACGGGCAGACCGGTCGCCGGGTCGTCGTAGCGGCCCTCCGACCCGCCCGCCTGGGCGGTGCCCCGGAAGCCGTGCTCGGGACCGAAGACGGCGGTCAGGGCCACCCGGTCGTCGGCGTGCATCACGTCGACGATGTGCCGCACCTCCCGGGTGATGCCCGTCGGGTTGGTGACCACGCCCACGCGCTGCCCGTCGAGCAGCGCGTAGCCGTCCGCGGCGAGCCGGTCGAACCCGGTGCGCAGCCCCCGGCCGGGCCCGTGCCCCGGCCCGGACGCGGCGGCCGCCGGTGCGGCGGAGGCCGCCACCGCGGCCGTGGTGGTGGCGAGCAGGCTCCGTCTGGACAGCTTCATACGGTGACCTCCGTGATCGCGGCGGGTGTCATGAGCACGCACGCTAGCGCGCGTGACCGCGCCGGGGAACGCACCGCACCGGGCCCGCGCCCAACACCCCTTCCACCGGGCATACCGACCGGTTAGTCTGACGCCCGAACCGCTGGGAGCCGCGTCGAAGGAGTCCGATGGTGCAAGCCGAGCAGAGTGCGAAGGTGGTCGTCACGGGGGCCGGGGGCGGTATCGGGGCGGCACTCGCCCGCCGCTTCGCCGCCCAGGGGGCGCGGGTCGTCGTCAACGACCTGGACGCCGGCCGGGCGAAGGCCGTCGCGCAGGAGATCGGAGGCCTGGCCGTGCCGGGCGACGCCTCCTCGATCGTTGCCAAGGCCCGGGACGCGCTCGGCGGCACGGTCGACGTGTACTGCGCCAACGCGGGCGTCGGACGGGACGGCGGGGAGCCCGGCGAGCCGCTCGACGAACAGGGCTGGGCGCTCTCCTGGGACGTCAACGTCATGGCGCACGTCCGCGCGGCGCACGCACTGCTCCCCGACTGGCTGGAGCGCGGCAGCGGCCGCTTCGTCTCCACCGTCTCCGCCGCCGGACTGCTCACCATGATCGGCACCGCCCCCTACAGCGTCACCAAGCACGGCGCCTACGCCTTCGCCGAGTGGCTGTCACTGACGTACCGCCACCGCGGGGTGAAGGTCCACGCGATCTGCCCGCAGGGGGTGCGCACCGACATGCTCGACGCCACCGGCAGCGCGGGCGACCTGGTCCTCAAGCCGACCGCGATCGAACCGGAGGACGTGGCCGACGCCCTCTTCCGCGGTATCGAGGAGGACCGCTTCCTGATCCTTCCGCACCCCGAGGTCGCCGAGTACTACCGCACCCGCGCCACCGAACCGGACCGCTGGCTGACCGGCATGAACCGCCTCCAGCAGCAGTGGGAGGCCACCCGGTGACCGCCTCCCGCTACGCCGGCCAGCCCTGGCTGAGGGGCTGGTCGTCGAGCAGGGCCGGCCTCCGCGTCGTCGCCCGCGAGAAGGACATGATCAACGCGTCCGCCGGGGGTCTGGGGGTGTCCCCCAGAGAACGCAGCAAGGCGTGGCCGCGCGAGGTCGAGGACGTCCTCCACACGCACCCGGCGGTGCGCGAGGCCGCCGTCGTCGGCGTCCCCGACGGCTACCGCGGGGAGACCGTCAAGGCCTTCATCGGCCTGCGCCCCGGCGCCGAGGCCGACCCGGACGCGCTCGCCGCCCACCGCAGGGAGAGACTGGCCGCCTACAAGTATCCGCGCCAGGTGGAGATCCTGCCGGAGCTGCCGAAGACGGCCAGTGGGAAGATCCTCCGGCGGGAACCGCGTTCCCCGGCCCAGGAGAACCAGCAGCGACACGGAAAGGCGGGTGGCGGAAGTGCCCAGGACGACGGACGGTGACGGGACTCCCGTGCCACAGCGGCTCCTGGCCGCCGCCACCCGGCTCTTCGCCGAGCAGGGTTACGACCGCACCTCGGTGCAGGAGATCGTCGAGGCGGCCGGCGTCACCAAAGGGGCCCTCTACCACTACTTCGGCTCCAAGGACGACCTGCTCCACGAGGTGTACGCGCGCGTGCTGCGCCTCCAGCAGGAACGCCTCGACCGGTACGCGGACGCCGACGAGCCGATCGAGAAGCGGCTGCGCGGCGCGGCGGCCGACGTCGTCGTCACCACGATCGAGAACCTCGACGACGCGTCGATCTTCTTCCGCTCCATGCACCACCTCGGCCCGGAGAAGAACAAGCAGGTACGCGCCGAACGCCGCCGCTACCACGAACGCTTCCGCGCGCTGATCGAGGAGGGCCAGCGCGAGGGCGTGTTCTCCACGGCGACCCCGGCCGACCTGGTGGTCGACTACCACTTCGGCTCCGTGCACCACCTGTCGACCTGGTACCGCCCCGACGGCCCGCTCAGCCCGCAGGAGGTCGCCGACCATCTGGCCGACCTGCTGCTGAGGGCCCTGCGTCCCTGACGCCCGCGGGACGGCCCGTCAGCCGGTCGAGCAGGGCCACCGCGGCCGGGTCGCGCGGCCCCGGCCCCGGCCGGCACCACCGTGCGCCCCGGCGGCCCCGCCCGCTCACCGATCGGCCGGGGCACGAACGCCACCCCGGGCGTCGGCCCAAACCGGCTCCACCAGCAGCCCCGCCTGCGTGACGTCACACGTGACGCGACGCCGCAGCCCGCAGTGCGCGGCCGGCCGCCGCACGGCCGTCTCCGGACCGGCTCCTCCGCCGGATCCGTGATCAGGGTCCGGCCGGCCGCGGCGAGCGGATCTCACATGGCCCTGTGGACCATGCCCACGCCCATGTCCCCGAGCTCCCACCGCGGCCGGCTGCCGGCCCGCAGTCCCCTGCCGCCTGTGCGCCTTCCCGCGGGCACCGGCGCCGACGGACCACGCACCGGTCCGGCGGCTACCGGAGCCCGGGCCTCACAGGTACTTCTTCAGCTCCCGCCGGGCCAGTGAGCGCTGGTGCACCTCGTCCGGGCCGTCGGCGATCATCAGCGTGCGCGCCCCGGCGTACAGCTCGGCCAGCGGGAAGTCCTGGCTGACCCCGCCCGCGCCGTACAGTTGGATCGCCCGGTCGAGGATGCCGACGACCGTACGCGGGGTCGCGATCTTGATCGACTGGATCTCCGTGTGGGCGCCCCGGTTGCCGACCGTGTCCATCATCCAGGCCGTCTTCAGCACCAGCAGCCGCAGCTGTTCGACCGCCACCCGCGCGTCCGCGATCCAGTTCTGCACCACGCCCTGCTGCGCCAGCGCCTTGCCGAACGCGTCACGCGCCACGGCGCGGCGGCACATCAGCTCGATGGCCCGTTCGGCCATGCCGATCAGCCGCATGCAGTGGTGGATCCGGCCGGGGCCGAGCCGGGCCTGCGCGATGGCGAAGCCGCCGCCCTCCTCGCCGATCAGGTTCGACACCGGCACGCGCGCGTGGTCGAAGACCACCTCCGCGTGACCGCCGTGGTAGTGGTCCTCGTAACCGAACACCCGCATGGCGCGCTCGATCGTGACACCCGGCGTGTCGCGCGGGACGAGCACCATGGACTGCTGCCGGCGGATGTCCGCCCCGTCCGGGTCGGTCTTCCCCATCACGATGAAAACGGCGCAGTCCGGGTGCATCGCCCCGGAGATGTACCACTTACGGCCCGTGATGACGTACTCGTCGCCGTCCCGCTCGATGCGCGTGGTGATGTTGGTGGCGTCCGAGGAGGCCACGTCCGGCTCCGTCATCGCGAACGCGGAGCGGATCTCACCGGCGAGCAGCGGCTCCAGCCACTGCTTGCGCTGCGTCTCGTCGCCGAACTGCGCCAGCACCTCCATGTTCCCGGTGTCCGGCGCCGCGCAGTTGGTGACGGTCGGGGCGATCTGCGGGGAGCGGCCCATGATCTCGGCGAGCGGCGCGTACTGGAGATTGGTGAGCCCGGCACCGTACCCGGATTCGGGCAGGAACAGGTTCCACAGCCCCTGCCGGCGTGCCTCGGCCTTCAGCTCCTCCACCACGGGCACGTTCTCCCACGGCGAGTCCAGCCCGGCCCGCTGTTCGTGGGCCACCGCCTCGGCCGGGTAGACGTACTCGTCCATGAAGGCGAGCAGCCTGCCGCGCAGTTCCTCGGTGCGCGCGTCGAACGCGAAGTCCATGTCCGTCAGCCTTCCTGAAGAGTGGTCAGACCGTGCTGGATGAAGACCGGGACCAGATCGCCGATGCGGTCGAAGCCGCGGCCGACCGTCTGGCCCAGCGTGTAGCGGTAGTGGATGCCCTCCAGGATCACGGCGAGCTTGAACCAGGCGAACGCCGTGTACCAGGACACCGCGGCGACATCGCGCCCCGACCGCGCGGCGTACCGCTCGATCAGCTCGGCCGGCGTGGGGTGCCCGGGCGCCTCGGCGGTCGTGGAGACGGGGGAGTCCGGCGTGCCCAGCGGCATGCTGTACATCACCAGCAGCCCCAGGTCCGTCAGCGGGTCCCCGAGCGTGGACATCTCCCAGTCGAGAACGGCCCTGATCCGGTCGTCCGGTCCGATCAGCGCGTTGTCGAGGCGGTAGTCGCCGTGCACCACGGCCGGCGCGGGGGAGTCCGGCAGCTCGCGGCCGAGCGCCGCGTGCAGCTCGTCGATCCCGGCCAGCTCACGGTTGCGGGAGGCGTCCAGCTGCTTGCCCCAGCGCCGCAGCTGCCGGTCCAGGAACCCCTCGGGCCGCCCGAAGTCCCCGAGCCCCACCTCGACGGGGTCGACGGCGTGCAGCTCGACGAGCGTGTCCACCAGGTTCAGCACCGCGTCCCGGGTGCGCCCGGCACCGAGCGGGGCGAGCTGGCCGGCCGTCCGGTACGGGGTGCCCTCCACGAACTCCATGACGTAGAACGGCGCCCCGAGCACCTCCTCGTCCTCGCACAGCAGCACCGTGCGCGGCACCGGCACGGCGGTGGGCTGCAGCGCGCTGATCACCCGGTGCTCGCGCCGCATGTCGTGCGCGGTCGCCAGCACATGGCCGAGCGGAGGCCGCCGTACGACCCACTTCGAGGTGCCGTCGGCGACCGCGTAGGTGAGGTTCGACCTGCCGCCCTCGATCAGCCGGCCGGTGAGCGGGCCGTCGACCAGGCCGGGCCGCTCCCGTTCAAGCAGGCCGCGCAGCCGGTCGAGATCGAGTCCGGGCGGGTGGTCGGGGCTCATCGTCGCTCCTACGGGCAGGCGAACAGTACCCGCCTATGATGCCGACCGGTCGGTATGCCGTCCAGAGCGGCAGCCCAACGTGATCGGGCCCACGATGCCACGCGAATGGCGTATCTCGAGCCGTTCGGCTTGCACCGGGGGCGCGCACCCCGGAGGGTCGGACCCATGAAGGCGATCAGCTACGCACGGTACGGCGGCCCCGAGGTGCTCGGACTCGGGGAGGTCGACGACCCGGCGGTCGGTCCGGACTCGGTGCTGGTGAAGGTGCGGGCGGCGGCCGTCAACCCGGTCGACTGGAAGTGCCGCGAGGGCTATCTCGACTCCGTACTCAAGCCGGTGTTCCCGGTGATCCCCGGCTGGGACGTCTCGGGCGTGGTCGTCCGGCCCGGGCCCGCCGTACCGGAGTTCGCGGCCGGCGACGAGGTCATCGGCTACGTACGCGAGGACATGCTCTCCCGGGGCACCTTCGCCGAGTACGTGGCCGCCCCGGTCCGCACCCTCGCCCGCAAGCCGCGCAGCCTGTCCTTCGAGGAGGCGGCCGGCCTTCCGCTGGCGGGACTCACCGCGTACCAGGTACTGCACCGTGTCCTCGACGTCAAGCGGGGTGAGACCGTCCTGGTGCACGCGGCGGCCGGAGGCGTCGGCTCCGTCGCCGTACAGCTCGCCGCCCACCTGGGCGCCCGTGTCATCGGCACGGCGAGCGAACACAACCACGACTTCGTGCGCGGGCTGGGCGGCGAGCCGGTGACATACGGCGAGGGCCTGGTCGAACGGGTGCGGGGACTGGCCCCCGAGGGCGTGGACGCGGTCTTCGACTCGGTGGGCGGGGACGCCCTGAAGTCCTCGGCGAACCTCCTGGCCCCCGAGGGCCGCCTGGCCTCGATCGCCGACCCCGAGGTGGTCACCTACGGCGGCCACTACTGGTTCGTCCGCCCCGACCCCCAGGACCTCCAGCACCTGGCGGACCTGGCCGACCAGGGCACGGTGAAGATCCACATCGCGGAGACCTTCCCCCTGGAGGAGGCGGCGGCGGCCCACCGCCTGAACGAGGAGGGCCGGACGAGGGGCAAGATCGTGGTGAGGGTGAGCTGATCTCAGCCTGTCCGGCGTTTGAGGACGAGGCCCGAAGGGCCGAACGGGGGGTCTGGGGGCGCAGCCCCCAGGGACGGGACGGGAAGGGGCGGCGGGGGCGAAAAGGACTTCACCCCTCCACCACGATCACCACCCCGCACACCACCATCGCCACCGTGCACAACACCGCCCCGGCGGCAGCCCGGGGTGCCATGACGACCGGCCCCCCACCACCCCCACCCCCACCCACCAGCCCCCGAATCCGCCGATGGGCGACCGCCAGAAACCCCAGCCACCCGAAACAGCACACCGCGCACGCGACAACCGCGCCCACGGACCCCCCACCCGCCAGCGCGGCCCTGCCCGCCAGCACAGCCACCACCGTCCCCGACAACGTCGTACGCCGCCAGGCCAGCCGAGTCCGCTCGGGCTGCAGCCCGGGATCCCGCTCCACCACCCCCCGCGGCAGCGCCCCGCTCACCCCTCCCATCCCACCAGCACCACCACGACCATCACACCCGCCACGACCGCCACCACCAGACTCAGCAGAGCCGGAAACCGCGACACCGGCAGATCCTCGCCCCGCCGCATCGCCCGCTCGCACCGCACCCAGTGGTTGACCGCCCGCAACGCGCACAACGCGCCCGCCGCCAGCAGCGCCAGCGCCAGCCCGACCCGCCACCCCCACCGCAGCTCCGGCAGGAACTGGTCCACGGCGAACCCGCCCCCGATCAGCGCGAGCGCGGTACGCAGCCACGCGAGGAACGTCCGCTCGTTCGCCAGGGAGAACCGGTAGTCGGGCGTGGCGCCCTCCCGGCGCACCTCGCCGGGCGCGAACCACAACCGGACGTTCCGCACAAAGTCGATCACCCCGCGACCCTACCGGGACCACTCCGGCACCACCCCGGCGGCCGGCAACCCACCCCTGCTCAGCCCGGGAACGAACCCCTGCTCAGCCCTCCGCCGACCGCCCCGCGCGATACGCCTTGAACCGCTCGTACGCCGCCACCCCGTCCGGAGTCCACTCCCACTCCCCGAGCCGCCGCTCCAGCTCCGCCTCGGACAGGAAGTCCCACCACGCGACCTCCTCGGCCTGTGGCCGCACGGCCCCGACGCACCGCACCTCGTACACCGCCGACCACCAACTCCGGCCCCCCTCCCCGTCGTACCGGAACGTGAAGGCGTACTCGGGGCGCGGCAGCCCGCTCACCCCCAGCTCCTCCTCCGCCTCCCGCAGCGCGGCCTCGTCGTAGCTCTCGCCGGCCCCGACGACACCGCCGACGAACATGTCGTACAGGGAGGGAAAGACCAGCTTCGTCGGCGTACGCCGATGGACGAAGATCCGCCCCTCCGCATCCCGCGCGAGGATGAAGGCGCAGCGGTGGCGCAGTCCGCGCTCGTAGGCCTCCCCGCGCGGGGACCGTCCGACGACCCGGTCGTTCTCGTCGACGATGTCGATGATTTCCTCGGCACTCATGCACCCATCCAACCAGCGGACGCCCCTCGCCCCCGCTGTCACAAGTAGCCCGTCCGTGACCGCAGTTGACGCGTGTAATACCGAGGGTGCCCTTGACGTCATCCGTTGGCTGACGGTTTGCTGTGAGTGATCAGCTCATGGCGTTCGGCAGCCGACCACTGCCATCACCGACCACCGGCCGTGAGCGGACGACCACAAGAAGAGTGCGTGAGGAAGTTCCGCGGTGCCCCCACCCCCGCCTCCCCTCGGCCGTGCCCGCAGAAGGGCGGCACATGCCTTCGACGAGGCCTTGGACGATGCCGAACTCGTCGCCGCGCGGACCGCGTTGGCGCAGGGCCGGTGGCAGAGCACCCGTTCACTGCTGGTCCGCACGGGGGAGGACTGGGACCGCAGGGGCCACCGGATCACGGTGCTGGCGGGGGAGCCGTACTGCGCCGCCTGGACCCGTGAGTGGCTGCTCGCCGAACCCGACTCCGCCGACGCGTCGGTGCTGCTCGCACTGGCCCAGGTGCGGCGTGCGCTGCGCGGCAAGGAGAAACCGGCCCGCGCCCGTGAGGCCTGCGTCGAAGCGGCGGAGCCGGTGCCGGCCGACCCCACCCCCTGGCTCGGACTGCTCCTGCTGGAGAGCGCCCAGGGCGCCGAGGGCGACGTGGTCCGGGTCTTCGAGCAGGTGCGCACCCGGTACGCCGATCACCACCACGCCCACCACCTCGTGGTCGCCTGGCTCGCGGAGCGCCGCGTGGAGGCGGGCCCCGACCCGCTGCACGAGGTGTACGACTTCGCCAACTGGGCCGCCGAACAGGCGCCCGCCGACTCCCCGCTGGCCATCCTCCCGGTCATCGCGCACGCCGAGCGCTACCGCACCCTGGCCGCCGCCGGGCACGAACCCGCCGACCCGGTCGCCTCCGGCCACTGGGTCGGCCGCCGGGCCCGGCAGGTGATGAAGGCCGCCTTCGACTGGTGGCTGGAGTGGGAGCACGAAGGCCACCCGCGCCGCCTGGTCGACCTCAACTTCCTCGCCCACGCCAAGGTCTGCGAGGGCCGCGGTGCCGAGGCCGCCGCCCTCTTCCACCGCATCGGGGACCACGCCACCCGCGACCCCTGGTCCTACCCGGCCCGTGACGCCCTGACCGCCTTCCGCACCGCCCGTGCCGCAGCCCTGGGCACGGCCTGACCCCGGCCCCATCCCCCACGTCCCTGTACGCCGACAACCGCAACCGACCAAGGACGGCCGTTCGATGACGACTGACAGTTCGAGCACGAGCAGAGCCACAGCCGACGGGATCAGCACCTTCAAGGGCCAGGAGCGCGCCCTGCGCGCCGACCGCCTCGGCACGGGGGGCCTGCTGCTCTCCGTCCTCGCCGCGACCGCCCCCCTCATGGTGGTCGCCGGTGTCATGCCCACCACATTTGCGGTGATGGGCATCGTCGGCCAGCCGCTCCTCTTCGTCGCCCTCGGCGTCGTACTGGTCCTGTTCAGCCTCGGCTACGCCGAGATGAGCCGGCACGTCCACAACGCCGGCGCTTTCTACGCCTACATCTCCCGGGGCCTCGGCGGCACCGCCGGAGCGGGCGCCGCCATGGTCGCCCTCGTCGCCTACAACTCCCTCCAGGTCGGCATCTACGGCATCTTCGGCTTCGAGGTCTCCGGTCTCTTCGCCACCTACGCCGACCTCGAGGTCGCCTGGTGGATTCCGGCGCTCGTGGCCGTGCTCGCCGTCGGCGCGCTGGGCTGGCTGAAGATCGACGTCAACGCGCGCGTGCTGGGCGTGCTGCTGGTCATCGAGGTGCTGCTGGTCGTCGTCTTCGACATCGCCGCCGTCGCCGACCCCGGCAAGGAGGGTCTGTCGCTGCACGCCTTCAACCCGGACACGCTCACCGGCGCCGGCGTCGGCACCGCCCTGTGCTTCTGCATCGCCGCCTTCCTCGGCTTCGAACAGGCCCCCGTCTACGCCGAGGAGACCAGCAGGCCGCACGAGGTCGTCCCCCGGGTGATGTTCCTCGCGGTCACCGGTGTCGCCGTCTTCTTCGCCTTCAGCAGCTGGGCCCTCACCGTCGCCACCGGCCCCTCCGGGATCGTCGGCGCCTCCCAGGAGCAGAGCGCGGGACTGCTGTTCTTCCTCACCGAGGACCGCCTCGGCTCCACCTTCACCGACGTGCTGCACATCCTCTTCGTGACCGGCATGTTCGCGGCCATGCTCAGCTTCCACAACGTCGTCGCCCGGTACGCCTTCGCCATGGGCCGCGAGAGCCTGCTGCCCGCCGCCTTCGGCCGTACCACCGGCACCAGTGGCGCCCCCGGCACCGGCTCGCTGCTGCAGACCGGCATCGCCGCCGCGCTGGTCCTCGCCTTCGCCCTCACCGACGACAAGCCCACCGGAGACCCGACCGCACCCGTGCTGCACCTGTTCACCTGGGGCGGCAACATCGGCGCGCTCGGCGTGATCGTGCTGATGGCGATCGCGTCCCTGTCCGTCGTCGTCTTCTTCGTCCGGCGCGGCGCCGCCGGCGCGCAGAGCTGGCGGCTGGTCACCTCCGCGCTCGCCGGCCTCGCCCTGGTCGTCATCGCCGGCTACACGGTCAAGGACTTCGACGTCCTGGTCGGCGCGGGCCCCGGCTCCGCCCTGCCCTGGCTGCTCCCCGGCATCATCGGGCTCGCCCTCGCCGTCGGCCTCGTCCAGGGCGCCGTCCTGCGCTCCCGCGACCCCGGCAAGCATGCCCGCATCGGGCTCGGCAACGAGGCGTTCCAGCTGGAGAGGGAGGCCGAGCGCACCTCGTAGCGCGGCGGCTTACGAAAGTCTGACGGGCACCCCCCGGTCCCTGGCCCACGGGGACGCGGGGTGCTCGAATGGAGGAGTGAACCCCGAACAGCCCCCGCGGGCCCCGGACGGCGACGGCCGGGACACGCGGGGCACACCCGTCGGCCGCCGCGTCTTCCTCGGCACCCTCGCACTGGGCGCCCTCGGTGTGGCCGCCGCGCCCACCCTCCAGCGCGGCCTGGAGTCCTTCCTCGCCGGAGCCTCCGACAAGGACCCCACCGGCCTGACCGGACTCCTGCCGAACGGCGGCGGCTTCCGCTACTACTCGGTCACCTCGTCCGTCCCGAAGAAGAACGCGGACACGTACCGCCTCACGGTCGACGGCCTCGTCGACCGCCCCACCACCTACACCCTGGCCGGACTGAAGGCCCTCCCGCAGACCCGCATGGTCCAGGACGTCCAGTGCGTCACCGGCTGGCGGGTACCGGACACGCCGTTCGAGGGGGTGCGACTGTCCCGGCTCCTCGACGCCGCGGGAGTGCGCTCCTCGGCCGGCGCGGTCCGCTTCACCTCCTTCGACGGCGCCTACTCGGAGAGCCTCACCCTCGACCAGGCCCGCCGCGCGGACGTCCTGGTCGCCCTGCGCATGCGGGACGAGGACATCGGCCATGCCCACGGCGGCCCCGTCCGCCTGTACGTGGCTCCCATGTACTTCTACAAGTCCGCCAAATGGCTCTCCGGCATCACCGTCACCGAGGACGTCGAACCCGGCTACTGGGAGGAGCGCGGCTACGACATCGACGCCTGGGTCGGCCGCTCGAACGGACGCGACGATGAGCCCACGAGCTGACACCCTGCCCGCCGCCACCGCCGTACGCCGCTTCGGCCGCGCGCAACGCGGGGTGCACCGCGCCACCGCCGTACTGATGGGCGTCTGCGTCTTCACCGCCGCCTGCCTCTACGTCCCCCAGCTCGCCCAGCTGGTCGGCCGCCGCGCTCTCGTCGTCACCCTCCACCAGTGGTCCGGGCTCGCCCTGCCCGTCCCGGTCCTCCTGGGCCTGGCCTCCCGCGCCTTCCGCTCGGACCTCGGCCGTCTGAACCGCTTCGGCCCGCACGACCGGACCTGGCTGCGGGCCGCCCTGCGCCGCGACAAACGGCCCTCGTCCCGCCCCGCCGGCAAGTTCAACGCCGGGCAGAAGGTCTACGCGGCCTGGATCGCGGGTGCCACGCTGGTGATGCTCGGTACCGGGCTGATGATGTGGTTCACCCACCTCACCCCGCTGGTGTGGCGCACCAGCGCGACCTTCGTCCACGACTGGCTGGCGCTGACCGTCGGCATCGTCCTCGCCGGGCACATCGGCATGGCCCTGGCGGACCCCGAGGCCCGGCGCGGCATGCGCACGGGCTCCGTCGACCGCGACTGGGCGGAGCGTGAGCACCCGCTGTGGCGCCCCTGAGACGACATACGGCCCACCCGCCCCCCGAAGAGGAACGGATGGGCCGTACGCGTACGGTCTCCCGCTAGATGATCAGCGACAGGAGCAGCACCAGACCACCGGCGACCACCGAGATGATCGTCTCCATGATCGACCAGGTCTTGATCGTCTGTCCGACGCTCAGCCCGAAGTACTCCTTCACCAGCCAGAACCCGGCGTCGTTGACATGGCTGAAGAACAGCGAACCCGCACCGATCGCCAGCACCAGCAGGGCGGCGTGCGTGGTCGACATGTCGGCCGCCAGCGGCGCCACCAGACCGGCCGCCGAGACGGTCGCCACCGTCGCCGAACCGGTCGCCAGCCGGATCGCCACCGCGATCAGCCAGGCCAGCAGCAGCGCCGGGATCGACCAGTCCTCGGAGATCTCCAGGATCATCCGGCCCACACCGGTGTCGATCAGCGTCTGCTTGAAGCCGCCGCCCGCGCCGACGATCAGCAGGATGCCCGCGATCGGCGCGAGCCCCTTCTCGACCAGCTGCTGCATCCGCTCCTTGCTGAACCCGGCGGGCATGCCGAGGGTGAAGAATCCGACCAGCACGGCCGCGAGCAGCGCGATCAGCGGGGAGCCGACCACGTCGAACACGCGCTGCACGCTGTTCTCGGGGTCGTCGATGACGATGTCCACCAGCGCCTTGGCGAGCATCAGCACGACCGGCAGCAGGATGGTGGCCAGCGTCGGGCCGAAGCCGGGACGCTTCTCCAGGTCCTCGGACGGCCGCTGCGGAATCATCCGCTCGGGCGCCGGTACGTCCACCCAGCGGGCCGCGTACTTCGAGAACAGCGGACCGGCGATGACGACCGTCGGAATCGCGACCAGCACACCCAGCGCCAGCGTCACACCGAGGTTGGCGCCGACGGCGTCGATCGCGACCAGCGGACCGGGGTGCGGCGGAACCAGACCGTGCATCACGGACAGACCGGCGAGCGCCGGGATGCCGATGCGCATCAGGGAGTAGTTGCCGCGCTTGGCGACCATCAGCACCACGGGGATCAGCAGCACCACGCCGACCTCGAAGAACAGCGGCAGACCGATCACCGAGGCGATCAGCACCATCGCCCACGGCATGGTGCGGCCCTTCGCCCTCGCGAGGATCGTGTCGACGATCTGGTCGGCGCCGCCGGAGTCGGCGAGCATTTTGCCGAGGATCGCGCCGAGCGCGATCAGCACGCCCACGCCGGCGACGGTGGAGCCGAGTCCGGCACTGAAGCTGATGATGACCTTGTCGAGCGGCGCGCCGGCGAACGCGCCGAGCGCGAGCGAGCCGATGGTCAGCGCCAGGAAGGCGTGCAGCTTGAACTTGGTGATGAGCAGGACGATGACGGCGATGCCCAGGAGCACGGCTATGCCCAGCTGGGCGTGGCCGGCCGAGGTGATCGGCTCGGGTACGTCCGCCGCCAGCATCTCAACGCTGAGTCTGGTCACGGTGGTTCCCTTGTTCTACGGGGGTTGGGGAGATGACCGGGGAGGTGGGGGCGCCCCGGAGACTGCGGGGTCCGGTCAGGGACCTACGGGGTCGGTTCGGAGAGGGCGTCCAGGGCGGCGGCCGCCCGTGCGCCGATCTCCTCGGGGCTTCCGGTCACGTCCACGGCGACCCCGGCCTCGTCGCGCTCCAGCGGCTGGAGCGTGGCGAACTGGGAGTCGAGCAGTGCCGTGGGCATGAAGTGGCCCTGCCGGTGCGACATCCGGTCCTCGATGAGCGCGCGGTCACCGGTGAGGTGCACGAAGACCACGCCGGGCGCGGCGGCCCGCAGCCGGTCGCGGTACGACCGCTTCAGCGCCGAGCAGCTGACCACCCCGCCGAGCCCGGCCCGGCCGTGCGCCCAGTCGCCTATGGCGTCCAGCCAGGGCCACCGGTCGTCGTCGGTGAGCGGGGTACCGGCCGACATCTTGGCGATGTTGGCCGGCGGGTGGAAGTCGTCGCCCTCGGCGTACGGGACGCCGTACCGGGCCGCGAGCAGGGGACCGATGGTGGTCTTGCCCGTGCCCGCGACGCCCATGACCACGACGACATGGGGGGTGTTCATCGCTGCCTCACTGTCTGCTGTCTTCGTCGACACGTGATGTCGACGCAACTGAAGCTCATTAGGTACGACGAATTCAAGACTCTGTGACATATAAGTCTGACTTTTTATTCCCGTGACCCGCCCCGTACTCTGAGTGCATGAGCACCACGGGCCGGGGGCTGCACGGCCGCGTACTGGACACCCTCGGCCCCGAGATCACCGCCGGCGACTACCCGCCCGGCAGTGTCCTGCGTACCGACGAGCTCGCCCAGCGCTTCGACGTGTCGCGTTCCGTGATGCGCGAGGTCGTCCGCGTCCTGGAGTCCATGCACCTGGTCCAGTCCCGCCGCCGCGTCGGCGTGACGGTCCTGCCGACCTGCGAGTGGAACGTGTACGACCCGCAGGTCATCCGCTGGCGCCTGGCCGGCGCGGACCGCCCCCGCCAGCTGCGCTCACTGACCGTGCTGCGCTCGGCGATCGAACCCGTCGCGGCCGGCCTCGCCGCCCGCAACGCCACCCCCGAGCAGTGCGCCGAACTCACCGAGTGCGCGCTCGGCATGGTCGCCAACGCCAGCGGTCACCGGCTGGAGGGCTACCTCTTCCACGACGTGGCCTTCCACCGCGTGATCCTGGCCGCCTCCGGCAACGAGATGTTCGCCCGCCTCGGCGACGTCGTCGCCGAGGTGCTGTCCGGCCGCACCCACCACGCCGTGATGTTCGAGGACCCCGACCCCGCCGCCGTCACCCTCCATGTCCAGCTCGCGGAGGCGGTCCGCGAACGCGACGCGGCCCGCGCGGAGAAGCTGACCCGCGAGATCACCGAGGGCGCCCTCCAGGAACTGGACATCCTGGCGCCCTGACGGCCGCCTCCCGGGACCTCAGCCCAGCAGCGCGAGCAGTCGCCCCACCGCCTCCGCCGCGGGCCGGCCCACCTCGCCGACGGTGGCCGCGATCTGCGCGAGGGACGCCAGGACGATGCCGCGCTCGCGCAGGGCGTCCCGGTCGGGAACGAGCTCGGGCAGCGCGTTCCCGACGGTCCGGTCCTGGTCCGGGGCGAGATGCGGGCGCAGGTCCCGCAGGAGGTCGGTGAGGTCCCTGAGGGCAGTGCGGAGCTCCATGTCCTGGGCTGAAGCGCCGTAGTTGATGCCGATGTTCTCGCGGCCGCCGTTCATGTTGACCACGGGCCCGTAGTAGTTCGATTCCCCGCTCACAGTTTGAACCCCGTGTTCTCCCGGCCGCCGGTCATGTTGACGACGGGTCCGTAGTTGTGCGTGTGCCGGCTGTTGAACTGCTGCACGATGGCGGTGAACTCGGCCGCCGGATTGTCGATCGCGTCCACGATCCGCCCGGCGATCGCCCGCAGCTCGTCCACCGTCGGCAAGGTCACGATCACGCGGGAGCCGCTGTTCATCTCCACGACGAGCACCGGCTTCTTCGAGGAGAACAACTCGATGAAGGTGACGACCAGTCCGATCACGAAGACGACGACCGCGGGACCGCCGCCGTCCCCGAGGCGCGCCTCGCCCTCGCTGACGTAGTAGATCGCGGCATAGACGACAAAGGCGCCGAACAGCCACTTCAGGAGGCGGAGGAAAGCCGCGCCCCAGTCGGGCTTGAGCCTGAAGGCGTCGACCCAGGCGATGTTGTGCAGTGGGACGGCGGCCGTCCCCACCCACAGGATGCGGCGGCTGACCCGGAGGACCAGAGGGCCCCCCTTGGGAGGAGCCGGCGGCGGCGGGGGAGGCTGGGACGGCGGCTGGGGCGGCGGTGCGCCGATGTTTCCCGTGTAGTTCATGGCCGCCCCCCGACTCGCCGTCACCCGGTCCCGCACCCGCGTATCGCGCGGGAGCACCATTAAGCGCCTGACGGGGGTGGTGAGGCAGACGAGAAACGGCCAATCTGCCCCGTGATGGCCGGTACGCGACCCGTCAGTCGAGGAACTCCCCGTCGACGTACACCCACGCCCCGTCGACCCGCTCGAACCGGCTGCGCTCGTGCAGGGAGCCGCCCCGGTAGGAGGCCCGGAAGGTCACCGTCCCGGTGGAGTGGAAGGCGGACCCGTCGCTCGTCTCCAGGATCTCCAGCCCGGTCCACCGCATCCGGGGATCGAGCTCGAGCCGCTCCGGGCGCGTCCGCGGATGCCAGGTCCGCAGCAGATACGCGACCTCCCCCCGCACGAACGCGCAGTACCGCGACCGCATCAGCCGCTCGGCGGTGGGCGCGGCGGCGGCCCCGCCGTGGAACCGGCCGCAGCACGCCTCGTACGGCTCGGGGAGCCCGCAGGGGCAGGAAGGTGTGGTCATGGGTCGGCCTCCGCGACAACGCCCGAGGGCCGCGACCTCGTGGTCGCGGCCCTCGCGCTTCATGTGTCCGAGGGGGGACTTGAACCCCCACGCCCGATAAAGGGCACTAGCACCTCAAGCTAGCGCGTCTGCCATTCCGCCACCCGGACAAGGTGTCTGTCGCGCGGGGTTTCCCCCGTGGCGACGACGTAAACATTACCAGGTGTTCCGGGGCGGCCGATCACCCCCGCCCGGCCGCGCCGAGGTGTGAACGGCGGATGACGGGCGGGGCCGGGTCTTGGGGCCCGCCCGCGGGGGAGGGAGGATGGGGGGACGACGACCCACCAGCGGGAACACCAGCAGCGGGAGGCAGCACGTGAGCGGGACCGACACGGCCAGGAGCGTCACCGGTGAGGACGAGGTCGTGGACCTCTGCCGCGAGCTGATCCGGATCGACACCAGCAACTACGGCGACCACTCGGGTCCCGGCGAGCGCAAGGCGGCCGAATACGTCGCCGAGAAGCTCGCCGAGGTGGGCCTGGAACCGCAGATCTTCGAGTCGCACCCGGGGCGCGCCTCCACGGTGGCCCGGATCGAGGGCGAGGACCCGTCCCGGCCCGCGCTGCTCATCCACGGCCACACCGACGTCGTACCGGCCAACGCGGACGACTGGACCCACCACCCCTTCTCCGGTGAGATCGCCGACGGCTGTGTCTGGGGGCGCGGCGCCGTCGACATGAAGGACATGGACGCGATGACCCTCGCGGTCGTCCGCGACCGGATGCGCAGCGGACGCAAGCCGCCCCGGGACATCGTGCTGGCGTTCCTCGCCGACGAGGAGGCCGGCGGCACGTACGGCGCCCGGCACCTGGTCGACAACCACCCGCACCTCTTCGAGGGCGTCACCGAGGCGATCAGCGAGGTGGGCGGCTTCTCGTTCACCGTCAGCGAGCAGCGCCGTCTGTATCTGATCCAGACGGCCGAGAAGGGCATGCACTGGATGAAACTGACCGTGGCCGGAACCGCCGGGCACGGTTCGATGATCCACCGCGACAATGCCATCACCGAGCTGTCGGAGGCCGTCGCCCGCCTCGGCCGCCACAAGTTCCCCGTCCGCGTCACGAAGACCACCCGGGCCTTCCTCGACGAACTGGGCGACGCCCTCGGCACCGAGCTCGACCCGGAGAACATGGAGGGCACCCTCGCCCGGCTCGGCGGCATCGCCAAGCTCATCGGCGCGACGCTCAGCAACACCGCCAACCCCACGCAGCTGGGCGCCGGCTACAAGGTCAACGTCATCCCGGGCGAGGCGACCGCGCACGTGGACGGCCGCTTCCTGCCCGGACACGAGGAGGAGTTCCTCGCCGACCTGGACCGGATCCTCGGCCCGAACGTGCGGCGCGAGGACGTCCACTCCGACAAGGCCGTCGAGACCACGTTCGACGGCGCCCTCGTGGACGCGATGCAGTCCGCGCTGGTGGCCGAGGACCCGGCCGCGAAGGCCGTCCCGTACATGCTCTCCGGCGGGACGGACGCCAAGTCCTTCGACGACCTCGGCATCCGGGGCTTCGGCTTCGCCCCGCTGAAGCTGCCCCCGGAGCTGGATTTCGCGGGCATGTTCCACGGGGTCGACGAGCGGGTGCCGGTGGACGGTCTGAAGTTCGGCGTACGGGTGCTCGACCGGTTCCTCGACGCGTCCTGACCCTGGTGCCGCAAGGGATCAACAATCGTGCAGACGTACGGAGTTGACCGATAAGAGTGAATGCGACGATAAGCTCGTAGCCTCATTACTCCCTCCTCGTTACCCGTGATGTGATCCGCGACTTTGGATCGCTTTGCCAACTAGGAGGAACAATGCTCAAGAAGGTCGTCGCCGTCGCCGCTGCCACCGGTGGTCTGGTTCTCGCGGGTGCGGGTCTGGCCGCCGCCGACTCCGGTGCCCAGGGTGCGGCGGTGCACTCCCCGGGTGTCCTTTCCGGCAACGTCGTGCAGGTCCCGGTTCACGTCCCCGTGAACGTCTGCGGCAACACGATCTCCGTCATCGGCCTGCTGAACCCCGCCTTCGGCAACGTCTGCATCAACAAGTGACGTTGTGCCTCGCCCTCTAGGGCACGCCCGCTGAGGGCTTGAGCCCGTCGGCCCCGGAGCGCGCGCCATGCGCTCCGGGGCCGACCGGTCTCACCGAACGTCGGAACACGGGGAATGCGGCGCAGCGCCCATTCCCGGCACCAGGTCGAAGGCAGGGATTTCAGCAATGCGACAGGTCACCCGCAAGGGCCTGATGACGATGGCGGCCGCCACGGGCGTGCTCGCCGCCGCCGGCGGGGCCGCCCACGCCGACTCCGGCGCGACGGGTCACGCCGCCGGCTCGCCCGGCGTGCTCTCCGGGAACACCGTGCAGGTGCCGGTGCACGTGCCGCTCAACGTCTGCGGCAACACCGTCAACGTCGTGGGCCTCCTCAACCCGGCCGTGGGGAACTCCTGCGCCAACCGGGGCGGCTCCTCCGCGGGCGGTTACGGCGACTCCGGCGGCCACGGCGGCGCGCACGCCGGCGGACACGCCACCGGCTCTCCCGGTGTGGCGTCCGGCAACCACGTCCAGGCACCGGTGCACATCCCGGTGAACGTCTGCGGCAACAGCGTCGACGTCGTCGGCGTGGGGAACGGCACGGCGGGCAACGACTGCGCGAACGGCGGCTCAGGACACCCCGGTCACCCGGGACACCCCGGCGATCCCGGTGACCCGGGGCAGCCCGGCGATCCTGGTGACCCGGGTGACCCCGGTGACCCCGGTGACCCTGGTGACCCTGGTGACCCCGGTGACCCTGGTGACCCTGGTGACCCTGGTGACCCGGGCAACCCTAGTGACCCCGGTGACCCTGGTGACCCGGGCAACCCTGGTGACCCGGGCAACCCTGGTGACCCGGGCAACCCTGGTGACCCGGGCGACCCGGGTAACCCCGGTAACCCTGGCAATCCCGGTGACCCGGGCGACCCCGGCAGCCCCGGACAGCCGGGCACCCCGGACCGCCCCTCCACCGGCGACGAGCCGGGCGGCACCCAGCCCCTGCCCGACACCCAGCTCGCGCAGACCGGCAGCGAGCTGCCGATGGGCCTCGTCCTGCCCGTCGGCGCGGGCGCGCTGCTCGCCGGCGCGGTCCTCTACCGCAAGGCACGGGCCGCCGCGTGACACCCCGCATACGGAGCGGACCCCGCGCTCGCGGGGTCCGCTCCGTATGTGATTCCGGTCGGGTGTCCCAGCCAGGGCCCGGACAGGCCCTGGATCACCAGGTGGCTCGCACCTGGCGGATGATCCGCCTCCGCAGCCGCACCCTGCGACTGCCGTCACGCATCAGCGTCAAGCGGTACAACTCCCAGTGACCGTACTCGGCATGGTCCGTCAGCAGGCGTGCCGTCTCCTTGCGGGAGACCCCGCGCGGTACGTACACGTCGGCAAATTCGTATTCCGGCATCGCATCTATTGTGCGGGCCGGGCCCCGGTACGGATAGCGTCTGCACTATGTCTGATGCTGCGCAGTCCACCGCTGCCGAGGTACGCGCCGCCGCCGAGGCGGTCAAGACCGCGCTCGACCGCCACCTGGCCGCGGTCGAACGCCGGTCGGGGGAGGACGACCCGGCCGTCTACGAGGCGTTCAACCAGCTGGCCGCGGCCGCGGAGACGTACGACGAACTGCTCTACGACCGCTACGACGAGGTCACCCCCTTCGAGATCCCCGGCGCCGAGGACACGCCGCCGTACACCGGTCCCGAGGAACCGGCGGCGGTCAGCGTGCTGATCCGCCGCGACTACGCCGTCGTGGAACCCCAGCGGCTGCGCGCCCACGCCCAGCGCATCGAGGCGGCGGACGACGACGAGAGCACGGAGGCGTCCGGGACCGTCCACGGTGCCCTCGGTCTGCTGTTCGGCGAGTTCGAGCCGGACGAGATCGCCTCCCGGCACAAGGAGTTCGGGCTGGAGGAGGGTGACTCCACGCTCTGGGTGGCGGCATCGGACGAACCCGCCGAACCCGGCGAGTGGCTTGAGTCGCCGTTCGAGCAGGTGGACCCGCAGCAGGTGGTGTGCCGCTTCGACGTCAGTGCGGTGTTCGACGACGACGACCTCGAGGACGAACCGGACCCGAGCGAGGACGAGGACCTGGATCCCCTCGAGGCCAACCGCCGCTGACCCCGACGGGACACCACTCGTGCCGGCAGACGCGCGGCGTCGCCGTCACCTCGGCACGGGTGCTCGCGCGGTGGCGGCACGGCCCGGTGCCGCCCCCCGCGTACGACGCCGCGGCTCAGGCCTCCGCCACCGGCGGCACCTGCGGGGCCAGCAGGAACGGCAGCCGCGTGGTGCGCGGCTTCGCCGTCACCTCGGCCACGGCGCGCGGCAGTGCCTGTTCCACCCCGTGCACCACGGACAGATGCCGGTCCGCCCGGCTGAACGCCGTATAGACCCATGGCCGGCTCAGGACCTGCGCGGCGTCACCGGGGAGCACCACGACCACCGCGGGCCACCGGCAGCCCACCGCCTGGTGCGCGGTCAGCGCCCAGCCGTGCCGCACGGCCGACTCCACCCGCTCCCTCGGCACGACGATCTCCTCGCCCCCGCACTCCAGGTGCAGACCCTCGGCGTCGGCCGAGGCCACACGGCCCGGCAGCGTACGGCCGGGAGCGGGGGAGTAGGCGATCCGGTCACCCGGATCGAACCCGCCGAAGCGTCCCGGTCCCGGATTCAGCCGCTCCTTCAGCGCGGCGTTCAACGCCCGGGTGCCCACGGCGCCCCCGTGCCCCGGCGTGATCACCTGTGTCTCCTTGACCGGCACACCGATGGCGCGCGGCACCGAGTCCACCACCAGCTGCACGGCCCGGTGCACGGCCTCTCCCGCGTCCCGCACCGGCACGATCACGACCTCCTTGCCGGGCGCCGCCACCTGGTTCAGCTCGCCGACACCGATCCCGGACACCAGCTCGCCCAGCGGCCCGGGATCCGGGCGCCGCGACGCGATCTGCGGGCAGACCCGCGCCGCCAGCAGATCGGCGAACACCCGCCCCGCCCCCACCGACCACAGCACACCCGGATCACCGGCCAGCACCAGCCGCGCCCCGTCCGGCAGCGACTCCGTCAGCAGCGCGGCGGTCTCGACGTCCAGCTGCGGGGCGTCGAGCACCACCAGCAGATCGAGGTCCAGCGCCCCGTCGGCGTCCCGCACGGGCCCCTCGGCACCGGACAGCAGCCCCGCCACGGTGACGGCGCCGGTGTCCTCGCCGCCCACGAGGGCCGCGAACCGCGCACGCCCGACCGGGCCATGGGCCACGGCCCACACCCGCAGCCCCACACCCCGTGCGGCGGCCACCAGCGCCGCCGGTTCGGCGAGCGAGGCCTCCCCGCCGGTGTGCAGCACCAGCCCGTGCCCCGCGACGGCCCGGATCAGCTCCCCGGCCGAACCCTCCGCCGAGGCGGCCGCCCGCTCCCACTCCGCGCCCTGCTCGGTCACGGAGCTGATCAGCCGCCCGAGCCCGTCGGCCAGACTCTCCTCGGCCAGGGCGTACCGCTCCAGGCCCACCAGCACCCGAACCGGCCGCTCCTCGTCCTCCTCGTCGTCCCCGGCCTCGCCGACGGCGTCCTGGAAAACGAGGACATCACCCTCGGAGATGGCGTTCTGCACGGCCTTCTCGGCCTCCGGCACTCCCTGCCGCTCCAGCGCGACGACCAGTGCGGTCATCTCCAGCGCGGTGTGCCCGGCGAGCGCCGCCTGCTCCAGCAGCCACACGGTGACCGCCCGCCCCCGCCGCTCGTCGTCCGGCCCGGCCCCGGCACCGAGCAGCGCCCGGGCGAACCCGTCCGCCTGCTCCGGCCGCACCCCGGGGACCCGCAGCAACTGCCAGGGATCCGCGCGCAGCACATCGGCGCCGACCTCGGCCGCCTGCCCGGCGATGCCCTCCGGCGCACCCCCCTGGAGGAGCACCTCGCGCACCTCCTCGACGGCTCCCGGGGCGGGCGCCACCGGCCCGGGAGTCACCGCCGGAGCCCGCCGTACGGGCTCGGGCGCGGGCCTGAGCGGCGCGGGCGCGGCCTCCGCGAACACGGTGGCGGCCGGCTTCTCACCACTCTCCACGGCCCGTACCGCGGCCAGCAGATCGGCGGCCGTGCCGCTCAGCTTGGCTCCGGCCTCGATCGGCTCCTGCCGCTCCGCCTTGCGCCGCTCGATCCGCTCCCGCTCCAGGCGCTGCGCGGCCAGCTCGGCCTCGGCCTCGGACACCTGCGCGCCCTCGGCGGGCGTCCCCGGCTTCTCGGCGTCCTCCGCGGTCTCGGGCGGCTCCGTGCTCACAGCGTGCTCCAGTCGTGATCGGGATAGCGGTGCACGGGCGCCGACACATCGTCGAGCGCCCGGCAGATCTCGTCAGGAAGACTAAGGGCCTCCACTGACAACGCCGCCGTGAGCTGCTGCGTGTGGCGCGCGCCGACGATGGGGGCGGCCACCCCGGGCCGGTCACGGATCCAGGCGAGGGCCACCTGCAGCGCGGTCACGGCCAGGCCGTCCGCGGCGGTGGTCACGGCGTCGACGATCCTGCCGGCCGTGTCGTCGAGGTACGGCGCGACGAAGGGGGCGAGATGCTCCGAGGCGCCGCGGGAGTCCCGCGGCGCGGAGTCGTTGCGGTACTTGCCGGTGAGCACGCCCCGGCCGAGCGGTGAGGACGGGAGCAAGCCGATACCGAGATCGAGGGCGGCGGGCAGGACCTCACGCTCCACGCCCCGCTGGAGCAGCGAGTACTCCATCTGTGTGCTCGCCAGCCGGGTGCGCGCGCCGGGCGCGGCGAGCTGCCAGGTCGCGGCCTTGGCGAGCTGCCAGCCGCAGAAGTTGGAGACACCGGCGTAGCGCACCCGGCCGCTGCCGACGGCGATGTCGAGCGCCTCGAGGGTCTCGTCGAGCGGGGTGGCGGGATCGTAGGCGTGGACGTGCCACACGTCGACGTGGTCGGTGCCGAGGCGGGCGAGGGAGGCGTCGAGGGCGGAGAGCAGATGGCCGCGTGAGCCGTCGAACCGGCGGTCCGGGTCGGCCACGCTGCCGGCCTTCGTCGAGATGACGAGGTCCCGGCGGGGTACGAGGCCGTCCATCAGCCTGCCGAGCAGATACTCGGACTCGCCGTCGCCGTACACATCGGCGGTGTCGACGAGGTTTCCGCCGGCTTCCCAGAACGTCTTCAAGAGGTCCGCGGCGTCGTGCTCGTCGGTGTCCCGACCCCAGGTCAGTGTCCCGAGCCCGATCCGGGACACACGCAGGCCGGTACGGCCGAGATGCCTCTGCTCCATGAACGCCGAGATTACTGGGCGGAGCGTTGGGTGTGACGGGCCTGTGGACAACGGATTCGCCCGGGACCGCTGTCCTACGGGTCGCCCCGCCACAGCCGCGCCCGCAGGGCGTCTGCCGTCGCGCCCACCCGTGCCGCCCAGCGGCACGATCGCCCGCGGCGTGCGGAGGGACCAACTCGCCACGCACGGCCGCTGCCCAAGCCTCACCGGAGGTATAGGGTCTCCGCACAAGCGACGTTACTCATCGGTAAGGGGAGACGGTCATGCAGCTAGGGATCAACCTCGGCTACTGGGGTGCCGGAATGGACGCGGACAACCTCGCCGTGGCCCAGGAAGCCGACCGCCTCGGATACGCCGTCTGCTGGGCGGCGGAGGCCTACGGCTCCGACGCCGCCACCGTACTCACCTGGGTCGCCGCCCAGACCCACCGTATCGACGTCGGCTCGGCGATCTTCCAGATCCCCGCCCGCCAGCCCGCGATGACCGCGATGACGGCGGCGACCCTCGACTCCCTCTCCCAGGGCCGCTTCCGCCTGGGCCTCGGCGTCTCCGGCCCCCAGGTCTCCGAGGGCTGGTACGGCGTCAAGTTCGACAAGCCCCTCGCCCGCACACGCGAGTACGTCGAGATCATCCGCAAGGCGATGACCCGCGAACGCCTCTCCTACGACGGCGACCACTGGACGCTCCCCCTACCCGGCGGCCCCGGCAAGCCCATCAAGCTCACCGTGCACCCCGAGCGCGAGCACATCCCCCTCTACATCGCCGCCATCGGCCCGAAGAACCTCGAACAGACCGGCGAGATCGCCGACGGCGCCCTGCTGATCTTCCCCTCCGCCGACCACCTCGAGGACACGGCCGTCAAACACCTCCGCGCGGGCCGCGAGAAGGCCGGCAGGACCCTCGACGGTTTCGACATCTGCCCCACCGTCCCCCTCGCCGTGGGCGACGACAAGGACGTGAGCACGCTCGCCGACACCTTCCGCCCGTACACCGCGCTGTACGTCGGCGGCATGGGCAGCCGCAAGCAGAACTTCTACAACCAGCTGGCGCAGCGCATGGGCTACGAGCGCGAGGCCGCCGAGATCCAGGACAAGTACCTGGCCGGCGACAAGCAGGGCGCGGCCGCGGCCGTACCGCACGACCTGATCGACAGGACCACCCTGCTCGGCTCCGTCGACCGCATCGCCGACCGGATGAAGGCGTACGCCGCCGCCGGGGTCACCACCCTCACCCTCGCCCCGGCCGGTTTCACGCTCGACGAACGCCTCGCCTCACTCCGCGCCGGCACCGAGGCCCTGGAACGCGCGGGCCTGGCGTAGATCACCGCGGCCGTGGTGGGGGTCCGGGGGCCCACCCCGCCACGGCCGTCCCCCGCACCAACGCCCCGCGTCCCACCCGGTTACGCCGCGCGACCCCCGCCCCGTACTCCGTTCGGCGGAGTTACCCGCCGCACCTGTTGCCGCCCCGCGCCCGAGGCACTTGACTCGTTCTTTGCAGAGTCCGCGTGGAGAGGCGGCCCACCATGCTTTCGGCCAAGACGCTGTTCCAGGAGATCGTCGACAACGACGACTCCTTCGCACTCTTCTGCTCCATCGCCGCGAGCGGGGAGTCCCAGGGCGGCTGGGAGAACGCCCGCATCGCCGCGCTGGTGCCCGAGACCCAGCGCGACCTCGCCCCCAAGATCACCAGGCACGGCGCCGACGAGGACAAGCACGGCCGCATCTTCAACGCCCTGATGAAGAAGCGCGGCCTCGAGCCCGTCCCGGTCCCCCGGGACACCGACTACACGATGCTCCTGGAGACCAACGGCATCGGCCTGGCCCACGACAAGCTCAAACGCGACGAGCCGCTCACGGTCCAGGACATCGTCACCTACCTCGCCCACAGCAGGGTCACCGAACAGCGCGCCTCCGAGCAGATGACCATGCTCCGCAAGCACTTCGCCGACCACCCGGACCTCGGCCGCGCGGTCAGGATGATCTCCGACGACGAGGACAACCACCTCGCCTACTGCCACGAGGAACTGCTGCGCTTCGCGTACGCCGGACACGGCCGCGCGATCCAGCGCACCCTGCGCGAGTGCGCGCTCGCGGAGATCCGTGTGTACCGGGACGTCAGCCTGGCGGTGATGGCCCACATGGGCCGCATCCTCGGCTGGCCCGGCCCCAAGGCGGCGGTCCTCGCGGCCGGCATCCACGCGGTGTACGCGTACGAACGCGCGGGCGGCTGGCGCCGCATGGTGTCGCTCAGGACGCCGGAACGACGTGACGCCCTGGGCGGCCCGGCGAGCCCGGAACCCGAAGCGGCCTGAGAGGGCGGGCCTCCCCGGGCCCCACGCCCGTCCGCTACATCCACCCCCGCCGCTTGAACAGCCGGAACACCAGCACCTCCAGCGCGACCATCGCCACGATCACCACCGGATACGACCACTCCCAGCGCAGCTCCGGCATGTGCTCGAAGTTCATCCCGTAGATCCCCGCGAGCATCGTCGGGATCGCCGCCATGGCCGCCCACGCGGAGATCTTCCGCATGTCGTCGTTCTGCCGCACGCTCATCTGCGCGAGATGCGCCGAGAGGATGTCGGAGACCAGCCGGTCCAGCCCCTCCACGGACTCGTTCACCCGCGTCAGATGGTCGTGCACATCACGGAAGAAGGGCCGCGCCCTGTCCTCCACGAACGGCACCCCGGCCCCGTACGAGCCCACGCCCGCCAGCCGTGCCATCGGCGGCGCCAGCGGCCCGGTCGCCCGCCGGAACTCCAGGATCTGCCGCTTGAAGTTGTAGATGCGGGAGGCGGTGTGCCGGGAGCCGCCCCCGTCGGGGGTGAAGACCTCCGCCTCCAGCTCCTCCAGATCGGTCCCCAGCTCGGTCGCCACGTCCAGATAGTGGTCGACGACGGCGTCGGCGACCGCGTACAGCACCGACGTCGGCCCCTCACCGAGCAGTTCGGGCTCCCGCTCGAGCCGCTGCCGTACGGCGGCGAGCGGCGCGCCCTCGCCGTGCCGTACGGTCACCGCGAAGGAGTCACCGAGGAAGATCATGACCTCGCCGGAGGAGACGGTGTCGCTCCGCGGCTCGTACTCGACCGGCTTGAGGACCACGAACAGCGAGTCGTCGTACACCTCCAGCTTGGGCCGCTGATGGGCCTTGAGGGCGTCCTCCACGGCCAGCGGATGCAGCCCGAACTCCCGCGCGACCAGGTCGAACTCGTCCGCCGTCGGCTCGTGCAGCCCGATCCAGACGAATCCCCCCGCCGCCCGCGCCCCGTCCAGCGCGTCGGAGAAGTCCCGGGGCCCCTCCGAGCGGTGCCCCTCCCGGTAGATGGCACAGTCGACGATCACGAACCGCACTCCCCTTCTCTTCGGCGGACACCACACACAGGCGTGCGCCTACCCTGGGCCGCATGCCCACATTGCTCCTGGTCCGGCACGGACGTTCCACCGCCAACACCGAGGGACTGCTCGCCGGGTGGACACCCGGTGTCGCCCTCGACGACCGCGGCGCCGCCCAGGCCGCCGCACTCCCCGGACGGCTCGCCGCGCTGCCGCTGGCCGAGATCGTCACCAGCCCGCTCCAGCGCTGTCAGGAAACGATTCAGCCGCTGCTGGACGAACGCCCCGGCCTCACCCCGCACACCGACGACCGGGTCGGCGAGTGCCACTACGGCGACTGGTCGGGCCGCAAACTCGCCGAGCTCAAGGACGAACCCCTGATGGAGGTCGTCCAGGCGCACCCGTCGGCGGCGGCCTTCCCCGGCGGGGAGTCCATGCGCGCGATGCAGACGCGCGCCGCCGAGGCGGTACGCGAGTGGAACGCGCGCGTGGAGCGCGATCACGGCGCCGACGCCGTGTACCTCATGTGCTCGCATGGCGACATCATCAAGTCTCTCGTCGCGGACGCACTCGGACTTCATCTCGACCTCTTCCAGCGGATCGCCGTTGAACCGTGTTCCATCACCGCGATCCGTTACACACGGTTGCGGCCCTTCCTCGTCCGCCTCGGCGACACCGGAGACCTCGCGTCCCTGGCGCCGCGCGAGGAACCGCCGGCCGGCGACGCCACGGTCGGAGGCGACGCGGGCGCACCGTGATCGTCGGGCGCAGTAGGGTGAAGCGGTCGCCGCAGTGCGGCCCGTGCACACGGCCGCCCGTACCCCCACGACTCTCAATGGAGACAGGACGTGTCCCGTCAGGTGTTCCTCTACGACCAACCGGAACGTTTCGTGGCCGGCACGGTCGGCCTGCCAGGGCGCCGTACGTTCTTCCTCCAGGCCTCCGCCGGCTCCCGGGTGACCAGCGTGGCCCTGGAGAAGACCCAGGTCGCCGCCCTTGCCGAGCGCATGGACGAACTGCTCGACGAGGTCGTGCGCCGCAGCGGCGGCAGCGCCTCGGTGCCGGCGATGGCGCCGACCGAGATCACCGACTCCGCCCCGCTGGACACCCCCGTGGAGGAGGAGTTCCGCGTCGGCACGATGGCGCTCGCCTGGGACGGTGAGGAGCAGCGCATGATCGTGGAGGCGCAGGCCCTCGTCGAGCTGGACGCCGACACGGACGAGGACCTGGCGGAGGCCGAGGAGCGGCTGCTCCAGGACGAGGAGAACGGGCCCCCGATGCTCCGCGTCCGGCTCACCGGCACGCAGGCCCGGGCCTTCGCCAAGCGGGCCCTCGACGTCGTCAACGCCGGGCGGCCGCCGTGCCCGCTGTGCAGTCTCCCGCTCGACCCGGAAGGACACGTATGTCCGCGCCAGAACGGATACCGCCGCGGAGCGTGAAGGCCGCCGACCCGGCCGCGGCCGTGCTGCTCGCCGAGGGCGAGCTGACCGTACGCGGACGCATCCGTGAGGCGTCGAACGCGGCGCTGTACTGCACCGTGACGTACGACGGCCGCGAGGCCGCGTGCGTCTACAAGCCGGTCGCGGGGGAGCGGCCCCTGTGGGACTTCCCCGACGGCACGCTGGCCGGGCGCGAGGTCGCGGCGTACGAGGTCTCCCGGGCGACCGGCTGGGGCCTTGTCCCGCCCACCGTGCTCCGCGACGGCCCGTACGGCGAGGGCATGTGCCAGCTGTGGATCGAGACGGCACCGGGCGCGGAACTCCTCGCCCTGGTGGACGGCGAGGAGCCGGAGCCGGGCTGGAAGGCGATCGGTTTCGCCGAGGTCGGCGAGGGCCGTACCGCGCTGCTCGTACACGCCGACGACGAGCGGCTGCGCCGGCTCGCGGTCCTCGACGCGGTGATCAACAACGCCGACCGCAAGGGCGGCCATCTGCTGCCCACCGCGGAGGGCCCGCTGTACGGCATCGACCACGGCGTCACCTTCAACGCCGAGGACAAACTCCGCACCCTGCTGTGGGGCTGGGCGGGCGAGCCCCTGACGGCCGAGGCCCTGAGCGTCCTGGAGGCCCTCGGCGCGGCCCTCGCCCCCACCGGCCCCCTCACCACCGCCCTGACCCCCCACATCACCCCCACGGAGATCGCGGCCACCCGCACCCGCGTCGACACCCTCCTCACCACCGCCGTCCACCCGCAGCCGGGCGGCGACTGGCCGGCCATCCCCTGGCCCCCGGTCTGAACAGAACCACCCCCTGCCGCAACCGGCGGCCCACCCGAGAACACCGGCAACACGCTGCACCCGCCCGGAACGGAAACGGCAGCCTGCCCCCGACCCGATCGGCATCGTGCCGTGCAGCCGCCCGGAACAAGGGCCCGCAGCCCTCCGGCGACGCGCCGCACCCCGCCCGGAACGGGAACGACAGCCTGCCTGAGCCGGGACCGGCTCCGGCAGCCTGCCCCGGACCGGACCGGACCGGACCGGACCGGACCGGCACGGCTCCGGGGCCGGACGGCCACGTGACCGGCACCACGTGCCCAGCGACGGCATACCGCCCCGGGGGCGGAGTCGACAGCTCGTCCGGGACCGGCGCCGGCATTCTGCCCCGGACCGGACCGGACCGGCACGGGTCCGGGGCCGGACCGTCACGTGACCGGCACCGCGCGGCCAGCGACGGCATACCGCCCCGGGGGCGGAGTCGACAGCCCGTCCGGGGCCGGACCGGCATTGTGTCGCCGGGAGCGTCGGGCCGGCGTCAGACCTGGGACAGGGCCGGCATCCGGCCCCGGGCAGCGCCGGCAGCCCGCCCGGACGTGAGCGACGGCATGGCGGAGCGCGTCGCGCAAGAGGGCCTCCCCGGTCATCCGGCCCGCTCCCGTTCGTTTTCCGAACCGCGGTCCGGTTAGGCTCATCCCATGCATGCCTGGCCCGCTTCCGAGGTCCCCGCCCTGCCTGGTCAGGGCCGCGACCTGAGGATCCACGACACCGCGACCGGCGGCCTGATCACCTCCGCTCCCGGTCCCGTCGCCCGTATCTACGTCTGCGGCATCACCCCCTACGACGCCACCCACATCGGACACGCGGCGACCTACAACGCGTTCGACCTGGTGCAGCGCGTGTGGCTCGATACCAAGCGGCAGGTTCACTACGTCCAGAACGTCACCGACGTCGACGACCCGCTGCTGGAGCGGGCCGAGCGGGACGGCGTCGACTGGGCCGAGCTCGCCGAGCGCGAGACCTCGCTGTTCCGTGAGGACATGACGGCGCTGCGGATGCTGCCCCCGCGGGAGTACATAGGCGCCGTGGAGGCGATACCCGGCATCGTCCCGCTCGTCGAACGGCTGCGCGACCTCGGCGCGACCTACGAGCTGGACGGCGACATCTACTTCTCCGTGGAAGCGGACCCGCACTTCGGCAAGGTCTCCCACCTCGACGCCGCCGCGATGCGGCTGCTGTCCGCCGAGCGCGGCGGCGACCCGGAGCGTCCGGGCAAGAAGAACCCCGTCGACCCGATGCTGTGGATGGCCGCCCGCGAGGGCGAGCCGAGCTGGGACGGCGGCTCGCTCGGCCGGGGCCGCCCCGGCTGGCACATCGAGTGCGTGGCCATCGCCCTCGACCACCTCGGCATGGGCTTCGACGTCCAGGGCGGCGGCTCCGACCTGGTCTTCCCCCACCACGAGATGGGCGCCTCGCACGCCCAGGCGCTCACCGGCGAGTTCCCGATGGCCACGGCGTACGTCCATGCCGGCATGGTCGCCCTGCACGGCGAGAAGATGTCCAAGTCCAAGGGGAACCTGGTCTTCGTCTCCCGACTGCGCCGCGACGGCGTGGACCCGGCGGCGATCCGGCTGGCGCTGCTCGCCCACCACTACCGCGCCGACTGGGAGTGGACCGACCAGGTCCTCCAGGACGCGGTGACCCGTCTCGGCCACTGGCGCGCGGCGGTCTCCCGCCCCGACGGCCCGCCCGCCGAGCCACTGGTCGAGGAGATCCGCGAGGCCCTGTCGAACGACCTGAACGCCCCGGCCGCCCTGGCCGCCGTGGACCGCTGGGCCGTCCTCCAGGAGGAAACCGGCGGCACGGACCCCGGCGCCCCCGGCGTCGTCTCCCGCGCGGTGGACGCCCTGCTCGGCGTGGCCCTGTAACGGGCGGCCGCACACCCGGCGCAGCGTCCCGCACGGCGGACACACGACGGACCGCCCCGTTCGGCAGCGGAGCGGTCCCGGTCGCCGTAGCGGCCCGCGACGGTGGGCGGCCCCGAACCGAGACCGCTGGACGGTGTTCCGGTGTCGCCGCCCGCGCGGCACCGCAGCCGGCCACGACGACAAAAGGGGCGCCCCGTCAGCAACGGGGCGCCCCTTCTCGATCAGTCCTCCGACGACTCCTCGCCGCCCGTGTCGGAGTCCGGTTCCGGATCCGGCTTCGGGGGACGATGCGGACGAGGGCGTCCGGACGGACCCTCGCGTCGGTACGACGTACCGTCCGAGCCGTCCGCCGTCGCATGCCCGCCGGGCGGACCCGACGCACCGTCACGGCGCCGCAGATAGCGCTCGAACTCGCGGGCGATCGCCTCGCCCGTCGCCTCCGGCAGCTCCGCGGTGTCCCGCGCCTCCTCCAGCGACTGGACGTACTCGGCGACCTCGCTGTCCTCCGCGGCCAGCTGGTCCACGCCCACCTGCCAGGCACGCGCGTCCTCGGGCAGCTCGCCCAGCGGGATCCGCACGTCGATCAGGTCCTCCAGCCGGTTCAGGAGGGCCAGCGTGGCCTTCGGGTTGGGCGGCTGCGAGACGTAGTGCGGCACCGCCGCCCACAGCGACACGGCCGGCACGCCCGCGTGCGTGCACGCCTCCTGGAGGATGCCGACGATGCCCGTGGGACCCTCGTACTTGGTCTCCTCCAGATCCATCCGGCGGGCCAGGTCCGGGTCGGACGTGGTCCCGCTGATCGGGACCGGCCGGGTGTGCGGGGTGTCACCGAGCAGCGCGCCCAGCACGACCACCAGCTCCACACCGAGTTCGTGCGCGAAACCGAGGATCTCGTTGCAGAACGAACGCCAGCGCATGGACGGTTCGATCCCGCGGACCAGCACCAGGTCACGCGGCTTGTCCCCGCCGACCCGGACCACCGAGAGCCGCGTCGTCGGCCAGGTGACCTTGCGCACCCCGCCGTCCATGAACACCGTGGGGCGGTTCACCTGGAAGTCGTAGTAGTCCTCGGCGTCCAGCGCCGCGAACACCTCGCCCTTCCACTCCCGCTCCAGATGCGCGACCGCGGTGGAGGCGGCGTCACCGGCATCGTTCCAGCCCTCGAACGCGGCCACCATGACCGGGTCGATCAGCTCGGGTACCCCCTCGAGCTCGATCACCCAGCGCCTCCTTCCGACGTGCCCTCGCGTACGCCCCAACCTTACGGCGTGCCCAGGGGGCGCCCGCAGCCCCCTTCACAAGGGGAGTGCCCCCATCACTGCCCCGCCGGGCACACGGAAACACCCGTCACAGCGTCGACCGCAGCCACTGCTCCACACTCGCGATGTGCACCGTCGCCCAGGACCTCGCCGCCTCCGCGTCCCGGTCCCGCAGGGCGGCGAGGATGGCCCGGTGCTCGCGCAGGGTGCGCCCGACGGCGTCCTCCTGGGTGAGCCCGCGCCAGATCCGCGCCCGGGTGGTGGGCCCGGACAGACCGTCGAGCAGGGAGCAGAGCACCGAGTTGCCCGAGCCGCGCACGATGGCCCGGTGGAACTCCAGATCGGCGGCGACCAGGTCCTCCAGCGACGGCTCGTCACCGAGTTTGTCCAACTGCTCCGTCAGCTCGTCCAGCTGCTCCTCGCCGAGCCGCCCGGCCGCCAGGGCCGTCGCGGCCGGCTCCAGGATGCGGCGCACGGCGAGGAACTCCAGGACCGTGTCGTCCCGGTGGAAGTCGACGACGAAACTCAGCGCCTCCAGCAGGAGTTGCGGGTCCAGACTCGTGACGTACGTGCCGTCGCCCTGCCGTACGTCCAGGATGCGGATCAGCGAGAGGGCACGCACCGCCTCGCGCAGCGAGTTGCGGGACAGCCCCAGCTCGGCCGCGAGCTCACTCTCCTTGGGCAGCCGGGCGCCGGGACGCAGCGCACCCGAGACGATCATTGACTTGATCTTCTCGATCGCCTCGTCGGTCACTGCCATACCGCGCCTCCCTGCGGGCCAGACCTCCGATGTATCCGGCCCATTATGTACGGGCCGGGGGCGGCCCCGTCGGCGCGGAGCCGCCCCCGGCGGCGTACACCCGGCTCCCGCGCGGGGGAGCCGGAGGAACTGCGGCTACTTCTTGTCGAGCAGCTCCTGCACATCCGCGCGGACCTCGTCCGTGGCCAGGCCCCGGATCGTCAGCGTCGTACGGCGGCGCAGCACGTCGTCCGCGGTCTCGGCCCACTCGTGGTCCCGGGCCCAGACGACCTGCGCCCGGATCTCCGGGGCGTCCGGGTGCACGCGCCGGGCGAGCTCCGGGTCCTCGTTGGCGAGACGCGCGATGTCGAAGGCCAGCGAACCGTAGTGGGTGGCCAGGTGCCTGGCGGTGTCCGCCGCCATGCGCGGGCCGGGCGCCGGACCGTCCACCAGCAGCCGGTGGGCGACCGCGCGGGGGTTGGCCACACCCGGCAGCGGCAGCTTCTTCGGCAGCGCGGCGACCGGCTCGAAGTCGTCGCCCAGCGGGTGGCCGGGCAGCGCCTGGAGCTTCTGCATCACCGTACGGCCGATGTGGCGGAAGGTGGTCCACTTGCCGCCCGCGACGGACAGCATCCCGCCCCGGCCCTCGGTGACGACGGTCTCCCGCTTCGCCTTGGCCGTGTCCCCGGGACCGCCGGGCAGCACCCGCAGACCCGCGAACGAGTACGTGATCAGATCACGGTCGAGCTGCTGGTCGCGGATGGAGAACGCGGCCTCGTCCAGTATCTGCGCGGTGTCCTTCTCGGTGACCGCGACGTCCGCCGGGTCGCCCTCGAACTCCTCGTCGGTGGTGCCGAGCAACAGCATGTCCTCCCAGGGGAGGGCGAAGGTGATCCGGTACTTGTCGATCGGCGTGGCCAGCGCGGCCTTCCACGGCGAGGTCCGCTTCAGGACCAGGTGGGCGCCCTTCGACAGACGGATGGAGGGCGCGGCGTCCGGGTCCTCCATCCGGCGCAGGTGATCGACCCACGGGCCGGTCGCGTTGAGCACCAGCCGGGCGTTCACCCCGAACTCGTCGCCCGAGAGCCGGTCGCGCAGCTCGGCGCCGGTGACCCGGCCCCGGGTGAAGCGCAGGCCCGTCACCTCGGCGTGGTTGAGGACGACCGCGCCGGACTCGGCCGCCGCGCGGACCGTCATCAGCGCCATGCGCGCGTCGTTCATCTGGTCGTCGCCGTACACGGCCACGGCCTTGAGGTTGTCGGTACGCAGCTCCGGCACGTCCCGCGCGGCCTTGGCCGGCGAGAGCAGATGCCCGACGCCGTCGCCGAAGGCGGACAGCGCCGAGTACGCGAAGACACCGGCGCCGAGCTTCGCCGCGCCGTGCGGCCCGCCCTTGTACACGGGGAGGTAGAACGTGAGCGGGTTCGCCAGGTGGGGGGCCACCTCGCGGGAGACCGCACGGCGCTCGAAGTGGTTCTCCGCCACCAGCTTCACCGCACCGGTCTGCAGATAGCGCAGACCGCCGTGGAGCAGCTTGGAGGAGGCGGAGGAGGTGGCGCCGGCGAAGTCACCGGCGTCCACCAGAGCCACCCTGAGGCCGGACTGCGCGGCGTGCCAGGCGGTGGAGATGCCCAGGATGCCGCCGCCGATCACGAGAAGGTCGTACGACGCCTTGGAGAGCTGCTCCCGGGTCTCGGCGCGGCTCGGGTTCGAGCCGGACGCCGGGCGCGTCCCCAGGGCAGGCACGGACTGCAGGGTGGACTGGGTGGTCATGGCGGTTCTTACTCCTCGTCAGTCTTCGTCGGCGATCCAGCCCATGGTCCGCTCGACGGCCTTGAGCCAGCTCTTGTACTCACGGTCGCGGGTCTCCGCGTCCATGCGGGGGGTCCACTCGGCGGCCCGCCGCCAGTTGGCGCGCAGGTCGTCGGTGCTGTTCCAGAAACCGACGGCGAGACCGGCGGCGTAGGCGGCGCCGAGGCAGGTGGTCTCGGCGACCATGGGGCGCACCACGGGCGCGTCCAGGAAGTCCGAGAGGGTCTGCATCAGCAGGTTGTTGGAGGTCATGCCGCCGTCGACCTTGAGCGCGGTCAGCTCCACGCCGGAGTCCTTCGTCATGGCGTCGGCGATCTCCCGCGTCTGCCAGGCGGTGGCCTCCAGGACGGCACGCGCGAGGTGTGCCTTGGTGACGTACCGGGTGAGGCCGGCGATCACACCGCGGGCGTCGGAGCGCCAGTACGGGGCGAACAGACCGGAGAAGGCCGGCACGAAGTAGGCGCCGCCGTTGTCCTCGACGGACAGTGCGAGGGTCTCGATCTCGGCGGCGGTGGAGATCAGGCCCATCTGGTCGCGCATCCACTGCACCAGCGAACCGGTGACGGCGATCGAGCCCTCCAGGGCGTAGACCGTGTCCTGGTCGCCGATCTTGTAGCCGACGGTGGTCAGCAGCCCGCTGTAGGAGTTGATGATCTTGTCGCCGGTGTTCATCACCATGAAGGTGCCGGTGCCGTACGTCGACTTGGTCTCGCCCTCGGCGAAACAGGTCTGGCCGAACAGGGCCGCCTGCTGGTCGCCCAGCGCGGAGGCGACGGGGATGCCGCCGAGCAGCTCGCCCAGCCGGCCGCCGGTGATCTCGCCGTAGACCTCGGCGGAGGAGCGGATCTCCGGCAGCATCGCCAGGGGGACGCCGATGGACTCGGCGATCTTCTCGTCCCACTGCATGGTGTGCAGGTTCATCAGCATCGTGCGGGACGCGTTGGTGACGTCCGTGACGTGGTGGCCGCCGTTCGCGCCACCGGTCAGGTTCCAGATGACCCATGTGTCCATGGTGCCGAAGAGGATGTCGCCCGCCTCCGCGCGCTCCTTGAGACCGTCGACGTTGTCGAGCAGCCAGCGGGCCTTGGGACCGGCGAAGTAGGAGGCGAGGGGCAGGCCGGTCTCGCGGCGGAAGCGGTCCTGGCCCACGTTGCGCCCCAGCTCGCGGCAGAGGGCGTCGGTGCGGGTGTCCTGCCAGACGATGGCGTTGTGGACCGGCTCACCGGTGTTCCGGTCCCACAGCACGGTGGTCTCGCGCTGGTTGGTGATGCCGATGGCCTTGATGTCGTCGCGGGTGATGCCGGCCTTGTCGATGGCACCGGCGACGACCTCCTGGACGTTGGTCCAGATCTCGTTGGCGTCGTGCTCGACCCAGCCCGGCTTGGGGAAGATCTGCTCGTGCTCCTTCTGGTCGACGGAGACGATGCGCCCGTCGCGGTCGAAGACGATGCACCGGGAGGAGGTGGTGCCCTGGTCGATGGCGGCGATGAACGGGCCGGCGGTGTGGGCGTCGGTCACTGTGTGCTCCTGGGAGTTCCTTGGGTACGGGGCAGTACGTACGGCGCTGTCGGGGATGCGGGGGCTACGCGAAGGCGACGTTGTAGAGGCCTGCCGCGAGGGCACCGCCGATCAGCGGACCGACCACCGGGACCCAGGCGTAGGACCAGTCGGAGCCGCCCTTGTTCGGCAGCGGCAGCAGGGCGTGCACGATGCGCGGGCCGAGGTCGCGGGCCGGGTTGATGGCGTAACCGGTCGGGCCGCCCAGCGACAGACCGATGGAGACGACGACGAGCGCCGTGATCAGGCCGCCCAGTACGCCGAGTCCGTTGCCCGCGTCGTTCAGACCCTGGGTGAGGATGGCGAGCAGCAGGACGAAGGTGCCGATGATCTCCGTGGCGAGGTTCTGCACCGTGTGCCGGATCTCGGGACCCGTGGAGAAGATGCCGAGCACCGGGCCCGCGCCCTTCTCCTGCGCCTCGACGGCCTTGGCGGCCGTGGTCTGCGCACCCGGCCCGCCGACGATCTCCCGGTCGGTGAGGTGGGCGAGGAACTGGCCGTAGTAGGCGAGCCAGACCAGGGTCGCGCCGATCATCGCGCCGAGGAACTCTCCGGCGAAGTAGACCGGAACGTTGTTCCACTCGCCGTCCTTGACGGCGAGGGCCACGGTGACGGCCGGGTTGAGGTGGGCGCCGGAGAGCGGTCCGGCTATGTATACCGCCGTCATGACGGCGAAGCCCCACCCGAAGGCGATGGCGAGCCAGCCGGCGTTACGGGCCTTGGAGGCCTTCAGCGTCACGGCGGCACAGACGCCGCCACCGAGCAGGATGAGTATGGCGGTACCGATGGTCTCGCCGATGAAGATGTCGGAGCTGGACACCCGCGACTCCTTTGTCCTTCGTCCAGGGAAGCCGACCCCCGGGTCCCACCGGGGATTGGCGCCCTCAGGGGTGAGAGCGATGCCGGCCCTTGGCATTGTCCTACTCTAGCGCGTATTGCCGGTAGGTGTTCGACAATGCCGACCGATGGACGGGAGTCTTTCCCGGCGCCCGGCACCCGTCAAGGGTTTGGTTATCGAAAACGCGATCGTTACTGATCGCCCCGGGTTATCGATCTCTGCCCAGGGTCCGGCCCCGGAACGCCCGCATCGGGACATGCCTTCGACCGGAACGCCGTACGGCGCCCCGGTCCCGTCCGTGATGTGCTCAGAAGCGTCCGGCGCCCAGGTCCCGCGACACCGCGCGGGCGCAGTCCCGTACCGCCGCGATGAGCTCGGAGCGCAGCTCGCCGTCCCGGCGCAGCCGCTCCACCGCCCCGGTGATGCCCACCGCGCCCACCGGCATACGGCGCCGGTCGTGGATGGGGGCGGCGACGGCGGCGACGCCCTCCCAGGTCTCCTCCACGTCGGCCGCGTACCCCCGCGCGCGCGTGAGGTCGAGGATGTGCTCGAAGGCGTCCGGGTCGCACACCGTACGGTCGGTGAACGCCTTGCGGTCGGCCTCCAGGGCCTCGCTGTGGGCCACCGGGTCGTAGGCCGACAGAACTTTGCCCAGCGCCGTCGAGTGCAGCGGCTGCATGGCCCCTATCTCCAGGACCTGCCGGCTGTCGTCCGGCCGGAAGACGTGGTGCACGATCAGCACGCCCTGCTGGTGCAGCACGCCGAGGTAGACGCTCTCGCCGCTGGAACGGGCCAGGTCGTCCGTCCACACCAGGGCGCGCGCCCGCAGCTCGTGCACATCGAGATAGGTGGTGCCCAGGCGCAGCAGCTCGGCACCCAGCTGATAGCGCCCGGAGGCGTCGTCCTGCTCGACGAACCCCTCCTGCGCGAGGGTGCGCAGGATGCCGTGCGCGGTGCCCTTGGCGAGGCCCAGCGACGAGGCGATGTCCGACAGGCCGAGCCGCCGCTCGCCACCCGCGAGCAGCCGCAGCATCGCCGCCGCCCGTTCGAGCGACTGGATGTTCCGTGCCATCGCCGTACTGCCTCCGTCCCCTTCGGCCGTCGACCCGCGACGGCCGCTGCCACTGTTCGGCAATGCCGAACACTACCGGTCGATGCCGACCTCTCGCCAACGATCGGACGTGATCGGTCCCCCGACTCGTACTCCGAACGGCGGACACCGGCCATCATCGTCCGCCCCGTGGACGCCCTGAACATCAGGGCGTGGTCCCGGATACCCTGGCGAGGTGCGCCCAGCCGGGGACGCTCCGTGAGGGGATCCCGGGCAGCCGCAAAGCCGACAGCCGTCGCATCTAGGGAGCCCCGTACATGGCCTCGTCGCCGCTGACCCCTTCCGCCGACAGCCGGACCCGTGTGTCCGCCCTCCGTGAGGCGCTCGCCACCCGCGTGGTGGTCGCCGACGGAGCGATGGGCACCATGCTCCAGGCACAGGACCCCACGCTCGAGGACTTCGAGAACCTCGAGGGCTGCAACGAGATCCTGAACCTGACGCGCCCGGACATCGTCCGTTCGGTCCACTCCGCGTACTTCGACGCCGGAGTCGACTGCGTCGAGACCAACACCTTCGGCGCCAACCTCACCGCGCTCGGCGAGTACGACATCCCCGAGCGCGTCACCGAACTGTCCGAGGCCGGCGCGCGCATCGCCCGCGAGGCCGCCGACGGGTTCACCGCGCGGGACGGCCGCCCCCGCTGGGTCCTGGGCTCGATGGGCCCCGGCACCAAGCTGCCCACCCTCGGCCACACCACCTTCGGCGTCATCCGTGATGCCTATCAGCAGAACGCCGAAGGTCTCCTCGCGGGCGGCGCGGACGCGCTCCTGGTGGAGACGACCCAGGACCTGCTGCAGACCAAGGCCTCCGTCATCGCCGCCCGCCGTGCGATGGAGACCGCCGGGTTCGAGGTCCCGCTGATCGTGTCGGTCACCGTCGAGACCACCGGCACCATGCTGCTGGGCTCCGAGATCGGTGCCGCGCTCACCGCGCTGGAACCGCTGGGCATCGACATGATCGGCCTGAACTGCGCCACCGGCCCGGCCGAGATGAGCGAACACCTGCGCCACCTGGCCCGCCACTCCCGCGTCCAGCTCTCCTGCATGCCCAACGCCGGCCTGCCGGAACTCACCAAGGACGGCGCCCGCTACCCGCTCTCCCCGGGAGAGCTGGCCGACGCCCAGGAGAACTTCGTCCGCGACTACGGCCTCTCCCTGGTGGGCGGCTGCTGCGGTACGACGCCCGAGCATCTGCGGCAGCTCGTGGAGCGCGTGCACGGCCTCCCCCCGGCCGAGCGCGACCCGCGCCCGGAGCCCGGAGCCGCCTCCCTGTACCAGAGCGTCCCCTTCCGTCAGGACACCGCCTACCTGGCGATCGGCGAGCGGACGAACGCCAACGGGTCGAAGAAGTTCCGCGAGGCCATGCTCGAAGGCCGCTGGGACAACTGCGTGGAGCTGGCCCGCGAGCAGATCCGCGAGGGCGCGCACATGCTCGACCTGTGCGTGGACTACGTGGGCCGCGACGGCGTCGCCGACATGAAGGAACTGGCCGGCCGCTTCGCCACCGCCTCCACCCTCCCCATCGTCCTGGACTCCACCGAGGTCGACGTCATCCGGGCCGGTCTGGAGAAGCTCGGCGGCCGCGCGGTCATCAACTCGGTGAACTACGAGGACGGCTCCGGCCCCGAATCCCGCTTCGCCCGCGTCACCCGGCTGGCCCAGGAGCACGGTGCCGCGCTGATCGCGCTCACCATCGACGAGGAGGGCCAGGCCCGTACGGCCGAGAAGAAGGTCGAGATCGCCGAACGGCTGATCGACGACCTCACCGGCAACTGGGGCATCCGTGAGGAGGACATCCTCGTCGACTGTCTGACCTTCACCATCTGCACCGGCCAGGAGGAGTCCCGCAAGGACGGCCTGGCCACGATCGAGGGCATCCGGCTGCTGAAGGAACGCCACCCGCGGGTGCAGACCACCCTCGGCCTGTCGAACATCTCCTTCGGCCTCAACCCGGCCGCCCGCATCCTGCTGAACTCGGTCTTCCTCGACGAGTGCGTCAGGGCCGGCCTGGACTCGGCGATCGTCCACGCGTCGAAGATCCTGCCCATCGCCCGCTTCAGCGAGGAGGAGGTCCGCACCGCCCTCGACCTCATCCACGACCGCCGCGCCGAGGGCTACGACCCGCTGCAGAAGCTGATGCAGCTCTTCGAGGGCGCCACCGCCAAGTCCCTCAAGGCCGGCAAGGCCGAGGAACTGGCAGCACTGCCGCTGGAGGAGCGGCTGAAGCGGCGCATCATCGACGGCGAGAAGAACGGCCTGGAACAGGACCTCGACGACGCCCTCCGGGAGCGGCCCGCCCTCGCCATCGTCAACGACACCCTCCTGGACGGCATGAAGGTCGTCGGCGAGCTCTTCGGCTCCGGCCAGATGCAGCTGCCGTTCGTCCTCCAGTCCGCCGAGGTCATGAAGACCGCGGTGGCCCATCTCGAGCCGCACATGGAGAAGACCGACGAGGCCGGCAAGGGCACCATCGTGCTCGCCACCGTGCGCGGCGACGTGCACGACATCGGCAAGAACCTCGTCGACATCATCCTGACCAACAACGGCTACAACGTCGTCAACCTGGGCATCAAGCAGCCTGTCTCCGCGATCCTGGACGCCGCCGACGAGCACAAGGCCGACGTCATCGGCATGTCGGGGCTGCTGGTGAAGTCCACGGTGATCATGAAGGAGAACCTGGAGGAGCTGAACCAGCGCGGCCTCGCCGCCGACTATCCGGTGATCCTCGGCGGTGCCGCCCTCACCCGCGCCTACGTCGAGCAGGACCTGCACGAGATCTACCAGGGCGAGGTCCGCTACGCCCGCGACGCCTTCGAGGGCCTGCGCCTGATGGACGCCCTCATCGGCGTCAAGCGCGGAGTGCCCGGCGCCCAGCTGCCGGAACTGCGCCAGCGCCGGGTCCGCGCGGCCACCGTGGAGATCGAGGAGCGCCCCGAGGAGGGGCACGTCCGCTCCGACGTCGCCACCGACAACCCCGTCCCCACTCCGCCCTTCCGGGGCACCCGCGTGGTCAAGGGCATCCAGCTCAAGGAGTACGCGAGCTGGCTCGACGAGGGCGCCCTCTTCAAGGGCCAGTGGGGCCTCAAGCAGGCCCGCACCGGCGACGGGCCGACGTACGAGGAACTGGCCGAGACCGAGGGCCGCCCCAGACTGCGCGGACTGCTCGACCGGCTGCAGACCGAGAACCTGCTGGAGGCCGCCGTGGTGTACGGCTACTTCCCGTGCGTCTCCAAGGACGACGACCTGATCATCCTGGACGAGCAGGGCAACGAGCGCACCCGCTTCACCTTCCCGCGCCAGCGCCGCGGCCGCCGGCTGTGCCTGGCGGACTTCTTCCGTCCGGAGGAGTCCGGTGAGAGGGACGTCGTCGGTCTCCAGGTCGTCACCGTCGGCTCCCGCATCGGCGAGGAGACCGCCCGGATGTTCGAGGCCAACGCCTACCGCGACTACCTGGAGCTGCACGGGCTCTCCGTACAGCTTGCGGAGGCCCTCGCCGAGTACTGGCACGCCCGGGTGCGCTCCGAACTCGGCTTCGCGGGCGAGGACCCGGCCGGGATGGAGGACATGTTCGCCCTGAAGTACCGGGGCGCCCGCTTCTCCCTCGGCTACGGTGCCTGCCCCGACCTGGAGGACCGCGCCAAGATCGCCGCCCTGCTCGAACCCGAGCGCATCGGCGTCCAGCTGTCCGAGGAGTTCCAGCTGCACCCCGAGCAGTCCACGGACGCCATCGTCATCCACCACCCGGAGGCCAAGTACTTCAACGCCCGCTGAGGCCGCGGGCGCCACACCGGGCGTTCGCGTCCCGCACGACGTACACTGGTCGGTCCACCGCAGGCCGGTTCCCCCCGTGGGAACCGGCCTGATCGTCCCTGTGAAGGAGGTACGCGGATGACCAGTACGGTTCCCGCGCTCGGAACCCGGACGGCCGAGGGGTCGGCCCTGCAGGCCGTGCTCCTCGACATGGACGGCACCCTGGTCGACACCGAGGGTTTCTGGTGGGACGTCGAGGTCGAGGTCTTCGCCTCCCTCGGCCACACCCTCGACGACTCCTGGCGCCATGTCGTGGTCGGCGGCCCCATGACCCGCAGTGCGGGCTTCCTCATCGAGGCCACCGGCGCCGACATCGCCCTCGCCGAACTCACGGTCCTGCTCAACGACGGTTTCGAGGACCGTATCGACCTCGCCCTGCCGCTGATGCCGGGCGCCGCGCGGCTGCTCGCCGAACTGTCCGAGTACGAGATCCCCACGGCGCTCGTCTCCGCCTCCCACCGGCGGATCATCGACCGGGTGCTGACCACACTGGGCCCCCAGCACTTCGCGCTGTCGGTCGCCGGCGACGAGGTGCCGCGCACCAAGCCGTTCCCCGACCCCTATCTCGCGGCCGCCGCGGGACTCGGTGTCGACCCGGTGCGCTGCGCCGTCGTCGAGGACACCGTGACCGGTGTCACCGCCGCCGAGGCGGCGGGCTGCCGTGTCGTCGCCGTGCCCTCCGTGGGCCCGATCACCCCGGCCGCCCGGCGGACCGTCGTTCCGTCCCTGGAAGTCGTGGACCTGTCATTCCTGCACGGTGTGATGACGGACATGCGCTAGGCGTTCACCCGGCGCGGCGGTGTTACCGCCGGAATGCCCGCGCTCCGGCTCCGGAGACTCCCGGGTGCACGTCCCCGAAAGGATTCGACGTGTTGCCGGCGGCCGCATCGCGGTGCCGCCGAGCACGTTTTCACATGTGAGGTTCACCACATGAAGGGGGGTCGACAACGATGTCCTCATGTGCCTTCCGCCCCCTTTCGGTAGTCGGTGGTGCGCCCTTGTGTCCCGATTCATAAGAAGCTGCACCAATCGTGCCCCGGTCGCCTTTACCGGTGTGTTCACACCCGGTCTCACTGCGTGATGAGCCCTCAACTCCAGCGGCTGCGAACCGTCCTGCGGGCGCGGACTAATGTCATCGCGAGAACCTCGCCCCCATCCTGTGGTCCGCCGCGACACCCCCGCATGCCGGATACACGGAGTCGACAGTCCTGGAGAAACTCGAGCATGAACCGCAAGACTTTGGTGCTGGCGGCCGCGATGGGCCTGCTCGCGCCGGTGCTCGCCGCCTGCGGCGACACCGAGGGCGGGAGCGGAGACGGCGACGCGATCGTCGTGGGCACCACGGACCGGTTCACCGCATCCAAGGAGGACGGCCCCGCGCCCCTCGACCCGGCCTGGGCCTACGACGTCGGTACCTGGAACATCCTGCGGCAGACCGTGCAGACCCTGATGGTCCAGCCCCGCGGTGACGGTGAGCCGGTGCCCGAGGCCGCCGAGTCGTGCGGATTCACCGACGCCGGCAACGAGCGCTACAGCTGCACCCTGCGTGACGGCCTGAAGTTCTCGAACGGCGACGGGATCACCGCGGAGGACGTGAAGTTCTCCATCGAGCGCGCCCTCGAGATCAAGGGCGACAGTGGTGTGTTCGCGCTGCTGTCCACCATCGACACCGTCGAGACGCAGGGCGACCGCGAGGTGATCTTCCACCTCAAGAGCGCCGACGCCACCTTCCCGTACAAGCTGTCCACTCCGGTCGCCGGCATCGTCAACCCGGACGACTACGAGAAGAACAAGCTGCGCGAAGGCTTCGAGATCGACGCCTCCGGCCCGTACACGCTGAAGAGCAAGGTCGAGGACGGCACGATGGTCAGTGCCACCTTCACCAAGAACCCCTCCTACAAGGGCGCTCTGGAGGTGAACAACGACAAGGTCGAGATGGTCTCCTACGACAGTGCCGAAGACATGGGCGACGCGCTGCAGAAGGGCGACGTCGACGTCATGACCCGCACCATGTCGCCGGAGCAGATCCAGGAGCTCGGCACCGCCACCGACGACGAGATCGAGCTGGTCGAGTCGCCCGGTCTGGAGATCCGCTACCTGGCCTTCAACACCGAGGCCCCCTCCGTGAAGGACAAGGCCGTCCGCCAGGCGATGGCCCAGCTCATCAACCGCAGCGAGCTGGTCGGCAACGTCTACGGCTCCCAGGCCCAGCCGCTGTTCTCGCTCGTCCCCGCCGGTGTCACCGGTCACTCCAACGCGTTCTTCAACGTGTACGGCGACCCGAGCGTGGCCAAGGCCCGCGGGCTGATGGAGGAAGCCGGCGTCAGCCTCCCGGTGAAGCTGACCCTGCACTACACGCACGACCACTACGGCCCCGCCGCCAAGACGGAGTTCGAGCAGCTGAGCAAGCAGCTCAACGACAGCGGTCTGTTCGAGACCGACATCAAGAGCGAGACCTGGAACAAGTACAAGACAGCCGCCCAGAACGAGAAGTACGACGTCTACGGCATGGGCTGGTTCCCCGACTTCCCGGACGCGGACGCCTTCACGGCCCCGTTCCTGGACAAGGACAACTTCCTCAGCTCGCCCTACGCCAACACCAAGATCATCAAGGAACTGATCCCCGAGTCGCGCCGCCAGGCCGACCGGCTGTCCGCCTCCGACAGCCTCACGGAGATCCAGAACATCGTCGCCAACGACGTCCCGGTGCTCCCGCTGTGGCAGGGCAAGCAGTACGTCGCCGCCCGCGACGGCATCACCGGCACCGCCTACGCGCTCAACTCGTCCTCCACGCTCCAGCTCTGGGAGCTCGGACGGGGCGTCAGCGGCTGATCCCGGCTGTTGGGTCGACACCGTAGCGACACGACGAGGGCGCCCTCCCGACCGGGAGGGCGCCCTCGTCGTTCGACCGCCGGGCCGGACTACTGCGCGCCGGGACGCACCAGCCCGCTCTCATAGGCGTACACCGCGGCCTGCACCCGGTCGCGCAGCCCCAGCTTGGTCAGCACATGGCCCACGTGCGTCTTGACCGTGGTCTCGCTGACGAACAGATCCGCGGCGATCTCCGCGTTCGACAGCCCGCGTGCCACCAGCTTCAGCACCTCGACCTCACGCTCGGTCAGCGTGTGCAGGGTGTCCGGCACCGGCTCGTCGCCGGACGGCAGATGCGTGGCGTACTTGTCCAGCAGCCGGCGCGTGATGCTCGGCGCGAGCATCGCCTCCCCGGCGGCCACCACACGGATCGCCTGTACCAACTCATGGGCGGGGGCGTCCTTCAGCAGGAAGCCGCTGGCCCCCGCCTTCAGTGCCTCCACCACGTACTCGTCGAGATCGAACGTCGTCAGCACCAGCACCTTCGCCGGCCCGTCCCGCTCGGGCCCCGTGATCTGCCGGGTCGCCTCCACCCCGTCCATCCGCGGCATGCGGATGTCCATCAGCACCACATCGGGCTGCAACGCCCGCACCTGGTCCAGGGCCTGGAGGCCGTCCCCGGCCTCGCCGACGACCGCGAGATCCTGCTCGGCCTCCAGAATCATCCGGAACCCGGTACGCAGCAGCGGCTGGTCGTCGACCAGTAGGACGCGGATGGCCACGTAAGTCTCCTTCGCTAGTCCGCACCCATTCTGCCCTCCGGGCCCCCGCCGGACTCGGGCGCCCTCACCGGCAGCGGATACGGCGGGGGAGTGCCCCCGAACTCCGGGCAGTGTGCCCGGTGATCGCACCAGCCGCACAGCTTGGTGGGACGCGGACGCCAGTCACCCGTCTCGGTCGCCAGCCGGATCGCGTCCCACAGTACGAGCAGCTTGCGTTCCACCCGCTCCAGATCCGCGAGCACCGGGTCGTACGTCACCACGTCACCACTGCCGAGATACACCAGCTGCAGCCGGCGCGGGACCACCTTCTTCAGCCGCCACACCACCAGGGCGTAGAACTTCATCTGGAACAGCGCGCCCTCGGCGTACTCCGGCCGGGGCGCCTTGCCCGTCTTGTAGTCGACGATCCGCACCTCGCCCGTCGGCGCGACGTCCACCCGGTCGATGATGCCGCGCAGCCGCAGCCCGGTCTCCAGCTCCGTCTCGACGAACAGCTCCCGCTCGGCGGGCTCCAGCCGGCTCGGATCCTCCAGCGAGAACCAACGCTCGACCAGCCGCTCCGCCTCCGCCAGCCAGCGCGCGAGCCGCTCGCCCTCCGGATCGTCGGCGAACAGCTCCACGACCTCCGGCCTGCTCTCCCGCAGCCGGTCCCACTGACCCGGGATCAGCGACTTGGCCCGCGGCGCGGTCCGGTCGGCGGCCGGCGCGTCGAAGAGCCGCTCGAGCACCGCGTGCACCAGCGTGCCCCTGGTCGCCGCCTCGCTCGGCTTCTCCGGCAGCTTGTCGATCACCCGGAACCGGTAGAGCAGCGGGCACTGCATGAAGTCGCTCGCACGCGAGGGCGACAGCGAGGAAGGCGCCATGGCGGTGGCCGTGTCCGCTCGTACACCCTCTGCGACCGGGCCGGCGCCGGCCCGCTCCCCACCCTCGATGCTCGTCTCCATGCCCCAGACCCTACGGCCCGCCACCGACAGCGCGTACGCGACCGGCCGCCACCACGAGCGCACAGCGGCGGGTGACAGGTGAGAGGGAAGGGGAAGGAGAGCAGAGACAGGGTGCCGGGGCGGAACACGCGGCACTGGCCGCATACCATCGACACGAGACCCTCCCGCCCGGCAGGCGCGGGAGACGCAGCGAGCGAGGGGACACCGGTGGACGTAAGCGGCGGGCGCGGACAGCCGCGGCCCGGCAACGACGAGTCGCCCGACCGGACGGGCACTCGACCCCCTGCCGAGCCCGGCCACCCCACCGACGAACGGCCCGCCGCCCCCGAGGAACCGCGGCCCCCGGCCACGGAACCGGACCCCCCTGTTCCGGATGCCGGTCCTGACGGCGAGGAGCGGGAGAAACCGCCGCCGCCCCCCGCCCAGACCGGCACGGGACGCCACCTCGCCCACTCCGGCACCGGCCGGACGCCACCGCCCCAGCGCCCGCAGGAGAAGCAGCGCGGCGGCCTGCTGATGGGCCGCCCCTTCGGCGTGCCCGTATACGTGGCGCCCAGCTGGTTCCTCGTCGCCATCCTCATCACCTGGGTGTTCGGCGGACAGATCGACCGCGTACTGCCCGAGCTCGGCGCCGTCAGCTATCTCGTCTCCCTCTTCTTCGCGGTCGCCTTCTACGCCTCCGTCCTCGTCCACGAGCTCGCCCACACCATCGCCGCCCTCCGCTTCAAACTCCCGGTGCGCCGTATCCAGCTCCAGTTCTTCGGCGGCGTCTCCGAGATCGAGAAGGAGGCCGAGACCCCCGGACGCGAGTTCGTGCTGGCCTTCGTCGGCCCCCTGCTCTCCCTCGTCCTGTCCGGCCTGTTCTACCTCGCGCTGCTCGCCGTCGACCCCAGCAGCGTCCCCGGCGTCCTGCTGGCCGGCCTGATGATCTCCAACCTCATCGTGGCCGTCTTCAACCTGCTGCCCGGCCTCCCGCTCGACGGCGGCCGGATGCTCCGCGCCGTCGTCTGGGCCATCAGCGGCAAACCCATGACCGGCACCATCGCCGCCGCCTGGGTCGGCCGCGCCCTCGCCGTCGCCGTCCTGATCGGCCTCCCGCTGCTCACCCAGTCCGGCGTCCTCGGCTCCGACGCCGTGGACAACGTGGGCATGGACACGGTCATGGACGCCCTGCTCGCCGCCATCCTCGCCGCGATCATCTGGACCGGCGCCGGCAACAGCCTGCGCATGGCCCGGCTCCGCGAGCACCTCCCGGAGCTGCGCGCCCGCAACCTCACCCGCCGCGCGGTGCCCGTCGAGACGGAAACCCCCCTCTCCGAGGCCCTGCGCCGCGCCAACGCGGCGGGCGCCCGCGCGCTCGTCGTCGTCGACCCCGACGGCGTCCCCCTCTCCCTGGTCCGCGAGGCCGCCATCGTCGGCGTACCCGAGCACCGACGCCCCTGGGTACCGGTCGGCGGACTCGCCCAGGACATCACCGACGGCATGCACGTCTCCGCCGAGCTCGCCGGAGAGGACCTCCTCGACGCCCTGCGGGCCACCCCCGCCACCGAGTACCTCGTGGTCGAGGACACCGGCGAGATCTACGGCGTCCTGTCCGCGGCCGACGTCGAGCGCGCCTTCGTGAAGGCCATGGCCAGGCCCAGCTGACCGGTTTGCCCGTGGTCGGCGGCCCGTCCGGGGACCGGTAGGCTGGTCACATGTCCGAACCGACCGGTGCCGCCCGCAGGCGCGGGCCCTTCAAGGTCGGGGACCAGGTTCAGCTGACCGACCCCAAGGGCCGCCACTACACGTTCACGCTCGAGGCCGGGAAGAACTTCCACACCCACAAGGGTTCCTTCCCCCACGACGAACTGATCGGTGCTCCCGAGGGCAGCGTCGTCCGCACCACCGGGAACGTCGCCTACCTCGCGCTGCGCCCCCTGCTCCCCGACTACGTCCTGTCCATGCCCCGCGGGGCAGCCGTCGTCTACCCGAAGGACGCGGGGCAGATCCTCGCCTTCGCCGACATCTTCCCCGGCGCACGCGTCGTCGAGGCCGGCGTCGGCTCCGGCTCGCTGAGCAGCTTCCTGCTGCGCGCCATCGGCGACCAGGGCATGCTGCACTCCTACGAGCGCCGCGAGGACTTCGCCGACATCGCCCGGCAGAACGTCGAGCGCTACTTCGGCGGCCCGCACCCCGCCTGGCAGCTCACCGTGGGAGACCTCCAGGACAACCTGTCCGACGGCGACGTCGACCGGGTCATCCTCGACATGCTCGCCCCCTGGGAGTGCCTGGAGGCCGTCTCCAAGGCACTCGTCCCGGGCGGCATCCTCTGCTGCTACGTCGCCACCACCACCCAGCTCGCCCGGACCGTGGAGTCCATCCGCGAGATCGGCTGCTTCAACGAGCCGACCTCCTGGGAGACGATGATCCGCAACTGGCACATCGAGGGCCTGGCCGTCCGCCCGGACCACCGGATGATCGGCCACACCGGCTTCCTGCTCACCGCCCGCCGCCTCGCCGACGGAGTCGAGCCGCCGATGCGCCGACGCCGCCCCGCCAAGGGCGCCTACGGCGAGGACTACTCGGGACCGAACGCCGACGCGGGCGCCGCCCGCTGACGCGGTCCGTCCCTTCCGGCAACGCACGGGCGCCGTGGCGCAGTTCCCGACCACCACCGGGAACTGCGCCACGGCGCCTTCACGTTGAACCGGCGGCACCCCGTGCTCCCGGCCCCCCGCACCGGTACCGCCCACCCCGCCGTTCCCTCTCCCCTGTGACGTGTGGCACGATGCTGGCCACCCCCACCGGCACAGCCCTCACAGGAGACACTCCTAGTGCAGCCTTCCGTTGTCCCGGAGCTCGCCCACACGCGCACCCGGCCCATCCACTGGGTCGCCACGGCCACGGCCCTCGCCGGTGTCGTGGCCTTCTCCTCGGTCCTCCAGCCCGACGCCGCCACCGCGGCCCCGCCGCCCGGACCGCAGACGAAGAGCGCCCCGGCGCACACCGCCCCCGACCCCGCGGCCGCCGAGTTCCCCCTCGACTGCGGCCGGCTGAAGACCGTCGTGAAGAAGAGGGCTTCCGGCGACCTCGACGGTGACGGCCGCCCGGAGACGGTGGCCGTCGTCCACTGCGACTCCCCGATGGGCACCCCGCCCGACGGCGTCTACGTCCTCACCCAGGGCGCGGACAGCGGCGAGACGCGCGTGGTGGCCACCCTCGTCGACCCCGCGGACCGCAACAACGTCGACGACTTCGCCGTACGCGACGGGGAGGTCATCGCGACCCTCTACGGCTACTCCGCGTCCGATGTGCCCAGTTGCTGCCCCGATGTGCACGAGAGCGTGAAGTGGCGCTGGGAGAACGGCGCGTTCGTACGCTCCGCCCCCTCCGCGGCGAAGAGCGTCTGACCGCCCGGGTGTGCGCGGGGCACGCACGTCCCGCGCACGGCGCGTGTGCCGCGTGTGAGAAATCAGACAGGCATGACGTACCGTGCGAAACCGGTCACCCGGCGTCCGGGCCGTACACCTCGACGCTGTCCGAAACCCGGCGGACGTGGATGCACTCGCCCGGGCACTCCTTCGCCGAGTCGACCACATCCGTGAGCAGCGGCAGCGGGACCGGCGTCGTCGCCCCCCTGTCCTGCAGCAACTCGTCCTGCGCGCTCTTCACATAGGCCAGACCGTCGATGTCCAGCTCGAACACCTCGGGCGCGTACTGGGCGCAGATGCCGTCACCGGTACACAGGTCCTGGTCGATCCAGACCTCCAGGGCCTCGCCGCCGACACCGGCCTCCTGCTGCACGCTCATCTCTCCTGCCGTCTCCTGTGTCGGGCCGGACGGGAATCCGGCCAGCTCCGACGGGTGTTGAACACTTCGACCCTACCTTCGCCGGGGTTCCGATCATCCTCGGTGGGTATTCCCCTGGCGTGAGGGAGAGCGCAAGGGTGAAGATCGGACACACCCCGACCGTCTTTGTGATCTAGGGGTTTCAATCGACACCCGCCCAGGTAGGGTCTGGAAGCGTCCAGCTCCCCTTGGAGGAGGTGAGGACCGTGGCAGCCCACGACGACGACATGAACCGCGGCATCCGCCCAGGACGCGGGTCCGACGACCCGGCCGGGCAGATTGCCTACCTTGAGCAGGAGATCGCCGTCCTGCGACGCAAGCTCGCCGACTCTCCGCGACACACGAGGATTCTCGAAGAGCGGATCGTCGAGCTGCAGACCAACCTGGCCGGCGTGTCCGCCCAGAATGAACGACTCGCGGGCACACTCCGTGAGGCCCGCGACCAGATCGTGGCACTCAAGGAGGAGGTCGACCGGCTCGCACAGCCACCGGCAGGCTTCGGAGTCTTCCTCACGGCGAACGAGGACGGCACGGCCGACATCTTCACCGGCGGCCGCAAACTGCGGGTGAACGTCAGCCCCGGCGTCGAGCTCGACGAGCTCCGGCGCGGCCAGGAAGTCATGCTCAACGAAGCGCTCAACGTGGTCGAGGCCATGGCCTTCGAGCGCGTCGGCGACATCGTGACCCTCAAGGAGATCCTCGAGGACGGCGAGCGGGCCCTCGTGCTCGGGCACACCGACGAGGAGCGGGTGGTGCGGCTTGCCGAGCCGCTGCTGGACGTCACCATCCGCCCCGGTGACGCCCTGCTCATGGAGCCCCGCTCGGGCTACGTCTACGAGGTCGTCCCCAAGAGCGAGGTCGAGGAACTCGTCCTCGAGGAAGTCCCCGACATCGGCTACGAGCAGATCGGCGGCCTCGGCGGCCAGATCGAGGCCATCCGCGACGCGGTCGAGCTGCCGTACCTCTACCCGGACCTGTTCAAGGAGCACGAACTGCGGCCGCCCAAGGGCGTGCTGCTCTACGGGCCTCCCGGATGCGGAAAGACGCTCATCGCCAAGGCCGTCGCGAACTCGCTGGCCAAGAAGGTCGCCGAGGTCACCGGCGTGGCCGCCGGCAAGAGCTTCTTCCTCAACATCAAGGGCCCCGAGCTGCTGAACAAGTACGTCGGCGAGACCGAGCGGCAGATCCGCCTGGTCTTCCAGCGGGCCCGGGAGAAGGCCAGCGAGGGCACCCCCGTCATCGTCTTCTTCGACGAGATGGAGTCCCTCTTCCGCACCCGCGGCTCCGGCGTCAGCTCGGACGTGGAGAACACCATCGTCCCCCAGCTGCTCGCCGAGATCGACGGTGTGGAGGGCCTGCAGAACGTGGTCGTGATCGGCGCCTCGAACCGTGAGGACATGATCGACCCCGCCATCCTGCGCCCCGGCCGGCTCGACGTGAAGATCAAGATCGAGCGTCCCGACGCCGAGGCCGCCCAGGACATCTTCGGCAAGTACCTCACCGAACGCCTCCCGCTGCACGGCGACGACCTCACCGAGCACGGCAGCGACCGGTCCATGACGGTCCAGAGCATGATCAGGACCGCCGTGGAACAGATGTACGCAGAATCCGAGGAAAACCGCTTCCTGGAAGTCACCTACGCCAATGGCGACAAGGAAGTCCTCTACTTCAAGGACTTCAATTCCGGCGCCATGATCGAGAACATCGTGGGCCGCGCCAAGAAGATGGCGATCAAGGACTTCCTGGAAAAGAACCAGAAGGGTCTCCGCGTCTCCCACCTGCTCCAGGCCTGCGTGGACGAGTTCAAGGAGAACGAGGACCTGCCCAACACCACCAACCCGGACGACTGGGCCCGCATCTCCGGAAAGAAGGGCGAACGGATCGTTTACATCCGTACGCTCATCACCGGAAAGCAGGGCGCGGACACCGGACGCTCCATCGACACGGTGGCGAACACCGGTCAGTACCTGTAAAAGCCAGGGCGGCTGCGGGTGCCCCCGACGGGTACCCGCAGCCGATTGCTTTTAGGGCCACCGTTGGAGCACAGCAATGACGCAAATGATCTCCCCACCAGCGCAAAGGCGTTCTAGGCTCTTCCGTATCGCCGAGTCGCGCAGTGCGGGGACGGGCACCGCACACGCACCGGAGCGCCGGCGGTACAGCAGCGTCCCCGACCGGGGACGCCGCCGGGCAAGGAGGGCCGCATGACCGTACGGCGAGTAATGGGCATCGAGACGGAGTACGGCATCTCCGTCCCCGGCCATCCCAACGCCAATGCCATGCTCACCTCGTCCCAGATCGTGAACGCCTACGCGGCGGCGATGCACCGGGCCCGCCGGGCCCGCTGGGACTTCGAGGAGGAGAATCCGCTGCGGGACGCGCGAGGCTTCGACCTCGCCCGTGACGCCGCCGACTCCAGCCAGCTCACCGACGAGGACATCGGCCTGGCCAACGTGATCCTCACCAACGGCGCACGGCTCTACGTGGACCACGCCCATCCGGAGTACAGCGCCCCCGAGGTCACCAACCCGCGCGACGCCGTCCTGTGGGACAAGGCCGGTGAGCGGATCATGGCCGAGGCGGCGGAACGGGCCGCCCAGCTCCCCGGCGCCCAGCCGATCCACCTGTACAAGAACAACACCGACAACAAGGGCGCGTCCTACGGCACGCACGAGAACTACCTGATGAAGCGGGAGACGCCCTTCTCGGACATCGTGCGCCACCTGACGCCGTTCTTCGTCTCCCGGCAGGTCTTCACCGGCGCCGGCCGCGTGGGTATCGGCCAGGACGGCCATGAGCACGGCTTCCAGCTCAGCCAGCGGGCGGACTACTTCGAGGTCGAGGTGGGCCTGGAGACGACCCTCAAGCGGCCCATCATCAACACGCGCGACGAACCGCACGCGGACGCCGAGAAGTACCGGCGGCTGCATGTGATCATCGGCGACGCGAATCTGTCCGAGATCTCGACGTATCTGAAGCTGGGCACGACCGCGCTGGTGCTGTCCATGATCGAGGACGGGTTCATCGCGGTGGACCTGGCCGTCGACCAGCCGGTGCGCACGCTGCACCAGGTCTCGCACGATCCCACGCTGAAGCGGCTCGTCACGCTGCGCAGCGGGCGGACGCTGACCGCCGTACAGCTCCAGATGGAGTACTACGAGCTGGCCCGCAAGTACGTGGAGGAGCGCTTCGGGGCCGACGCCGACGAGCAGACCAGGGACGTCCTCGGACGCTGGGAGGACACGCTCACGCGGCTGGAGAACGATCCGATGAGTCTGGCCGGTGAGCTGGACTGGGTCGCCAAGCGGGAGCTCATGGAGGGCTACCGGCGCAGGGACGGTCTGGACTGGGACGCCGCCCGGCTGCACCTCGTGGACCTGCAGTACGCCGACGTACGCCCGGAGAAGGGGCTGTACAACCGTCTGGTGGCCCGCGGGCGGATGAAGCGGCTGCTGGACGAGGACGACGTCGAGCGGGCGCGCACGGCGCCTCCGGAGGACACCCGCGCGTACTTCCGCGGGCGCTGTCTCGAGCAGTACGCGGACGACGTCGCGGCGGCCTCCTGGGACTCGGTGATCTTCGATCTGCCGGGCCGGGACTCGCTGCAGCGGGTCCCAACCCTGGAACCGCTTCGCGGAACGCGTAATCACGTCAAGGAGCTCCTGGACCGGTGCCGTACGGCGGAAGACCTGGTCAGGGTGTTGTCGGGGAACTGAGCGGGTACCGGGGGTACCCGGGAAGGGCCGGCCGGACAGGGTGGAAAGCACCGGGTCCGGGAATCATCGAGGTGGTCCCCGTACGTTGGAGCAACTGCGGGGGCGTTGTCGGACCCGGCGAGTAGGGTCTGATCTTGACCGAGCAAGTGTGTCGGGCGAACCGAGCGGGGTGAGGGTGATGGCGACCAAGGACACCGGCGGCGGACAGCAGAAGGCCACCCGGTCGACCGAGGAGGTCGAGGAGCAGGCGGCGGAGACGCAGGCCTCGGAGGACCTCAAGGAGCGGCAGGAGAAGCTGAACGAGGACGTCGACGACGTTCTGGACGAAATCGACGACGTACTCGAGGCTAACGCCGAGGATTTCGTTCGCTCATTCGTTCAAAAGGGCGGCCAGTAACCTTCGGACCGAAGGTTGCGGCGGCGTCCGGGGTGAGAGTCGAAGACGGCGTGGAGCGCTGTCCGTGGTGCGGGATCGGCCGGCCGCGGGCAGCGTTCGCGCTCCCGGGGGCGGGCCGCGAGAGCCGCCCGAAAGCCTTCGCCGTACATGTGGATCATTGCCGCAGGGCGGGTAGGGTCCGTGGCGTACTGTGCTTCAACTGCAATTCGGCCATCGGCAAGTTGGGAGACGATCCCGACGCTGTTCGTCGGGCAGCCGCCTACCTGGAAGGAACTTCGTGGAAGCGAACACTCGTAGCACCGGGCGTCTGCCGGCTGCCTTCCTGACGCCGGGGTCCTCCTCCTTCATGGACTTCCTCTCCGAGCAGCAGCCGGAACTGCTGCCGGGCAAGAGGTCGTTGCCGCCCGTGAAGGGTGTGATCGAGGCGCCGCACGGCACGACGATCGTCGGTGTGACGTTCCCCGGCGGGGTGGTTCTCGCCGGTGACCGGCGGGCCACCATGGGGAACGTCATCGCGCAGCGGGACATCGAGAAGGTGTTCCCGGCCGACGAGTACTCGGCGGTGGGGATCGCCGGTACGGCCGGTCTCGCCGTGGAGATGGTGAAGCTGTTCCAGCTGGAGCTGGAGCACTTCGAGAAGGTCGAGGGCGCGCAGCTGTCGCTGGAGGGCAAGGCGAACCGGCTGTCGACGATGATCCGCTCGAACCTGGGCATGGCGATGCAGGGGCTGGCCGTGGTGCCCCTGTTCGCCGGGTACGACGTGGACCGGGAGAAGGGACGGATCTTCTCCTACGACGTCACGGGCGGGCGTTCCGAGGAGCACGGGTACGCCGCGACCGGGTCCGGCTCGATCTTCGCGCGCGGTGCGATGAAGAAGCTGTTCCGGGACGATCTGAGTGAGGCCGAGGCCACCACACTGGTGGTGCAGGCGCTGTACGACGCGGCAGACGACGACTCGGCGACCGGTGGTCCCGATGTCGCCCGCCGGATCTATCCGATCGTCACCGTGATCACCGATGACGGCTTCCGCCGGCTCACCGAGGACGAGTCGTCCGACATCGCCCGGTCGGTGCTGGAGCGGCGGCTGGAGCAGCCGGACGGGCCGCGGGCCTCGCTGCTGTAGGCGGCGCGGGCGGGTTGTTCGGTTGATTGGTGGTCCAGTGACTTCGACAGAAAGGGACGGATAACCGGTGTCGACGCCGTTCTATGTCTCACCCCAGCAGGCGATGGCGGACCGGGCGGAGTACGCCCGTAAAGGCATCGCCCGTGGTCGCAGCCTTGTGGTGCTGCAGTACGCCGACGGGATCGTGTTCGTCGGTGAGAACCCGTCCCGCGCGCTGCACAAGTTCAGCGAGATCTATGACCGGATCGGGTTCGCCGCGGCCGGTAAGTACAACGAGTACGAGAACCTGCGGATCGGCGGCGTGCGGTACGCCGATCTGCGGGGTTACACCTACGACCGGGACGATGTGACCGCCCGGGGCCTGGCGAACGTGTACGCGCAGACCCTGGGGACGATCTTCTCGAGCGTGGGGGAGAAGCCGTACGAGGTGGAGCTGGTGGTGGCCGAGGTCGGGGAGACCCCGGAGTTCGACCAGATCTACCGGCTGCCGCACGACGGGTCCATCGTGGACGAGCACGGCTCGGTGGCGGTGGGCGGCAACGCGGAGCAGATCAGCGGGTACCTGGACCAGCGGCACCGGGACGGGATGACGCTGGCCCAGGCGCTGAGGCTGGCGGTGCAGGCGCTGTCGCGTGACACCAACGGGAGCGAGCGGGAGATTCCCGCGGAGCGGCTGGAGGTGGCGGTGCTGGACCGCACACGCCCGCAGAAGCGGAAGTTCCGGCGGATCAGCGGGGGGCCGCTGTCGCGGCTCCTGGAGGCCGGGGGCGCGGAGACGGTGTCCCCGACGGACGCGGACGCGGACGCGGACCCGGAGACGGACTCCGGCGGAGACGTCGAGTGACGGGTCCCGCCTGACGCCTGCGGCGCAGCTGCCGGTTGGGTGGGGGCTGGTGCAGCGCCTACGGGTGGTGGGTGGTGCGGTGCCGGGGCGGCGGTGTCCGTCCTCGGACTGGCGCGACTGTGCTGGTTGGTATCGGTGCGGGCGTGGACGCGCCAGCCACTGCGGGCGGCCACCCCCGCCCCGCCCACTGCCGCACACCCCGCCCAGCCGCGGGCAGTCGTGCCGCTGGGGCGGCACGGGTGGGCGCGACGGCACCCCGCAGGCGCCGGGCTGCGCGACACCCCCGCCCCGCCGCCATACCGGGCCACGGCCCGATCCCGTCGCACGGGTGGGCGCGACGGCACCCCGTTGGCGCCGGGCTGCGTGATCCGCCCCGCCCAGCAGGTGCGGCAACTGGGGCCCGGCGTGGGGGTCAAGGCAGCGGTGGGCCCGTGGAGGCGCGGAGGACCAGTTCGACCGGGATGTCGCCGGAGGCGGGCGCGCGGCCCTCCAGGACCGCCAGCAGCGCCTCCATCCCCCGCTCACCGAACAGCTCCGCGTCCAGCCGCACCGTCGTCAGCTCCGGATCGATCGCGCTCGCGAGAGCCAGATCGTCCAGCCCCGTGACGGACAGATCCTCCGGCACACGCAACCCCAGCCGCCGCGCCGCCTTGTACGTGCCGGCCGCCAGATGGTCGTCGTCGCACACCACGGCCGTGGGCCGGTCCGCGGCGACGGACAGCGCCGCCTCCGCCGCCGCCTCCGCCCCCTTGATCGAGAGAGGCGCCCGCGCCGTGCGCAACGACGCACCCGGCACATCCTCCAGCCGCGCCGCCAGCTCCCGCGCGCGCACCTCGAAGGTCCAGGACGCCACATCGGCCGCCAGATGCAGGAACCTGCGGTGCCCCAGGGCCAGCAGGTGATCCGTGACCTGGCGGACGCCGTCGGCGATGTCGAGATTGACCGTGGCCGCGCCCACACTGCCCGTGGGATCGCTGTCCAGCATCACCAGCGGCAGCGCCTCGCCGCGGATCGCGGTGAGCGCCTCCGCGGCCATGGAGGAGGCGATCACGCCGTCCAGGGCCGCCTGGGCGGACGCGAAGGGGTCGCGGGCGGGACCGATGCCCTCGGGGGAGGGATAGAGCACCACGCCGAAGCCGTGCCGGGAGGCCACCCGGGCCGCACCCGTGTAGACACCCGCGAAGAACTCCGTGGTGAGCGCCGGGACGACCAGCAGGACCGTACGGGTGCGGCCCAGGCGGAGATTGCGGGCGGCCAGATTGGGCCGGTAGCCCAGTGTGCGCGCGGCCTCGCGGACACGCTCCGCCGTGGCCTCGGAGACCCGGCCGCGCCATTTGTCGCCGAGGACCAGGGAGACCGCGGCCTGGGAGACACCGGCGGCCTGGGCGACGTCCCGGCTCGTGGGGCGGGTGCCGGCTCGGGGCATCGTCGTGCCGCTCCTTCGTCTGGACTGGTGAACAGCCGACATGGTACGTATGGAGAACGAAGTTATACGTAAAACCTACAGAGGAGAGGCCCGCATGGCCACGGGGTACCTGGAGATCCTCCGGGCGCGGCACGCCACCCGGCTGCTCGTGGGCACGCTCGTGGGACGGCTGCCCAACGCGACCGCCGCCATCGCGATCGTGCTGTTCGTGCGCGCGGAGGGCGGCACGTACAGCCTGGCCGGCGCGCTGGCGGCGGTGTACGGCGTCGCCAACGCCGTGGGGCAGCCGGTGCTGGGGCGGCTGGTGGATCTGCGCGGGCAGCCGCGGGTGCAACTGCCCGCCGCCGTGCTGTCGGCGCTGGCGATGGCCGTGTTCGCCTTCACGGGCACCGGCTCACCGGTGGTGGCGTACGGCGCGGTGGCCGCGGCGGGGCTCTTCTCGCCGCCCCTGGAGGGCGGTCTGCGGGCCCTGTGGTCCTCCGTGCTGCCCAAGGAGGACCACGTCCACCGGGCGTACGCCATGGACGCCGTCGCCCAGGAGGTGATGTTCACCGCCGGGCCGCTCCTGGTGACGGTGTGCGCCTCCTTGTGGTCCGCGCAGGCCGCACTGCTCGTACTGAACGTCATCGGGGTGCTGGGCGCGCTCTCCGTCGTCGTGTCGCCGCCCTCGCGCGCGTGGCGGTCCGCGCCGCGCGAGGCGCACTGGCTGGGCGCGCTGCGCTCCCCGGGGCTGCTCGCGCTGCTGGGAGCCTTCCTGGCCGTCGGCATGGCGCTGGGCTCCATCACCGTCGCGGCCCTGACGTACGCGGACGAGCACGGCGGCGACCGGGTGTACGGCTGGCTGATGGCGGGGATCGGGCTGGGCGCCCTGATCGGCGGCATGGCGTACGGGGCGCGGCAGTGGGCCGGTGAACCCGCGCGGCGACTGCGGGTGCTCGTGGCACTTCTGGCGGTGTGTTACCTGCCGCTGATGCTGATGCCCGGCCCGGTGGCCATGACGCTGCTCACCGTGGTCGCGGGACTCTTCCTGGCGCCGGCCATCGCCTGTGCCTTCGTGCTCGTGGACCGGCACGCCCCGCGCGGGACCGTCACGGAGGCGTTCTCCTGGCTGGTGACGACCTTCACCGTCGGCGCGTCGGTCGGCACGGGCCTGACCGGTCCGGTCGTCGAGGCGGGCGGGGCGCTGTGGGGCTTCGCGGTGCCGGGCGTCGCGGGCGGCGTGTCGCTGCTGGTTTTGATCGCCACCGGACGGGTATTGGCAGTTCCCGCCGGGCGAGCGGTTGTTGCGGCCGGTTCGGAAAATGATCCAAATCGTGCTGTCGAACCTCGTTTCAGGTCGGGTGATCGGGCGTAATGTTCCCTCATGGACCGCCGCATTTTCGGGCTGGAGAACGAGTACGGCGTCACGTGCACGTTCAGGGGACAGCGCCGCCTGTCGCCTGACGAGGTGGCGCGGTACCTCTTCCGCCGTGTCGTGTCATGGGGCCGCAGCAGCAATGTCTTTCTGCGGAACGGCGCCCGCCTCTATCTCGACGTGGGATCACATCCGGAATACGCAACGCCGGAATGTGACAACGTGACCGAACTGGTCACCCACGACAAGGCCGGCGAGCGCATTCTCGAAGGACTCCTGGTGGACGCCGAACGACGCCTGCACGAGGAGGGAATCGCGGGCGACGTCTACCTCTTCAAGAACAACACCGACTCCGCGGGCAACTCGTACGGATGCCACGAGAATTATCTGGTGGCCCGGCACGGGGAGTTCTCGCGGCTCGCGGACATCCTCATCCCGTTCCTGGTGACAAGACAGCTCCTCTGCGGCGCCGGCAAGGTGCTGCAGACGCCGCGCGGCGCCGTGTACTGCGTGAGCCAGCGGGCCGAGCACATCTGGGAGGGCGTCTCCTCGGCGACGACCCGCTCGCGGCCCATCATCAACACGCGCGACGAACCGCACGCGGACGCCGAGCGCTACCGGCGGCTGCACGTCATCGTGGGCGACTCCAACATGTCCGAGACGACCATGCTGCTCAAGGTCGGCGCCACCGACCTGGTGCTGCGCATGATCGAGGCGGGCACCGTGATGCGCGACCTCACGCTGGAGAACCCGATCCGGGCGATCCGCGAGGTCAGCCACGACATCACGGGACGGCGCAAGGTGCGCCTGGCCAGCGGCCGGGAGGCGTCCGCCCTGGACGTGCAGCGCGAGTACTACGAGAAGGCGGTGGACTTCTGCGAGCGCCGCGGCATCCGCACGGGCACCGTCGAGCAGGTGCTGGAGCTGTGGGGCCGGACGCTGGACGCGATCGAGGCCGAGGACCTCGACCGTATCGGTACCGAGATCGACTGGGTCATGAAGTACAAGCTCCTCGAGCGGTACCGGGCCAAGCACAACATGACCATGTCGCACCCGAGGGTCGCGCAGATAGACCTCGCCTACCACGACATCCACCGCCGGCGGGGCCTGTACTACCTGCTGGAGAAAAAGGGACAAGCGGCCCGGATCTGCAATGATTTGAAGATCTTCGAGGGCAAGTCCGTTCCCCCGCAGACCACCAGGGCCCGGCTGCGCGGCGACTTCATCCGGCGGGCCCAGGAGCAGCGCCGGGACTTCACCGTCGACTGGGTGCACCTCAAGCTCAACGACCAGGCCCAGCGCACCGTGTTGTGCAAGGACCCGTTCCGCTCGGTGGACGAACGCGTGGAGAAGCTGATCGCCGGAATGTGAGAGAGACGTTCCACCGGGAGATCCCGAAATTCCCGGAACGTCACACGGGCGCCGTACGTTACACCGTGCGGCGCCCTTCTCACGCCGTAGAGTTGCGCGGACGCCATCCACAAGATCGACGATTACGAGGCCCCCACCGTGCGCCGACGCTCACTTCTCATTGCCGTTCCCGCCGGACTGGCCACGCTCGCCGCGTGCGGCGACGACAAGTCCGACTCGGGCAAGGCCAGCGACAGCGCCTCCCCCTCGGCGCCCCAGACGTCCGCGGCGCCCTCGCCGAAGATCGTCGACGGACCGCTGCCGGCGATCACGGCGGGCACGAAGTTCGGGGAGAAGCCGACGGTGGCCAAGGGCAGCGGCGACCCCTCCAAGGACCTCGCGGTCAAGACGGTCATCGCGGGCAACGGCAAGACGGTCGCGGAGAACGACTTCGTGGTGGCCCACTACCTCGGCCAGGTGTGGAGCACCGCGAAGGTCTTCGACAACTCCTACGACCGCAAGGCCCCGCTGGCCATCCAGCTCGCCCAGGGCACCATCATCGACGGCTGGCGGTACGCGCTGACCGGTAAGAAGGCCGGCAGCCGCGTCCAGATGGCCGTCCCGTCCACCTGGGGCTACGGCGAGCAGGGCAACGCGCAGGCGGGCATCAAGGGCACCGACACCCTGGTGTTCGTGGTCGACATCGAGGACTCGTACAACGCCAAGAGCTCCGCCAAGGGCACCGACGTCGCCCAGGACGACACCGCCCTGCCCAAGGTCGGCACCAACACCGACGGCAAGGCGCCCTCCATCGAGGTGCCCGACGAGGACGCCCCGAAGAAGCTGGTGTCCAGCTATGTCATCGAGGGCGACGGCGAGAAGGTCGCGGCCGACAGCAGTGTCCTGGTCCAGTACAAGGGCGTGCTGTGGGACGGCGGCAAGGAGTTCGACTCCACGTACGCCCGGGGGCAGTTGACGTCGTTCTCGCTCCAGCAGGTCGTCAAGGGCTGGGCGCAGGGACTGACCGGCAAGAAGGTCGGCAGCCGGGTCCTCATCGTCATCCCGCCGGAGCTGGGCTACGGCGACAACCCCCCGCAGGGCAGCGGCATCAAGAAGGACTCGACCCTCGTCTTCTCGGTCGACATCCTCGCGAAGCTGTGACGCCTCGAGGATGTAAGACTGTGCGTGTTCGCCTTTCCGCAGACAAGCAGGAGCGTTAGACGTGAGCAGCGACAAGCCCGAGATCGACTTCCCGGGCGGCGAGCCCCCGGCGGACCTCGAGATCAAGGACATCTGGGAGGGCGACGGCGAGGTGGCGCAGGCGGGCCAGACCGTCACCGTGCACTACGTCGGGGTCGCCTTCAGCACGGGCGAGGAGTTCGACGCCAGCTGGAACCGTGGCACCCCCTTCCGCTTCCCGCTGGGCGGCGGCCGGGTCATCAAGGGCTGGGACCAGGGCGTGCAGGGCATGAAGGTCGGCGGCCGCCGTCAGCTGACCATCCCCGCGCACCTCGCCTACGGCGACCAGAGCCCCACCCCGGCGATCAAGCCCGGTGAGACCCTGATCTTCGTGGTCGACCTGCTCGGCGTCTGATCCGACCGGAGCCGATCATCCGGGGCCCATGCCTGTCCGGGCATGGGCCTCCGGCTTTTACCGCGCCACCTCGGGGCGGTACGGTCATCGCTCGTAAGCACCATAGGGAGGCGAAGCGGGTCGATGGCCATTGCCAAGGCCGAGCGGCTGATGAATCTGGCGCTGTGTCTGCTCGGGACGCGGCGGCCGCTCAGCAAGCGTGAGCTGCGGGATTCCATCGAGGCGTACGTCGAGGCCTTCAGGCCGGGAATCGGCGCGGCGGGCTCGGACGACTCCTTCAACCGCATGTTCGAGCGCGACAAGGACGATCTGCGCGAACTCGGACTCGTCATCGAGACCGTGGAGAACGTCGACGGCGAGGTCGGCTATCTCGCCCGCCGCGACAGCAACCGGCTGCCGCCCATCACCCTCGACGCCGAGGAGGCCGCCGCGCTCGGGCTCGCCGCCAAGGTGTGGCAGCAGGCCCGGCTCGCCGGAGCGGCCAGCGGCGCCCTGCAGAAGCTGCGGGCGGCCGGACTGCCCGAGGACGTCGACCCGTACGGCGCCCATGGCGCGCTGGAGCCGCGCATCCCCGTGCACGAGGCCGCGTTCGAGCCGCTGATGCTGGCCTGTCGCGACCGTCGGCCGGTCGTCTTCGACTACCGCAAGGCCAACGCCGCGCAGCCCGGCCAGCGGCATGTCGAGCCGTGGGCGCTGGAGTGCTGGCGCGGCCACTGGTATCTGGCCGGCTGGGACCGCGACCGGGGCGCCGAGCGCGTCTTCCGGCTGTCCCGGATCACCGGGAAGGTGCGCTCGCGCAGCGGACGGTTCACCGTCCCGGTGCCGGACGTCGTCACCGTACGGGAGACCGTGGCGAGCTGGGCGGGGGAGAGCGCGGAGCGTTCGGCGCGGATCCGGCTGCGTTCCGACGCCGGTTACCCCCTGCGGGCGAAGGCCACCGCGGTGCGGGAACTCGGCGACGGCTGGGACGAGTTGGAGATTCCGTACGGGCACGGGCTGGACGCCTGGCTGGTGGAGTTCGGGCCGGACGTGGTCGTTCTGGAGCCCGCCGAGCTGCGGGCCGACGTGGTGGACCGGCTGCGTGCCGTGGCCAAGGGCTGAGGGGGAGCGGACAAGAACGTGGCAGGCAAACCGGTCAGGCCCGTGAACGCCATCGACCAGACCCGGCGGATGCTCTCCCTGGTCACCTATCTGCGGGAGCGTCCCGGCGCGCGGATCGAGGACGTGGCGCGCGCCTTCGGCATCACCGAGGACGAGCTGGTCTCCGACCTCGATGTGCTGCCCATGTGCGGCACCAGCTTCCGCGGCGGCGATCTGCTCGACATCGACACCGACGGTGAGCGCATCTGGTGGCACAACCCGGCCGCCCTCGGCGCGGAGGCGGCCGAGCCGCTGCGGCTCGCCGCCGACGAGGCCACCGCCCTGCTGGTCGCCGCCCGCGCCGTGGCCACCCTGCCCGGACTGCGCGAGAGCGACCGGCAGGCGCTGCTGCGGGCCACCGCCAAGGTGGAGACCTCGGCCGGTGAGGCGGCCGGCGCCAGCTCCCGGCTGTCGGTGACCTTCGAGTCGGAGGGCGGCGTCTTCGCGGACGTCGACCGGGCCATCGCCGAGCGCCGCAGACTGTGGATCCGCTACTACTCGCCCGCCCGTGACGAGGTCACCGAGCGGGAGATCGACCCGATCCGCCTGGTCAGCGTCGGTCATACGTACGTCGAGGCGTGGTGCCGCCGCTCCGAGGCACGCCGCACCTTCCGGCTCGACCGGGTCGCCGAGATCCGCATCCTCGACGAGCCGTCCGCGCCGCCCGAGGTCGAGCTGCGGGATCTGTCGGAAGGGCTGGTGCAGCCGGCGGCGGAGGACCCCGAGGTCGTGGTGGAGGTCGGACCGGGCGGGCGCTGGGTCGCCGAGTACTACCCGCACGACAGCGCGGATGAGCTTCCCGACGGCGGGCTGCGTATCACTCTGCGCACCCCCGAGCCGGCCTCGCTCAGACGGCTGGCCCTGCGGCTGGGCCGCGACGGCCGCATCGTCGCGCCGCAGGCGCTGGCCGACAGCGCCCGGCAGGCGGCGCGTGAGGCGCTCGCGGCGTACGACGGGGTCGAGGCGGCGGGATGACCGCCCCCGCGCAGGGTGCGGGACGGGCAGGACGACAGGCAGGAGCGAGGGCTTTGAGCGAGTCGGCGACGTCCGGTACACGGGGCATGACGGCGGCGTCCGCGTTCGCGGGGATGAGAAGCGTGGCCCCGGTGCTGTTCAGGGCGGGGTGCCCGGACTGCCGGGAGCGGTTCGAACTCGCCGCCAGTGCGTTGCGGCTCGCCATCGGGGCGAGCAGCCGTACGACCTTCTACTCCTTCACCTGCCCCGAGTGCGGGGTGGCCGTCCGCAAGCCGGCGGGGGAGCGGATCGTGGAACTGCTGACCGGTGGCGGGGTGCGTACGCTGCGGCTGCACTCGACGGTCTAGGCTCGCGTCATGTTCTGGCCGATGTTCGCTGTTGTCGTGGGGTTTCTGGGTCTGCTGGTGCTCGCGGTTCTCGCCGTCCGGGTCTTCGTGGAGGCGGAGCGGCTGGGGAGACAGGTCGCGGACTCGGCCGGCCGGATCGGCCGCGCGGCGGAGGAGCTGGAGCGGGCGGCGAGCAGTACGGCTCGGTCGGCGGAAGCGCTGTAGCCCGCCCACCCGCACCCGAAGTCCGGCCCGCGGGGCCGATGCCCACCCCCAGCCCGTCCGCTGCTCAAGCCCGCAGTCCGTCCGGCGTTTGAGGACAAGGCCCGTTCAGGGCCGATGGGGCTGGGGCGCAGCCCCGGGGACGGGAAGGGGCGGCGGGGGCGAGGAACTGGTGCGCTGCCCGCTGGAGGGGGTGCCGCCTGCGCCCACCCGTGCCGCCCCAGCGGCACGACTGCCCGCAGGCTGCGGGGCCGAGGAACTGTCTCTATGGTGCGGCTGCCCGCAGGCTGCGGGGCCGAGGAACTGTCTCTATGGTGCGGCTGCCCGCAGGCTGCGGGGCCGAGGAACTGTCTCAGTGGCACGGCTGCCCGCAGGCTGTGGAAGAAGCAGGCTCGCCGGGGGTGGGCGGGGTTCGGCCTGTCGGGTGGTGGGGCGTGGCAGGTACGCTGCTGATCGCGGCCCGGAGACGAGGCCCGGACCGCGGACGGGAGTACGCACGGGGATTGCCTCACGTTCACCCCCGAGCGTTACGATCGCTGACGACACGATCGTTCGGACGCGTGTCCGACTGGTCGGACGGTCTGGTCGGACGGCATCCCACCCCCAGCAGCCTCGGTGAGAAGGTAAAGACTTATGTTCGGTGGCAAGATCGGCGCTCCCGAGTTGATTCTCATCCTCGTCGTCGTCATTTTGTTGTTCGGCGCCAAGAAGCTCCCGGACATGGCGCGGTCGCTCGGCAAGTCGGCCCGCATCCTCAAGAGCGAGGCCAAGGCGATGAAGGACGACAAGTCCTCCGCCCCCGCCGACCCGCCGGCTCCCCCGGAGGAGCCCTCCGCGCAGCGCACCATCCAGGCCGCCCCCGGCGACGTGACCAGCGCCCGCCCGGTGGCGGAGCCGACGGACACGACCAAGCGCTGACGCAGGGCCGGTGACCACCGGCCCGCCGCACGAGATGGGAACGTGGGTTGCTGAAGCCTGCCCGCAAACAGGAGAAGGATCCCGAGGGGCGGATGCCCCTCGCGGAGCACCTTCGTGAGCTCCGCAACCGGCTCGCGAAGGCCCTGCTGGCCATCATCGCCGTGACGGTCGTCGCAGCCTTCTTCTACAACGACATCATCAACTTCTTCACCGAGCCGGTCTTCAAGTCGGTCGGGTGCGAGAAGTCCTTCGCGGAGCTCGCCCGCTCGGACAGCGAGGAGCCGTGCGCGCAGATCACGATCAACGGTCTGCTCACGCCGTTCACGCTGGCGCTGAAGGTCTCGCTGATGGCCGGTGTCGTACTGGCCGCCCCGGTCTGGCTGTATCAGCTGTGGGCCTTCGTCGCGCCGGGCCTGCACCGGCACGAGAGGAAGTACGCCTACGCGTTCGTCGCGACGGGCTTCCCGCTCTTCCTGGCCGGCGCCTACTTCGCCTACGCGGTGCTGCCGACCACCGCCGAGGTGCTCCTCACCTTCACGCCGTCCAACGTCGACAACCTGCTGCCGCTGGACGACCTGCTGGACCTCGTCACCCGCATGGTGATCGTCTTCGGCCTCTCCTTCGAGCTGCCGCTGCTGCTGGTGATGCTCAACTTCACCGGTGTCCTCACGGGCCGGCGGATGCTCGGCTGGTGGCGCGGCATGATCATGGGCATCACACTGTTCGCGGCCATCGCCACGCCGAGCACCGACCCGCTGACCATGCTCGCGCTCGCGGGGCCGATCTGGATCCTGTACTTCGCCGCGGTCGTCGTGTCCTTGCTCAACGACCGCCGCAAGCGCCGTCTCGAGGCCATGGGCCCCGCCGACGACGAGGCCTCGGACCTGGATCTCACCCCCGAGGACATCGATCCCGTCGAGCCCGTGGCCTCCGTGCCCGAGCAGACGACCCGGGACCGGGTCAACGGTTATGACGACGTGACCTGAGGAGCGTCCCGCAGATCGTAGGGTCACTCCCGTGACCAGCGAGATCACCCTCTTCGTCAACCCCACCGCGGGCCGCGGCCGGGGCGCCCGCGCGGCGCGGCCGGCCGCTGCCGCGTTGCGGGACGCCGGCTTCTCGGTGCGGACCGTGCTCGGCGACGACCCGCAGGACGCCCTGGCCCGGGCCCGTACCGCCGTCGAGGAGGGCACCGGCGCCCTGATCGCGGTCGGCGGCGACGGCATGGCGAACCTCGCGCTGCAGGCCGTCGTCGGCACCGGCACGCCGTTCGGCCTGGTCGCCGCGGGTACCGGCAACGACTTCGCCCGCGCGCTCGGCATGCCGCTGCGCGAACCCGCCGCGGCCGGCCGGATGATCGCCGACGCCCTCAAGTGCGGCCGGGTCCGCGACATCGACCTCGGCAGGGTCGGCGACCGCTGGTTCGGCGCCGTACTCGCCTCCGGCTTCGACTCCCGGGTCAACGACCGCGGCAACCGCATGCGGATGCCCCTCGGACGCTTCAAGTACGACCTGGCGATGGTCGCCGAGCTGGCCGCCTTCAAGCCGCTGCCGTACCGGATCACGATCGACGGCGGCGAGGTCCGCGAGATCGAGGCGACACTGGTGGCCGTCGGGAACGGGCCGTCGTACGGCGGCGGCATGCGGATCTGCCCCGGCGCGGACCTGACCGACGGGCTGCTGGACATCACGGTGGTCGGCGAGTGCAGCCGGGCCACACTGCTGCGGGTGTTCCCGAAGGTGTACCGGGGCACGCACACAGACCACCCGGCGATCACCGTGCTGCGGGCGGCGACCGTCGAGCTGGCCGCCGAGGAGGTCACGGGGTACGCGGACGGGGAACCGGTGGGACCGCTGCCGCTGACCGCCCGGTGCGTGCCGGGAGCGCTGCGGGTCGTCGGCCCCTGAACGGATAATGATCGTCCTGTTGTCGGTGCGGCCCGGTACGCTCGAAAGCACGATGACAGAGGACCTCTCACCGGCCGAGCGGTACGCGGCAGCACGCAGGCGCGCTGCCGAGCAGGCCACCGCGCTCGCCTCCTTCCGCGAGATGTACGACTTCGGCCTCGACCCCTTCCAGATCGAGGCCTGCCAGGCGCTCGAGTCGGGGAAGGGCGTCCTGGTCGCCGCGCCCACCGGCTCCGGCAAGACGATCGTCGGCGAGTTCGCCGTCCATCTCGCCCTCCAGCAGGGCAAGAAGTGCTTCTACACGACACCCATCAAGGCGCTGTCGAACCAGAAGTACGCCGACCTGTGCCGCCGCTACGGCGCGGAGCGGGTGGGCCTGCTCACCGGCGACAACAGCGTCAACTCCGGCGCCCCGGTGGTCGTGATGACCACCGAGGTGCTGCGGAACATGCTATACGCCGGTTCGCAGACCCTCCTCGGCCTCGGCTACGTGGTGATGGACGAGGTGCACTACCTCTCCGACCGCTTCCGCGGCGCCGTCTGGGAGGAAGTGATCATCCACCTCCCCGAGTCCGTGACCCTGGTGTCACTGTCGGCGACGGTGTCGAACGCGGAGGAGTTCGGGGACTGGCTGGACACCGTCCGCGGTGACACACAGGTGATCGTCTCCGAGCACCGGCCGGTGCCGCTGTTCCAGCACGTGCTCGCGGGCCGCCGGATATACGACCTGTTCGAGGAGGGGGAGGGCCGCAAGAAGGCCGTCAACCCGGACCTCACGCGCATGGCCCGCCTGGAGGCGAGCCGTCCGTCCTGGGGCGACCGCAAGCGCGGGCGGGGCAATGTGCGCGAGGCCGACCGGGAGCGGGAGCGCAGACAGCGCTCGCGCGTGTGGACGCCGAGCCGTCCCGAGGTCATCGAGCGGCTCGACGCCGAGGGCCTGCTGCCCGCGATCACCTTCATCTTCAGCCGCGCCGGCTGCGAGGCCGCCGTCCAGCAGTGCCTGTACGCGGGCCTCAGACTCAACGACGACGAGGCGCGGGCGCGGGTCCGCTCCCTGGTCGAGGAGCGCACGGCCTCCATCCCGGCCGAGGATCTGCACGTCCTGGGCTACTACGAGTGGCTGGAGGGCCTGGAGCGCGGCATCGCCGCCCATCACGCGGGCATGCTGCCGACGTTCAAGGAGGTCGTCGAGGAACTCTTCGTCCGCGGCCTGGTGAAGGCCGTGTTCGCGACCGAGACCCTCGCCCTGGGTATCAACATGCCCGCCCGCTCGGTGGTCCTGGAGAAGCTCGTCAAGTGGAACGGCGAGCAGCACGCCGACATCACCCCCGGCGAGTACACCCAGCTGACCGGCCGGGCCGGCCGCCGCGGCATCGACGTCGAGGGCCACGCGGTCGTGCTGTGGCAGCGCGCCATGAATCCCGACCATCTGGCGGGACTGGCCGGTACCCGCACCTATCCGCTGCGGTCCAGCTTCAAGCCGTCGTACAACATGGCGGTCAACCTGGTCGAGCAGTTCGGCCGGCACCGCTCGCGCGAGCTCCTCGAGACGTCGTTCGCGCAGTTCCAGGCGGACAAGTCGGTCGTCGGCATCTCCCGGCAGGTGCAGCGCAACGAGGAGGGCCTGGAGGGATACAAGGCCTCCATGACCTGCCATCTCGGCGACTTCGACGAGTACGCGCGGCTGCGCCGTGAACTCAAGGACCGGGAGAACGAACTGGCCCGGCAGGGCGCGGTGCAGCGGCGGGCGGAGGCCGCTGTCGCGCTGGAGAAGCTCAAACCCGGTGACGTCATCCACGTGCCCACCGGAAAGTACGCGGGGCTGGCGCTGGTCCTCGACCCCGGCCTGCCGGCGGGGCGGACCGACGGCCACCGCGGTTACGAGTACTCCGACGGTCCGCGCCCGCTGGTGCTGACCGCCGAGCGGCAGGTGAAGCGGCTGGCGTCGATCGACTTCCCGGTGCCGGTCGAGGCGCTGGAGCGGATGCGGATCCCGAAGTCCTTCAACGCGCGCTCCCCGCAGTCCCGCAGGGACCTCGCCTCCGCGCTGCGCACGAAGGCCGGGCACATCTCCCCGGACCGGCACCGCAAGAAGCGGTCCCAGGCGGCCGACGACCGGGAGATCGCGCGGCTGCGCAAGGCACTGCGGGCGCACCCGTGCCACGGTTGCCAGGACCGTGAGGACCACGCCCGCTGGGCAGAGCGCCACCACCGGCTGCTGCGCGACACCTCGCAGCTGGAGCGGCGTATCGAGGGCCGGACGAACACCATCGCCCGGACCTTCGACCGCATCGTCGCGCTGCTGACCGAGATGGACTATCTGCGCGGCGACGAGGTCACCGAACACGGCAAGCGGCTGGCGCGGCTGTACGGCGAACTCGACCTGCTGGCCAGCGAATGCCTGCGCGAGGGCGTGTGGGAGGGGCTCGCCCCCGCCGAACTGGCCGCGTGCGTCTCGGCCCTGGTGTACGAGGCCCGGGTCGCCGACGACGCGATGGCGCCCAAGCTGCCGTCGGGCGGGGCGAAGGCGGCGCTCGGCGAGATGGTCCGGATCTGGGGGCGCCTGGACGCCCTGGAGGAGGACTTCCGGATCAGCCAGACGGAGGGTGTCGGCCAGCGCGAGCCCGACCTCGGCTTCGCCTGGGCCGCCTACACGTGGGCCTCGGGCAAGGGCCTGGACGAAGTGCTGCGCGAGGCGGAGATGCCGGCCGGTGACTTCGTGCGCTGGTGCAAGCAGGTCATCGACGTGCTCGGCCAGATCTCGGCGGCGGCACCGACCGGCGACGGATCGACGGTCGCCAAGAACGCCCGCAAGGCGGTCGACGGACTGCTGCGCGGAGTGGTCGCCTACTCGTCCGTGGGCTGAACACCGCCCGGACCGAGGGGACTTCGAAGCCCGGCGCGCCAGGTGCGCGCCGGGCTTCCGCCGTTTCCGGAGCGTCAACGCCCCGTTCGGCGGGCAGGATCAGGGAGGCCCGCCGCCTCTCTCACTCATAACGGTGAGTGGTTTTCGTACGCCCGAACGCCGTGACGCACTGCGTTCGAACGGGCGCGCAGCGTGCAAACGACCCGAGCGTACTCCTGCCCCAGGGGCCGTTTCCGGCACTTGCCGAATATGACATGGCGATGATCCCGCCGGACTAAGCTCGCCCGCAGCGCACCGGGTTGAGATGAATTCGTGCGCTTGTTCCCCTATGTGCATGTTCCCCGACCATCAGTCGATTCGTTTCAGAGGGCTCACATGGCGAGTGTCCAACTTTCCCACGCACGCGTGTTGTTGCTGCCGGCCATAGTGATGGCCGCGGCGACCGGAGCCGCCGTCGCCCTGGTGACGGAGCCCGCCCGGATCGCCGTCGGCGTGTGCGGCGCCGTCGCGACCCTGCTGGTGACCGTCGCCGCGACCGAGGCGGTGCGCCGCGGCCGGGTACTGCGGGAGTCGCAGGCCGAGTACGACCGTCACCGTACGTATCTGGAATCCCGGATCGCCGCCCACGACACGGAGACGCAGTACTTCACCCAGCGGGTCACCCCCGCGGCCCTGGACTTCCTGCACAGCGGGAACGACCCCGACGAAGTCATCCGCGGCCTGCCACAGCTCGACCCCACCTGGCGCGATCTGCCCAAGTACCAGATCGACCTGCTGCGCACGATCCTCAAGATCATCGACGACGAGGAGAACCTGCGCGACTCCGCCCAGCGTTCCTTCGTCAGCATCGCCCGCCGCGTCCAGGCGATCGTCCACCAGCAGGCCAACGAACTCCGCGAGATGGAGGAGGACCACGGCCGCAACCCCGAGGTCTTCGACGACCTGCTGCGTATCGACCACGGCACCGCGCTGATCGGCCGTCTCGCCGACTCCATCTCCGTCCTCGGCGGCGGCCGCCCCGGACGCCAGTGGCCCATGCCCGTCGCGCTCTACAGCGTGCTGCGCGGCGCCATGTCCCGCATCCTCGAGTACCGCCGCATCGACCTGAAGTCGATCGCCAAGGTCAACATCAAGGGCATCTACGTCGAGCCGGTCATCCACGCCGCCGCCGAGATCCTCGACAACGGCACCCGCTACTCGCCGCCGACCAGCAAGGTGAGCGTCACCGCCACCGAGGTGCAGACCGGCGTCGCCATCGAGATCGAGGACGCCGGCGTCAGCCTCGACGAGCAGGCCCGCGCCCGTATCGAGGGCATCCTCGAGCAGGCCCAGAAGGGCACCGACCTCCAGGAGATCACGGAGAACCCGCGCCTCGGCCTCGCCGTCGTCGGCCGCCTCTGTACCGCGTTCGACATGAAGGTCTCGCTGCGCGCCTCCGCGTACGGCGGTGTCCGCGCCGTCCTCATCGTGCCCAGCGAGATGCTGACCGACGAGCCCGGCGTCGGCCTCGCCCACGGCATCGGCGCCACCGCCGTGCCCCGCCCGGTCGACGCCCTCCCGGGACCGGAGCGCACCCCCAAGAAGCGCCGTCCCACCAGCCCCCGCATCCCCGAGACGGTGTCCATGGAGGACGACGTCCCCGAGGTCACCGAGTGGACCGCGGGCGGCCTGCCGCAGCGCCGCAGCCGGGTGAAGACCCCGATCCACCAGCGCTACGCCGAGCAGGCGGCCGCCGAACGGGCCGAGCGGGAGGCCAGGGAACGGGGCGAGGAGTACCACGACATCTGGGCCAGGCCCGAGCCCGAGAAGAAGCAGGACGACCGCGAACCCGGCCTGTGGGTCGACGCCTTCTGGGAGGGCATGCGCAAGGGCCTCGACCCGGACGTCCCCACCACCGACTTCACCCGGAACCCGACCGCCTACCTGCATCTCATCAACGAACCGGCCCGCACCGAGGCCGATGACGAGGGGGACCTCAAGTGATCCAGCAGCGAGCCAACTTCGACTGGATGCTCAAGGAGCTCGCCGACGGCGTACCCGGCGTCGAGATGATCGTGGTGCTCTCCGCCGACGGCCTGCGCATCGCCCGCTACGGCGGCGAGCCCGACGCCGCCGACCGGGTCGCCGCCGCCTGCGCGGGCGTACAGAGCCTCGCCGGGGCCGTCGCCCAGGAACTCCCTTACGGCAACGGCGAGATGAAGATGGTCCTCATCGAGATCAACGAGGGCTACTTCTATCTCATGGCGGCCGGCGCCAACGCCTATCTCGCGGTGCTCTCCGACATGACCTGTGAGCCGGGCCGCATGGGCGGCATGATGCGCGACCTCGTCGTCCGTATCGGCGCCCATCTGACCAGCCCGCCCCGACGGAACGGGCAGACCGTATGACTCCTCCGCAACGCCAGAGGCGCTTCCCCCGGGCCGCCCCCTCCCCGAAGCCGGCCGGACCGGCCGGGAAGAAGGAGGGCGGCGGCAACCCGGAGCGGCTGTACGTGGTCGCCGGACCGGACGGCGAACGGGCGGACCTGGACCTCGTCACGCTCATCGTGGCCGGTTCCCCGGACCCCCCGCCCTCCGCCACCCCCGAGCAGGCGGCGCTGCTCCGGCTCTGTGCCGCCCCCCTGTCCGTGGCCGAACTGTCGGCCTATCTCAGCCTGCCGTTCGGCGTGGTGACCGTGCTGCTCACCGACATGCTGGCGGCGGAACTGGTCCAGGCGCGCTTCCCGATCGTCCGCGAGGCGCTTCCGGACCGTTCCCTTCTCGAAGCGGTGATGCATGGACTTCAAAGGCTCTGAGACCGTCCCGGGCCCCCGCGCCGAGGACCGGCTGCCGCAGACGGCACAGGCCGCGGTGAAGATCGTGATCGTGGGCGGGTTCGGGGTCGGCAAGACGACCATGGTCGGCTCGGTCAGCGAGATCAAACCGCTGACCACCGAGGAGACCATGACCCAGGCCGGCGTCGGGGTCGACGACAACTTCGGCTCCGCGACCAAGACGGCCACCACCGTCGCCATGGACTTCGGCCGGATCAAGATCACGGACCAGCTGGTGCTGTACCTGTTCGGCACCCCCGGCCAGGAACGCTTCTGGTTCCTGTGGAACGGGCTGTTCGAGGGCGCGCTCGGCGCCGTCGTCCTGGTCGACACCCGCCGCCTCGAGGTCAGCTTCGATGTCATGGGGCGGCTCGAGGAACGCGGAGTGCCGTTCGTCGTCGCCGTCAACTCCTTCCCTGACGCCCCCCGTTACCCCATCGCCGACCTGCGGTCCGCCCTCGATCTGTCCGAGCGGGTCCCCATCATGGAGTGCGATGTGCGGCGCCGCGCCTCCAGCCGTGACGTCCTGCTGACCCTGATGCGGTTCCTGCACTCGCTCGCCATGACGGGTTCGCTCACCTGACCCCGGGATCCGCCCCCTCCCCAGCCCCCCGTTCTTCCCTCCGGAGCGACCACTGTGACGACTGAATCGAACCCCCTGACGGGAGACTCCCCGGCCGGCGCGGACTCCTCCCGCCCCGCCCCGCCCCCCGGCTGCCCCGCGCACGGCCAGGGCCCCGGAGGGCTGAGCCGGCTCCATGAGTCGGCGGACCTGAAGAAGCTGTACGAGGAACTGCGGGCCGAGCACGGCCCGGTGGCACCCGTGCTGATCCACGACGACGTACCGCTGTGGGTGGTCCTGGGCCACGCCGAGAGCCAGCAACTGCTGCGCACCCCCGCGCACTTCTGCAAGGACAGCCGCATCTGGTCCGCGCTCGGCGACGGTCTGGTCAAGCCGGACCACCCGCTGATGCCGCACATCGCCTGGCAGCCGATGTGCGCCCACGCCGAGGGAGACGAACACCGGAGGCTGCGCGGCGCCATCGACGTCGCCGTGGCGGCCACCGACTTCCGGGGCCTGCGCCGGCACGTCAACCGCAGTGTGCAGCGCGTCGTCAACCGGTTCTGCGAGACGGGCGAGGCCGAACTGGTCGGCCAGTACGCCGAGCATCTGCCGATGGCCGTGATGTGCCATGTCCTCGGCATGCCCGACGAGTACAACGACCGGATCGTCGAGGCCGCCCGCGACATGCTCCGGGGCACCGAGACCGCGATCGCCAGCAACGCCTACATCATGGACGCCCTGCAGCGCCTCACCGCCCGCAGCCGGGCCGAACCGCTGGACGACTTCACCGGCCACCTCACCAGGCACCCGGCCGGGCTGACCGACGAGGAGATCGCGCAGCACCTCCGGGTGGTCCTCATCGCCGCCTACGAGGCCACGGCCAACCTTCTCGCCAATGTGCTGCGCCAGGTGCTGATCGATCCGCGCTTCCGTTCCCAGCTCAACGGCGGCCAGATGACCGTGCCCCAGGCGGTGGAGCAACTGCTGTGGGACGAACCGCCGTTCAGTACCATCTTCGCCTACTACGCCAAGCAGGAGACGGAGCTCGGCGGGCAGCGCATCCGCAAGGGCGACGGACTGCTCTTCGCACCGGCACCCGCCAACGTGGATCCCCGGGTACGGCCCGACCCGACCGCCGACATGATGGGCAACCGCTCGCACCTCGCCTTCGGCGGAGGCACGCACGAGTGTCCCGGGCAGGACATCGGCCGTGTCATCGCGGAAGTCGGCGTCGACGCCCTGCTGATGCGGTTGCCCGACGTCGAACTGAGCGTGCCGGAGTCGGAGTTGCGCTTCACCGAGTCCATCGCGTCCCGGCATCTCGTGGAGCTGCCCGTCAACTTCATCCCCCGGCCGCAGCAGGATGTCCTGCAGCGGCCGAGCCACGAGAACGACGCACCGCCGAGGCAGGACTGGCACATCGGGGTGAGCCGGCCGGTCGCGCCCCCCGCGCCGCGCGTGGAGGCGCCCGTGCCGACGCCGATGCCGGTGCCCCCGCCCCCGCCGGCGACGCGGCCTGAGCCGCGGGGCGCCTGGCAGCGGTTGCTGCGCTGGTGGCGCGGCTACTGACCGGCCGCCGCCCAGTCGTCGTACGACGTCCAGGCCGCGAGCACCCGACCGCTGACGAAGCGGTGCTCCACCCCTGTCACCGGGTCGGTGAACTCCAGTCTCCGTGCCAGCAGTTGCAGCGGGCGCCGGAAGTCACCGGCCGGGACGGGCGGGGTGACCTCGGGATACAGCGGGTCACCGAGGATCGGCAGGCCGAGCGCGTTCATGTGCACCCGCAGCTGGTGGGTCTGGCCGGTGCCGGGTACGAGCCGGTACCGGGCCAGACCGTCCGCGCGGTGGTCGGCGATGTCGACCAGGGTCTCGGCGTTGGGCTCGCCCTCGACCTCCTCGGCGGTGAGCACCCCGCGCTCCTTCACGATCCGGCTGCGTACGGTGCGGGGGAGCGCGATCGCCGGGTCGTACGGGGCGACGGCCTCGTACTCCTTGCGCACCAGGCGGTCGCGGAACAGGGTCTGGTAGGCGCCGCGCTCGTCCGGCCGGACGATGAACAGCACCAGGCCGGCGGTGAGCCGGTCGAGGCGGTGTGCGGCGCCGAGTTCCGGGATGCCCAGCTCGCGGCGGAGGCGGGTGAGGGCGGTCTGGGTGATGTGGCTGCCGCGGGGGGTGGTGGCGAGGAAGTGGGGTTTGTCGACGACGAGGATGTGGTCGTCGCGGTGGACGATCTCCAGGGCGAAGGGGACCGGCGCCTCTTCGTGGAGGTCGCGGTGGAACCACAGGTGGAGGCCGGGTTCGTACGGGGTGTCCGGGGCCAGCGGATGTCCGTCGACGCCTACGATCCGGCCCTCGGCGAACATGCGGTCCACGGTGCTCGGGGTGGTGGGCAGCCGCTGCACCAGGTGCTCCCTGACGGTGGCCCCCCGTCCACCGGCGGGGAGCCGGACCCGTACCGGGTCCACCCCGTCGCGCTGCGGCAGCGGAGGGGGCGGGGCGGGGCGTCTGCGTCTCACAACGGGCAAGGGTACGGGGGCGTACGGGGCCCGGCGTCGGTGCGGGCCGGGGGCGGGTTGCGCGGCCCGGCGTCGGCGGGGTGCCGTCGCGCCCACCTGCGCGGGTGGGGTTGGGCGGGTGTCCGGTGCGGGGGCGGGGCGGGGGGTGTTCGCGCGGCCCGGCGCTTGCGGGGTGCCGTCGCGCCCACCCGTGCCGCCCTGCGGCACGATTGCCCGCGGAGTGCGGCACCGGGTCCGACAGTGGTCAGGCGGACGGGGGCGTGGGTTCCTGTTCTGCTTCGATCCGGGCGTTCCAGTCGCGCTTCGAGGCCTGCCAGCCGTCCTCGTTGTGGCCCAGGCGCCAGTAGCCCGAGATGGACAGGTCCTCGCGGGGGACGGCGCGTTCGACTCGGAGCAGTTGGCGCAGGGCCTTGACGGAGTGGGCCTCGCCATGGACGAAGGCGTGCACCCGGCCCTCCGGGAAGTCGAGGCCCCGGACGGCTTCCACCAGGGCCTCGCCGACCGGGCGGCCACCGCGGTGCAGCCAGCGGACCTCCACGTCCGAGTCGATCTTCTGCTCCTCCTCCGGACCGGAGATCTCCACGAACGCGAACGCCCTCGCACCGTCCGGCAGCGCCTCCAGCGAACGCGCGATCGCCGGCAGAGCACTCTCGTCACCCGCCAGCAGATGCCAGTCCGCGGCCGGGTCAGGGGCGTACGCCCCGCCGGGGCCGAGGAAACGGACGAGCTCACCCGGCCGGACGTTCGCCGCCCACGGCCCGGCCAGCCCCTCGTCGCCGTGGACCACGAAGTCCAGCGTCATCTCACGGTGCACCGCGTCCCACTGCCGCACCGTGTACGTCCGGGTCACCGGCCACTGCTCGCGAGGGAACTCCTCCCGGACGCGCTGGAGATCGAACGGCTCCGGATACGTCGCGCCCCCCGCCGGGAACAGCAGCTTGACGTAATGATCGGTGCAGGTGTCCGCCGAGAAGTCGGAGAGCCCCTCACCACCGAGCACGACACGCTGCATATGCGGGGTCAGCCGCTCGGTGCGGACGACCTCGGCGGTGTGCGGCGCGCGCGGGGCGCGTCCCGGTCGCTCTGCCATGAGGAGCCTCCCAGCTACCACAGTTAGGGTTACCTAAGTTAGCACCTCGGGTCTGTGGCTCACACCGACAGCGTGGTCAGCAGCCGCTGCAGCGAGCCGCCCAGCCCCCAGCGGGCCGCCAGCGCCTGAACCGCGGCCGGGTCGCGCGGCCCGTGCGGCAACGCCGTGTCGACGTCCGGGAGCGGGACGTCGTCCGCGACCCGGACGACCTTGGGGGCGACCGCGAGATACGGCCGCGCCTCGTCCAGACGCCTGCGCTGCGACGGCGTGAGCCTGGCCTGCCGGTCGTCCACGGCCGCGAGGATCCCGGCCAGGTCACCGAACTCGGCCAGCAGCTTGGCCGCGGTCTTCTCCCCGATGCCCGGTACGCCCGGCAGGCCGTCACTCGGATCACCGCGCAGCAGCGCGAGGTCCGCGTACCCCTTGCCGTCCACCCCATACTTCTCGCGCAGCAGGGCCTCGTCGGTGATCTGGAGCGTGCCGACGCCCTTGAGCGGGTACAGGACGCGCACCGCGCGCTCGTCGTCCACCAGCTGGTACAGGTCGCGGTCGCCGGTGACGATGTCGACCGGGCCGGTCGCGTGACCGGTGAACGTGCCGATCACGTCGTCGGCCTCGTACTCGGCGACTCCGACCCGGGCGATGCCGATCGCGTCGAGCACGCTCTCGATGACCGGGACCTGGGGGGACAGGGTGTCGGGGACCTCCTCCTCGTCCGGGCCGGACGGGCGCTCCTCGGCGACGCGGTGCGCCTTGTAGGAGGGGATCAGCTCCACCCGCCAGTGCGGGCGCCAGTCGGCGTCCATGCAGGCGACGAGGTGGTCCGGGCGATGGTCCTTGACCAGGCGGTCGATGAACTCGAGGAGTCCGCGGACGGCGTTCACCGGGGTGCCGCCGGGGGCCTTGACGGAGTCGGGGACGCCGAAGTAGGCGCGGAAGTAGAGGGAGGCGGTGTCTAGGAGCATGAGTCGTCCGGTCACGTTGCGCATCATGCCGCACCGGGCTGACAACGCGAGCGTGCACGACCGCCCGCCCAAGCGGCAGATGCAACGTGTTGCGCACAGCGCGACTCGTGTGAGGCGGAGCACGAACCAGTTTGCGTCAAGGGAAACCGGGGAGGCGCGGCCACGGAGCGATGCCGGTTACGGATTCAACTGTTTTGGGCCGCGTGCAGCTGCCCGTCCGGCATCGCTTCAGCCATTTGCCGTCGAGACAAGAGGTACGCGTGTCATCCAGGCTTGAGGCCGAGCACCTGTTCAAGGTGTTCGGCAGACGACCGGACCAGGCGGTCGAACGACTGCGCCAGAAGAAAGCCGACCGGGAGGAACTGCGCGCCGACGGCACCACCGCCGCCGTGATCGACGCCTCGTTCACCGTGGAGCCGGGCGAGATCTTCGTCGTCATGGGCCTGTCGGGCTCCGGCAAGTCCACCCTGCTGCGCATGCTGAACGGACTGCTGGAGCCGACCGCCGGACACGTGCGCTTCGACGGCGAGGACCTGACCGCGCTGCCCGACCGGGAACTGCGCAAGGTGCGTTCCAAGAAGATCAGCATGGTCTTCCAGCACTTCGCGCTGTTCCCGCACCGCAGTGTCCGTGACAACGCTGCCTACGGTCTTGAAGTGCAGGGCGTGCCCCGCGCCGAGCGCGAACGCCGCGCCGACGAGGCGCTCGCCCTGTGCGGCCTGGCCGGCTGGGAGAAGTCGTGGCCCGACGAGTTGTCCGGCGGTATGCAGCAGCGGGTCGGTCTCGCCCGCGCGCTCGCCACCGACGCCGACCTGCTGCTGATGGACGAGTCCTTCAGCGCGCTCGACCCGCTGATCCGCCGTGACATGCAGGACCAGCTGATCGAACTGCAGAAGAAGCTGAAGAAGACGATCGTCTTCATCACCCACGACCTCAACGAGGCAATGCGTCTGGGGGACCGGATCGCGATGATGCGGGACGGCCGTATCGTGCAGGTCGGCACCGCGCAGGACATCCTGATCCGGCCCGCCAACGACTACGTCGCCTCCTTCACCCAGGACGTCGACCGCTCGCGCGTCCTCACGGCCGGTTCCGTGATGGAGCGCGAGGTGCGCGGTGACGAGGCCGACTGCGGCTGTGAGACCGCGACGTCCGACACGCCGTTCACCGACCTGTGCGCGATCAGCGCGCGTGTGCCGCACCCCGTGGCCGTGCTCGACAAGGAGGGCGTGCTGGTCGGTGTCGTGCCCCGGCAGCGCCTCATCGGATTCCTCGGCGACGAGGAGGCCGATCCCGGGGTGTGCGACACCCCGCGCGACAAGGGCGGCGAGAAGGTGATGGCCCGTGCCTAGGATTCCGCTCGGCAACTGGGTCAACAGCGCCGTCGACTGGCTGCTCGCCAACGTCAGCTGGCTGTTCGACTTCTTCAAGGCCGTCTTCACGGGTGCCTACGACGGTGTCAACGCCGTACTCCAGGCCCCCGCGCCGCTGATCCTCTGCGGCATCTTCGCGGTCATCGCGTTCTGGCTGCGCGGCACCTTCGCCGGTGTCCTCACCTTCGTCGGATTCGCCTTCCTCGACTCCATGGAGTTGTGGGAGGACTCGATGGTGACGCTGGCCCTGGTCATCGTCGCCACGGTGATCGCGCTGATCATATCGGTGCCGGTGGGCATCTGGGCGGCCCGCTCGGACCGGGTCAGCGCCGTGGTCCGGCCGATCCTGGACTTCATGCAGACGCTGCCCGCGATGATCTACCTCATCCCGGCGATCCTGTTCTTCGGGACCGGATCCGCCCCGGGCATCGTCGCCACGCTGATCTTCGCGCTCGCTCCGGGCGTGCGCATGACCGAGCTGGGCATCCGCCAGGTCGACAAGGAACTGGTCGAGGCGGCCGAGGCGTTCGGCACCACCCCGCGCAACACCCTGCTGCGCGTCCAGCTGCCGCTGGCGCTGCCCACGGTGATGGCGGGCGTCAACCAGGTGATCATGCTCGGTCTGTCCATGGCCGCGATCGCCGGCATGGTCGGCACCGGCGGACTCGGTGGCGCGGTCATCGAGGCCATCGGCCAGCTGAACATCGGTCTCGGCGCCGAGTCCGGTATCGCCATCGTCATCCTGGCGATCTACCTGGACCGGATGACCAGCGCCCTGGGCACCCAGGTCTCCCCGCTCGGCCGGCGTGCCGCCGCCAAGGCGCGCGCCACGCAGGGGCTGAAGATCTGGTCGTACCGGCCCCGTCCGCAGGTCGCCGTGGTCGGTGTCGTCGTCCTCGCGCTGGTCGCGGGCGGCATGGGGATCTTCGGCGGCGGCTCCGGCGGCTCCGCCCCCGCCGCGGACGGCAAGAACGTCGGCAACGGCAAGAAGATCACCATCGGCTACATCCCCTGGGACGAGGGCGTCGCCTCCACCTTCCTGTGGAAGGAGATCCTGGAGCAGCGCGGTTTCGAGGTCGACGCCAAGCAGTTCGAGGCCGGCCCGCTGTACACCGCCCTCGCACAGGGCAACATCGACTTCCAGACGGACTCCTGGCTGCCCACCACCCACGAGGCGTACTGGAAGAAGTACGGCAAGCAGCTCGACGACCTCGGCTCCTGGTACGACGAGACGTCGCTGGAGCTGACCGTCCCGTCGTACATGAAGGACGTCAACTCCCTCGAGGACCTCAAGGGCAAGGCGTCCGCCTTCGGCGGGGAGATCACCGGCATCGAGTCCAGCGCCGGCATGATGGGCCTGCTGAAGAGCAAGGTCCTCAAGGAGTACGGCCTGGACAAGGAGTACAAGGTCGTCGACAGCTCCACGCCGGCGATGCTGGCCGAGCTGAAGCGGGCCTACAGCAAGCAGGAACCGGTCGTCGTCACCCTCTGGTCCCCGCACTGGGCGTACAGCGACTACGACCTGAAGAAGCTCGAGGACCCCAAGGGCACCTGGGGCAAGGGCGACGGCGTGCACACGCTGTCCCGCAAGGGCTTCGCCGGCGAGAACCCCGCCGTGGGCCAGTGGCTGAAGGACTTCTCGATGACCGAGAAGCAGCTCACCAGCCTGGAAGCCGAGATCAACAAGGCCGGCAAGGGCAAGCAGCGGGCCGCCGTCCGCGCCTGGCTGAAGGACAACCCGGGTGTCGTCGACAAGCTGGCGCCGGTCGAGTCCGGCTCGGGCGGTACGCCCGCCGAGGCGAAGCGGGCGCTGGACGTGGCCTGGTTCCCGTGGGAGGAGGACGTCGCCGTCACCTACCTGTGGAAGAACGTCCTCGAGCGGCGCGGCTACAAGATGAACCTGAAGCAGATGGACGTGGGCCCGGTCTACACCGGCCTCGCCTCCGGGGACCTCGACCTCAACTTCGACGCCTGGCTGCCGTACGCGCAGAAGAACTACTGGGACAAGAGCAAGGACCAGCTCACCGACCTGGGCACCTGGTACGAGCCCACGTCGCTGGAGATCGCCGTCCCGTCGTACGTCAAGGACGTGAAGTCCCTGGCGGACCTCAAGGGCAAGGCGGACCTGTTCGACGGGCGGATCATCGGCATCGAGCCGGGCACCGGTGAGATGAACCTGCTCAAGACGAAGGTCATGCCGGGATACGGCCTGGAGGACGAGTACGAGGTCGTCGACGGCTCCACGCCGGCGATGCTGGCCGAGCTCAAGCGCGCCCTCGCCAAGAAGGAGCCCGTCGCGGTCACCCTGTGGTCCCCGCACTGGGCGTACAGCGACTACGAGCTGACCAAGCTGAAGGACCCGAAGAAGGCCTTCGGTGAGGGCAACACGATCCGCACCATCTCCAGCAAGAAGTTCCCCGAGCAGTATCCGCAGCTCACCGAGTGGATCAGGAACTTCAAGATGAGCGAGGACGAGCTCGGCAGCCTGGAGGCCGAGATCAAGGACCGCGGCCAGGGCCACGAGGAGGAGGCCGTCGCGGCCTGGCTGAAGGAGCACCCGGGCATGGCGGAGCGGATGACCCCGCAGTAACCGCCGTACCGGCCGCGCCCGCAGGGGCGGGCCCGGACCCGCACCTGACGGCGCGGCCCGGGCCCGCCCCTTCGGTCTCTCCCGGGTCTGTGAGCCCCTCCCGACCTGAACCGAAACACGGAAAGAATCCGGACAACCACGCAGCGCGAAGCCCTCCCGGGACCTACCCCGTGACCTTCCGGCCGCGGGGGTGAACAATGGCGGGAACACCCCTTATCGCATGCGGGGGAAACCGAGGGGCCCCCGCGGCGGCTGGCGCGAACTGGCGGGTCGGCGCCGGTCGCGCACGACGGCGACGTGACAGGCGCCTGAAACGGTTTGCCGAACATGCGTAGGGTGCAGACAACCCGACAGAAGGAGTGCGCCCGCACAGCGGCGCACGGGGTGCGGGACGATCGGTGAGGAGGGAGCCGGAGCGATGGGCGACCACAAGGAACAGCCCTTGCGGGTGGGCGCGGCCGTCCGGCGGCGACGCCGTGCGCTGGACCTCACGCTCGCCGTCGTGGCCGAGCGCAGCGGCCTGTCGGTCCCGTTCCTGAGCCAGATCGAGAACGAGCGGGCGCGACCCAGCCAGACCTCGCTGGAGAAGGTCGCCGACGCCCTGCGCACCACCGCCGTGGAACTCCTCGCCGCCGCAGACCCGGCGTGCAGCGTGGACGTCGTCCGCGTCGACGGCGCCGAGCCGTTGACCGAACCGCGGGTGCGGTCCCTGGTACGCGGTCACCATCAGATGTACGCCTCCGAGTTCACCGGCGACCATGACGCGGGCCGTGAACTCCAGTTCCGCAACGACCAGTTGATGTATGTGGCGGACGGCGCCGTGGAGATCGAGGCGGAGGGCAGGGCGTACCGCCTCGGCCGCGGCGACACCCTGTACCTCACCGGCGGCGTACGGCACCGCTGGCGGGCCACGGTGCCGGAGACCCGGCTGCTGGTCGTCGCCGTCGCCGAACACATCGAGGCGGTACGGGACAAGCCGCGCCGATGAGCCCCGCCAGGATCGTCTCCCTCGTCCCGTCGCTCACCGAGGCCGTGGCGCTCTCCGCCCCCGGCGCCCTGGCCGGCGCCACCGACTGGTGCACCCACCCGGCCGGGCTGGACGTCGTACGCGTCGGCGGCACCAAGAACCCGAAGGTCGAACGGATCGTCGCCCTCGCCCCCGATCTGGTGATCGCCAACGAGGAGGAGAACCGCGAGCCGGACCTGGAAGCCCTGCGCGCGGCGGGAATCGACGTGCTGGTGACCGAGGTACGGACCCTGCCGGCCGCGTTCCGTGAACTGGACCGGGTGCTCACCGCGTGCGGGATCACCGCCCGCCCCCGTTGGCTGGACGAGGCCGAGGCCGCCTGGGCGGCGCTGCCCGAGCCCGGGGAACGCCGGACGGCGGTCGTGCCGGTCTGGCGGCGGCCCTGGATGGTGCTGGGCCGCGACACCTTCGCGGGCGACCTGCTCACCCGCCTCGGCGTCGACCACCTGTACGCGGGCCATCCGGAGCGCTATCCCCGTGTCCCGGCCGACGTGCTGCGCGCGGCGGAACCGGACCTCGTCGTGCTCCCCGACGAGCCCTACCGCTTCACCGCCGACGACGGCCCGGAGGCCTTCCCCGGACTGCCCTGCGCACTCGTCGACGGCCGGCACCTCACCTGGTACGGGCCGTCGCTGGCCGAGGCCCCGGCAGCGCTGGCACGGGCCCTGCGAGGAGCGCGCCGCTGACCAGCCCGCGCGCGGTGCACCGGGCCGCGACGGCCCAGGCCACCAGCAGCAGGGCGTACAGGACGAGCGTCAGCGCGTCGTAGGCGGCCAGCCCGGTGTGCGCGGCGAGGGCTCCCGCGCCGGTGACACAGGTCCCGACCGGGAACGTGAACGACCACCACGTCATCGCGAACCGCATACCCCGCCGCCACGCCCGTACGACCAGGGCGGCGGCAAGGCCCAGCCACAGCAGCGCGAACCCCATGACCGGCACCCCGTACAGGACCGCGAGCACCCGGAAACCCTCGGCGTACGGCACCGCCACGACCCCCGGGGCGACATCCGCGAACGCGCCGACGGCGGTCGTGGACTGGCCGAGCGGCCCGAGCACAAGGAACAGCGCCGGGGTGAGTGCGAGGGGCGGTGGACCGCCGGTGAGCAGCCGGCCGAAGACCAGCGGCAGCGTGATCAGGGTGGCCAGCAGGCTCAGCCCGAACATCGCGACGCAGGCGAGCAGCAGGGTCGCGCGGGCCTGGCCCTCCGGGAGGTACGGCACCAGGCGGGGACCGAGCGCGGCGGACACCATGGGCGCGACCAGCGGCAGCAGCCAGACGGGCGACGCGTCGTCCGCCGTCACCCGGTGGCGTACGGCCATGAGGTACGGGACGGCCACGGCCGCCGCCAGTCCGACGGCCGTACCGGCGGTGAAGAGCACGGCGTCGAGGACGACCGCCGCGCGCAGCCCGATCCAGTCCCGGCCGACGGCCAGGGTGCCGCCGCCGACGGCCAGCAGGGCCATGGAGAGACAGCCGTAGAAGGGGGCCATGGCCGGGTCGAGGAGGTGGGCGCGGGCGCGGTCGCGGTGGTGGGCCCAGTGCAGGGTGCGGGCGGTGAGGAGGGCGGTGAGCAGGATCAGGGACAGGGCCCAGACCGTGGTGAGCGCCGGGCGCAGGCCGGGTGCGTGCGCGGGGAGAACGGGGAGCGTGGCTCCCGCTCCGGCGACGATGGCGGTGCCCATGACGCAGGCGTACCAGTTGGGTCCGAGGTGACGGACGGCCGTGGCGCGCGGGGGCCGTGCGGTGGCACGGGGGAGGGGCGGCAGGTGCCGGGTTGCGGTGACCATGGTCCTACGGTCGGACGGGTGGGGCGCCGTGACCAGGGAGCACTCCTCTATGGCGGCATAAGCTGGGCTTATGAGCAAGACGGACGACCACGATCATCCGGGGCAGCGCACGGTGAGTCCGGGGTCCTTGGCGCACCGGGTGCCGGACCTCGGCGCGCTGGAACTGCTGCTGGCCGTGGCCCGGTTGGGGAGTCTGGGCGGGGCGGCGCGGGAACTGGGCATCACCCAGCCGGCCGCCAGCAGCCGTATCCGGTCGATGGAACGGCAGCTGGGGGTGGCGCTCGTCGACCGGTCGCCGCGCGGGTCGCGGCTCACGGACGCGGGGGCGCTCGTCACCGACTGGGCGCGGCGGATCGTGGAGGCGGCGGAGGCGTTCGACGTGGGCGCGCAGGCGCTGCGGGACCGCAGGGACTCGCGGCTGCGGGTCGCCGCGAGCATGACGATCGCCGAGTATCTGCTGCCCGGGTGGCTGCTCGCGCTGCGCGCGGAGCGGCCGGACACGGCGGTGTCGCTGCTCGCGGGGAACTCGGCGGCGGTGGCGGAGCGGTTGCTGTCCGGGGAGGCGGACGTGGGGTTCGTGGAGGGGCTCACGGTGTCGACGGGGCTGGACTCAGCGGTGATCGGGCACGACCGGCTGATCGTGGTGACGGCGCCTTCGCATGCGTGGGCGCGGCGGCGGCGGGCGCTGGCGGCGGAGGAGCTGGCGGCGACGCCGCTGATTCTCCGGGAGGAGGGGTCGGGGACCCGGCAGGTGCTGGACGCCGCGCTCGGAGGGCTGGCTCGGCCGCTCATCGAGCTGTCCTCGACCACTGCGGTGAAGGCCGCGGCGGTGGGTGGGGCGGGGCCGGCGGTGCTGAGTGAACTCGCGGTGGGGGAGGAGCTGGCGTTGCGGCGGTTGGTGCCGATTCCGGTGGACGGGGTGGCGTTGGCCCGGGACTTGCGGGCGGTGTGGCCCACGGGCCATCGGCCCACGGGTCCGGCGCGGGACCTGTTGTCGCTGACGCGGGGGTGAGGTCGGCCGGCGGCGGGGGGTGTTCGCGCGGCCCGGCGCTTGCGGGGTGCCGTCGCGCCCACCCGTGCCGCCCTGCGGCACGACTGCCCGCGGGAGCCGGGAGCGGGGGGTGTTCGCGCGGTCCGGGGTCTACGGGTGGGCGCGGATCGCGCCGACCAGGGACTGCATGACGCGTAGGTCGTTGGACATCTCTGGGTGCCACTGGATGCCCAGGGTCCAGGTGGGCGGGGGGAGTTCGATGGCTTCCACGGTGCCGTCCTCCGCGTGGGCCGAGGGGGACAGGCCCTTGCCGAGGCGGTCCACCGACTGGTGGTGGTGGGTGGGAACCGAGATCTGGGCAGGGGCCGCCGCGGCGTAGAGGGTGCCCGGGACCGGTTTGATCGAGTGGTGGGTGAAGGTGCCCGGGGCGGTCGCGTGACCGTCGATGTGCTGGGTCAGGGTGCCGCCCAACGCGACGTTCAGGAGCTGCATGCCCCGGCAGATGCCGAGCAGCGGGACGCCCTGGGCCAGGGCCGCCTTGATCAGGGCCAGTTCCCAGGCGTCCCTCGCCCGGTCCGGCGGGCCCGTGCGGGGGTCCGGCTCGGCGCCGTAGTGGACCGGCTCCACGTCAGGACCGCCCGCGATGACCAGGCCGTCCAGGCGGGCCACGGTCGCCGCCGCGTGCTCCGGGCCGTCCGGCGGGAGCATCGCGGCCAGCGCTCCCGCCCGCTGCACCAGCTTCGGATAGCCGGACGGCAGCAGCGCGGCGTCGAGCCGCCACGCCCCCCAGCTCACCTCGGGCTCCGCGTACGTACTGATGCCGATGAGTGGCCTCGCCGTCATGCCGTTCACCCTTCCCGTGACAACTCCGCCTCGGCCGCCGCCAGCGCCGCGAACTCCTCCTCCGGCGCCCTCGCCACCAGATGCTTGCGGCTGTACAGCCCGAAGTAGGCGACCGCCACGCCGTACACGGCCAGCGCGATGAACGCCGCCGTCACATCCACCAGGAACGTCGCCACCAGCGCCGCACAGGCCAGCACCAGCGCGACGGAGGAGGTCAGCACCCCGCCCGGGGTCCGGTACGGCCGGGGCAGTTCCGGTTCCCGGCGGCGCAGCACGATGTGCGAGAGGGACATCAGCGCGTACGAGATCGTCGCGCCGAAGACGGCGATGTTCAGCATGCGGGCGCCGTTGCCCGTCCCCGCGGCCAGCGCGAAGCCGATCGCGCCCGGCACCAGGAGACCGAGATACGGCGCCCTGCGACTGCTGGTGAGGGACAGGAACCTCGGCAGATAGCCCGCCCGTGACAGCGCGAACAGCTGGCGCGAACCGGCGTAGATCAGCGAGAAGAACGAGGCGACGAGCCCGGCGAGGCCCGCGTAGTTGACGATCCGGCTCAGCGTCGTCGCCTCGCCGTCCGGCTGCAGCGCCTCCACCAACGGGTTGCCCGCGTCCTGGACCGCCGCCGAGCCCCGCGCCCCGGCCGCCGCGACGAAGGTCACCACGGCCAGCACCACCAGGATGCCCATGGACCAGCGGATCGCCCTCGGCAGCGTACGGGCCGGTTCCCTCGTCTCCTCGGCGGCCAGCGGTACGCCCTCCACGCCCAGGAAGAACCACATGCCGAACGGGAACGCCGCCCAGATGCCCAACAGCCCCATCGGCAGCCAGGAGTTCGCCCCGAACGCCGAGGAGTCCACCGGGATGTCGTCGAGCGAGGACGCGTCGAACTCGGGCAGCGCGCCCAGCGCGAACACCACCAGCGCCGCCACCGCGATGCCCGTGACGACGAAGCTGAAGCGCAGCGCCTCCCCGACGCCCCACAGATGGATGCCGATGAAGACGACGAAGCAGACGAGGTACACCGGCCAGCCGGACTCCAGGCCGAACAGGCCGAGGGACTCGACGTAGTCGCCGATGAAGATGGAGATCGCGGCCGGGGCGAGGACGTACTCGATGAGGATCGCGGTCCCGGTGAGGAAGCCGCCCCACGGCCCGAGCGCCCGGCGGGCGAAGCCGTAGCCGCCGCCGGCCGTGGGCAGGACCGACGACAGCTCGGCCAGCGCGAACACCATGCAGGTGTACATGGCGCCCATCAGCACCATGGCGATGGCCAGGCCGCCGAAGCCGCCCTCGGCCAGGCCGAAGTTCCAGCCCGAGTAGTCGCCGGACACGACGTAGGCGACACCGAGGCCGGTCAGCAGCAGCCAGCCGGCGCTGCCACGGCGCAGTCTGCGGCGTTCGAGGTAGTCGTCCGCCTCACCGGCGGGTTCGGGGGACGCGGATGGAAGGCTCACGGGGCGACTCCGCAGGGGGCGGTGGCGAGCAACGGTTAATGGAGCGGATCCAGACCTTTGTCGGCCCATACCTTCGTGGGGGGAACGGCGTCAGCGCAAGACCCGTGCGTCAAGCCGCGGTGAACCAGCCGGACCGCGTCACGCCAGGAACCCCCGCAGCAGCGCCGCCGTCCCCGCACAGTGCTCGCGCGCCATCTCCCGCGCCCCGTCCGCGTCCCCCTCCAGCACCGCCTCCACGAGCGCCGTGTGCTGCCGCTGCGAGTGCTCCAGGTTGCGCACCAGCAGCGGGATGCAGTCCAGCAGGTCGTTCACCGACGCCCGTACCGCCGCGTACCGCGCCGTCAGCGTCGGCGAACCGCACAGCTCCGCCAGCGTGAGGTGGAACAGCGTGTCCAGGCGGCGGTACTCCGCCAGCGGCGCGTCCCGCGTGCCGGACAGCGCCTCGCGCAGCCGCGCCGCCTCCTCGTGGGGCAGCCCGTGCGCCGCGCACAGTCCCGCCGCGCCCACCTCCAGCACCTCCCGGAAGCGCAGCACGTCCTCGATGTCGACCCCGGCGATCCGCCGCCGCAGCTCCTCCCCGCCGGTGTCCGTCGGGCGGGGCAGCACGAACGTTCCGCCGTACCTGCCGCGCCGCGACTCCACCAGCCCCTGGTCCTGGAGCACCTTCAGCACCTCGCGCAGCGTCACCCGGCTGATCCCCAGCCGCTCCGCCAGCTCCCGCTCGGCCGGCAGCCGCTCCCCGCCCGCCACCAGACCCAGCCGCACCACCTGGAGGATCTGCTCCAGCGCCTCCTCGAAGCCGTTGCCCGCGCGGACCTGCCGCAGCACCGGCGCCAGCCGGTCCCCGACCCCGCCGCCCGCATCCTCCGGCATCCCGCCGCGCCCCCTTCCCAAGCAATGGTTCCCGGCAATACCTTATGGCTCCCGGCCCGACCGCAGAAGCCCGCACCCTCCCCACAGCAACTCGCAGCGGCCCGAGGAGGCCCTCCCGTGGCAGACCGCACACCCCCGCTCTCCGTCGAGGAACTGCGCGCCCTCGTCGCCGGCGGCGAGATCGACACCGTCGTCCTGGCCTTCCCCGACATGCAGGGACGCCTCCAGGGCAAGCGGTTCGCCGCCCGCTTCTTCCTCGACGAGGTCCTCCGCCACGGCTCCGAGGGCTGCAACTACCTGCTCGCCGTCGACGCCGACATGAACACCGTCGACGGCTACGCCATGTCCTCCTGGGAGACCGGCTACGGCGACTTCGCCATGTACCCCGACCTCGACACCCTGCGCCGGGTGCCGTGGAACGAGGGCACCGCCCTGGTCGTCGCCGACCTCGCCTGGGCCGACGGCTCCCCGGTCGTCGCCGCCCCCCGGCAGATACTGCGCCGCCAGCTGGACCGTCTCGCCGCCCTCGGCTACACCGCCCAGGTCGGCACCGAGCTGGAGTTCATCGTCTTCAAGGACACCTACGAGCAGGCCTGGGACGCCGGCTACCGCGGGCTCACCCCCGCGAACCAGTACAACGTCGACTACTCGGTGCTCGGCACCGGCCGCGTCGAGCCCCTGCTGCGCCGCATCCGCAACGAGATGGCCGGGGCCGGACTCACCGTCGAGTCCGCCAAGGGAGAGTGCAACCCCGGCCAGCACGAGATCGCCTTCCGCTACGACGAGGCCCTGGTCACCTGCGACCAGCACGCCGTCTACAAGACCGGCGCCAAGGAGATCGCCGCCCAGGAGGGCGTCTCGCTCACCTTCATGGCGAAGTACAACGAGCGCGAGGGCAACTCCTGCCACATCCACCTCTCCCTCGCCGGCCTCGACGGCGGGACCGCGATGCCGGACTCCGCCGCGGTACCGGATGCCATGTCCGAGGTCATGCGGCACTTCCTCGCCGGGCAGCTCGTCGCGCTCCGCGAGTTCTCGCTGCTCTACGCCCCGCACATCAACTCGTACAAGCGGTTCCAGCCCGGCTCCTTCGCCCCCACCGCCGTCGCCTGGGGCCACGACAACCGCACCTGCGCGCTGCGCGTGGTCGGCCACGGCCGCTCCCTGCGCTTCGAGAACCGGCTGCCCGGCGGCGACGTCAACCCGCACCTCGCCGTGGCCGGCATGGTCGCGGCCGGGCTGTACGGCATCGAGCAGGAGCTCGAACTGCCCGAGCCCTGCGCGGGCAACGCCTACACGGCCGACTTCGCGCACGTCCCCACCACCCTGCGCGAGGCCGCCGAGCTGTGGGAGACCAGCCCGATCGCCAAGGCGGCCTTCGGCGACGAGGTCGTCGCGCACTACCGCAACATGGCGCGCGTCGAGATCGACGCCTTCGACGCCGCGGTCACCGACTGGGAGCTGCGCCGCTCCTTCGAACGCATGTGAGGCCCTCCGTGTCCGACCAGCCCTCCGAGCTCCAGGTACGCAACCCCGCGACCGAGGAGCTGATCGCCACCGTCCCGGCCACCACCCCCGCCGACGTCGACACCGCCGTCGTACGCGCCGCACACGCGCAGACCGCCTGGGCCGCCCTCGCCCCCGCCGACCGGGCCCGGCTGCTGCGCGGGTTCGCCGCCACCGTCGACGAGCACCTCGAGGAACTGGCCCGCCTGGAGGTCCGCGAGGCCGGCCACACCCTCGGCAACGCCCGCTGGGAGGCCGGCAACGTCCGCGACCTGCTCGACTACGCGGCCGGGGGAGTGGAACGCCTCACCGGCCGGCAGATCCCGGTCCCCGGCGGCGTGAACGTCACCTTCCTCGAACCGCTCGGCGTCGTCGGCGTCATCGCCCCCTGGAACTTCCCGATGCCCATCGCGGCCTGGGGCGCCGCACCCGCCCTCGCCGCCGGCAACGCGGTGCTCCTCAAACCCGCCGAGACCACCCCCCTCACCGCCCTGCGCCTCGCCGGACTCGCCCTGGAGGCGGGGCTGCCCGAGTACCTGTTCCAAGTGCTCCCCGGACACGGCCCGGTCGCCGGGAACGCCCTCGTCGAACACCCCGGCGTCGCCAAGATCGTGTTCACCGGGTCCACGGCCGTCGGCAGACAGGTGTGGGCCAAGGGCGCCGCCCACCTGAAGCGCGTCACCCTCGAACTCGGCGGCAAGAGCCCCAACATCGTCTTCGCCGACGCCGACCTGGAGGCCGCCGCCGCGGCCGCCCCCATGTCCTTCCTCGACAACGCCGGCCAGGACTGCTGCGCCCGCACCCGCATCCTCGTCCAGCGCTCCGCGCACGACCGGTTCCTGGAACTGCTCGCCCCCGCGATCGAGGCCGTCCGGGTCGGCGACCCGGCGGACGAGAGCGTGGACATGGGTCCGCTGATCTCCGCCGCCCAGCTCGCCCGCGTCCGCTCCTACGCCACCGACGGCCTCGACGGCATCCGCGGAAAGGCCCCCGAGGGCGCCGGGTACTGGTTCCCGCCCACCGTCCTCACCGGCGTCGACCCGCAGGCGCGGGTGGCCGTCGAGGAGGTCTTCGGCCCTGTCGCCGTCGTCCTCCCCTTCGACGACGAGGCCGACGCCGTACGCCTGGCCAACGCCACCGACTACGGCCTCTCCGGCTCTGTCTGGACCCGCGACGTCGGCCGCGCCCTGCGTGTCTCGCAGGCCGTCCGCGCGGGCAACCTGTCCGTCAACTCCCACTCCAGCGTGCGCTACTGGACCCCCTTCGGCGGGTTCAAGCAGTCCGGGGTCGGGCGCGAGCTCGGCCCGGACGCGCTGACCGCCTTCACCGAAACCAAGAACGTCTTCATCAGCACGGAGGCCTGACCGCACATGAGCGAAGAGATCATCTGCCGCCGACTCGTCGGCCGTACCGCCGTCGTCACCGGAGCCGGCAGCGGCATCGGCCTCGCCACCGCCCGCCGGCTCGCCTCCGAGGGCGCGCACGTCGTCTGCGCGGACGTGGACGAGGTACGCGGCAAGGCCGCGGCCGAGGAGACCGGCGGCATCTTCGTGCACGTCGACGTCACCGACCCCGAGCAGGTCGAGGCGCTGTTCAGGACCGCGTACGACACCTACGGCAGCGTCGACATCGCCTTCAACAACGCAGGGATCTCCCCGCCCGACGACGACTCCGTCCTGGAGACCGGGCTCGACGCCTGGAAGCGCGTCCAGGAGGTCAACCTCACCTCCGTCTTCCTGTGCTGCAAGGCCGTCATCCCCTACATGCGGCGCCAGGGCAGGGGCTCCATCATCAACACGGCGTCCTTCGTCGCCCGGATGGGGGCGGCGACCAGCCAGATCTCGTACACGGCCTCCAAGGGCGGCGTACTCGCCATGTCCCGCGAACTCGGGGTGCAGTTCGCCCGCGAGGGCATCCGGGTCAACGCCCTGTGCCCCGGCCCGGTCGACACCCCGCTGCTGCGGGAACTGTTCGCCAAGGACCCCGAGCGGGCCGCCCGCCGGCTGGTGCACATCCCGCTCGGCCGGTTCGCCGACGCCGCCGAGATCGCCGCCGCCGTCGCCTTCCTGGCCAGCGACGACTCCTCCTTCGTCAACGCCACCGACTTCCTGGTGGACGGCGGGATCTCGGGGGCGTACGTCACACCGCTGTGAGCCGCGCCCTACAGTGCCCGGATGAGCATGACGCCCCCGCCCGGCTGGTACGCCGACCCGCACGCCCCGCACCTGGAACGCTGGTGGGACGGCACGGCCTGGACCGAGCACCGACGCACACCCGGGGCTCCCGCCGTGCCGCCGGCGCCGTCCGGCGGCCGTACGAAGGCGATCGCGCTCACCACGGCGGGGGCCGTGCTGGTCGCGGCGATCGTCACCGGTGCGGTACTGCTCAACGGTGACGACGGCGATTCGGAGACGCGGAGCGGCCCGACGACCTCCACGTCCGCCCCGCCGTCGTCACCGACGCCGCCACCGTCCCCCTCCGAGGACCCGAACGTGGTCGAGGACCAGCTCAACGGGATCACCTTCCCCCTGCTCGACGGCTGGGTCCGGCCCGAGCACGTGCCGCAGGAGGACGTCGTCATGACCACCGACGGCACCCACGACTGCCCCGGCGACGGCAGCGTCTGCCGGCACGGCCTCGTCATCTCCCGCACGGTCACCGTGAACGACGAGACCTCGCCCGAACGGCTCGCCGAGGAGGACATCTCCGACGCGGCCGACGCCGCCTTCGACAAGGACGCCCTCGGCCGGCGCCCGTACGGCGGCCTGGAGTCCCACGAGGTCGTGAAGTCCGGCCCGGTCGCGGTGGCGGGCCGCGCCGGCTACCTCGTGCGCTGGCGCGTCACGACCGCCGAGGGGCCCGGCGGTCATGTGCAGTCGCTGGTGTTCCCGTCCAGCGTCGGCACCGAGTCCCCGGTCCTCGTCCGGTACGTCTTCGAGGCCGGCGAGGACGGCCCGCCCCTGGCCGACATGGACCGCATCACGGACGGCATCCGCTCGGTCACCGACGCGGCCTCCTCCGGTGGCGTCGGCAGCGGCATCGGCCCCACGGACTGAGCCGCTACAGGAACGTGTGGCCCTCGCCGCGATACGTCGGCACGGTCGCCGTCACCGTGTCGTCCTCCACCAGATGCAGCGCGTCGAACCGCTCGCACAGCTCGCCCGCCTTCGCGTGCCGGAACCACACCCGGTCGCCGATCAGCAGATCGTCGGCGGGCGACCCCAGCAGCGGCGTCTGCACCTCGCCGGCCCCCTCCTGCGGGTCGTAGCGCAGCCCCTCCGGCAGATACGGCACCGGCAGCCGGTCCGTGCCGGGCGCCCCCGACGCCGGATAGCCCCCGCCCAGCACCGTCACCACGCCGACACCGGGCCGCCGTACGACGGGCAGGGCGAACAGCGCGGCCGGACGGCCGGTGAACGACGTGTAGTTGTCGAACAGCCGCGGCACGTACAGCCCCGAACCGGCCGCGATCTCGGTGACCGCGTCCTCCGCGGCGGTGTGCTGCACACTGCCCGTACCGCCGCCGTTGACGAACTCCAGCTCCGGTACGACCTCCCGGACCGCCCGCACCACCGCGGCCCGCCGCTCGGCCAGCTCCCCGCGCGCCGCGGTCTGCATCAGCCGCACCGCACGCGACCGCAGCGGGCGCCCGGCCACCGCGTCACCGACACCGGCCACATGACCCTCGTACGCCATGATCCCGACGACCTCGAATCCCGGCCGCCGGGCCACCGCGCGCGCGAACTCCGCGACCTGGGCGGGGGAGTGCAGCGGGGAACGCCGGGCACCGATCCGCACCCGCCCGCCGAACAGCTTGAGCGACGTGTCCAACTCCAGGCACACCCGGACCACTTCGCCGCCGCCCGCGCGCGAGGCGTCGATCAGGTCCAGCTGCGCCGGATCGTCCACCATGACCGTCACGGCGGCGGCGAGCTTGGGATCGGCGGCGAGCTCCGCGTAGGCGGACCGGTCGGCGGAGGGGTAGGCCAGCAGGACGTCGTCGAACCCGGAGCGGGCCAGCCACAGGGACTCGGCCAGGGTGAACGACATGATCCCCGCGAAACCGTCCCGCGCGAGCACCCGTTCGAGCAGCGCACGGCAGCGTACGGACTTGCTCGCGACCCGGACCGGCTTCCCGCCCGCCCGGCGGACCAGATCGTCCGCGTTGGCGTCGAAGGCGTCCAGGTCCACGATCGCGAAAGGGGCGTCGAGCGGTGCGGTGGCCCTGTCGTAACGGGCCCGGTCGGCGGCGCGCACAGTCATGAACGCAGCCTGCCAGACGCGATTACCGCACGGTAGGGGATGTTCCGGGCAGATGCCGCGGGCCTGCGGACTGGTTCCCGTTCGACGCGGATCACGCCGTAGAGTGACGCGCACGCACGGCGGAACAGACGCCGGCCGTCAGGCCGGGCCGGGATGACGCGCCGTCCGTGCGGGTATCTGTGCCCGGGACGAGTCCGTGCCGGGCGGGCACGACGGAACGGGGGGTGCATGAGCACGGAAGCGCGCCGCGCCTCCCACCCGCCACGACCCGCCGTCCCGCCGCGCCCCGCGCATCCGCCGAAACCGAACGAGTCCCCGACGGGCGAACGCGACGGCCGGGACGCCCCGGAACCCAGCGTCCCCCGAGGCCGCACCTCGGGCGGCGCCGGCCTCTTCGACCCCCGCGAACCGGTCGCCACGGACGCCGACGGCACGGACGGGCCGCGTGGACGCGCCTCCGGCGCCTTCGAACGGCGCGAGCCGCCGGCCGGGAACACCGGCCCCTCGGCGCCCCACCCGCGTACCGGCGAGGGCACGCCCCCGCCGCCACGCGCCTCCGCCCGCTTCCCCGACACCCCGCCGGCCGTCGGCGGCGAGACCCGCTCCGTCCCGCCACAGCCCACCCACCGCCCCACCCCACCCGAGTCCCCCGCGGAGACGACCACCCGCCTACGCCCCCTCCGCCCCCGGGACGCCCACACACCCCCGTCGGGGGACACCGACGAACGCCCCCCGGTCACGCGCGAGACACGCGGCCCCGGGGCACCCCCGGCGTACCCGCCGACCGACCCGCCGCGCCCCGAGCGCCGGCCGAGCGCCGGCGAGCGGTCTTCGGACACGGGTCCGGGTACCGGCGGTGCCGGGCGTCCCGGGGCGGCCCCCGCGTACCCGCCGACGGGCGGTCACCGCTCCCCGCAGCGGCCGGGCGCGGACGCGCGGTCCCCTGGTGCGCGCGAGACGGTCGCGCCGGCTGACGGTTCACGTCATACGCGGCGGGCGAGCTCCGGTGAATGGTCCCCGGGCGGGCGCCCGGGTGCCGGCCCGGGCAGGGGCGCCGCCGGGGCGCCCCCGGCGTACGGGGCCCCGTACGAGGCCGGCAGCGGTCGTGTGCCCGATCCCGCGTTCTCCTGGAGTGCGCCCATGGCGCCGGGCGGCGCGTCCGGGGCGGGGCGGCCCGTGGTGTCCTTCGGGGAGCCGGAAGGGTACGGCCAGGGTGCGCGGCCCCGGCCGCTCGGGCGGCGCGGGCGGTCGCAGGCCATCGCGGCAGCCGCCTGCCTGGTCCTCGGGACCGGACTCATCGGCGGTGCCGTCACCGGGAGCTGGCTCACCGGCGACTCCGACGGGACGGGCACCCGGCCCGGCTTCGCCGCCGCCCAGGACATCTGGCACGACGTCCCGGTCGACCAGCTGTTCCCGCCCACCGTGCAGGGCAAGGGCGCGGGCCCCGGCGGCGCCGACCGGGTCTGGACCCGTATCGCCGTGGCCCCCGACAGCGACTGCGACGGCGCCTTCGACACCCTGATGCGCAAGGTCCTCGCCCCCGTCGGCTGCGAGCGCCTGCTGCGCGCCACCTACACCGACGCCACCCAGAGCCATGTCACCACCGTCGGCCTGCTGTTCACCAAGGCGGACGCCGCCGCCATGACCACCCTCGCCCGCCGCTTCGACAAGGAGCGCCTGGACCGCCGCAGCGACCTGATGCCCCTGCCGTACGCGGCGAAGGGCACCGCCGCCGCCGGGTTCGGCGCGAAGCAGCGCGCCTCCTGGACGGTCTCCGTCCTCACGGACGCCCCCGTCGTCGTCTACGCCGTCACCGGATGGGCCGACGGCCGCACCGTCGACACCCCCCAGCCCGCCGAGGACGCCATGGAGTCCGGAGCCACCACCGCCCCAGCCCAGGCAGGCCTCGGCCACGAGGCCCAAGGCCTCGCCGACCGCGTCGAACGCGGCCTGCGCAAGAAGGCCGGCACCGCCACGGAGCAGCCGTCATGAGCCCTCGCACCGGCACCGCCGCACTCGGCGGCCTCCTCGCCGCCGCCCTCGTCCTCGTCCCCGCCACCGAGGCGCACGCGGACAGCATCCGCGCCCGGCAGTGGGCCCTCGAGGCCATGCACACCACCGAGGCGTGGCAGACCACGAAGGGCGCGGGCGTCACCGTCGCCGTCCTGGACACCGGCGTCGAGGCCGACCACCCCGACCTCGACGGCAACGTCCTCACCGGCACGGACCTCGTCGGCTTCGGCGCGAGCGAGGGCGACCGCGCCTGGGCCCGCCACGGCACCGCCATGGCCGGCATCATCGCCGGCCACGGACACGGCGCCGGCAACGCCGACGGCGTCATGGGCATCGCCCCCGAGGCGAAGATCCTCCCCGTCCGCGTGATCCTCGAGGACGGCGACGACGCCCGCGCCAAGGCCCGCCGCACCCGCGGCAACGCCCTCGCCGACGGCATCCGCTGGGCCACCGACCACGGCGCCGACGTCATCAACCTCTCCCTCGGTGACGACTCCGCCTCCGCGCACCCCGAATCCGGCGAGGACCAGGCCATCCAGTACGCCCTGCGCAAGGGCGTGACCGTCGTCGCCTCCGCCGGGAACGGCGGCGAGAAGGGCGACCACGTCTCCTACCCGGCCGCCTACCCCGGCGTCATCGCCGCCACCGCCGTCGACCGCTACGGCACCCGCGCCCCCTTCTCCACCCGCCGCTGGTACGCCACGGTCAGCGCCCCCGGCGTCGACGTGATCATCGCCGACCCCGACCACAAGTACTACGAGGGCTGGGGCACCAGCGCCGCCGCCGCGTTCGTCTCCGGCGCCGTCGCCCTGATCAAGGCCGCCCACCCGGACCTCACCCCGGCCCAGGTCAAGGACCTCCTGGAGGACACCGCCCGCAACGCCCCCGCCGACGGGCGCGACGACTCCCGCGGCTTCGGCTTCATCGACCCCGCCGCCGCGATCGAGGCCGCGTCCCGGCTGAAGCCGGAGGGCCTGAAGGCGGCGGCGTACGGCGACCCGTACTTCGGCCCGGGACCGGACACCGCGGACTCCGACGGCGACACCGCCGACTGGGCGGCCCCCCTGGCGGGCGGCGCGGGCGGGGTCCTGCTGGTCGCCGCCGTGGTCCTGTGGCGAGGCCGCCGCCCCCGCTACGACGAGGCCTGAGCCCCGGCCGGCCCGCCCCCGGTGAACACCGACACCGCCGCCCGCGCCGCCGCCTCGGCCGGCCCGCCCCCGGTGAACACCGACACCGCCGCCCGCGCCGCCGCCTCGGCCAGCGCGATGCCCTCCTCCTGGGTCGCGCTGCCCCGCGACAGCGCCGCCACCAGGTAGTCGTGGCCGCCCGCCGTCACCCGCCCGATGCTGTTGATCACCCACAGGCCGGTGGTGCCGCGCCGCAGCCAGCCGTTCTTCAGAGCCCACTCCGTGCCGTCGGCGGCCGCCGACACCCCCCACCGCTGTCCCGCGGCGATCCGCCCCATCAGCTCCCGCGCATACGCCCGCGAGGCCTCGCTCAGCAGCGACCCCTCCGCGACGAACACCTGCCGCAGCAGCCGGATCCGGTCGTCGGCCGTGGTCTGCGTCAGCCCCCACAGCGGCCCGTCCCCGCCCGCCGTGTCCGTCAGCCCGAACCGCTCGTTCGCGGCGTCGAGCCCCTCCGCCGTCCCGATGGACCGCCACAGCGCCGACGTGGCGTCGTTGTCACTGTTCTCGATCATCGCGGTGGCGTACGTCCGCTCCTCCGCCGTCAGCGTCCGGCCCGCGTCCTGCGCCCGGAGCAGCAGCGCCGCGAGGACGTCGACCTTGACGACGCTCGCCGTGTCGAAGACACCCGCGCCGTACGAGGCACCCTCCCCGGAGCCGGTCTCCAGCACCGCCACCGACACCTCGGCGCCGTCCGCCACGTCCACCCGCTCCATGGCCGCCGCCAGCAACGCGTCCCGGTCCACCGCCGCCTCCGTCGCGCTCTCCACCGTTTCCTCCCTGTCCGCCGTGCGCACCGCCGCCGGGTGCGAGGTCGTGTACATCGTCCCCGCCGCCGTACCGCACCCGACGGTGACCAGGGAGAGAACGAGGGACATCAGGGCACGGCGCCGGGTCCTGCGGGGTGATTCCATGGCCGCGATCGTCGGGGCGGCGCCTGTGCGGGCCCTGGGACGGGGCTGAGATCCGGCTCAGATCTCGGTGAGAGGCCGATGAGGAACCCCGGCCCGCCCCCGATAGGGTCGGTGACCGTGGCGAACAAGAACATCCCCGACTCCCCGTTCCGCGACGACGACGGCACCGCCGACCCCCGGCTGAGCGCCGCGCTCGCCGCCTGGGCGGAGGACGGCAACGCCGTCGGACCCGTCCTCGCGGCACTCAAGGGCGCCCGGCTGCTCGTTCCGGTGGTGGCCGTGCTCGGTGAGGTCGAGGAGGATGAGAACGGGTTGCGCCGTGAGAAGACCAGCGACATGGCCGTACCGACGCTGAAGGCGGGCAACCGCACCGCCCTTCCGGCGTTCACCTCCACCGAGTCGCTCGCCCGCTGGGACCCGGAGGCCCGCCCCGTCGCCCTACCGCTGCGCCAGGCCCTGGAGGCCGCCGCGCACGAGAAGGCGGACACCGTCGTACTGGACCTGGCCGGGCCCGTGCCCTTCGAACTGACCGGCCCCACCCTGCTCGCCCTCGCCGAGGGCCGCACCAGCACCGACCCGCTCGCCGACCCGGTCGTCGTCGAGGCCGTACGCGCCGCGGTCGCCGCGGAACCCGCCGTGCTGCGCGCCCACCTCGGTCCGGGCCAGGCCGACGGCACCCTCGCCCTCGTCCTCGACCCCGCCGTGCCGGCCGCCGAGGCCGCGCGCGCCGTGGCGCAGCGGCTGGCCGCGGACGAGACGCTGAGGGCCCGCCTGGTGCGCGGCCTCGACCTGGCAGTCCTGCCGGCCGGGACGACGCCTCCCGGCGAGCCCTTGTACGTACGTCCCTGAGACCTCAGCCGTAGACGGCGCCCGTGTACTTCTCGCCCGGACCCTGACCCGGCTCGTCCGGGACCAGCGAGGCCTCGCGGAACGCCAGCTGGAGCGACTTCAGACCGTCGCGCAGCGGCGCCGCGTGGAACGAGCTGATCTCGGTCGCGGAGGCGTCCAGCAGACCGGCCAGCGCGTGCACCAGCTTGCGGGCCTCGTCCAGATCCTTGAACTTGTCGCCCTCCTCGGTCAGACCGAGCTTCACGGCGGCGGCGCTCATCAGGTTGACGGCGACCGTCACGATCACCTCGACGGCCGGGACCTCGGCGATGTCGCGGGCCATGGCGTCGAAGTCGGGGTCACCGGAGGTCGCGGGGGTGTCCGAAGGGGGGGTCTCACTCATGCCCCACACGATAGGCGCAAGGGGGGCGCCCCCTTGACGGCAGGAGGCCGGGTACGGCCGGTTGGTGCGGCCCACCGGGAGCTGCTAACCTTGTGTAACGACCGGTCGGACCCGTGTGCCTCGCAGCATATGAGCCCGGCCCACAAGTGGAGGCTTCGAACTCCCACCTGACCGCCCCCCGGGCGGCGGGTCACCGGTCAGGCGGTCCCGTCCCCCGAGGCGGCGATCGGCCCGAAAGCGCGCCCCGCGATCATCGTGGTGGTGTTCCGGTAGTTCGAGGAACCCCGCCTGTGATCGGCCGGGGCATTTTTTCTGTTTCGGCGCGGTTAGGTCTCACGAATACAGACGTTACGCGGCTGTCCGCCAGACCGTCGCGTGGTGCTACCGAGGAGGATCCATCAGCGCCGAGCCCCGCATCAACGACCGGATTCGCGTTCCCGAGGTGCGACTTGTCGGTCCCAGCGGCGAGCAGGTCGGGATTGTCCCGCTTGCCAAGGCCCTGGAGCTTGCGCAGGAGTACGACCTCGATCTCGTCGAGGTCGCGGCGAACGCCCGTCCGCCCGTGTGCAAGCTCATGGACTACGGGAAGTTCAAGTACGAGTCGGCCATGAAGGCCCGTGAGGCGCGCAAGAACCAGGCGCACACGGTCATCAAGGAGATGAAGCTCCGGCCGAAGATCGACCCGCACGACTATGACACCAAGAAGGGTCACGTCGTCCGGTTCCTCAAGCAGGGCGACAAGGTCAAGATCACGATCATGTTCCGTGGTCGCGAGCAGTCCCGGCCGGAGCTCGGTTACCGACTGCTCCAGCGTCTCGCGGAGGACGTGGCCGACCTCGGGTTCGTGGAGTCGAACCCGAAGCAGGACGGCCGGAACATGATCATGGTTCTCGGTCCGCACAAGAAGAAGACCGAGGCGATGGCCGAGGCCCGACAGGCGCAGGAAGCCCGCAAGGCGGACGCGAAGGCCAACCCCGGCAAGTCGCAGAACGTCGCGGAAACCGAGGACCTGCCGGCCGAGGAGCCTGCCGAGGCGTGACTCCCCGGGGTGCGAGCCCCAGGAAGCAACCGACAACAAGTACGACGCTCCACCGTGCCCGGTTCGCAAGACCGGGCACCGGAGCGCCACCGACGAGGAGAGAACGGCGCTATGCCGAAGAACAAGTCGCACAGCGGTGCCAGCAAGCGCTTCAAGATCACCGGCTCCGGCAAGGTGCTCCGTGAGCGCGCCGGCAAGCGCCACCTGCTCGAGCACAAGTCGTCCCGCGTGACGCGTCGCCTCACCGGCAACGCCGAGATGGCCCCGGGCGACGCCGCGAAGATCAAGAAGCTTCTCGGCAAGTGAGGTCGGGCGCACCGCGCCTGATCCACGCACACCGGGACCCAATCGTTTCCGGGCCGTGTGACGACAACCACGGCCCCGCTACAAGGAGTTAACAAGTGGCACGCGTCAAGCGGGCAGTCAACGCCCACAAGAAGCGCCGGGCGATCCTCGAGCAGGCCTCCGGCTACCGCGGTCAGCGCTCGCGCCTGTACCGCAAGGCCAAGGAGCAGGTCACCCACTCGCTGGTCTACAACTACAACGACCGCAAGAAGCGCAAGGGTGACTTCCGCCAGCTGTGGATCCAGCGCATCAACGCCGCTGCCCGCGCCAACGGCATCACGTACAACCGCTTCATCCAGGGCCTGAAGGCCGCGAACGTCGAGGTCGACCGCAAGATCCTCGCGGAGCTGGCCGTCAACGACGCGACGGCGTTCGCCGCGCTGGTCGAGGTCGCGCAGAAGGCGCTGCCGGCGGACGTCAACGCGCCGAAGGCCGCGTAAGCACTGCGTTGGCTTGAGGCCGACGTGAGTTCAGGACCCGCAAGCCTTGAGCCTGCGGGTCCTGTTGTTTGCCGTTCCTCGGCGGTCCTTCGGGTGCGGGCCCGGCTGTGGCCGGTCGCGCCCACGCGGCGGAGCCGCACATCGAAACAGCCCCGCGCCCCCAGAGGGTTGCGGGCGCCGCTGTTCGCAGGGCGGCGTGCCCCAGTGGTGCCGGAGGGACGGCACCGTTGCCGTGACCCCGTCCATTGCGATTCCTCCGAAGGTGAAGAAATGGTTCCCGTCAGCCCTGAGCTGATCTCCCCCCGGTCTCCGCGTGTCGCTGCCGCCCGGCGGCTCGGGAAGCGGAATTTCCGGGGGAAGGAGCGGCTGTTTCTCGCCGAGGGGCCGCAGGCCGTGCGGGAGGCGGCGGGGCACGGGGACACGCTCGTCGAACTGTTCGCCACCGTCGAGGCCGCCGAGCGGTACGCCGACATCGTCGGGGCGGCCCGTGACGCCGGGGCGCGTATCCACCTCGCGTCCGAGGACGTCATCGCCGACATCTCCACCACCGTCACCCCGCAGGGACTGGTAGGGGTGTGCCGGTTCCTGGACACGCCGTTCCAGGAGATCCTCGCCGCCCGGCCCAGGCTCGTCGCCGTCCTCGCCCATGTACGCGACCCCGGGAACGCCGGCACCGTGCTGCGCTGCGCCGACGCCGCCGGAGCCGACGCCGTCGTCCTCACCGACGCCTCCGTCGACCTGTACAACCCCAAGGCCGTACGCGCCTCCGTCGGCTCCCTGTTCCACCTTCCCGTCGCCGTCGGCGTCCCCGTAGAACAGGCCGTGGCCGGACTGCGGGACGCGGGCGTACGCCTCCTCGCCGCCGACGGCGCGGGCGACCGGGACCTCGACGACGAGCTGGACAAGGGCACCATGGGCGGCCCCACCGCCTGGGTCTTCGGCAACGAGGCCTGGGGCCTGCCCGAGGAGACCCGCGCCCTCACCGACGCCGTCGTCCGCGTTCCCATCCACGGAAAGGCGGAGAGCCTGAACCTCGCGACCGCCGCCGCCGTATGTCTCTACGCGTCGGCCCGTGCACAGCGCGCCGCCGGAGGGTGCCGCTCCGTCACCGGGAGCTAGTAGGGTGACCAGCCCGGGGACCCTCCCCAAGCTCTCGGCAGGGGCTCGAGCACGGGGCGCCCCGAGGATGGTCCGAGAGGTGGGGTACGGGGATGAGTGTCGGCACGAGCAGCGCACCGGGGGCACGACGGGCCGCGCGCCCGCCCGCGCCCCGGCCCGGTGATCTCGCCGAACTCGGCATCGACCCCGACCAGCTCCCCGACGGACTCGTCGTCGCCGACGAGCACGGGCGGGTGATCTGCTTCAACACGGCCGCCGCCCGTATCACCGCCGTCCCCGCCGAGCGTGCCCTCGGGCAGCCGCTGGAGACCGTCCTGCCGTTAGAGGACCTGGAGGGCCGCCGCTGGTGGCAGCTCACCGACCCCTACGGCGGCCTCGCCATCCGCGTCCGCCAGCCCGAACGCAACCTGCTGCTCCCCGGCGGCCGAGAGGTCCTCGTCTCCGCCCGCTACGTCCGTACCCGGCCCACCGGCCCCGTCCGCCGGGTCGTCGTCGGCCTGCGCGACACCGAGGCCCGGCGCCGCACCGAGCGCAGTCACGCCGAGCTGATCGCCACCGTCGCCCACGAACTGCGCTCCCCGCTCACCTCCGTCAAGGGCTTCACCGCCACCCTGCTCGCCAAGTGGGAGCGGTTCACCGACGACCAGAAACGGCTGATGCTGGAGACCGTCGACGCCGACGCCGACCGGGTCACCCGGCTCATCGCCGAGCTGCTCGACATATCCCGTATCGACTCCGGCCGCCTCGAGGTGCGCCGCCAGCCCGTCGACATCGGGGCCGCCGTCGGACGGCACATCCAGGCCTACGTCGCGGCGGGCCAGGAGGCCGACCGCTTCCTGCTCCGGGTGCAGCACCCGCTGCCCGACCTGTGGGCCGACCCCGACAAGGTGGACCAGGTGCTCAGCAACCTGCTGGAAAATGCGGTGCGCCACGGCGAGGGAACTGTCACGATCGACATCACGCCCTCGGCGTCCCCGCGCGAACGGGAGACCGGCGAGAGCGCGGCCACGTCGGTCACGGTGAGCGACGAGGGGCCCGGCATCCCGGAGGAGTCCATGAACCGCGTCTTCACCCGCTTCTGGCGGGGCAGCAAACGCGGCGGCACGGGCCTCGGGCTGTACATCGTCAAGGGCATCGTCGAAGCCCACGGCGGCACCATCACGGTCGGACGCGCCCCCGGCGGCGGCGCCGAGTTCCGATTTACGTTGCCCGTGGCGGCACCCGCGTATCTCAGCTGAGATCCGGGCCCGGCCCCACGGGCGCATTCGCTCACCCCCGCACCGTTAGACTCGGCCTTTGGCACCTTTGTGTCCCAAAGACCTGGACGGACCGTCCAGGAGTCGGTACGGGGACCATCAGCCTGGGGGCACCTCCCAGCGGTAGCTGGGGGACAATCGGAAGTACGGGAAGAGATGTCGGCACCGAATAAGTCGTACGACCCTGTCGAGGTCGAGGCGTTGAAACCGGAAGAGATCGAGCGCATGCGGGACGAGGCGCTCGCCGCCTTCGCCGCCGCGGACTCCCTCGACGCGCTCCAGGAGGCCAAGGTCGCCCACACCGGCGGCGCCTCCCCGCTGGCGCTGGCCAACCGCGAGATCGGCGCCCTGCCCCCGCAGGCCAAGGCCGAGGCCGGCAAGCGCGTCGGCCAGGCACGCGGCGCCGTGAACAAGGCGCTCGCCGGCCGCCAGGCCGAACTCGAGGCCGAGCGCGACGCGCGCGTCCTGGTCGAGGAGGCCGTGGACGTCACGCTCCCCCACGACCGCGTCCCGGCCGGCGCCCGCCACCCGCTCACCACGCTGTCGGAGCGCATCGAGGACGTCTTCGTGGCCATGGGCTACGAGGTCGCCGAGGGCCCCCAGGCCGAGGCCGAGTGGTTCAACTTCGACGCCCTCAACATCGGCCCGGACCACCCGGCCCGCGGCGAGGCCGACACCTTCTTCGTACAGACCGCATCCGACAACGGCTCCGCCGTGGGCTCGGGCGGCACCGGGTCCGGTGTCGTCCTGCGCACCCACACCTCGCCCGTGCAGATCCGCTCCCTGCTGGAGCGCGAGCTGCCGGTCTACGTGATCTGCCCCGGCCGGGTGTACCGCACCGACGAGCTGGACGCCACACACACCCCCGTCTTCCACCAGGTCGAGCTGCTCGCCGTGGACGAGGGCCTCACCATGGCGGACCTCAAGGGCACCCTGGACCACATGGTCCAGTCGCTGTTCGGCGCGGAGATGAAGACCCGGCTGCGGCCGAACTTCTTCCCCTTCACCGAGCCGTCCGCCGAGATGGACATGCTCTGCTACGTGTGCAAGGGCGCGTCCGTCGGCAACCCCGACCGGCCCTGCCGCACCTGCTCGTCCGAGGGCTGGATCGAGCTCGGCGGCTGCGGCATGGTCAACCCGCGGGTGCTCACCGCCTGCGGCGTCGACCCCGAGAAGTACAGCGGCTTCGCCTTCGGGTTCGGCATCGAGCGGATGCTGATGTTCCGCCACAACGTCGAGGACATGCGAGACATGGTCGAGGGTGACGTCCGGTTCACCCGGCCGTTCGGGATGGAGATCTGATGCGGATCCCGCTTTCTTGGCTGCGGGAGTACGTCGACCTGCCGGCGACGGAGACCGGCCGTGACGTACAGGCCAAGCTCATTTCGGCCGGGCTGGAGGTCGAGACCGTCGAGCACCTCGGCGCCGACCTCAAGGGCCCCCTCGTCGTCGGCCAGGTACTGACCATCGAGGAGCTGGAGGGCTTCAAGAAGCCGATCCGCTTCTGCACGGTGAACGTGGGGCAGGCCAACGGCACCGGTGAGCCGCAGGAGATCGTCTGCGGCGCCCGCAACTTCGCCGTCGGCGACAAGGTCGTCGTGGTCCTCCCCGGCGCCACCCTGCCCGGCGGCTTCTCGATCAGCGCCCGCAAGACGTACGGCAAGACGTCCCACGGCATGATCTGCTCCGCCGACGAGCTGGGCATGGGCGACGACGGTACGCACGGCATCATCGTGCTGCCGCCGGAGACCGAGGTCGGCAAGGACGCCATCGAGCTCCTCGAACTCGTCGACGAGGTCCTGGACATCGCCGTCACCGCCAACCGCGGCGACTGCCTCTCCCTCCGCGGCGTCGCCCGCGAGACCGCCATCGCCTACGGGCTGCCGCTGCGCGACCCGGCCCTCCTCGACGTGCCCGGCCCGAACGCGTTCGGCTACCCGGTGAAGGTGTCCGACCCGGCCGGCTGCGACCGCTTCACCGCCCGTACGGTGACCGGCCTCAGCCCCGAGGTGCGCTCCCCGATCTGGCTGAAGCGCCGGCTGCAGAAGGTCGGCATGCGCCCGATCTCGCTCGCCGTCGACGTCACCAACTACGTGATGATGGAGCTCGGCCAGCCGCTGCACGCCTACGACCGCTCCCTGGTCCAGGGCACCATCGGCGTGCGCCGGGCAGCCGAGGGCGAGAAGCTCGTCACCCTCGACGGCGTCGAGCGGAAGCTGCACGCCGAGGATCTCGTCATCACCGACGACCGCGGCCCCATCGGCCTCGCGGGCGTCATGGGCGGCGCGAACACGGAGATCGCCGACCACGACGACCTCGAGAAGTCGACCGGCGACGTGGTCATCGAGGCCGCCCACTTCGACCAGGTGTCCATCGCGCGCACCGCCCGCCGCCACAAGCTGTCCTCGGAGGCGTCCCGCCGCTTCGAGCGCGGCGTCGACCCGCAGGCCGCCGCCGCTGCCGCGCAGCGCACCGTCGACCTGCTGGTGCTGCTCGCGGGCGGCACCGCCGAGGCCGGCGTCACCGAGGTCATCGCCCCGACCGCGCCGCACACCATCACCGCGCCCGCCGACCACCCGGACAAGGTCGCGGGTGTGACGTACGGCCGCGAGACCGTCGTACGCCGCCTCCAGGAGGTCGGCTGCGACGTGTACGGCCAGGACGAGCTGATCGTCACCGTGCCGTCCTGGCGGCCCGACCTCACCGACCCGAACGACCTGGCCGAAGAGGTCATCCGGCTGGAGGGCTACGAGAACCTGCCCTCCACGCTGCCCAAGCCGCCGGCCGGCCGCGGGCTCACCGCCCGCCAGCGTCTGCACCGCCGGATCGGCCGCGCCCTGGCCGGCGCCGGCTACGTCGAGGCGCTGAACTACCCGTTCGTCAGCGAGCAGGTCTTCGACCAGCTCGGCCTGGACGCCGACGACCCGGCCCGCCGTGTCGTGAAGCTGGTCAACCCGCTCAGCGACGAGGAGCCCGCGCTGCGCACCTCGCTGCTGCCGGGTTTGCTCGGCGCGCTGCGCCGCAACGACGGCCGGGGCTCGCACGACCTCGCCCTGTTCGAGACCGGCCTGGTCTTCCAGCCGCGCGACGGGCAGCGGGCCGCCGCGAACCTGCCCGTGGACCGGCGCCCCAGCGAGGACGACATCGCCGCGCTGGACGCCGCGCTGCCCGACCAGCCCCGGCACGTCGCCGTGGTGCTGGCCGGCGCCCGCGAGCAGGCCGGCTGGTGGGGCAGGGGCCGTGCCAGCGACTGGGCCGACGCGGTCGAGGCCGCCCGGACCGTCGCCCGTGAGGCCGGCGCCGAACTGGGCGTCCGCAAGGGCCAGTACGGCCCGTGGCACCCCGGCCGCTGCGCCGAGCTGACCGTCACGGTCGACGGCGAGGAGCGGATCATCGGGCACGCCGGCGAGCTGCATCCGCGCGTCCTGAAGACCCTGGGCCTGCCCGCGCGCGCCTGCGCGATGGAGCTGGACCTGGACGCCCTGGAGCAGGTCGGCGACGACACCCCGCAGGCGCCGGTCATCTCCACCTTCCCGGTCGCCACGCAGGACGTCGCCCTGGTCGTCGACGCGTTCGTGCCCGCGTCGGAGGTGGAGGCGGCGCTGCGCGAGGGCGCCGGCGAACTGCTGGAGTCCATCCGCCTGTTCGACGTGTACGAGAACGCCGACCAGCTCGGCGAGGGCCGCAAGTCCCTGGCCTACGCCCTTCGCTTCCGAGCCACCGACCGCACCCTGACGGTCGACGAGGCGTCGGCGGCCAGGGAGGCGGCGGTGACGCTGGCGGGAGACCGCACGGGAGCGACCCTGAGGGGCTGAGTTCCAGCCCCTCCGGCGTTTGAAGGAGCGGGGTCCGGGGCGGAGCCCCGGGGACGGGAAGGGGCGGCGGGGGCGACAATTCCCCCGCCCCCCGGGCCGCGCGGGGGCGCGACACAACCCCCGCGCCTCCCCCACTCCCCTCAACCCGCCGGTCACCTCACTCGTTCGGGTGACTAACCACTCCGATACCCCCATTTCACGCCACCCACTGGACAGAATCAGACCGGCCTCGCGAGGCCGGTCTGCGCTGTCCGGGCCAAAATGGGGGGCCATCCGCATGATCCGCTTCAAGCCTGGGGCTCCCCACAGGGTGCCACCAAGGTTCCAGCCCACAAGGCTGCCCACCTACGCCGTACCCACTGCCCTGGGCGCCACCGCGGTGGCCTACCGCGCGACCTGCCCACTCGCCCACGACGACGCCCTCACCGCCCGCCTCATCAGCAGCGCCGTCATGTGCGCGCTCATCACCGGCCTGGTGATGCACGTGCGCCACCGCCTCCTGCGCGACCTGCGTGAGGCCCGCCGGACCGCCGAGGCCGCACAGAGCGCGCTGCTGAGGCCGCCGCCCCCGAAAGTCGACGGCCTGGCCGCCGCCGCGGTCCACCTCTCCGCCGACCCCGGCGCCCGGATCGGCGGCGACCTGTACGAGGTGGTCTCCACCGAGCACGGCGTGCGCGCCGTCATCGGCGACGTACGCGGCCATGGCCTCGGGGCAGTCCGGACCGCCGCCGCCGTCCTCGGCAGCTTCCGCGAGGCCGCCCACGACGAGGCGGACCTCGCCGGTGTGCTGCGCCGGCTGGACCGGGCGATGGCCCGGCACCTGCGCGCACACGCCCAGGACGGCCCGCCCGGCGAGGAGTTCGTCACCGTCCTGCTCCTGGAGATCCTCCCCGACGGCGTCGTACGGGCCCTGAACTGCGGCCACCCCTGGCCGTATCTGCTCACCGGCGCACGGGCAGAACCGCTCGCCCGCACCGAACCGCTCCCGCCGCTCGGCCTGTTCCCGCTGCCCGCGGACCTTCCCGCCGTCCTCTGCCGCCCGCTGCTGCCCGGCGACGCGCTCGTCCTGCATACGGACGGAGCCGAGGAGGCGCGGGACGCAGAGGGCCGGTTCTTCCCGCTGCGCGACGTCCTCACCGCGGCCGCCCGGGAACGCCCCCTCACGCCCCGGTCCGTCCTGTGCACGGTCCTGACCGCACTCCTGCGGCACACCGCCGGCCCGCCGGACGACGACGTGGCGCTGCTGATCCTCAGAAACGAGCGGCATGTGGGCGTCACCGCCGCGCACCCGCACGCGAAACCCCACCTCCAGTCCCCCGCGTGACCGGCCGCGCCACGCCGTCCGTCCCACCACGGAGTGTCGGGCAGGCAGCGGGGCGGACGGCGTGGAATCGGGCCGCCGCACTGTACGAGGGGGAGCCGGCGGCCCGGCCGGCCTCTTGCGAGGCAGTTCAGTCAACCGGCCGGACACGCTCAGCGACAGTGTGCGCACACTACGGATCGGGGCACTCCGTTCACACCCCGTGTGAACGGCCGGCCATTACTCTGTCCGCCACCGAGCCAACGGGGGGCCTGGAATGCAGCCCAACACTCTCCTCGACGCGATCCTGGACGAGTCCGGGATCTCGCACGCGGGCCTGGCGGCCCACGTCAACCAGGCCGGACGGGCCCGCGGACTGTCGCTCCGCTACGAACACACCGCCGTGGCACGGTGGCTGAAGGGACAGCGGCCCCGCGGCCAGGTGCCCGACCTGATCTGCGAGGTGCTCGCCGCCCGGCTGCGGCGGCAGGTCACCCTCGACGACATCGGCCTCGGTGTGCCCGGCGAACCGGCCGCCCCGCACACCGGCTCCCTCTCCGGGTTCGTCGAGCGGGCCACCGCGCTGTGGCGCTCCGACCAGCAGCGCCGCCCGCACATACTCGGCGCCCCCGCCGTCACCGGCACGCCCGCCGTGATGCCCGTCTGGGAGTGGGAGAACCCGCCCGAGGACGTGGACGTCTCCCGCGGCGGCCGGCACCGCGTCACCACCGGCGACCTCGACATGCTGCGCACCGCCCGCACCCACTACGAGCGGCTGTACCGCAAGGCGGGCGGGGTCGCGACCCGCGCCCGGATCGTCGGCTTCCTCAACGCCGAGGCCGCCCCCCTGCTGCGCGGCAGCTACACCGACGCCACCGGCCGCCAGCTCCACCGCGCCACCGGCGGCCTGGTGGCGATCGCCGGCATCTGCGCGTACGACTCCGACGCGCACGGGCTCGCCCAGCGCTACTTCCACCAGGCGCTGCGGCTGGCGAAGGCCAGTGGCGACCGGGGACTGGGCGCCTATGTGATCGCGCTCCTCGTCAACCAGTCGCTGTTCATGCGGGAGTACCGGCAGGCCGTCGCCTTCGCGGAGGCCGCGCTGCGCGCCGCCGGCCCCCACATCACCCCGGCGCTCGCCTCCGACCTGTACGCGATGCAGGCCAAGGCGTACGCGCACCTCGGCGACGGCAGCGGCGCGCTGTCCTGCATCCGGCGGGCCGAGCAGGCCGCCGAGCGGATCCGGCGCGGCACCGAACCCGACGAGACCGGCTATGTCCAGCCGGGCCTGGTCAACGTCCAGGTGGCGGAGGCACTGCTCAGCCTGGGCGAACTGGCGGCGGCCGGCGAGCACGCGGCGGCGGCCGTGGACACGCCGGCGCACGACCGGGGCCGGGTGCACCGGCTGGCCATGCTGAGCACCGTCGAACTGCGCCAGGGCAATGCCGACAGGGCGGTCGTCCTCGCCGTGCAGATGGCCGAACTGGCCAGGGGAATGGAGTCGCAGCGGGTGCGGGACCGGCTGCGCGCGGTGCGTGAGCACCTCGTCCGCAGCGGCGGCGCCGGCAGCGCCGAGGCGGCCGAACTCATCGACGGGGCACTGCGCGTACCGCTCTAGAGGGTGTCCGACCCATGGCCGCGGCGTCGCGTGCTCCCGTGTCGGACGCCCCCTGGCGACCGGCGCATCCCCCACGCCACGTGCCCTGTCCGCGCCCCCGCCGCGCCCGTCGCTGCGCCGCGGGCGGCCTCCCGTGCGCCTGCCTGCGGGGCCGTCGCTGCTGCGATATTGCGCCTTACCCGTCGGAAGGTGGCAGCACCATGCAGTGGACGAAGCAGAGCGAAAAGACCGTGTACGCCAACCGCTGGTTCAGCGTCAACCTCGCCGATGTCGAGCTGCCGGACGGCCGGCACCTCGACCACTTCCTCGTACGGCTGCGGCCCGTCGCCGTGGCCACGGTGGTGAACGAGGCCAACGAGGTCCTCCTGCTGTGGCGCCACCGCTTCATCACCGACAGCTGGGGATGGGAGCTCGCCGCCGGCGTCGTCGAGGACGGCGAGGACATCGCGGTGGCCGCCGCGAGGGAACTGGAGGAGGAGACCGGCTGGCGGCCGGGACCGCTGCGCCGTCTGATGAGCGTGGAGCCGTCCAATGGCCTCACCGACGCCCGGCACCACGTCTACTGGTCCGACGAGGGCGAGTACGTCGGCCACCCGGTGGACGACTTCGAGTCGGACCGCCGGGAGTGGGTGCCCCTGAAGGTGGTCCCCGATCTGGTCGCCGCCGGAGAGGTCCCGGCCGCGGGCATGGCCGCGGCGTTACTCCTGCTGCACCACCTCAGGCTCGGCCAGGACGACAGGCCCTGAAACGCCGAAGGCCCGGCACCCCGCGGGGACGCTGTCGGTCGGTTTCCCGCGGGGTGCCGGGCCTTCACCGGAGCTCAGTAGGTGTAGAAGCCCGAGCCGCTCTTGCGGCCGAGGCGGCCCGCGTCGACCATGCGCTGGAGCAGCGGGGGAGCGGCGTAGAGCGGTTCCTTGTACTCCTCGTACATCGAGTACGCCACCGAGGCCACCGTGTCCAGGCCGATCAGGTCGGACAGCTTCAGCGGACCCATCGGGTGGGCGCAGCCCATCTCCATGCCGTTGTCGATGTCCTCACGGCTGGCGATGCCCGACTCGAACATCCGGATCGCGGAGAGCAGGTACGGGATCAGCAGCGCGTTCACCACGAACCCGGAGCGGTCCTGGGCGCGGATCGCGTGCTTGCCCAGCGTCTTCTCGGTGAAGGCCTGGGCACGGCTCAGCGTGCCCTCGGAGGTGGTGAGCGCCGGGATCAGCTCGACCAGCTTCTGCACAGGGGCCGGGTTGAAGAAGTGGATGCCGATGACATGGTCCGGCCGAGCGGTGGCGACCGCCAGCTTCACCAGCGGGATGGAGGAGGTGTTGGACGCCAGGATCGCGTCGGGCCGGGTCACGACCTGGTCGAGAACCTGGAAGATCTCGGTCTTGACCTGCTCGTTCTCGACCACGGCCTCGATCACCAGATCACGGTCGGCGAACTCGCCGAGGTCCGTGGTGAAGCTCAGCCGCGCCTGCGTGGCCTCCAGCTCCTCCGTGGAGATCTTGCCGCGCTCGGCCGCCTTCGACAGGGAGTTGAACAGCCGGGTGCGGCCGATCTCCAGAGCCTCGCCGGTGGTCTCGGCCACCTTGACGTCCAGTCCGGCCCGGGCGCACACTTCGGCGATCCCCGCACCCATCTGACCGCAGCCCACCACTCCGACGCGTTCGATGTCCGTCACATCGGTCCTTTCGCTCCTGCTTACGGCTGTGGCAGGTTCCGGTCCCGGGCCTGCTCCGTTCGTGCACGTTACCCGGAAGTATCGATGATCGATCGCGGGGGTGGGGCATCCTGGCCGCAGGACCGTACCTGACCAGGTGTTCCGACGGTGTTGCAGGGGGATGCGATGGGGCGGGTGTCACGCAGGGTGTTCGCCACGGCGGCGCTGGCCGCGCTGGCGACGGTGCCGCGGGCGTCGGCCGCGCCCGGCCGCCGCGAGGTGCCGGCCACCGCGACCGGTGAGATGCGGGCCATGTGGGTGGCCACCGTCACCAACCGGGACTGGCCCTCCCGGCCGGGGCTGAGCGCCGCGCGGCAGCGCGCCGAACTGCTCGCCCACCTCGACACGGCTGTCCACAACCGCCTCAACACGGTGGTCCTCCAGGTACGGCCCACCGCCGACGCGCTGTGGCCGTCGCCGTACGAACCCTGGTCGCGGTACCTCACGGGTATCCAGGGCGCGCATCCCGGCTGGGACCCGCTCGGCACGGCCGTCGAGGAGGCGCACGCGCGCGGGCTGGAGCTGCACGCCTGGTTCAACCCGTACCGCGTGGCCACGCACGCCGACCCCGCCCGGCTCACCGCCTCCCATCCCGCCCGCCGCAACCCCGGCTGGATCGTGACGTACGGCGGCAGGCTCTACTACAACCCGGGCCTGCCCGAGGTCCGCGCGTTCGTGCGGGAGGCGATGCTGGACGCGGTCCGCCGCTACCCCGTCGACGCGGTCCACTTCGACGACTACTTCTACCCGTACCCGGTGGCCGGGCAGACCTTCGACGACGACCTCGCCTACGACGCCTTCGGCGGTGGCTTCGAGGACCGGGCGGCCTGGCGGCGGGACAACACCGACCGCCTGGTGCGCGAGACGGCCGACCACATCAAGGGGATCAGGCCCGGCACTCGCTTCGGCATCAGCCCCTTCGGCGTGTGGCGCAACGCGGAGACGGACGAGCGGGGCTCGGACACACGCGCGGGCGTGCAGACGTACGACGATCTGCACGCCGACACCCGCCGGTGGGCGCGGGAGAACTGGATCGACTACATCTGCCCTCAGCTGTACTGGAACATCGGCTTCGCCGCCGCCGACTACGCGAAGCTGCTTCCCTGGTGGGCGGAGGTCGTCCGCGGTACCGGGACCCGGCTCTACGCCGGGGAGGCTCTCTACAAGGCGGGCGATCCGGCCCAGCCCGCGCCCTGGCGGGATCCGGCCGAGCTGTCCCGTCACCTCACGCTCGCCGGGACGTACCCGGAGGTGCGCGGGCATGTCTTCTTCGCCGCCCGTGAGGTGGCGGCCGATCCGGCCGGGGCGATGGCGCGGGTGGTCGCCGACCACTACGGCCGGCCGGCGAAGCCCCCGCGCTGAGTCACCTCCGCTGGGCCGCCCGGTGCCGGATCTCGGTGTCGGGGCCGGGTGAGCACACGCCCTCGTGCCCGTCCTCGAAGCGGACGCGGAAGGGCGGGTTCCCCTCCTGGCCCATCACCTCGACGATCTCTCCGACCTTGTCCTGCTGGCCGACCACCCTGCCGTGCTGGACAAGCTGGTCACCCTCGGTTGCGCGCATCGGGGCCTCCTCTCAGCCGCGTGCCCGCTGGGTGACGGCGATGCAGACGAGCACAGCCGCTGCCGTCAGCGGGGCGGCCACCGTCAGCTGTTCGTTCAGCAGCAGCACCGACCACACCAGTGTGAGCAGCGGCTGCGCCAGCTGCAACTGGCTGGCCTTGGGTATGCCGATGGCCGCCATGCCCCGGTACCACACGATCAGCCCGAGGAACTGCGAACCGGCCGCCACCCACAGCAGTCCGGCCACACTGTGCGCGGTCGGCTCCACCGGCTCCACGCTCAGCGCGACCGCGGCGACGGGCAGGGTGAGCGGCAGACACAGCAGCAGCGCCCAGCCGATCACCTGCCAGCCCGGCAGCACCCGGGCCAGCCTGCCGCCCTCGGTGTAGCCGGCCGCGCACACCAGGAGCGCGCCGAAGAGATACAGGTCGGCCGTGGTCAGCGCGCCGCCGCTCTGCTGCACGGTGAACGCCAGCACCGCCGCCGCGCCCGCGAGGGCGGCCACCCAGAAGGTGCGCGAGGGGCGGGAACCGACCCGCAGGGCGGACAGCAGCGCCGTGGTCAGCGGGAGCAGGCCCACCACGACGGCCGCGTGCGCGGTGGTGGAGGTCTGCAGGGCGAGCGTGGTCAGCATCGGGAAGCCGAGGACCACTCCGGCGCCGACCACCGCGAGTCCGGGCCAGTGCTTCCGGTCCGGCGGCGGGACACGGAGCGCGAGCAGACAGCCGCCGGCGATGAACGCCGCGAGCACACTGCGCACGGCCACCAGCGACCAGGGCCCGAAGCCCTCGAGACCCCAGGCGGTGGCGGGGAAGGTGAGGGAGAAGGCGATCACGCCGAGGGCGGCCTGGGCGGTGCCGAATCCGCGCCGGTCGTGCGGGGCGGTGACTGCTATCGGCGCCGGGGCGGTAGCGCTACTCTGTGCTCTCATGCATGAGCGTAGCAGTGTCGGTGAGCTGACGGATCGGCTGCGAAGAGAGGTGGACCGCTACTCTCCCGGTGGAAAGCTCCCGTCCAGCCGGGCTTTGGTGGAGCGGTTCCGGGTCAGCCCGGTGACCGTGTCCCGCGCGCTGGCGCAGCTCGCCGCCGAGGGACTGGTGGTCACCCGGCCCGGCGCCGGCGCCTTCCGCGCACAGCCGCGGGTGACGTCCGCGCCCGCCGGGGACACCTCCTGGCAGGAGGTCGCCCTCAGCGCCGACGGCGCCGCCGACCTCGTACCGCGCTCGGTGGACGCCTCCGGGGTGCTGGTCTCGCTGGCCGCGCCGCCGCCCGGGGTGATCGAGTTCAACGGCGGCTATCTGCACCCCTCCCTGCAGCCGGAACGAGCCATGGCGGCGGCGCTGTCCCGCGCCGGGCGCCGTCCGGGGGCCTGGGGGCGGCCGCCCATGGAGGGACTGCCCGAGCTGCGCGAGTGGTTCGCGCGCAGCATCGGCGGGCCCGTCACGGCGGCCGGTGTGCTGGTCACCGCGGGCGGACAGTCCGCGCTGACCACCGCCCTGCGCGCACTCGCCCCGCCGGGCGCCCCCGTCCTCGTCGAGTCGCCCACCTACCCGGGCATGCTCGCCATCGCCCGCGCGGCCGGACTGCGCCCGGTGCCCGTCCCGGTGGACGCGGACGGCGTACGGCCAGGACTGCTCGCCGACGCGTTCCGGGCGACCGGCGCCCGGGTCTTCGTCTGCCAGCCGCTGTTCCAGAACCCCACCGGGGCCGTGCTCGCCCCCGGGCGCCGCGGCGAGGTGCTGCGCATCGCCCGCGAGGCGGGCGCCTTCGTCGTCGAGGACGACTTCGTCCGGCGGCTGGTGCACGAGGACGCGGGCCCGCTGCCGCGTCCGCTCGCCGCCGACGACCCCGACGGGGTGGTGGTGCACGTCTGCTCGCTGACCAAGGCGACCTCGCCCAGCTTCCGGGTGAGCGCGCTGGTCGGGCACGGGCCGGTCCTGGAACGGCTGCGGGCCATCCAGATCGTCGACACCTTCTTCGTGTCCCGGCCGCTGCAGGAGGCCACGCTGGAACTCGTCGGCTCGGCGGCATGGCCGCGCCATCTGCGCGCGATCTCGGCTGCGCTGCGCACCCGCCGGGACGCGATGACCGCCGCGCTCCGCCTCCATCTGCCCGAACTCGCCCTGCCGCACATCCCGTCCGGCGGCTACCACCTGTGGCCGCGGCTGCCCGACGGCACGGCGGAGTCCGCCCTGACCGCCGCGGCCCTGCGCGCGGGCGTCGCCGTCACCCCCGGCCGCCCCTACTTCAGCGCCGAACCCCCGGCCGCCCACCTCCGCCTGAGCTTCGCGGCGGTGGCGGGCGCCGAGGAGATCACGGAAGGCGTACGACGTCTGCGCGCGGCCTGGGACGAGGCGCGGGGGTAGGCGCCGGGCACCGGGCCGGGCGAGCTGCCCGGAGGCTGACGCCGCGCCGGGCCGGGGGACGGCGGCGTGGGTGTTCGGTGCCGTGCCGGGTTGGGGGATGGCGGCGTGGGTGTTCGGTGCCGCGCCGGGTTGGGGGATGGCGGCGTGGGTGTTCGGTGCCGCGCCGGGTTGGGGGATGGCGGCGTGGGTGTTCGGTGCCGCGCCGGGTGGGATGCCGGGAAGGGTGTCCGTAGCCACGCCGCGCGGGCTGCGGGGACAGGTGTCCGTCGCCGCCCCGGGCCGGCGACGCGGCGGGGATAAGTGTTCGACGTCGCCGCGCGTGAGCTGCGAGCATCCCGTCATGACCGACACCCCACCCCTGCCCGACGGCTACGAGATCTCCACCGACCCCGTCCGGATCGACGCCGAGCGCGTGCACCGGTGGCTGGCCGGTGACGCCTACTGGGCCCTGGGCCGCACCCGCGAGAAGCACGACCGGGCGGTCGAGGGCTCGCTCAACTTCGGCGTCTACGACACGCTTTCGGGTGAGCAGGTGGCCTACGCCCGCGTCATCACCGACCGGGCGACGTTCGCCTGGCTGTGCGATGTGTACGTGGACCCCTCCGCGCGCGGCAAGGGTCTGGGCTCGGCGCTGGTGGCGGCCGTACGGGAGGAGCTGCGTCCCTACGGGCTGCGCCGGATCGCGCTGGCCACGCACGACGCGCACGAGGTCTACGCCAGGCTCGGGTTCCGGCCGCTGGAGCAGCCGGATCAGTGGATGGCGCTCGTCGACGACTGAGGGGCGTTCGGGATCGGTCGTCCGACTCGGCCTTACCAGCCGGTGAGGCCGGATGTACCGTGAGTGACGGCTCGGCGGCACCCCTTGACCCGGACCCGTGGGCGTCTCACGATCGCCGCATGGCACTTCGGGTCACGTTCGTCGCCGCCGCGGGGAGCTCCTCGGTGCTCGCGGAACGTTTCGAGGACGACCGGCCACTGGACCGGGCCGGCTGGAGCGCGGTGCAACGGGTCGCGCACGAACTGCTGCCCCTCGCCGCCGCCGATCTGCGCTACTGCTCGCCGGCCCCGCGCAGCCGCGCCACCGGAGAATGCCTCGGCTACGCGCCACTCGTGCAACTCGCCCTGCGCGACTGCGACATGGGCCGCTGGCGGGGGCTGACCCTGGGTGAGGCGATGGCCCGCGAGCCGGGTGCCGTGGACGCCTGGCTCGCCGACCCGCGCTCCACCCCGCACGGCGGGGAGTCGCTGCTGGGGTTCATCGGCCGGGTCGGTGGCTGGCTCGACACCCGGCCGGCCGAGGACGACTGCCGGGTCGTCGCCGTGGCCGAGCCGTCCGTGATCCGCGCGGCCCTGGTGTATGTGCTCAAGGCGCCGCCGTCCGCGTTCTGGAGCATCGACGTCGGACCGCTGTCGACGATCGGTGTCGCCGGCTGGGCGGGCCGCTGGAGCCTGCGCCTCGAAGGGGCGTCCGCTCAGCCCACGCGCGCGTAGACGGTGGTGAGCTCCAGGTCCTTGGCGGGGCCGCGTACCCGCCACACCGTCCGCCAGTGGTCCGCGTCCCGCACGGTGAACTCGCCCCGGTAGAGATCCGCCGAGCAGGGGTGGTCGGCGATGTGGCGGCCCGTCGTGAGGTCCAGCCCGTGGAAGGGCCGCCCGTCCGCGAACCGTACGTCCGCCGTGCCGCCGGGACCGGGCAGAAAGCGCAGGGTCCGCTCGGCGGGCCGGGTGACACCCCGCCAGGTGAAGTCGCCGGACTCGCTCTGCAGCAGACCGCCGCCCTCCAGCGGGCCGAAAACGACCGTCCCCTCGAAACGGCCCTCCTCCCCGCCCGTCAGGTCCCGCACCGTCCGTTCGGCCCGCCAGCGGCCGTTCAGATAGTCCAGTACATCGGGCACCGGCCAGAACTCGCCCATCCCGCCTCGTTCCCGCATGGTCTCCGCCCTCGCACGACCCATTGACGTGCTCCTGCCTCCTCCCTATCTTGCCGTTCGAAGTGCTGACCACTGACCGACGACAAGCCGGCCGAGGCCCGCACCGCGATCGACCCCGGCGGCGCCCGGGTCTCCTCGAAGGTCCGCGTGACCGCGCTGGCCGCCGACGCGGACGCGGTCAACACGGAGACGGACGCCCCGGTCACCCCGGTGACGTCCACGTTCCGGGGCGTCGACGACGTGTTCACGTACACCTTTCCGGCCAACTCGGTGACGTTCCTGCGGATCAAGCAGCGGTGACCGCTGACCCTCCGGGTTACGCTCTCGTACTCATGAGCGTCCTGAGGGTCTGGAAGAGGGTGCGGCGGTCCGACAGGTCCGTCGCACCCTTCGTCATGGCGGCGAACGCCCTGGTCGGCGGCATACTCCTGTGGCTGGCCATCGGGGGGATCGGGAACCCGTCGACCCGCGAGGAGGAGAGTGCCGCACAGGAGCTGGCGCTGCGGATCTACGGCTGGTGGCTGGTCGGCGGAACCGTGCTGTTCGCCGCGCTCGGCCTGCCCCGCACCCTGCTCGGCCACCTCGCCGCCCTGCTCCTCACCCCCGTCGTGCTCTTCGTCGGCCTGACACTCCTGGTCTGACCCCCGCCACCGCAGCCGCGGAATCGTTTCGGGGGTGCATTGCATAAACGTGCATGGATACGTATAGTCATGCTCTCCAGGAGGAGGGTTTTCCATGGTGGTACGTGCGGCGGTGGCCGGAGCGAGCGGGTATGCGGGCGGAGAGCTGCTGCGTCTGCTCCTGACGCACCCCGGGACCGAGATCGGCGCCCTGACCGGCAACTCCAACGCCGGACAGCGGCTGGGCGCGCTCCAGCCGCATCTGGTGCCCCTGGCCGACCGTGTACTGGAGCCGACCACGCCCGAGGCGCTCGCCGGGCACGACGTCGTGTTCCTCGCGCTGCCGCACGGCCAGTCCGCCGCCGTCGCCGAGCAGCTCGGCGAGGAGGTGCTCGTGATCGACATGGGCGCCGACTTCCGGCTGCGGGACGCCGCCGACTGGGACGCGTTCTACGGCTCCCCGCACGCCGGCACCTGGCCCTACGGCCTGCCCGAACTGCCGGGTGCCCGCGCCGCGCTGGAGGGGTCCAAGCGCGTAGCGGTGCCCGGTTGCTACCCGACCGCCGTCTCCCTCGCCCTCTTCCCGGCGTACGCCGCGGGGCTGGCCGAGCCCGATGCGGTGATCGTCGCCGCCTCCGGCACCTCCGGCGCGGGCAAGTCCGCCAAGCCGCACCTCCTCGGCTCCGAGGTCATGGGCTCCATGTCGCCGTACGGCGTGGGCGGCGGGCACCGGCACACCCCCGAGATGATCCAGAACCTCAGCGCGGCGGCGGGCGAGCGGGTCGCCGTCTCCTTCACGCCGACCCTCGCGCCGATGCCCCGCGGCATCCTCGCCACCTGCAACGCCAGGGCGAAGCCCGGCGTCACCGCCGAGTCCCTGCGCTCCGTCTACGAGAAGGCCTTCGCCGACGAGCCCTTCGTCCGGCTGCTCCCCGAGGGCCAGTGGCCGGCGACCGCGTCCGTCCACGGTTCCAACGCCGTTCAGATCCAGGTCGCGTACGACGCCGCCACGCACCGGATCATCGTGATCAGCGCCATCGACAACCTGACCAAGGGCACCGCGGGCGGTGCCGTCCAGAGCATGAACCTCGCCCTGGGTCTCGACGAGACCACCGGGCTGACGACGATCGGAGTCGCGCCGTGAGCGACGCACGTGCAGCCGCCGGGCCGCAGACGAGCACGATGCCCGCACCTCTGCGCTGCACGGTCGGAGAAGCGAACGAGGAGACACAGTGAGTGTGACGGCAGCACAGGGATTCACGGCGGCGGGCATCGCCGCCGGGATCAAGGAGAACGGCAACCCCGACCTGGCCCTCGTGGTCAACAACGGCCCCCGTCGCGCCGCCGCCGGCGTCTTCACCTCCAACCGCGTCAAGGCGGCACCCGTGCTCTGGTCCGAGCAGGTGCTGAAGAGCGGGCAGTTGTCCGCCGTCGTCCTCAACTCCGGCGGCGCCAACGCCTGCACGGGGCCCAAGGGCTTCCAGGACACCCACGCGACCGCCGAGAAGGCCGCCGAGGTGCTCGGCACGGGCGCGGGCGAGATCGCCGTGTGCTCCACCGGACTCATCGGCGTCCTGCTCCCCATGGACAAGCTGCTCCCCGGCGTCGAGACCGCGGCGGAGCAGCTGTCCGAGCACGGCGGGGAGAAGGCCGCCATCGCCATCAAGACCACCGACACCGTGCACAAGACGTCCGTGGTGACCAAGGACGGCTGGACCGTCGGCGGCATGGCCAAGGGCGCCGGCATGCTCGCCCCCGGCCTGGCCACCATGCTCGTCGTCCTCACCACCGACGCCGACCTCGGCCCCGACGTCCTCGACAAGGCCCTGCGCGACGCCACCCGGGTCACCTTCGACCGCGTCGACTCCGACGGCTGCATGTCCACCAACGACACCGTGCTGCTGCTCGCCTCCGGCGCCTCCGAAGTCGCCCCGGACTACGAGGAGTTCGCCGACGCCGTACGGGCCGTCTGCGACGACCTCGGCCAGCAGCTCATCCGCGACGCCGAGGGCGCCAGCAAGGACATCAAGGTCGAGGTCGTGGGCGCCGCGACCGAGGACGACGCCGTCGAGGTGGGCCGCTCCATCGCCCGCAACAACCTCCTCAAATGCGCCCTGCACGGCGAGGACCCCAACTGGGGGCGCGTCCTCTCCGCCATCGGCACCACCCGGGCCGCCTTCGAGCCCGACGAGCTCAACGTCGCCATCAACGGCGTCTGGGTGTGCCGCAACGGCGGCGTCGGCGAGGACCGCGACCGGGTCGACATGCGGTACCGCGAGATCCACATCGTGGCCGACCTCGCCGCCGGCGACGCCACCGCCACCATCTGGACCAACGACCTCACCGCCGACTACGTCCACGAGAACAGCGCGTACTCCTCATGAGCAACGGACCCACGCGGAAGCACACCGCGCTGCCCAAGGCGCAGATCCTCGTCGAGGCGCTGCCCTGGCTGACCCGGCACCACGGCAAGACCGTGGTCATCAAGTTCGGCGGCAACGCCATGATCGACGAGGACCTGAAGGCCGCCTTCGCCCAGGACGTCGTCTTCCTGCGGCACGCCGGCCTCAAGCCCGTCGTCGTGCACGGCGGCGGCCCGCAGATCAGCGCCGCCCTCGACCGGCACGGCATCGTCAGCGAGTTCAAGGCCGGCCTGCGCGTCACCACCGAGGACGCCATGGACGTCGTACGCATGGTGCTCGCCGGACAGGTGCAGCGGGAGCTGGTCGGGCTGCTCAACCGGCACGGACCGCTCGCCGTCGGCCTCACCGGCGAGGACGCGCACACCCTCACCGCCACCAGGCACCGGCCCACGATCGACGGAGAACCGGTCGACATCGGGCGGGTGGGCGAGATCACCGCGATCGACACGGGCGCGATCGAGGCACTGCTCGCCGACGGCCGTATCCCCGTCGTCTCCTCGATCGCCCGCAGCCAGGACGACCACCATGTCTACAACGTCAATGCTGATACGGCGGCTGCGGCACTCGCTGCTGCACTGGGCGCCGAAACCCTCATGGTCCTCACGGACGTCGAGGGACTCTACGAGGACTGGCCGAACAGCGACGAGGTGATCAGCCGCCTCACCGCGTCCCAGCTCGAGAAGCTCCTGCCGGAGCTGTCCTCCGGCATGGTGCCGAAGATGGAGGGCTGTCTGCACGCCGTACGGGGCGGCGTCACCACCGCCCGCGTCATCGACGGCCGGGTCCAGCACTCGATCCTGCTGGAGATCTTCACCGACGAGGGCATCGGCACGATGGTCGTGCCCGACGAACAGGGGGAGTCGTGACCAACGCAGAACTCACCGCACGGTGGCAGGGCGCGCTGATGAACAACTACGGCACGCCGCGCCTGCCCCTCGTCCGGGGCGAGGGCCCGAAGGTCTGGGACGCCGACGGCAGGGAGTACACCGACTTCGTGGGCGGTATCGCCGTCAACGCGCTCGGTCACGCCCACCCGGCCGTCGTCGAGGCCGTGAGCCGGCAGATCGCCTCCCTCGGCCATATCTCCAACCTGTTCGTCGCCGAACCGCCCGTCGCGCTCGCCGAACGGCTCGTCCAGCTCTTCGGCCGCGACGGCAGGGTCTTCTTCTGCAACTCGGGCGCCGAGGCCAACGAGGCCGCCTTCAAGATCGGCCGGCTGACCGGGCGGGGCCACATGGTCGCCACCGACGGCGGCTTCCACGGGCGCACCATGGGCGCCCTCGCCCTCACCGGCCAGCCCGCCAAGCGCGCACCCTTCGAGCCGCTGCCCGGGGACGTCACCCACGTCCCCTATGGCGACGCCCAGGCGCTCGCCGCCGCGGTCACCGAGGACACCGCGCTCGTCGTCATCGAGCCGATCCAGGGCGAGAACGGGGTCGTCGTGCCCCCGCCCGGCTACCTCAAGGCGGCCCGCGCGATCACCGCGGCCACGGGTGCGCTGCTGGTGCTGGACGAGGTGCAGACCGGGATCGGCCGGACCGGGACCTGGTTCGAGTACCAGGCCCACGAGGGCGTCCTGCCGGACGTCGTCACCCTGGCCAAGGGGCTCGGCGGCGGGCTGCCGCTCGGCGCCACCGTCGCCTTCGGCCGCGCCGCCGATCTGCTGGGGCCCGGCCAGCACGGTACGACGTTCGGCGGCAACCCCGTCGCCTGCGCCGCCGGACTCGCCGTCCTCGACACGATCGCCGAGGAGGGGCTCCTCGAGAACGTCAAGCGGCAGGGCGAGCGGCTCCGCGGCGGCATCGAGGCGCTCGGCCACGCCTTGATCGACCATGTCCGGGGTGCGGGACTGCTCCTGGGTATCGTGCTCACCGAGCCGCTCGCGCCCCAGGCGCAGCAGGCGGCCCAGGACGCGGGCTTCCTCGTGAACGCGCCCGCCCCCGATGTCGTACGGCTCATGCCGCCGCTGACCCTCGGGGACGACGCGGTGGACGCCTTCCTCGGGGCGCTGCCCGGCATCCTGGACCAGGCCGGTACGGCGGGCGGGGAAGGACGATCCGGAGAATGAGACGACGATGAGCCAGGAGCAGGACCAGGGACAGCAGGCGGGGCCTGCCGTGCCGCAGACGCGTACCGCGCGCCACCGCCGGATCGTGGACATCCTCAACCGGCAGCCGGTGCGGTCGCAGAGCCAGCTGGCGAAGCTGCTCGCGGACGACGGGCTGAGCGTCACCCAGGCGACGCTCTCCCGCGACCTGGACGAGCTGAACGCGGTGAAGATCCGCAACCACGAGGGCGACCTGATCTACGCGGTGCCCAGCGAGGGCGGGTTCCGTACGCCGCGGGCGCCGCTCGGGGAGTCCGCGAAGGAGGAGCGGATGCGGCGGCTGTCGCAGGAGCTGCTGATCTCCGCGGAGGCTTCCGCGAATCTCGTGGTTCTGCGCACCCCGCCCGGTGCCGCGCAGTTCCTTGCCTCGGCCATCGACCAGGCGGAACTTCACGACATCCTCGGCACGATCGCCGGCGACGACACGCTGATGCTGATCAGCCGGGAGCCGGCGGGGGGACAGGCCTTGGCGGACCACCTGCTGCGCCTGGCGCAGAACGGCCACTGAGCACTCCGCGGGTTTCTCGGGTACGCCCCCCCGGCGGCGCCGTGGTGGCTGGTCGCGCAGTTCCCCGCGCCCCTGGGGAGCTGCAGTCCCGGCGCTGCTCCAGCTGCGGGCATTCGTGCTCCTGCGGCGCCGTCGGGGCCGATCGCGCAGTTCCCCGCGCCCCTGGGGGTTGTGCCGCCGGGGTTTGAGAAGCCGCCGTAGCTGCGGGCGGTCGTGCCGCTGGGGCGGCACGGGTGGGCGCAGCGGCACCCCGCGAACGCGGGGGAGTGACGCGCCGGTACCTCAGCTGCGGCGCGGGTGAGCTCGCGAGCTCCGCTCACCCCCGGCGGTCAGCCGAGCCAGCCCGCCAAACCCCCGGTGCAGCGGACCTCGTCGCCCGCCGTGATCAGCAGGGCCTCCACCCCCGGCAGGGATTCCAGCCACGCCAAACCCTCCCGCGCACCCATCGCGAACGCCGCCGTGGCCCAGCAGTCCGCCCACGTCAGCCGCGCCGCGACCACCGTCACCGCGACCAGATCGGTCACGGCCGACCGCCCCGTCCGCGGATCGACGATGTGATCCCCACGCTCCGCCGTCCCGGACGTGGCCACCGCCAGCTCCGATACCCCGGCCGCCGAGACGACCGCCGCCAGCCCTCCGGGCCGCAACGGATCCGACACCCCCACCCGCCAGGGCCGCCCCGCACCGGGCACCCCCAGCAACTGCACGTCCCCGCCCCCGTTGACGCTCACCCCGGTGGCCCCTGCCGCGGCGAGCCGCCGCGCGGCCCGCTCCACGGCCCACCCCTTGACGATCCCCGTGGGATCCAGCGACCCCCGGTAGCGCGGACTGAACCAGCCCTCACTCACCCGCTCCGCCTCCGCCGCCAGCTCCAGGACCTCGGCGACCTCGGCAGCACACTCCCCGACGTCCAGCTCCCCGCGCGCCAGCCGCGAGATCTGGCTGTCGTCGCGGTATGTGCTGAACACCTCGTCCACCCGGTGCAGCCCCGCGACCGCCTCCTCCAGCGCCGCGCGCACCGCAGCGGGTTCCCCGCCGCGGACGTCGATGGAGAAGACGGTCCCCATCGTCTCCTCCACGTGACGCACCGCGGCGGGAGCCTCGGCCGGCTCGGCCACCGTCTCAGCCACCGGCCTTGTCCAGCGCCGACTGCAGCGACTGCCGGTATCCCGCGCTGGTGTAGGTGGCCCCCGACACGGCGTCGATCTCCGCGTCCCCGGCCGCCACGGCGGCCTGGTTGAGCTTCGGCACCGCGTTCGCGGTGACCTGGTCGCTCTGCCCGCCCTTGGGCGTCTGCACCGCCTCCGCCTTGGTGATCTTCCCGCCGCTGACGGTGACGCGTACCTGGACCGGTCCGTACTGCGTCTGCGCGACGTCCCCGGTGACGGTCCGCGCCTGAGCGCTTCCATCCCCGGCATCCTCCCCGGAACCCTGCCCGGACCCGGCCGCCGCCCGCGCCTTGTCCAGCGCCGACTGCAACGACTTCTTGTACCCGCCGCTCGTGTACGTCGCCCCCGACACCACGTCGATGTCCGCGCTCTGCGCCGCCACGGCCGCCTGGTTCAGCCGGGGCACGGAGCCGGACGTGACCTGGTCGCTCTGCCCGCCCTTGGGCGCCTGTACCGCCTCCGCCCTGGTGATCTTCCCGCCGCTCACCGTCAGCCGGACCTGCACCGCCCCGTACTGGGTCTGTGCGGCGTCACCGGTGACGGTGCCGTTCCCGATCGGCTGTGCGGCGCCGCCCTGCGGGGACTGGGCCGCCGCGGGCGGGGCCGCGCCGCCGGCCGCGGCGGCCGAGCCGGGGTCGGACGCCGGCTTCAGCGACAACAGCAGCACGATGCCGGACACGGTGGCGGCGGTCGCGAGCACGGCCCGTCGGACGGGGTGACTCTTCCTCATCGTTTCTCAGGCTCCTGATGGGTGTGGACGACCCGGCTGGATCGCGTGGCTGATCCGGCGCTCACATTTCGAACGACTCGTGGTGGATACGGCGCGCGGGGACCCCGGCGCCGCGCAGCGCCTCGTACACCGACTGCGCGAACCCGGGCGGACCGCACATGAACACGTCGTGACGGTCGACGTCCGGGATCTTCCGCCGCAGGCTCTCCGCCGAGATGTCCGGGCGCTCGCCGTCGGGGCTGTTCACCGCGTACATCAGCCGGGCCCCGCGCTCGTCGGCGATCTTCGCCAGCTCGCCCCACAGCGCCAGGTCCTGCGTGCTGTTCGCCCGGTAGAGCAGGGTGATGTCGCCGGAGGCGCCGGGCAGCGTCTCGAACAGCGCACGCATCGGGGTGATGCCCACCCCGCCCGCGACCAGTAGCACCTTGCCCCGGCTGCGCCGCTGCGCGGTCAGCGCGCCGTACGGGCCCTCCGCCCACACCTTCGTGCCGGGCGTCAGTTCGCGCAGCCGGGAGGTGTGGTCGCCGATCGCCTTGACCGTGATCCGCAGCATGTCGGGGCGGGGCGCCGCCGACAGCGAGTACGGGTGGGAGCTGAACCGCATGCCCGGCGCCTTGAACCGCCAGCGGAAGAACTGCCCGGCCTCCGCGCCCATCCGGTGCAGCCTGCGCCCGCCGATCAGGACGGACACGATGCCCGGCGTCTCCTCGATGACCGCCTCCACCCGCATCCGGTGCCGCATGTTCAGCCGTACCGGGGTGATGATCCGGTACCACAGCACCAGCGCGGTCACCACGCCGTAGAGCCCGTACCAGAAGGTCTTCGCCGCCGGCTGGACGGCGAACTCGTTGCCGGTGGTGATCTGGTGCCAGAACGTCAGGAAGACCGCCGCGTACGTCAGCAGGTGCACGTGGTACCAGCCGTCGTACGGCAGCCGGCGCCGGATCGGGCCGATGGAGATGAACGCGATCACGAACAGCAGACCGGTGCCGATCGCGGCCTTGCCCATGTCCGGGAGCGTGTTGATGGACGTGATCGTCTGCTGCACGATGTCGCCGAGGCTCTTGCCCGCCTGACGGGCGTAGCCCCACATGATCAGGAAGACGTGCGCGATGACCAGGCTGACGGTGTAGCGGCCGCTCATCGCGTGCCAGCGGGCGACCCGGTCCGAGCCCACCCGGCGTTCCAGCGCGGGCACGCGTGCCATCTGGAGCACCACCAGGGCCATCAGATAGCCCGCCAGCAGACCGGTGATCCGGCCCGCGGCGATGATCTTCCCGGTGGTGTCGGCGATGGACGGTGTGTTGGTCCACCACAACCACAGCACGGCCACCGCGCCCGCGGCCACCGCGAGCAACAGGGGCACGGCGGGGGAGCGGCGCGGACGGATGCGGCGCATCGTCTGGCGGCGGGCGGCACGGCCGCCGGCGAGCGTGGTGGTCACGGTTCCTCCGTGGGGACTTGACCCTTGGCCCACACATACGTGCCGTCATGCTGGAGTGTTCAGAGGAAAATCCGGTTTCAGTACCGGGTGATCGCCGTGTGCCCGCTTCCGGTGCCGATCGCGAGGTGCGGACTCCGTGCGGGATCGGCCCAGCGCAGGATCGCGCGCATGGCCGCCTTCGGCACGGACACGCATCCCGCGGTGGCCCCGCGCCCGTTGACGTGCAGGAAGATCCCGGCGCCCCGGCCGCGCACCGGACGCCGGTAGTTGAAATCGACGACGAGGGCATGGGCGTACTGCGCGCGGTAGCCGATCAGGTGCTCGGCCCGGGCGGCCCGGCAGTCGGCCGCACGGGGCTCGGTCCAGCGGTTGTAGGAGCGCGAGTCGTTGTCCTGGCACCACCAGGAGTTCCGCCGCACCGGACGGTACGTGTACGCCGTCCCGCGCGGTGCCGCGTCGATGCCGAAGGCGTACGGCATCCCGTACAGCCCGGTGGGAGTGGTGTTCGTGCCCTGCCGCCGGGCGGCGCCCTCGGTGAGGCCGTTCGCCCCGAAGCGGGCCGGGGCGGAGCCCGCCGCGACCCAGCGGCCGCCTTCGCGGTCCCACCAGGTCACGGTCCCGGTCGTCGAGCCGGCGGCCGGCGCCACCGCGGTGATCAGCTGGGTGCCGCCCCCGGTGTCCGCCATCCGGTCCGGCAGCGGCGCGGACGGCCGTCCGGCGCCGAGCAGCAGCAGGGACAGACAGACGAGTACGGCGGCGGGGGCGGCACCTGGGCGCATGGCTCAGACGGTAGAGGGGGGCAGCGGCAACGGCAGCCCGGGAAGACCGTCCAGGCTGGTCGCGATGTACTCCTTCTTGGTGAAGTACGCGTCGAGCGAGGCGTCGTCCTCCCGCGCGAACCGCTTGGCGTGCAGGTCCCGTTCGCTCTCGTACGCCATGAAGGGCACCGCGTAGCCGCAGGTGTCCCGGATCAGTTCGGCCGTCACGACGACGACGGCGCGCAGCCCGTGGGCCGAGGGGTCGATGTCGGGGAAGCGGGCGAGCAGGCCCGCGAAGCGGGGGTCGTCACGGAAGACGGGCTCGCCCCGGCCGTGCACACGCACGATGTTGGGCGGCCCCTGGAACGCGCACCACATCAGGGTGATCCGGCCGTTCTCCCGCAGATGCGCGATGGTCTCGGCGTTGGATCCGGCGAAGTCGAGATAGGCCACGGTGAGCTCGTCCAGGATCGCGAAGGACCCCTTGAGCCCCTTGGGCGAGAGATTGACCGTGCCGTCGGCGGACAGGGGGGCGGTGGCGGTGAAGAAGACCGGCTGTTCCTCGATGAAGGCGCGGAGGCGGCCGTCGATGCGCTCATACGTCTTTCCCATGGGCACCGATTATGGAACACATTCTTTCGTTTGTCTAAGCAACTGACTGGAGGCCGTCGTCACCGTGGCCGCCCCGGCCGGCGTTTGTGCGGGGCGGCCACAGCGCCTGTCACCTCACTTGGTGAGCGTGCAGGCGGCCAGGGAGTCCAGTCCTGCGGGGCGTTCGGCGGTGCGGCCGATGGCGGTGGCGATGCGGTTGACGGCGGCGACGCGTTTGTCCTCGAGGGGGCCGAGGATGGCGTTCTGGACGAAGTTCGGTCCGCCCTGTCCGGCGGTGTCGACGAGTCGCTTGTTCGCTTCGGCGATCTGCTTGTCGAGGTCGCCGAGGTTGCGTTCGACCTCGGCCTGCGCGGAGGCCGGGATCGCCGGGAGTTCGGGGGCGACATCGGGGCAGGAGATCGTGCCGACGCCGGTGCTCTGTCCGCCCTCCTCCCCGGCGGCGGGTGGCGTCGTGGCCTCCTGAGTGGGCGGCGGCGTCGCCCCCTCCCCGCCGGCGCCCGCGTCGTCCTGCCCCGCCGCACCCTCCGCGCCGAGCGAGCACGGGGCGAGCGCGTCGAGTCCGGCGGGGCGTTCGGCGGTGCGGCCGATGGCGGTGGCGATGCGGTTGACGGCGGCGACGCGTTTGTCCTCGAGGGGGCCGAGGATGGCGTTCTGGACGAAGTTCGGTCCGCCCTGTCCGGCGGTGTCTACGAGTCGCTTGTTCGCTTCGGCGATCTGCTTGTCGAGGTCGCCGAGGTTGCGTTCGACCTCGGCCTGCGCGGAGGCCGGGATCGCCGGGAGTTCGGGGGCGACATCGGGGCAGGAGATCGTGCCGGGGCCCGCCAGCGTCCGGGCGTCCTTCGCGTCGCCGCCGCCCCCGGACGACTCACCGGCGAGCGCGGTACCGGCGATCACGGCGCCGGTCAGCGCCACCGCGGCGGCACCGCCGATGAAGCCGACACGGCGCTTGTTGTACTTCGGAAGAGCCCTGGACATGCGGATTGCCTCACTCGGGTCGGGGGTGTCACGAATGGTCTGTCGTGCTGTCTCGCTCGGTCCGACGCGGCGCCTGCGTCCGGCGACAAGTACGCGAAAGCGGTTTCCAGCGTTCAAGGGGGGCCGGATCGACGGGCAGATTGACGATTCATGCAGACTGCTGCATACTCATGCATGTCAGCGAATGCACTGTGAGGAGAAACCCGTGACCGAGCGCGTCGTACTCGCCTATTCAGGCGGTCTGGACACCTCCGTCGCCATCGGCTGGATCGCCGAGGAGACGGGCGCCGAGGTCATCGCCGTTGCGGTCGACGTCGGCCAGGGCGGCGAGGACCTGGACGTCATCCGCAAGCGCGCCCTCGCCTGCGGTGCCGTCGAGGCCGAGGTCGCCGACGCCAAGGACGAGTTCGCCGACGAGTACTGCCTCCCGGCGATCAAGGCCAACGCCCTCTACATGGACCGCTACCCGCTGGTCTCCGCGCTGTCCCGGCCGACGATCGTCAAGCACCTCGTCGCCGCCGCGCAGAAGCACGGCGCCACCACCGTCGCCCACGGCTGCACCGGCAAGGGCAACGACCAGGTCCGCTTCGAGGCCGGCATCGTCGCCCTCGCCCCCGACCTGAAGTGCATCGCCCCGGTCCGCGACTACGCCATGACCCGCGACAAGGCCATCGCCTTCTGCGAGGCCAAGGGCCTGCCGATCGCGACCACCAAGAAGTCCCCGTACTCCATCGACCAGAACGTGTTCGGCCGCGCCGTCGAGACGGGCTTCCTCGAGGACATCTGGAACGCCCCGATCGAGGACGTCTACGAGTACACGCAGAACCCCGCCGTGACGCGTGAGCCCGACGAGGTCGTCATCACCTTCAAGGAGGGTGTGCCGGTCGCCATCGACGGCAAGCCCGTCACGGTGCTCCAGGCCATCCAGCAGCTCAACGAGCGCGCCGGCGCCCAGGGCATCGGCCGGATCGACATGGTCGAGGACCGCCTCGTCGGCATCAAGTCCCGCGAGGTGTACGAGGCTCCCGGCGCGATCGCCCTGATCACCGCCCACCAGGAGCTGGAGAACGTCACGGTCGAGCGTGAACTCGCCCGCTACAAGCGGCAGGTCGAGCAGCGCTGGGGCGAACTGGTCTACGACGGCCAGTGGTTCTCCCCGCTCAAGCGCGCCCTGGACGGCTTCATCACCGAGGCCAACCAGCACGTCAACGGCGACATCCGGATGACCCTGCACGGCGGCCGCGCCGTCGTCACCGGCCGGCGCTCGGAGTCGTCCCTGTACGACTTCAACCTGGCGACGTACGACACGGGCGACACGTTCGACCAGGCGGCGGCCAAGGGGTTCATCGACATCTACAGTCTGTCGGCGAAGATTGCCGCGAAGCGGGATCTCGCCTGACGCGTCAGGCTATCGCTGTGGGAGGGGAACCGCGGGCCCGTGTGGCTGGTCGCGCGGTTCCTCGCGCCCCTTCCGGGGCGCTTTTCATCACCCTTCTCGAGGAGCGCAGGTAGTGAGCAGCAACAGTGGTGACGTACGGCTCTGGGGCGGGCGGTTCGCCGACGGGCCCGCCGAGGCTCTGGCGAAGCTGTCCGCGTCCGTCCACTTCGACTGGCGGCTCGCGCCCTACGACATCGCCGGCTCGCGTGCCCACGCCCGTGTGCTGCACTCGGCGGGGCTGCTCACCGAGGACGAGCTGACCCGGATGCTCGCCGGACTCGGCCGGCTCGAAGCGGACGTGGCGTCCGGCGACTTCGTGGGCACCATCGCCGACGAGGACGTCCACACCGCCCTCGAGCGGGGCCTGCTGGAGCGGCTCGGCCCCGACCTCGGCGGCAAGCTGCGCGCCGGCCGGTCCCGCAACGACCAGGTGGCGACCCTCTTCCGCATGTATCTGCGGGACCACGCCCGGCTCGTCGGCGGACTGATCGCCGACCTCCAGGACGCGCTCGTCGGCCTCGCCGAGGCCCACCCGGACGTGGCCATGCCCGGCCGCACCCACCTCCAGCACGCCCAGCCGGTGCTCTTCGCCCACCATGTCCTCGCCCACGTCCAGGCACTGTCCCGGGACGGGGAGCGGCTGCGCCAGTGGGACGAGCGCACGGCGGTGTCCCCGTACGGCTCGGGCGCGCTCGCCGGTTCCTCCCTGGGCCTGGACCCGGAGGCCGTCGCCGAGGACCTCGGCTTCGAGCACGGCAGCGCGGCCAACTCCATCGACGGCACCGCCTCCCGGGACTTCGTCGCCGAGTTCGCCTTCATCACGGCGATGATCGGGATCAACGTCTCCCGGATCGCCGAGGAGATCATCATCTGGAACACGAAGGAGTTCTCCTTCGTCACCCTGCACGACGCCTACTCCACCGGCTCCTCGATCATGCCGCAGAAGAAGAACCCGGACATCGCCGAGCTGGCGCGCGGCAAGTCCGGCCGGCTGATCGGCAATCTGACCGGCCTGATGGCCACGCTCAAGGCACTGCCCCTCGCGTACAACCGCGACCTCCAGGAGGACAAGGAGCCGGTCTTCGACTCCATCGACCAGCTGGAGGTCCTGCTTCCCGCCTTCACCGGCATGATGGCCACGCTCACCGTGCACCGCGAGCGCATGGAGGAACTGGCCCCCGCCGGCTTCTCCCTCGCCACCGACATCGCCGAGTGGCTGGTCAAGCAGGGCGTCCCGTTCCGTGTCGCCCACGAGGTCGCGGGCGAGTGCGTCAAGGCCGCCGAGGCCGAGAACAAGGAACTCGACGAACTCACCGACGACCAGTTCGCCAAGATCTCCGCCCACCTCACCCCGGAGGTCCGCTCGGTCCTCAACGTCCCCGGCGCCCTCGCCTCCCGCGACGGCAGGGGCGGCACCGCCCCGAGCGCGGTCGCGATCCAGCTGGCAGAGGTGAAGGCGAACGTGGCGGCCCAGCACGAGTGGGCGAACGCGAAGAGGCAGAGCTGATCGAACGCCGCTGGGGGCAGCTTCCCAGGGGCACGGGGAACCGCGCGAAGAACCCCAAGGCACCCGCAGTCGCGAAACAACCGCGGTACCCGAGCTCTTGGGCCAAGCCAAGGTCATCGCGGGTTACGTTGGTCGGGAACCGTACCGGACCCGACCGAACGGAGCCCGCGATGCCCTTCGCCCGACTGGCGACAGCGACAACCCCCACCTGCCACATCGGCCTGGGCCTCGCCGCCGTCGGCCGCCCCGGCTACATCAACCTCGGCCGAGACGAAGACCTCGGAGAGAACCGCAGCGTCGAGACGCTGCACACCCGCACGCACGAACTCCTCGACGCCGCCTACGCCCAGGGCGTCCGCTACTTCGACGCCGCCCGCTCCTACGGCCGCTCCGAGGAGTTCCTCGCCGACTGGCTGAAGAAGCGGACCGACGTCGACGACATCGTCATCGGCAGCAAATGGGGCTACACCTACACCGCCGACTGGACCACCGACGCGGACAAGCACGAGGTCAAGGACCACTCCCTCGCGGCGTACGAGCGTCAGCTCGCCGAGTCCGAGGCGCTGCTCGGGGACCGGCTCGACCTCTACCAGATCCACTCGGTGACCCCCGAGAGCCCCGCCCTCACCGACAAGGAACTGCACGCCCGGCTCGCGGAGGCGGCGCGCGGCGGCCTGACCGTCGGCTTCTCGACCAGCGGCCCGGCCCAGGCGGACGCCATCCGAGCCGCCCTCGCCGTCGAGGTCGACGGAGAGCCCCTGTTCCGCACGGTTCAGTCGACGTACAACGCCCTGGAGACCTCCGCGGGCCCCGCGCTCGCCGAGGCCCATGACGCCGGACTGACGGTGATCGTCAAGGAGGGCATGGCCAACGGCCGTCTGGCGGCAGGGAACGCTCCCGAGGCACTGCGGACGGTGGCCGAGGAGACGGGCCAGGGTCCCGACGCGGTGGCCCTCGCGGTGGTCCTGCGCCAACCGTGGGCCGGTGTGGTCCTCTCAGGAGCGGCAACCACTCCCCACCTGGTCTCCAACCTGCACGCCCCGGCGGTGGACCTCACGGAAGCCCATATGGCCCGCCTGTCCACGCTGGCGGAATCCCCCCACACCTACTGGGCACAACGCGGCGAACTGCCCTGGCACTGAGCGGACGGACGTGGGCGACCGTGAACAAGCGGCTCGGTCTGGTTTCCGTGCGGGGCCGGGGAGCAAGCGGCTCGGTCCGGCTTCCGTGCGGGGCAGGGAGCAAGCGGCTGACCACCAACCTCAGGGGCGCGGGGAACCGCGCGACCAGCCACAACGCACCCGCACGCGCGGAACGACCGCACCCCCGCTGCCCAGCGAAAGCTACGCCGCCGCCTTCGCCTTACTGGCGTACATGTCCACATACTCCTGCCCCGACAACCGCATGACCTCGGCCATCACCGAGTCGGTCACCGCCCGCAGCACATACCGGTCCCGGTCCATCCCCTCGTACCGGGAGAACTCCATCGCCTCACCGAACCGCACGGTCACGCGGCCGGGCCGAGGCATCCCCGCCCCGCCCGGCTGCAACTTGTCCGTGCCGATGACGGCGAACGGCACAACCGGCGCGCCCGTCATCAGCGTGAGCCGGGCGATGCCGGTACGGCCCCGGTACAGCCGCCCGTCGGGAGAGCGCGTGCCCTCCGGGTAGATGCCGAAGACCTTGCCCTCGTCCAGAATCCGGCGCCCCGTCATCAGCGCGGCGACCCCGCCCCGGCCGCCGTCCCGGTCGACGGGGACCATGCCGACACCGGTGAAGAACCACGCCATCAGCCGGCCCTTGAGCCCCTTGCCGGTGACGTACTCGTCCTTGCCGATGAACATGACCTGCCGGTCGCAGGTCAGCGGCATGATCACGGAGTCGATGAAGGTGAGATGGTTGCCGGCGAGGATCACCGGACCGTCGCCCGGGATGTTCTCCACACCCTCCACGCGTGTGCGGAACATCAGGCGCATGATCGGACCGAGCACTGCCTTGATGAGCGCGAAGCGGGACAACGTGGCCCTCCGGTGGGGAACGGACGTCGGCGGATGCCGTACGAGTCTGTGCAGGTGAGGACATTACTCGCGGCGCGGGGTGTTGCGCACATCGGGATCGGGGGAGTTCACCGAGGTCTTACTCACTCTTGACCCGGCGCCATTCGCCCGTACCGGGCCTCGCGGCCGCACCCCGCCCGCGTTCCCGCGTCCGTCCGGCCCAACCGGACGAGCCGTCACATCCCCGCCGGAATACGACAGACGTACGTCATACGTATGAGGGGCGTACGCCATGCAACATCATCCGTCTGTTCGGCCCGGGGTCTCCCGTGCGTCATCCGCACACCCCTACGATCGCGGCGCACCGGACGAGCCGACAGCAGGAGGGGTCCTCATGGGAACGCGGGAGTCGAACGAACAGGCGGGCGGAACCGGGCGGCGGGCGCTCCTCGGCGCGGCGGTGCTCGGCGCCGGCGGAACGGTCCTGGCGCTGGGCGGCACGGCGACAGCGGCCGACGCCCGGCACGGGGGCGGTGGTGGCGGCGGCAGGGGACTGAAGGGCCTGCCCGTGCCGACCATCGTCGGGCACCGCGGGGCCAGCGGCTACCGGCCCGAGCACACCCTCGGCTCGTACCGGCTCGCCCTCGACATGGGCGCCGACATCGTCGAAGCCGGTGACCTCGTCCCCACCCGGGACGGCCACCTCGTCTGCCGGCACGAGCCGGAGATCGGCGGCACCACGGACGTCGCCGACCACTCCGAGTTCGCCGGGCGCAGGACCACCAAGACACTGGACGGCGCCGCCGTCACCGGCTGGTTCACCGAGGACTTCACGCTCGCCGAGCTGAAGCGGCTGCGCGCCGTCGAGCGCATCCCGGCCAACCGCCCGCACAACACCCTCTACGACGGGCGCTGGGAGATCCCCACCTTCGAGGAGGTGCTGCGCTGGCAGGACGAGCAGACCCGCAAGCGCGGCAAGCAGGTCTGGATCTACCCCGAGACCAAGCACCCCACCTACTTCCGCGGTCTCGGCCTGGGCCTGGAGGAGCGGGTCGCGAAGATCCTCCGCAGGCACGGCAAGGACCGCCGTAACGCGCCGGTGATCCTGCAGTCGTTCGAGCCCACCAGCATCCAGCGCCTCAACAGGCTCGTGGACAACCCGCTCGTGGTCCTGCTGTCCGGCGCGAGCAGCCGCCCCTGGGACTTCGTCGAGTCCGGTGACCCGCGCACCGTCGCCGACCTCATCACCCCCCAGGGGCTCAAGGAGATCGCCTCCTACGCCCAGGGCATCGGGCCCACCCTCGACCTGGTCATCCCGCGCGACGCCGCCGGCCGGCTCACCGAGCCGACGACCCTGGTCCGCGACGCGCACCGGGCGGGTCTGATCCTGCACCCCTACACCATGCGCAACGAGAACCCCTTCCTGCCCGCCGAGTTCCGCAAGGGCAGCGACCCCGACGCGTACGGCGACGTCCTCGGCGCCTACCGGGCCTACTTCGCCACCGGCATCGACGGTGTCTTCACCGACAACCCGGACACCGGACTGCTGGCCCGCGAGGACTTCGTCAACGGCTGACCCGCTCCCCCCGCCAGGGGTGATTTCCGGCCGCTCCGGGCAACCGTGCCCGGGGCGGCCGAGTCGTTGCGCGTATGGGACACGAGCCGGTGACGGCGTATGAACTGATCGCCTCCCTCGGTCCGCTGCTCGCCGCGGAGGCCGCCGCCGAGACGCCCGGCACCGGGGCCGAATCGGCGGACCTGGAACAGGCGGTGTGGCTCCGTCTCCTGGAGCGCCTCGCCGCGGGCGGCCCGCCGCCCGACCCGCCGGACTGGCTCCGCCGGGCCGTGCGCACCGAGGCCCGCCGCGCCCGTCGTACCGCCCGCCACGAGACGGCACCGGCCGGCGACCCCGCCGATCCCGGCCGGCACGATCCCGAGGGCCTGGCGCTCGCCGCCGCCCGCCGCCGCGCCCTGCGGGAAGCCGTACGACGGCTGCCCGGCCGCTGCCCCCGGCTGCTGGAGGCGCTGCTGTCCCCGCGCGACCCGACATACCGGGAGATCGCGGGGGAGTTGGGTATCTCACAGGGCAGCCTCGGACCGGAACGTTCCAGATGCCTGGGATGTCTGCGGCGATTGCTCACAGGGGAGGTTGCGGCGCGTTGAGGACGGGGATAGGAGTGAGGGACAACAGGTGATCAGGTGAGCGGGAGGCGTGCGCACATGGGCATGAGCGTGACCATCTCTGCGGCGGCCGAGCAGGACGCGGAGCAGATCTTCAGGGTGCAGTACCTGTGCTTCCAGAGCGAGGCGGCCCTCTACGGCAACTACCGCATCGATCCGCTCGTCCAGACCCTCGACTCGGTCCGGGCGGAGGTCGCCGCCGACTGTGTCTTCGTGGCCCGCCTCGGCGACGAGATCGTCGGCTCGGTGCACGGCAGGATCACCGACGAGGGCGCCGCCGCGATCGGCAAGCTCTGCGTCCACCCCCGCCTCCAGGGGCACGGCATCGGCGCGCGCCTCCTCCGGGCCGCCGAGTCCGCGCGCGCCGGCGCGCGCGGCGCCCGGATGTTCCGGCTGCACGCCGGACATCGCAGCGAGAGCAATCTGCGGCTCTACAGCAAGGTCGGCTACCAGCGGGTGGGCACGTCCCAGGGCGCCGACGGCGTGCCGATGATCGTGCTGGAGAAGCAGGCGCAGGAGTACGCGACGACCGCCTGATCAGGACGCGGGCCGCTGCTCCGAACGTGCCCTGCGCAGCCAGTAGATGGCCGTGAGGGGCAGCAGCACCGGGATGAAGAGGTAGCCCATCCCGTAGTCCGACCACACGGTGGCGTCGGGGAACGCGGACGGTTCCACCAGCGTCCAGGTCCCCACGGTCAGGACGCCCACGAGCTCGGCGGCGCAGCACACCAGCGCCGCCCTGCGGGCCGTCTCCCCGCCGCGCACCAGGGTGTAGGTGATGAAGCCGTAGACCACGCCGGCCGCCGCCGACAGCGAGTAGGCGAGCGGCGCCCGGTCGAACTCGGTGGCGATCTGGTACGCCGAGCGCGACACCGCGCCGACGACCATCACCCCGTAGAGCCACACCAGCAGCAGTCCGGGACCGCCGATCAGCCGGGTCCGGTCCGGCCGGTCCTGCGTCGCGGCCATGTCAGCCTCCCCAGATGTCATGGAGGCGCACCTCGAGCACGGCGAGCACGAGTCCGCTCGCGGCGACCGTCAGCGATCCCCAGCGGGTGCGCTCGCCCAGCGACATGAAGCCGGCCGCGGGTACGCACGCGAACGCGCCGAGCAGATACGCCACGAAGATCGTCGTGCCCTGCTCCGGCTTCTCGCCCCGGGCCAGCTGCACGATCCCGGCGATCAGCTGCACCAGCGACAGCAGGGTGACCACGGCCATCCCGATGAAGTGCCAGTCCTTCGTCGGCTGGTCGCGGTAGGCGGCCCACCCGCACCAGGCGCCGAGCAGCAGCGCGGCGACACCGGTCACCACCATCAGGACATCAAGCATGGCAGTGACCCTATTACGCCGGAAAACCCCCGCCGTCCCCGCCCCCGGACCGGCTCCGCTCGGGCAGGCGCACCGGCACCGTCCGGCGGGACCGTATGGTCGATGGCATGACCATTCATGCGCAGGCCCTGCTGTTCGACAACGACGGAACCCTCGTCTCCTCCCTCGCCTCGGTGAACCGCTGCTGGACCCGGTGGGCGGCCGAGTACGGGATCACGGCCGAGCAGTTCGGGAGCGTCGAGCTGCACGGGCGGCCGGCCGCGGAGATAGCCGCCGATCTGCTGCCCCCCGAGACCGTCGCGGAGGCCGTGGCGCGGATCGAGGACCTGGAGGTGGAGGACGTGCCGGGCGACGGCGTGCATCTGCTGCCCGGGACCCGGGACTTCCTCGCCGCGCTGCCCGCCGAGCGCTGGGCCGTCGTCACCTCCGCCACCCGGCGTCTCGCCGAGGCACGGCTGGGGGCCGTCGGCATCCTGCCCAAGACCCTGATCGCGGCCGATGACATCACCCGGGGCAAGCCCGACCCCGAGCCCTACCTCCTCGCCGCCCGCACCCTCGGCGTCGACCCCGCGCACTGCGTCGTCTTCGAGGACGCTCCCGCCGGGCTCCAGGCCGGCCGCGCCGCCGGTATGACCACCGTGGCCTTGGCCACAACCCACCAGGCCCACGAGCTCACCGCCGACCTCGTCGTGAAGGACCTCTCGGCCCTGTCCGCGCTGGTCACCCACGGGGGAGTGGAGATCTCCGTACGCCCCTGACGTGGGCCGGACGCCGGTCCGCCCCTGTCCACGGCCGTCCAGTATGCGGACAGTCGAGTCCGGTGAGCGTCGAACGTCTGCTTTACTGACCGCATGACCACGACGAGCGACCGCATCCCTGCGACCGAGGCGACCATGACGCCCGGTGCTCGTTGTATGTGTCAGTGCCGAATGTGCGCTTTCTAGAGGGCCCCCGCACCATCTGAGCCTCGCGCCCCGAAGCGAGAGCCGGCTCACGTACGCCCGCATGGGCCGAGCCACGCCCCGCGCGCACGTCTCTCCCCTTGTGACGGGTCCCTCACCGGGCCCGCGAGATCCGTGCGGCCCCGTAGAACTCCGACCCAGAATGCCTCGTGCCCGGCGCCACGACGCGCCGCGCACTCGACAGTGACGGATACCCACGTGATCACCACCTCGGGCCTGACCAAGGTCTACCGCTCACGCGGCCGGGAGGTCACCGCCCTCGACGGCGTCGACCTGCACGTCCGCGAGGGCGAGGTCTACGGCGTCATAGGCCAGTCCGGCGCCGGCAAATCCTCCCTCATCCGCTGCGTCAACCTGCTGGAACGCCCCACCTCGGGCACCGTGACCGTGGCCGGCCAGGACCTCACCGCGCTCGCCGGCCGCGGACCGCGCGCCGGCCGGGAACTGCGGCAGGCGCGCAGTCGTATCGGCATGGTCTTCCAGCACTTCAACCTGCTCTCCTCGCGCACCGTGCAGGACAACGTCGAACTGCCGCTGGAGATCCTCGGAAAGTCGGGGAAGGAACGTTCACGCAAGGCGCTGGAACTGCTCGACCTGGTCGGCCTCGCCGACAAGGCCAAGGCCTACCCCGCCCAGCTCTCCGGCGGCCAGAAGCAGCGCGTCGGCATCGCCCGCGCCCTCGCCGGCGACCCCAAGGTGCTGCTCTCCGACGAGGCCACCAGCGCCCTCGACCCGGAGACCACCCGCTCGATCCTGCACCTCCTGCGCGACCTGAACCGCCAGCTCGGCCTGACCGTCCTGCTCATCACCCACGAGATGGACGTCGTGAAGTCGATCTGCGACTCGGCCGCCCTCATGGAGAACGGCCGCATCACCGAGTCCGGCACGGTCACCGAACTCCTCGCCACCCCGGGCTCCGAACTGGCCGCCGCGCTCTTCCCGGTCGGCGGCGAGCCGACCGGCGACGACCGCACTGTCCTCGACGTCACCTTCCACGGCGAGAGCGCCACCCAGCCGGTCATCTCCCAGCTCTCGCGCACCTACAACATCGACATATCGATCCTCGGCGCGGCCATCGACACCGTCGGCGGCCTCCAGGTCGGCCGGATGCGCATCGAACTGCCCGGCCGCTACGAGGACAACGTCGTCCCCGTCGGCTTCCTGCGCGAACAGGGCCTGCAGATCGACGTCGTGGACCGCGAAGAGCCCGCACGCGTGAAGGAGGGGGCCAAGTGACCTGGTCCGAGATGCAGCCGCTGCTCGAACAGGCCTGTACCGAGACGCTGATCATGGTCGGCTGGTCCACCCTGATCGCCGTCGTCGGCGGCCTCCCGCTCGGCATCCTGCTCGTCCTCACCGACCAGGGCGGACTGCTGCAGAACACCCTGGTGAACAAGGTCATCGGGCAGATCGTGAACATCGGCCGCTCGCTGCCGTTCATCATCCTCATGGTCGCCCTGATGAACTTCACCCGCTGGGTCACCGGCACCACCATCGGCAGCGAGGCGGCGATCGTGCCGCTCGCCATCGGCGGCATCCCCTTCTTCGCCCGCCTCGTCGAGACCGCCGTACGCGAGGTCGACCACGGGCTCGTCGAAGCCGTACAGGCCATGGGCGGCAACACCTGGACGATCGTCCGCAAGGTCCTCGTCCCCGAGGCGCTGCCCTCGCTGATCGCCAGCACCACCACCACGGTCATCGCCCTCATCGGCTACTCGGCCATGGCCGGCACCGTCGGCGGCGGCGGACTCGGCGACCTCGCCGTCCGCTACGGCTACCAGCGTTTCGAGACCGGACTGATGTGGATCACCGTCGCGATCCTCGCCGTGGTCATCTCCCTCATCCAGTTCGCCGGCGACTACGCGGCCCGCGCCCAGCACCGCCGCGGCGGCCGCTCCGGCCCCTCGCCCAGGCTCCGGCTGCTCAAGGGCAAGGAACCCGCGACGGCCGACGTCGGCAAGGTCGCATAACCCACCAAGAACTCCCCGTCCTCCTCATACGGGGCCGCACCACCCAAGGAAAGGCACTTTTCGTGCGTAACACCGCCAAGATCACCACCGCCGTCCTCGCCGCCGGAGCCCTCACCCTCGGACTCTCCGCCTGCGGCTCGGACAAGGACACCGCCTCCGACACCTCCGGCCCGCTGATCGTCGCCGCGAGCCCCGTGCCGCACGCCGAGATCCTCACCTTCGTGAAGGACAACCTCGCCGAGAAGGCCGGCCTCGACCTCGAGGTCAAGGAGTTCACGGACTACGTCACCCCGAACACCGCCACCGAGGACGGCTCGGTCGGCGCCAACTTCTTCCAGACCCAGCCGTACCTCGACGACTTCAACAAGAAGAACGGCACTCACGTCGTGTCCGTCGTCGACGTGCACCTGGAGCCGCTCGGTCTCTACTCGCACAAGGTGAAGAAGACCGGCGAGCTGAAGAACGGCGCGACGATCGCCATCCCGAACGACACCGTCAACGAGGGCCGCGCCCTGCAGCTGCTCGCCACGGGCGGCCTGCTCACCCTCAAGGACGGCGTCGGCACCGCGGCGACCCCCGCCGACATCACCGACAACCCGAAGGACCTGAAGTTCAAGGAGCTGGAGGCGGCCCAGACCCCGCGCTCCCTGGACGACGTCGACGCCGCGGTGGTCAACGGCAACTACGCCATCGAGGCCGACCTCGAGCCCGCCACCGACGCCCTCGTCCTCGAGGCCGCCAAGGGCAACCCGAACAACAACCTCCTCGCCGTCAAGGAGGGCCAGGAGAACGACCCGCGCGTGAAGAAGCTCGCGAAGCTCCTCACCTCGCCCGAGGTCAAGAAGTTCATCGAGGACAAGTACGCCGGTTCCGTCCTCGCCTCCTTCTGATTCCGGCCCGCCGGCCACGCACGGGGTCCACTCCGACACAGGGAGTGGACCCCGTGGTGCGGTCCGGTGCTTTCATGCTGCATGCTGGGCAGTTCAGCAGTACCCGACGGTCTCTCAGGTAACGGAGCGGCGCATGACGAGCACCTTCCCCAGCATCTCCATCAGCACGGAGCGGTTGGTGCTGCGTCCCCTCGACACGGACGACGTTCCCGCCCTCGCCGAGATGATGAACGACGAGCAGATCGCCGCCTGGACGGACGTCCCCCGGCCCTTCACCGAACAGTCCGCCCGCACCTGGATCACCGAGTACGCCCCCGCCGAACGCACCGCCGGCCACGGACTCGACCTCGCCGTCACCGAGTTCCTCACCCAGCGCCTGGTCGGCCTCATCCAGCTCACCCACACCGACTGGCACGTGCGGTCCACCGAACTGTCGTACATCGTCGCCCCCTGGGCACGCGGCGAGGGCTACGCCTCCGAGGCCGCGCTCGCCACCGCCCAGTGGCTCTTCGGCGACCAGAAGTTCGAACGCGTCGAACTGCGCACCGCCGCCGACAACACCGCCTCCCAGCAGGTCGCCCAGAAGATCGGCTGTATCAGCGAAGGCGTGCTGCGCAATGCCTGCATAGCCCACGTCCGCACCGACGACGGCGGCTGGAGCGACGTACGCACCGACTTCATCGTATGGAGCCTGCTGCCCGAGGACATCGAGGGCGCCGACGGACACCTCGCCGACACCGGCGGCTTCACCCAGTACCCGGACTGGAACTGACCTCCGGACCGCACACCGGAGGCACGGTCCATGTCCGCACCAGGTAGTCTCACAAAGCCCGCACCACGACGGGACAGCCGACGACGACCTGCGCAGACCCCAGGAGACTGACGACGATGGCCGACCGGGTCACGGTGATCGGCTGGGACGGTTCGCCGCCTGCCGACGCGGCCCGCGCCGCGCTGGGCGCCGCCACCCTGGTGGCCGGCGCCGCCCACCATCTGGCACTCCCCGAGGTACCCGCCGGCGCCGAACGAATCCGGCTCGGCTCCGTCGCCCTCGCCGCCCGCCGCATCGCCGCCCACCGCGGCACCGCCGTCGTCCTCGCCGACGGCGATCCCGGCTTCTTCGGCGTCGTACGGACCCTGCGCGCACCCGAGTTCGGCCTCGAGGTCGAGGTCGTCCCCGGCGTCTCCTCCGTCGCCTCGGCCTTCGCCCGCGCGGGCATGCCCTGGGACGACGCCCAGGTCGTCGTCGCACACCCGCGCACCCTGCGGCGCGCGGTGAACGTCTGCCGGGCCCACACCAAGGTGGCGGTCCTCACCTCACCCGGCGCCGGACCCGCCGAACTCGGCCTGCTGATGGACGGCGTCCACCGCACCTTCGTCATCTGCGAGGAACTCGGCACCACCCGCGAACGGGTCACCGTCGTCACCTCCGACAAGGCCGCCGACCACACCTGGCGCGACCCCAACATCGTCATCGTCGTCGGCGGCCGGGCCGGCGCCGCCGACTCCGGCGGCTGGCTCGCCGGACGCGACCCCTCCACCGGCCCCCGCGGCTGGTCGCTGCCCGCCGAGGAGTACGGCGGCGACCTCGGCGAGGGAGAGCGGGAACCGCTGCGCGTCTCCCAACTCGCCCGGCTGGGACCGCGCGTCGGTGACCTGGTCTGGGACATCGGCTGCGGCAGCGGTGCCTTCGCCACCGAGGCCGCCCGCGCGGGCGCCGCCGTCATCGCCGTCGACCGCGACCCGGGCGCCTGCGCCCGTACCGACGCCACCGCCCGCCGGTACGGGATCCAGCTGCAGACCGTCCACGGCACCGCCCCGCACATCCTGGAGAACCTCCCCGAACCGGATGTCGTCCGGGTCGGCGGCGGGGGAGCGGCCGTCGTCTCCGCGGTCGCCGACCGCCGCCCGCAGCGCATCGTCACCCACGCCGCCACCCGCGACGGGGCCGAACTCATCGGCAGGAACCTCGCCGAACACGGCTACCAGGTCGAGTGCGCCCTGCTGCAGTCCGTCGAACTCGACACCAGGGCCTGGACGGAGAAGGAGCGGAGCGTCGCGTTCCTGCTCAGCGGGGTGCTGCCCGCCCGCGGCAACTGATCCGATTGCCGTCCCCGTGATCGGATTGTCCGACCACGCGAGGTAGGCTGGCCGATCGTTGTACCGCACCCGGACGCCCGGCGCTTCGTCGGACAATGTCCGGAAAGCGCGCCCGTTTTGGGGTGGGTCGTGGTACGGCATGAACCGGAGGACGCGCAACGTGGCGCAGTCCACAGCGGAACCGTCGCCGATCAAGCTGACGCGACGGCGGTACGGCCGCGACAATGCCAGTGAATGGCTTTGTCGCCTTTTTCGGACGGGCTGTTCGTGCCGCTGGGGACGCACGCTCGTTCTTCAGTGTGGGGCGGTCGGCGCGCCGTTCCGGGTGAGCTGGTCGTAGGAGCACCAACCGATGGGCGAGGGGTACGCATGACCGACACCGGCCAGGTCCCGGGCGAGGGACTGCCGGAGAACGCAGGCATGGTGGAGCAGCCGGGCGTACCCGCGCCCGAGGCGTACACCTACCTCTCCGACAGTCCCGCCGAGGAAGAAGACCTGCTGCTCCCCGGTGCCCAGGGCGCCTGGGGCAACGAAGTCGCCCCGCCCGCGCCCGAGCCGGTCGTCGAGACCGTGCACGAGCCGGGCCCGCACGAGACGGCCGGCCGTGACAGCGGTTCCGTCGACCTCAGCGGGGTCCGGCTCCCCGAGCCGCCGCAGCCGGCGCCTGCCGCGCCGCGCCGCCCGCTGCACCTCGGGCCGCCCATTCCCCACGTCAACGCGGGCCCGGTCCGCTCCCTCGCCGACCGCGGCCCGGCCGACCTGCCGGCCCGCCAGGCGGGTCCGCCGAGCATCGGCCCCGAGTACCTCGACGTCCCGCGCGCGCGGGAGGCGGCGCCGCAGGTTGCCGCGCCCTGGGGGGCGCAGACCGGGGAAACGGTTGTCCCGGCTCCGGTCGCGGAGCCGGCTCCCGTTCCGGCTCCGGACGCGGTGGACGCGGCCCAGGCGGTCGTTGCACGTGTCGCCACGGAGGCGGGGGCGGCGCAGAGCGCGGAGGGGACGGCGGTCGCCGTCGCGGTTCCCGTAGCCGAGCAGGACACCGAGGGCGTCGCCGAGGGCGGGGTCCAGGGGGTTGTTCCGGTTCCGGAGCCGGCCGCTGTGCCGGTCACGCGGCAGAGCCTGCCCGGCGACCCCGTCGCCGAGCCCGCTCAGGCCGCCGAGGCGGTGCTGACGCCCGTGCCCGAGCCGGGACCCGCACCGGTCGCCGAGGCCGTCGCGCCGGAGCCCGCCGAGGTTCCACAGACTCCGCAGGCCGACCCGGTCCCGGTCGCCGTTCCCGGCCACGCCGAGGTCGCCGAGCCGGTGAGCGCGGTGACCGCCGTACCGGCGCCCGTGCAGGCTCCGGTGGCCGAGGTGCCGCAGGACGCTCCCGTACCCGCCGTGGCGGCCGTCGCCGTGGACCAGGTCCAGGAGACCGAGGTGCCGCAGGCCGTCCAGGCGGCCGAACCGGAGCCGGTGGAGCCCGTTCGGGAGCCGGCAGCCGACGTATCCCAGGTCGCCGAGGTGCCCGAGGTCCCCACCGTCCCGGAGCAGGCCACGGAACCCGAGATGGTTCAGGCTGCGCCGGAGCCGGTCGCACCGGAGATCGTCCAGAATCCTGCGCCGGCCCCCGAGGCGCCGGTTCCGGGCGTCGAGGTCCCTGCGCCGGGCGTCGAGGTCCCTGTTCCGAGCGCCGAGGTCCCTGCGCCGGGCATCGAGGTCCCGGTGCCAGGCGTCGAGGTCCCTGTTGCGGCCCCCGAGGTCCTCGTGTCTGGCGTCGAGGTTCCCGTTGCGGCCCCCGAGATCCCCGTGCCGGGCGCCGACACCGCCGTACTGCCCGAGACGGTCGGGGCGGACGTGCCCGAGGTTCCCGCCGTCGAAGCCGACTCCGGCGTCACGGGCGACGCGGCCCCGGTCCAGGGCCCCCAGCAGACCTCCGTCGCCACCCTCCCCGGCACCGTCGCCGCGGAGTCCGAACCGGGTCGGCCCGAGGGGGAGTTCGTCCCCGTGGACGGGACCGTGCCGACCACCCCGCACCTCGCGCCGACCCCGCCCCAGGGCGTGACCGTCCCCGCCGAGGAGCCCCGTGGGACCACCACCGTACCGGCCGCACCGGACCCCGAACTCGCCCAGGACCCCGACGACCTGGACACCCGGGGCGCCGGCGTGGACGCGGCGCCCGCGCAGCCCGCCGGCCCGGCCGCGCCCGGCTACGACGACGCCGAGCGCGAGGCCGTACTCAAGGTCATGCGCGAACGCCGGGACATCCGCAACGGGTTCCGCGGCGACCCCATCCCGCACGAGGTGCTGCTCCGCGTCCTGGAGGCCGCCCACACCGCGCCCTCCGTCGGCCACTCGCAGCCCTGGGACTTCGTCGTCATCCGTTCCGCCGACACCCGGCGCAGCATGCACGAACTGGCCATGCGCCAGCGCGACGCCTACGCCAAGTCCCTCCCCAAGGGCCGGGCGAAGCAGTTCAAGGAACTGAAGATCGAGGCCATCCTCGACACCCCGGTCAACATCGTCGTCACCGCCGACCCGACCCGGGGCGGCCGGCACACCCTGGGCCGGCACACCCAGCCCCAGATGGCGCCGTACTCCTCGGCGCTCGCCGTCGAGAACCTCTGGCTCGCCGCCCGAGCAGAGGGCCTCGGCGTCGGCTGGGTCAGCTTCTTCGACGAGCGCGAGATGGTCCGCGCGCTGGGGCTGCCCGAACACCTCGAGGTCGTCGCCTACCTGTGCGTCGGCTACGTCGACGAGTTCCCGGACGAGCCCGAGCTGATGCAGGCCGGCTGGTCCAAGCGCCGCCCGCTCTCCTGGGTCGTGCACGAGGAGACGTACGGCCGTCGTGCCCTGCCCGGAGAGGACCCCCACGACCTGCTCGCCGAGACCGTCGCACAGATCCGCCCGCTGGACGCCAAGGCGCTCGGCGAGGCGTGGGAGCGGCAGAAGCGCATGACCAAGCCGGCCGGGGCGCTCGGCATGCTGGAGATCATCTCCGCCCAGCTCTCCGGTCTGTCCCGCCAGTGCCCGCCGCCCATCCCGGAACCCGCGGCCGTCGCGATCTTCGCCGGCGACCACGGCGTGCACGCCCAGGGCGTCACCCCCTGGCCGCAGGAGGTCACCGCGCAGATGGTGGCCAACTTCCTCGGCGGGGGAGCGGTCTGCAACGCCTTCGCCGCCCAGGTCGGCGCGGAGGTCTGCGTCGTCGACGTGGGTGTCTCCTCCGACCTCCCGGCCACCCCGGGCCTGCTCCCGCGCAAGGTCCGCGCCGGTACGTCCGACATGACGACCGGACCGGCGATGACCCGCGAGGAGGCCAAGAAGGCCATCGAGGTCGGCATCGAGACCGCCCGTGACCTGGTCGCGGCCGGCAACAAGGCCCTCCTCACCGGCGAGATGGGCATCGCGAACACCACCGCGTCCGCCGCCCTCATCTCCGTCTTCACCGGAGCCGACCCGGCCGAGGTCACCGGCCGCGGCACCGGCATCAACGACGAGACCCTCGCCCGCAAGACCGAGGTCGTGCGCCGTGCCCTGGAACTCCACCAGCCGGACCCGGCCGACCCCATCGGCGTCCTCGCCGCCGTCGGCGGCTTCGAGCACGCCGCCATCGTCGGCCTGCTCCTCGGCGGCGCATCGCTGCGAACGCCGGTGATCCTGGACGGCGTCAGCGCCGGCGCCGCCGCCCTGGTGGCCCGGGCCATCGCCCCCGAGGTCCTGGCCGCCTGCATCGCGGGCCACCGCAGCGCCGAGCCCGGCCACGTCGCCGCCCTCAACAAACTCGGCCTGCGCCCCCTGGTCGACCTCGACCTCCGCCTCGGCGAAGGCACCGGCGCCCTCCTGGCCCTCCCTCTGGTCCAGAGCACGGCCCGAGCCATGCACGAGGTGGCGACCTTCGACTCGGCAGGAGTAACCGAGAAGTAGCCGAACCGGCGCGGACAGCGCCGGGTGCCTGGTCGACGTGCCGGGTGGTTGGGGGCGGTGCCGGGTGCCTGGTCGCCGTCCTGGGTGGTTGGGGGCGGTGCCGGGTGCCTGGTCGCCGTCCTGGGTGGTTGTGGGCAGTCGTTCCGCTGGGGCGGAACGGGTGGGCACAACCACCCCGCAGCCGCCACCCGGCGCCTCCACGCCCACCCACCGGACACCGGACCGCCCAAACCCGGGCCGCCCGTAAACTTCGCACGTCAGGGCCACAAACGCCGCAGGAGGAGCCACCCTCATGGCCGAACACCCCGCCTACCCCGTAGGCCTCCGCCTCACCGGCCGCCACGTGGCCGTACTCGGCGGCGGCCAGGTCGCCCAACGCCGCCTCCCGGCCCTGATCGCCGCCGGCGCCGACATCCACCTCATCTCCCCCGAGGCCACCCCCTCCGTGGAGGCCATGGCGGACGCCAAGGAGATCACCTGGCACCGCCGCCCCTACGCCGAAGGCGACCTCGCCCAGGCCTGGTACGCCCTGATCGCCACCAGCGACCCCGACGCGAACACCCGCGCCTCCGCCGAGGCGGAAGCGAACCGCGTGTGGTGCGTCCGCTCGGATGACGCCGACGCGGCAACGGCATGGACCCCCGCCACCGGCTCCAGCGAAGGCGTCACCGTGGCCGTCCTCACCACGGAGGCCCGCGGCCGGGACCCCCGCCACACCGCCGCCATCCGCGACGCCGTCGTCGAGGGCCTGCGCGACGGCACCCTCGTCGCCCCCCACCACCGCACCCGCGCCACCGGCGTCGCCCTCGTCGGCGGCGGACCCGGCGACCCGGACCTGATCACCGTGCGCGGCCGCCGCCTCCTCGCCGAGGCCGACGTCGTCATCGCCGACCGCCTCGGTCCCCGCGACCTGCTCGCCGAACTCCCGCCGCACGTCCAGGTGATCGACGCGGCGAAGATCCCGTACGGCCGTTTCATGGCCCAGGAGGCCATCAACAACGCGCTGATCGAGCACGCCAGACAGGGCAAGTCCGTGGTCCGCCTCAAGGGCGGCGACCCGTACGTCTTCGGCCGCGGCATGGAGGAACTCCAGGCGCTCGCCGAAGCCGGCATCCCCTGCACCGTCGTCCCCGGCATTTCCAGCTCCATCTCGGTGCCGGGCGCGGCCGGCATCCCCGTCACCCACCGCGGTGTCGCACACGAGTTCACCGTGGTCAGCGGCCATGTCGCCCCCGACGACGAGCGCTCCCTCGTCGACTGGCCGTCCCTGGCGAAGCTGACCGGCACCCTCGTCGTCCTCATGGGCGTCGACAAGATCGGCAGAATCGCCGAGACCCTGGTCGCCCACGGCAAGTCCCCGGACACCCCCGTCGCCCTCGTCCAGGAGGGCACCACCGCCGCCCAGCGCCGGGTCGACGCCACCCTCGCCACCGTCGCCGACACGGTCGCCGCCCAGGAGGTCAAGCCCCCCGCCGTCATCGTCATCGGCGCGGTCGTCGCCGTAGGCCCGGACGGGACCGTCTGACATGGCCGGCATCATCACCGTCGACGACCCCGACGACCCCCGTCTGCACGACTACACCGGCCTCACCGACGTGGAGCTGCGCCGCCGCCGCGAGCCCGCCGAGGGCCTCTTCATCGCCGAGGGCGAGAAGGTCATCAGGCGTGCCGGGGAAGCCGGTTACGCGATGCGGTCCATGCTGCTGTCGGCGAAGTGGGTCGACAGCATGCGCGACGTCATCGACCGCGCCGACGCCCCGGTGTACGTCGTCGAACCCGCCCTCGCCGAACAGGTCACCGGCTACCACGTGCACCGGGGCGCGCTCGCCTCCATGCAGCGCGCCTCCCTGCCCTCGGCGCCGGACGTGCTGCGGACCGCCCGCCGGGTCGTCGTCATGGAGTCGGTCAACGACCACACCAACATCGGCGCGATCTTCCGCTCCGCCGCCGCCCTCGGCATGGACGCCGTCCTGCTCTCGCCCGACTGCGCCGACCCGCTCTACCGCCGCAGCGTCAAGGTCTCCATGGGCGCCGTCTTCTCCGTGCCGTACGCCCGTCTCGACAACTGGCCGCAGGGGCTGGAGGCGGTGCGCGAGGCCGGGTTCGAACTGCTCGCCCTCACCCCCGGCGAGAAGGCCCGGTCCCTGGACGAGGTGGCACCGCACCGTATGGAAAGGGTCGCGCTGATGCTGGGCGCGGAAGGGGCCGGGCTGTCCCGCCGGGCCCTGGCCGCCGCCGACGAACCGGTCCGCATCCCGATGTCGCACGGCGTCGACTCCCTGAACGTCGGAGCCGCCGCGGCGGTCGCCTTCTACGCGGTCGCCACCGGGCGTCCGCAGGAGTAGCGGCCGGACCGGCTCCGCCGGGAAGTGTCTAGCCGGGTCCCTGGCAGCCCTGCACCAGCGCGATACCCAGCGCCACCACCAGCGTCACGACGACGAACACGAACAGCCGCTGTCTGAGCAGCCGCGGGTTGGCCGGCCGCAGGCCCGTCCCCGTCGTCCGGGCCCCCGGACGACGGGCCCCGGCGCCGGAGCGGGTCGTGTTCCGGGAGGCCGGCGTCGGGCGCCCGCCCCTGCGGGACGGCGTACCCCCGCGCGAGGAACTGTCGCGCGCGGCGCCGCCCCGCGAGGCGGGCACACTCCGGCCGCCGCGCCCGGCGGGCGGACCGCCGCTCCTGGGCGCGGGCCCGCGCCCGCGCGGAGGCGGAGTGCCCGGACCGCCCTGACGGCGCTGCGTCCGCTCCGGATAGGTGTCCGCGAGGCGAGCGGTGGACCGCTCCGGCTCGGCATCTCGCGGGGCCGGCGGACGGACGTCGGCGAGCCCCTGCGTCTCCCGCGCCGCGATCTCCTTGAGCCGCAGCGACAGTTGGAGCGTGCTGGGCCGCTCCTCGGGGTCCTTCGCCAGACAGGCGCGGACCAGGGGGGCCAAGGCGTCCGGGACGCCGTGCAGTTGGGCCTCCTCGTGCACCACGCGGTACAGCATCACCTCCGAACTGCCATGCCCGAAGGGAGAGTCGCCCATCGACGCGTACGCGAGCGTGGCGCCCAGCGAGAACACGTCCGTGGCCGGGGTGACCGCCGCGCCGCGCACCTGCTCCGGGGCGAGAAAGCCGGGCGAGCCGACCGCCGTACCGACATGCGTGAGCGTCGACGCGCCGGTCGCCCACGCGATGCCGAAGTCGATGATCCGCGGCCCCTTGGGGGACAGCAGGATGTTGGACGGCTTGAGGTCACGGTGCACCACACCCGCCTCGTGCACGGCGACCAGACCCTCCGAGAGGGCCGCGCCGACGGCGGCGACGTCCGCCGCGACCAGCGGCCCCTCGTCGGCGACCTTGTCGTGCAGCGAGGGCCCCGGCACATACTGCGTGGCGAACCAGGGGCGGTCCGCGTCGAGATCCGCGGCCACCAGCCGGGCCGTGCAGCCGCCCCGGATGCGGCGGGCCGCCGACACCTCACGCGCGAAGCGCGAACGGAACTCCTGGTCCTCGGCCAGATCGGGCCGGATGACCTTCAGCGCGACCCGCTGGCCCTTCTTGTCGGAGCCCAGGTAGACCACGCCCATCCCGCCCGCGCCGAGGCGCCGGTGGAGCCTGAAAGAGCCGACGACGCGCGGGTCCTCGCGCCTCAGGCGCATCATCGCCATGTTCATCCCCGCTGCCCGGTCCTGTGACGTGCCACAGCTTACGTTTCCACGGCCGTCCGTGCGCAGAGGCCGCGCCCTCTCGGAGCGGTGGATTGTCAGTGGTGGGTGGGACACTTGAAGAGTGGTCAGGGAGCGCGCGGGCGGGCCTGGTCCGTGCGGCTGGTGATCCCAACCACCCGACGGTGAAGGGGGATTGATCGCGTGAAGGGTGACCGGGTGGAGATCGTCGTGGACGCGGGGGACACGACGCGTACGTACGAGGTGGTGGCGAGCAGGGCGGGGCGCCGGGTGGAGACCGCGGTGCGCCGGGGGGTGGTGGAAGTGAGCGAAGTCACCCGAACCGGGGCTGTGGTGCGGACCGCCCGGTTCATGGCGAACCGGGTGCTCGCGCTGGTGGAGCAGCCGGTGCCGCGGGAGGACGGCTCGGAGAAAGCGGGGCAGAGCGGGCGGCCCTTCGGGGATGTCCCTGAGGTGTAGGAGTCCGTCTCCACCCAGGGGAGTACGCGGTGGGAGAGCGCTCATCCTCCGGGAGGCCCGGCAATCGGTACGAGGGCATGACGTCGGGGGAGGGCATGGCGCCTAGATTTGAGGTCAAGCGGCGGGTGCAGCACTCGTCCCCCGAGGTCAGACGCCCGCCGCTGTCAGAGACAACAGAAACGGCCGGGGAGAGGGACCATGGCGTACACGCGGGAAAGCGGCGACGGGCGTCGCCATCCGCTGGTGGCGACGCTGATGGCCCTGCCCCTGGCGGTCCTGCTCCTCCTCGTCTTCGACGGGTGGGAGACGGTGGCCATACAGGCGTCGTCCGTGGGCGAGATGCTGGGGCGCTGAACAGCGACCCCAGGCCCGGATGAGCGGTCCGGGCGGGGACATCCACCCATGAAACCCCGTGGGGACGGGGGTGCGGCGGACGGCAAAATGCCGGCGCAGCTGGGGAGCTGCGCCGGCATTGCTCTGCCCACACACCGCCGTCCTCCGCGGGCAGTCGTGCCGCTGGGGCGGCACGGGTGGGCGCGACGGCACCCCGCCGGCGCCGGGCTGCGCAACTCACCCCCGGACCACATCAAACGCACCACACCGCAGGGGTGGGCGACGGCAACCCCGGCCCACACCAACGCCCCGCACCCCCACCACCGCCGGCCCCGGCAAAACGCGAAGCCCCCGTACCCTCACCCCGTGACCCCGGACCTCCTCCCCGCCCTGACCGCTCACCTCAAGGCGACCGCCCACGCAAGCGACCGCACCTGCCATTGCCCCACCACCACCCTCGCCGCCCGCGAAGACGCCACCGTCGTACGTCACGCCGACACCGTCGCCAAGGCCCACGCCCTCGACGCCGACCCCACCGAGCTGACCCGCCGTCTCACCGTGGCCACCCGACTCCCCGGCACCCTCCTCCCCCCACTCGCCCCGACCCCTACAGAGCTGCGCGGACGTCTCGTCACTTTCTGGCCGTACGGCACCCCCGTGGACCCGGACGACCCCGACGCCGCCCCCTGGGAAGCCGCGGCGACCCTCCTCGCCCACCTCCACCGCACCCCCGCCCCCACCGCCGTACCGCCCATGCGGGGCCCCGCCAAGGCCGCCCGCGCCATCGAACTCCTCCGCACCACCGCCCCCCACCACCCCGCCACCACCCCCGTCCTCGACGCCTGGTCCGCCCTGCCGCCCTGGGCCCGCGACGAGGCCCCCATGCCGGACGCCACCACCCTCTGCCACGGCGACTTCCATCTCGGCCAGCTCATACGCCACCCCGAGCACAACGGCTGGCTGCTCATCGACGTCGACGACCTCGGCACCGGCGTACCGGAGTGGGATCTGGCCCGCCCGGCCGCCTGGTACGCCTGCGGACTGCTCGCCCCCGACGAGTGGCACCGCTTCCTGACCGCCTACCGTGCCGCCGGCGGCCCGGCCGTACCGCCCGACGGCGACCCCTGGACCGCCCTCGACGTCCCGGCGCGCGCCCTCACGGCCCAGACCGCCGCCCGCTCCGTCACCAAGGCCGTCGCGGCCGGCCGGCCCCTGGACGAGGTGGAGCGCTCACTGGTCGACGCCTGCGCGCGCATGGGTTCCGTAAGCCTTTCGTCCCCGGCGAGTTGAGCGGAGGTTTCCCGAAGTAGGGTGCAACCGACCCGCAGCCGGACAGAGTCTGTCCTGGCGATACGCGAAGCAGGAACGACCGGCTAGGAGTTGAACCGATCATGCAGTGTCCGAAGTGCCATGCCCCGATGCACACCTACAACCGCAACGGTGTCCAGATCGAGCAGTGCAGCGGGTGCCGCGGCATCTTCCTCGACTACGGCGAGCTGGAGTCGCTGACCCGGCTCGAGGCCCAGTGGTCGCAGCCCGCCCCGCCGGTGCCGCCCGCCCCCCAGGCGTACCCGGCCGCGCCGGCCCCCGCCTGGGGCGCCCCGCACGGCGGCCACCACGGCCATCACCGCCAGAAGGGCTTCGGACGGATGCTCTTCTCCAGCTGACGTCGGACACGACGAAGCCCCCGGTCGCGGGACCGGGGGCTTCGGGCGGTGTGGACGATACTGGGATTGAACCAGTGACCTCTTCCGTGTCAGGGAAGCGCTCTCCCGCTGAGCTAATCGTCCTCGGGAACCACGATCACTCCATGGAGTCAATCTTGGGCACTGCGTGCGCGATACTGGGATTGAACCAGTGACCTCTTCCGTGTCAGGGAAGCGCTCTCCCGCTGAGCTAATCGCGCGGGGATCCGGAGATCCGGGATCCGAAGATCCAGTGGACGATACTGGGATTGAACCAGTGACCTCTTCCGTGTCAGGGAAGCGCTCTCCCGCTGAGCTAATCGTCCTTGGAGGTGGAGACGGGATTTGAACCCGTGTAGACGGCTTTGCAGGCCGTTGCCTCGCCTCTCGGCCACTCCACCAGGAGTGCGGGGAACCCGGAAGCCCCCTCTTCCTTCGAGCGGACGACGAGGTTCGAACTCGCGACCTCAACCTTGGCAAGGTTGCGCTCTACCAACTGAGCTACGTCCGCCTGTCGTTTCGGTTGGCTTGCGCGTCCCGGCGACGAAGTGAACTCTAGCGGATTCCCGGGCCAGGACAAAAACCCGTTTGTGCAGCGTGCTGCGCTGCGCCCGCTCACCGAGGTGCCCGGGCGGCCGGAACCGCGCCCGCCATAGACTCGGCATGTGCTGGACCTGCCCCCTCTCGCCCGCTTCGGCGACCGCGTCGCCACCGGTCTCCTCGACGTCACCGACGACCCCGCCGCCCTGGACTCCACGGGATTCTGGGCCGTCGCCGCCGACTTCGAGGGGCGGCTGACCTGCGCCCGCTTCCGTGAGGTCCGGGAACAGGCGGTCCCCGCCCCGGTGCCCGGGGCCTGGCAGGGGCCCGCGGTCCGTGACTGGACGTCCTCGCTGGAGCACGGTGCGTACACGGCGGCCGTACGCCGCGTCCGTGAGCAGATAGCCGCCGGCGAGGTCTATCAGGCGAACCTCTGCCGCGTCCTGTCCGCGCCCGTACCGGCGGGCGCCGACGTGGACGCCCTCACCGCCCTGCTCTCCCGGGGCAACCCGGCGCCGTATGCCGGAACGATTCGTCTGCCCGCGTACGGCGTGGAGATCGCCACCGCGTCTCCCGAACTGTTCCTGCGCCGGCGGGGCCGTGTCGTCGAGTCCGGGCCGATCAAGGGCACCGGGCGCACCGAGGCCGACCTGCTGGAGAAGGACTACGCCGAGAACGTGATGATCGTCGACCTGGTCCGCAACGACATCGGACAGGTCTGCGCCACCGGCACCGTGACCGTGCCCGACCTGTGCGCCGTCGAGAAGCACCCCGGTCTCGTCCACCTCGTGTCGACCGTGCGCGGCGAGCTGCGGGACGGTGGCGGCTGGCCCGCGCTGCTGGATGCCGCCTTCCCGCCCGGCTCCGTGACCGGCGCGCCCAAGTCCAGCGCACTGCGGATCATCGACGCGCTGGAGACGGCGCCCCGCGGCCCCTACTGCGGCGGGATCGGCTGGGTCGACGCCGACCGCGGCACCGGGGTGCTCGCGGTCGGCATCCGCACCTTCTGGATCGACCGGACCCCGGGCGGCGACGCCGTCCTTCGGTTCGGCACCGGCGCCGGCATCACCTGGGGCTCCGACCCCGAGGGGGAGTGGCGGGAGACCGAGCTGAAGGCCTCCCGGCTGCTCGCGGTAGCGTCGGGAACGTACGAGATGAACGAAGGGACCCAGAGGTGAAGATCTGGCTCGACGGCGGGCTGCAGGACGCCGAGTCCGCCCGTGTCTCCGTCTTCGACCACGGACTGACCGTGGGCGACGGCGTCTTCGAGACGGTGAAGGCGGTGGACGGACGCCCGTTCGCGCTCACCCGGCATCTCGACCGGCTGACCCGGTCGGCCCGCGGGCTCGGCCTGCCCGACCCCGATCTCGACGAGGTCCGCCGCGCCTGCGCCGCCGTCCTGGAGGCCAACCCGATGCCGCTCAGCCGGCTGCGCCTCACCTACACCGGCGGCCACGGTCCGCTCGGCTCCGACCGCGGAGACCACGGACCGACCCTCGTGGTCGCCCTCGGCGAGACCATCCGCCGCCCCGACACCACGGCCGTCGTCACCGTGCCCTGGACCCGCAACGAACGCGGCGCGCTCACCGGCCTGAAGACCACCTCGTACGCCGAGAACGTCGTCGCCCTCGCCCGTGCGCGCGAGCGGGGCGCGTCGGAGGCGCTGTTCGGCAACACCGTCGGCGCGCTCTGCGAGGGCACCGGGTCGAACGTCTTCGTCGTCCTCGACGGCGAACTCCACACCCCGCCGCCGGCCTCCGGGTGTCTCGCCGGCATCACCCGCGCCCTCGCCGTCGAGTGGACCGGCGCCAAGGAGACCGACCTGCCGCTGGACGTCCTGGAGCGGGCCGAGGAGGTCTTCCTCACCTCCACGCTGCGCGACGTCCAGGCCGTGCACCGCGTCGACGACCGCGAACTGCCCGGCGCCCCCGGCCCGGTGACCGCCAAGGCCATGCGGATCTTCGAGGAACGCTCCGGCGCGGACCTGGATCCGTGACGGGCCCGGAATTCGGCCGGCCCGGAGCGCGGACGGCAGGGGCGGGCGGGTAGAACACCCTCGATGACCACCACCCTGCGGCCGGCCGAGCCGCTTCAGCAGAACCCCGACGGCACGCGTTCACGCCACTACCAGGTGTGCGTCAACAGCCGTCCCGTCGGGGCGATCCACCTCGGTACACATCCCGTCTTCGGCGGCGCCGTGGCCCGGATCATGCGCCTGCGCATCGAGGAGCCGGACCGACGGCGAGGCCGGGGCACGGTGGCCGCCCTCGCCGCCGAGGAGGTGGCACGCGGCTGGGGCTGCCGCCGTATCGAGTCCACGGTCCCCGCCGATCCGCGGGCCGCCCTCGCGCTCGCCACGGCACTGGGGTACGTCGTACGCAACCGGAACATGGAGAAGCCCCTCGGGGAAGCCCCGCCCGTACTGCCGGACGGCAGCGCGCTCCGGCCCATGACCGACGCCGAGTTCGGGCCCTGGCTGGCCAAGGGGCAGGAGGACTACGCGGGGGACTGGATACGGCGCGGGGTGCCGGAGGCCGAGGCGCGGGCCAAGGCGGCGGCGGACCATGCCGCGCTGCTGCCCGACGGCCGCGCCACCGAGGGCATGCTCCTCAGCGTCCTCGAACACGAGGGCACTCCCGTCGGCACCCTGTGGCTGTCGGTGCGCGGGGAGCGGGCCTATGTCTTCGACGTCGAGACCGCCGCCGGCCATCGCGGCCGGGGTCATGGACGTACGCTCATGCTGCTCGCCGAGGCCCAGTCGGCGGCGTCCGGCAACCGCCGCATCGGCCTCAACGTATTCGCCGGCAACACCCCGGCCGAACGCCTCTACGACTCCCTCGGCTACACCACGACCCAGTACTCGATGTACAAACCGCTGCTCTGAGGGCGGACGGTCCCGAGTTCCGGCCGGCAACGCCTCTGCTCACGGGGTACTCACGGGGGATGTCGTCGCCGCTGCCCCTTCCGGCCGTGCGCCGCCGGTGACAGGGACGCCGGCCACGCTCCCGTGAGCCGACCGGCGCCGCGACGTGTGCCGTCTGCTCCATGAGAAGCCCGGTGGCGACGACCCCTCCGGGTGCGCGGCTCACGCGGCTCCTCGGCCCGGGAGCGGTTCCGGGCAGCCCCTGGGGCATGCGCGGCGGATCATGCCGGAGACGCGGGGTCCGGCACGCCCATCTGCCGCGTCGTCGTCGGTCGCCGACTTCCCCCACGCTCGACTTCGCTCGCGCGGGAGCCAGCCCCATCGCGTCGCCCCCTCCTCCGCCTCGCGGCTGCGCGCACCGGACCCCGCTCACCCGAACCGCGAAGGTGCCGCCCGTCCCTTCCGACGTGATCCGCCGGGCAGCCCCTAACCCCGCTCGGCCAGCAGCCCGTCCGCGATCTCCTCGACCCGCTCGCGCAGGCCCTCCTGGCTCTTGCCGCCGTCGAGGCGCTCGCCGCCGATGACGTACGTCGGGGTGCCGGTCACCCCGATCGCCTTGCCCTCGGCCTGGTCCGCGTCCACGATCAGGATGTGCCGCCCGTCGATCAACGCGGTGTCGAACTCCTCGGCGTCCAGACCGAGTTCCCGGGCGACCTCGACGAGCAGGGATTCGCCCAGGCGGTCCAGCTCCTCGACCCGGTTCAGTACGGCCTCGACGTACGGCCACCCCTGCCCCTGCTCCAGTGCCTCTTCGGCGGCCTGGGCGGCGGCGAACGCGTGCTTGTGCTTCTCCAGCGGGAAGTGCCGCAGTCGCAGCTCCAGACGGTCCCCGTAGCGGGCCCGCAGGGCGCGGAGGTCGTCGAGGGCGCTTCGGCAGTCGGGACACTGCAGCTCGCACCAGACGTCGAGGACGGGGGCGGCGGGGCGGGCGGGGGAGGAGTCGCTCATGCCCCCAGTCTTCCAGCCGATCTCCCGGACCACCCAATCGCACCTGCGCAGACACCGGATCACGAGAGCCCACCGGCGTCCGCCACGTCCGCGCATACCCCACGGGGGCCGGGAACGCGGCCCGCCCAGGACCGGAGACCGCGGCCCCGGCGGCGAGTACCGGTACCCGGGCAGGGACGGTGGGCCGTGGCGGGGAGTTCGGTGCGAGGGCTCTGCTGCCGGGGCCGTCGAGGGCGGGCCCCGTGGGGCCCTCCGGTACGGAAGCGGCGGCTGAGGGGGTGTCCGCGGCAGGGAGCGTGGACGGCCGGGCTGGGGCGAGCCGGTGGCGGGGAGCTCGCTGCCGGGGGTCGGGTCCGCTTCGGGGGCGTGGTCTTAGGGGGCCGGGGGCGTGGCCGGACCGGGACCGAGACGGGGGCATGGGGGCGGCAGCCCGGCGGGGAGCGACGGCATCCGGGGGCCGGGGTGGTCGCGGCTCGTGATGGGGGAGCGCCGGTGCCGGGTGGTACGAACCTGCCGGTCACCGGGGGCATCGGCCGCGGCCGCCGTCGCCCCTGCGGAGGAGTGGTGACCCGGAGATGTCCCTGATGTCCGGGCGGAGCATGGCCCGCCGGGGGGTCGCAGGTGCAGGATGGAGGGGACGACGTGCCATGTGATCGCACCCTGCCTGGAGGACCGGATGATTGCCGAGACCGTATGCTCCGCCGTCTCCGTGGCCGGCCTGGGCATCGCGGCTGTCACGGCCTACCGCAAGCGCTTCCTCGCGGCAGCCCGCATCGCCGCCTACTCGCTCGTCCCCATCGGCCTGGTGATGACCGGCGTCGTGGACTGGCTGGCCGACACCGCGTTCAGCCCGACGGCATGGGCCGGCTTCGGAGTGCTGGGCCTCTCCTGGGTGCTGTTCGCGACCACCCGCACCGTGGAGCGCAGGCGCGGTGGCGGCACCCGCAAGGAGCGCAAGGCGGCCCGTGCCGCGGCGCGACCCGAGGCGGTCGCGCCCGGGGCCTCCGCGCCCTCCCTGGGCCAGGGCTCCCGCCCGGCCGCCCGCCCCGCACCCGCCGCCCCCCGGGGCGACGAGGACTTCAGCGACATCGAGGCCATCCTGAAGAAGCACGGCATATGACCGCGGCGTACCGCCGCCGAAGAGAGGCGCGTGACCGGCGGAAACGCCACAGTGCGTCCCGTACCGCCCGGAAGTGATCACAAGCCGCACCGTAGATCACGGAATCGGCGAACCGGCATTCACTCCGTGAGCGTTGATCGCGTAGGGCGCTCCCGATGCGTCATCATCGCGGCGAGATGCTGGACACGACACAGAGCGATGCCACGCAGCAGCAGGACGAGCCGCGCGGATGCCTCTTCGCCCTTTCCCAGCCACCGCTGATGATCTTCCTTGCGGTGATCGGGTGTCTGCTGCTCACGGCTGCCCTGCACGACCTGCTGTGGCTGTGAGCCGTACCCGCGGTACCCGGCGTCACCCGTCGGGACCGCGTCGGCACGGCATCGAACCCGCCCGCGAGGGAGGGTCAGCCCGCCGCCTCCTTGCGCCGCGCCCGGTACGCGGCCACGTGCAGACGGTTTCCGCAGGTGCGGCTGTCGCAGTAGCGGCGCGAGCGGTTGCGGGAGAGGTCGACGAAGGCGTGCCGGCAGTCCGGCGCCTCACAGCGCCGCAGCCGCTCCTGCTCCCCGGCGACCACGAAGAACGCCAGCGCCATCCCGCAGTCGGCGGCCAGATGGTCGGCCACGGAGGCGCCGGGCGCGAAGTAGTGCACATGCCAGTCGTAGCCGTCGTGGTCGGTGAGCCGGGGCGTGGTGCCCGCGGCCGCGATCAGCTCGTTGATCAGCGTGGCGGCGGCACGGGCGTCCGGAGCGGCGAAGACCGAGGCGAACCGGCCGCGGATCCTGCGCACCGCGGTCAGGTCGAACTCCGTGAGCACCCCGACCTCGCTCACCTCGTGCTGCCGCACGAACTCCTTCAGCGCCGCGACGTCCGGCAGCCCCTCCGGTGTCGTGTCGTCCTCCGGTGCGGAGTTCACCAGATCCACCACGGTGTCCAGTGCGCACCGGGTGTCGTGGGTGATCAGCACAGTCAGCTCCCTGGCCTGGGGTCGGGCGGGCGCCCGCCGGTGACGGCCGATGGTAGTGCTCCGGCGCACCCCGCACCTCACCCGCTCCGCACATGGCTTCGATTCCAACGCCGGAACCCCCGCCGACGTTCCCGATCACCCGATCGGCTCAGTGCCGGTCCGGCGATCGGGCCGGAGCAGTCCGACGGCGCCCTGTGGTCCCGGTGAGGAGTGCCTGGTGGGGGCGGGGGAGAGCGTCGGCGGGCTGGGCCCTCGCGTGCGAGCGCGGCAGAGCCGGCCCGATGACGACGCCGATCGAGGGCGACACACCCGCCCTCCGGGCGGCGGGGGAGGATCCGCCGGGCTCCGCCTCGGCGTCATGATCCGCCGGGCCGGCGCCTGTCCTAGCCGGGGCCCGGGGCCCCGCCCTCGTCGGACACAGCGCAACGGCGCCGCCCGCGGAACCCCGCGGTGTCGGCGCCGTTGTGTGTGAGCCGTGTGCGGCACTCCGCAGGCGGCTGTCCGGGCCCGCGCCGTCTCCCCGAGTGGACGGCGCCGGGCGGCTTGGTGGGCCTCGCCTAGCTTTCCGCCAGGATGTGCGAGAGCTCCTGGTCGAGGTCGAAGTGCCGATGTTCCGTGCCGGGCGGCACGGCGGCGTCTGTGCGCTTCAGGAAGGACTCCAGAGCCCTTGCCGGGGCCTCCAGCAGGGCCTCCCCCTCCGGTGAGCTCAGGGCGATGCAGACGACGCCCTGACCGTGACTGCGCGACGGCCAGACGCGGACGTCGCCGGTGCCGGTGGGACGGTGAAGCCCCTCGGCGAGGAGGTCGCGGGCGAACACCCACTCGACGGTCTCCTCGGCTCCGGTGTGGAAGGTGGCGTGCACGGCGTAGGGGTCGGCCGTGTCGTACCGCAGGCCTGCGGGGACAGGCAGGGAGGACTCGCTCGACACAACGAGGCGCAGGTGCAGCTCGCAGCTGACCGTGGTGTTCATAAGCGCCAGGGCCTTTCGCTCAGTGTGCGCTCGGGGATTCGCACGTCGGCGAAATCGACATGCCACCTACGGTGCCGTTGTAAACCCCTCTGAGTGTTTTGCGTGCGTTTACGTAACTCTTCCGGCCGAAAGATCGTTCGCGCTCATCACCCATTCCGGTGGTGTCTTTCGCTCCGGTAGTGTTTGGGCGTATGAACACGGGGAGTGACAAGCCTGGCGAGGCCGCCGTCGCGGCCCACGGGGCGACGGCGGCCGACGGCGACGGCGAGGGCCAGGCCGAGCGGGGGCTCGGTTCCAGGGCACCGGAATTCGTCAAAGCGCGCCGCGCACTGCATCTGAGCTGGCAGGTCGGGGTCTTCATCGTCGGCCTGGCGGTCGTGGTGGCGGGCATCATCATGCTGCCCCTGCCCGGGCCGGGCTGGGTCGTGATATTCGGTGGCATGGCGATCTGGGCCACCGAGTTCGTCTGGGCCCAGCTGGTGCTGCGCTGGACCAAGCGAAAGGTCACCGAGGCGGCGCAGCGCGCGCTGGATCCCAGAGTGCGGCGCCGGAACATCATCCTGACCTCCATCGGGGTGGTGATCATCGGGGTGCTGGCCGGGATCTACCTGTGGAAGTTCGGCCTCGAGATGCCCTGGAAGATCAAGGACCAGTGAGCGGCGGAGAGGGTCGTCCGGCCCGGCTCCCGCTGGTCACGGGCACCCCCTGACATGGGGTAATGTTCTCCCTGCGTCCGGGCGATTAGCTCAGTGGGAGAGCGCTTCGTTCACACCGAAGAGGTCACTGGTTCGAACCCAGTATCGCCCACCGGATCATCAGGCGGCCCGGCTCACCATGAGTGAGCCGGGCCGCTTCGTCGTGTCGCGGAGCGAGCGGCTCCCGCGCGTCCGGGGCTTCCGCTTCCGCTCCCCTTCATCCAACCGTGACCTTCCGGCGCGGTCCCTCCCGCCGCCCCGAAGCTGTTCGGCCCGTCGGTCGCAGGGGTGTCACCTGGGCGTTTGCGGCCGGCCTCCGGCCGCGGTCCGCGACCCCGGCCGCCATCGCCCCGCAGAGCCGCAGATGAATTCCTGTCCGAATCATTGACGTGCCCGGAGGCCCTCCGTAACTTGTGCCAGCAAGCGCTTACTTGAAACGATTCATGAGGCGGACGCGAACGTCGCGGGGAGGCTCATATGCAGCAGGGTGGCAATGTGGAGAGGCGGACGATCCTCAAAGCGGCGGGGGCCTCGCTCGCCGTCGCGGGAATCGGTGCGACGGCCACCGCGTGCGGCGGCGACAGCGGTTCGGGGGACGGGACGGTCGAACTCCGTTACGCGTGGTGGGGCGGCGAGCCGCGCACCATCGCCATCAAGAAGACGATCGCGCTCTTCGAGAAGAAGTTCCCGAAGATCAGGATCAAGCCCGAATTCACCGATTACGAAGCGTTCTGGGAGAAGTTCCAGACCCAGGCCTCCGGTGGAAATCCCCCGGACGTTTTCCAGAATGCGGTCGGCTTCCTGCGTAAGTACGACAAGCGCGGTGTTCTGTTGGACCTCAAGACCCAGGCGGACGCCGGGAATCTGAGCCTGGACAACTTCCGCAACGGCGTGCTGGCCAACGGTCAGGTCGACGGCAAGCAGATAGCCGTCCCCGTCGGCGCCAACACCATGGCGCTCGTCATCGACCTCAAGGCCTTCGAGAAGGCCGGTGTGGAGGCGAGGTTCGGCTGGACCTGGGACGAGTACTTCGCCGCGCTGCAGACCATCCAGGACAAGCTGAGGATCGCCGGTGACACCGGCTACTTCAGCATCATGTACCTCTACGACCTCTACCTCCGGCAGAACGGCAAGGCCTTCTTCACCGACAGCGATCTCGGCTTCACCGAGGACGATCTGACGCAGTGGTGGGAGGACGGCTACAAGCGAGTGAAGTCCGGGCTGGTCGCCGACCCCAAGAAGGTCGAACAGGCCAAGCCCAAGTCCGCGCTCTCGGCGGGCCTCGCCGCGTCCGAGTTCACCTGGGACAACTTCTCCATCCGCTACGAGGGCGAGGGCGAGTCGGACTACGGTCTCGCTCCCATCCCCACCACAAACGGCAAGGACACCGGCCAGTACCTCGGCTCGCTGATGCTGAGCGCCTTCTCCGGGACCAAGCACCCCAAGGAAGTCGCCCAGTTCATCGACTTCATGGTCCACGACCCCGATGTCGGCGAGATCATGGGCTACGACCGCGGCATCCTCGCCACCACCGAGCAGTACGACGCGTTCAAGCCCGCCGACGCCAACAACAAGGGTGTCGCCGCCTACGAGGACGAGGTCGCGAAGGCAGGCGTCCTCGGCAAGATCACCCCGCACCCGTCGGGCGCCGACGTCATCGAGGCGGCGTTCCTGCGCATCGGCGGCGAGGTCGCCCAGGGCAAGACCAAGCCGGCCGACGCCGCCAAGGCACTGTTCAGCGAGGCCAAGGCCGCGTTCGCCGGCTGAGGGGACGTACGACCATGACGCTCGTCAAGGAAGCGCCCGCGCGCCCGGCCGGGAAGCGGCCCGCCGCTCCCGCCGCCGGGCGGCGCGGGCGACGCCGCGAGAATCTCGCCGGCTATCTCTTCATGTCGCCGTGGATCGCGGGCTTCCTGCTGCTCACGGCGGGCCCGATGATCGCGTCGCTGTACTACGCGTTCACCAGCTACAACCTGTTCACGCCGCCCCGGTGGACCGGCCTGGACAACTTCACGACGATGTTCCAGGACCCGCGCTGGCAGAAGTCGGTCGAGGTCACCCTCAAGTACGTCGTCGTGGCGACCCCGCTCAAACTGCTGCTCGCGCTCGGTGTGGCGCTGCTGCTCGCGCAGCGGCGACGCGGACAGGGCCTGTACCGGGCCGCCTTCTACATGCCCTCGCTCATCGGCGCCAGCGTCTCCGTCGGCTTCGTGTGGCGGGCGCTGTTCTCCGACGACGCCGTCGTGGACCGTACGCAGAAGATCTTCGGCCTCGACGTGGGCGGCTGGATCGGCAACCCCGACTACGTCATCTACGCCCTGGTGGCCCTGAGCATCTGGCAGTTCGGCGCGCCCATGGTCATCTTCCTGGCCGGCCTCAAGCAGGTCCCGCAGGAACTGTACGAGGCCGCCGAGATGGACGGTGCGGGACCGCTGCGCAGATTCTGGAACGTCACCCTGCCGATGATCTCCCCGGTGCTGTTCTTCAACGTGCTGCTGGAGTCCATCCACGCGTTCCAGGTGTTCGGCTCCGCCTATGTCGTCTCCGACACCCGGTGCGGGCCCGCCGACGCCACGCTCGTCTACACCTGTTACCTGTACCAGAAGGGCTTCAAGGAGGCCCAGATGGGCTTCGCCTCCGCGATGGCCTGGACGCTGGTGATCGCGGTGGCGCTCGTCACGGCGGTCCTGTTCTGGTCGCAGAAGAAGTGGGTGCACTACGAGGAGGCCGCCAAGTGACCAGTGCCACCACCAGCCCCGCCCTGTCCGTCGCGAAGGGGCGGCGGCGTTACGGATCGCTCGTCTGGCACGTGGGCGCGCTCGCCGTCCTCGCGGTCGTCCTCTACCCCGTGATGTGGGTGATCGGCGCCTCGTTCAAGCCGAGCAAGGACATCATCGCCAGCCTCGACCTGCTGCCCACCGCGCCGGTCTGGGAGAACTTCTCCGGGCTCGCCGACGGCATCTCCGGCATCTCCATCGGCAGCTTCTTCTGGAACTCGCTGATGTACGCGGTCCTCGCCGTGATCGGTGTGGTGCTCTCCAGCTCGCTGACCGCGTACGCCTTCGCCAAGATCCGGTTCGCCGGGCGGAACCTGCTCTTCACCCTGATGATCGGCACGCTGCTGCTGCCGTACCACGTCCTGCTCATCCCGCAGTACGTGCTCTTCCGCAACCTCGAGCTCACCGACACCCTGGTGCCGCTGGTCGCGGGCAAGTTCCTGGCCACCGAGGCCTTCTTCGTCTTCCTGATGGTGCAGTTCATGCGCGGACTGCCGAGGGAACTGGACGAGGCCGCGAAGCTCGACGGCTGCGGCCATCTGCGCACCTACTGGTCGATCGTGCTGCCGCTGAGCCGGCCCGCCGTCATCACCAGCGCCATCTTCACCTTCATCAACGCCTGGAACGACTTCATGGGGCCGCTGATCTACCTCAACACCCCCGAGAAGTACACGGTTTCCCTCGGTCTGATGATGTTCCGCGACCAGGAGGGCGTCTCCAACTACGGCAGCATGATCGCGATGTCGCTGGTGGCGCTGGTACCGGTCGTCGCCTTCTTCATGGCCTTCCAGCGCTATCTCATCGACGGGATGGCGACCTCCGGACTGAAGGGCTGAGGCGGTCACCATGGCGCAAGCACGCGTGAAGGCCCGTGCCCCGCGCAGGGAACCGGTGTTCGGCGAGCGCTTCTCGGTGTTCGCCGAGTGCCTGCTCACCGGCGTGTGGATCGCCGTCGCCTGCCTCGGCGTCGTCACCTACCCGGCCGCGTTCGCCGCCGGCGCACGGCACCTGCGGCGTCGTACCACCCATCAGGGCGGTGGCCTGCGGGAGTTCGCCGCCGACTTCCGTACGGCCGGGCGCGGCGGGTGGGCCGTCGGGCTCGCCGGGTGGGCGGTGGCGGCCGCGGTCTGGGTGGACGTCCTCGCCGTCCGGGCCGGGCTGCCCGGCGGGCCGCTCGTCGGGACCGTCGGTGTCTTCGCGCTGATCGGGGCCGTCGTGGCCCTGCTGCGGGCGGCCGCCGCCTGGACGCCCGGCGCGTCCTGGCGGCCGCTGCTCGCGGAGGCCGGGCGGCGGACCGTACTCGATCCCGCCGGATCCTTCCTGGTCGTCTGCGGACTGGGCGTGGTGGTCCTGTCCGCCTGGTTCGTCCCGCCGCTGGCGGTCCCCGTCCTCGGGGCCGTCGCGGCGGCGGCCGTCGCCGTGGAGGAGCGGTACCGGCAGCGCTGAGCGGCGGTACCCGTATCCCGAGGCCGGCGCTCCGGCGCCGCACCTATGTCTGTCATGCCCTTGACATCCCCATGCATCACCGCGATGGAAAGGAAAGGCCATGTCCCCCGTCCCCCGCAGAGCCCTGCTCAAGGCGGCAGCCGTCGCCGGCGCCGCCGCCCAGTTCAGCTGGGCCCTCGGCACCCAGAACGCCGCCGCCGCACCCCGCGCGGAAGCCGCCGCCGACCCGGTCACCCTGAACTGGCTGGAGGACGGCGGCCTCGGAGCGGCCCCCGGCTCCACCGTCGGCGTGCCCTGGCCCAAGGGCGTCCACCAGGACGACCAGACCTTCGCCCTGACCGACGCCGACGGAAGATCCGTACCCGTCCAGTCCTGGCCCCTCGCCCACTGGCCCGACGGCTCCCTCAAGTGGACCGCCCACGCCGTGAGTTCGGGCTCCGGCAAGCTCACCCTGACCGCCGGGGCGCCCACCGCGCCCGAGAAGAAGGTCACCGTCGACAGACACGGCGGCACCATCGACGTATCGACCGGGGTCATCACCGCCAGGATCGGCACGTCCGGCACCACCATCGTCAAGTCCGTCCGGCGCGGCACCACCGAGATCGCCAGGAACGGCCGCCTCGTCGTCCTGCGCCAGCCCGAGGTCGAGGACGGCGACCAGACGACCGTCAGGACCGAACGCTTCGAGGGCGCCATCTCCGACGTCACCGTGGAACAGGACGGCCCCGTCCGCGCGGTCGTCCGCGTCGACGGGAAGCACCGCCGGGGCCACCACGGCCTGCTGCCGTTCTCCGTCCGCCTCTACTTCTACGCCGGCGCCGACTCCTTCCGCATGGTGCACACCATCACCTACGACGGAAAGCAGGAACCCGGCAAGGCGAGCGGCGACTTCCTGCGCGGCATCGGCGTCCGCTTCACCGTCCCCATGCGCGACGAGTCCTACGACCGCCACATCCGCCTCGGCGGCGAAGGCACCGGACTGCTCCGCGAGGCCGTCAAGGGCATCACCGGACTGCGCCGCGACCCCGGAGCCGCCGTACAGGCCGCCCAGTTCGCCGGCGGGAGACTGCCCGACCCCGCCACCTGGGACCAGCGCGTCACCACCCGCCTCCAGTACATCCCCGAATGGGGTGACTACACCCTCTCCCAGCTCTCCGCCGACGGCTTCACCCTGCGCAAACGCACCAAGAAGGGGTACGGCTGGATCGGCGCCGGCGGCGGCCGGCGTGCCTCCGGCTTCGGCTACGTCGGCGGAGCCGGCGGCGGCCTCTCCTTCGGCCTGCGCGACTTCTGGGAGAAGCACCCCGCCCAGCTCGACATCCGCGACGCCCAGACCGACGAGGCCGAGGTCACCCTCTGGCTCTGGTCACCCGAGGCCCAGCCCATGGACCTGCGCTTCTACCACGACGGCATGGGCCAGGACACCTTCCCCGAACAGCTCGAGGGCCTCAACATCACCTACGAGGACTACGAGCCCGGATTCGGCACCCCCTACGGAATCGCCCGCACCTCCGAACTCCTCTTCTGGGCCAACGCGTCCACCCCCACAGCCGACGAACTCGCCCAACAGATCGAAGCCGTACGCGTCCTCCCACAGCTCGCCGCCCCACCGAAGCAGCTCATCGGCGCCAAGGTCTTCGGCCCCGGCCTGTACGCCGAACCCGACCGCTCCACCCCCGCCAAGGCCAAGATCGAGGACCACCTCGACTTCCTCTTCACCTACTACAAGGACCAGGTGGAGCAACGCCGCTGGTACGGCTTCTGGGACTACGGCGACATCATGCACACCTACGACACCGTCCGGCACCAGTGGCGGTACGACGTCGGCGGCTACGCCTGGGACAACTCCGAACTCTCGCCCGACCTGTGGCTCTGGTACGCCTACCTGCGCTCCGGCCGCGCCGACATCTTCCGCTTCGCCGAGTCCATGACCCGTCACACCGGCGAGGTCGACGTCTACCACATCGGCGAATGGGCCGGCCTCGGCACCCGGCACGGCGTCCAGCACTACGCCGACAGCGCCAAACAGCAGCGCATCGCCAACACCACCTACCGCCGCTACTACTACTTCCTCACCGCCGACGAACGCGTCGGCGACCTCATGCACGCCAACGTCGACTCCGACGAGACCTTCCTCGCCCTCGACCCGCTGCGCAAGATCCGCACCGAGCCCTACACGCCCGACCCGGGCGCCCTGTCCATCGGCTTCGGCACCGACTGGAGCGGACTGGTCTCCGCCTGGCTCACCGAATGGGAACGCAAGGGCCCCAAGTGGGAGAAGGCCAGGGCCCGCGTGCTCTCCACCATGGAGACCATCGCCGCCCAGCCCAACGGCTTCGTCCAGGGCAGCGGCCTGTACGACCTCGACACCGGCAGATTCGCCGTCGCCGACACCCCCAAGGTGGAGGTGTCCCATCTGTCCGCCGTCTTCGGTCTCAACGAACTGTGCGCCGAACTCATCGACCTCGTCGACATGCCGGAGTTCGAGGAGGCCTACTACGACTACTGCCGCTACTTCAACGCCGGCAAGACCGAACAGGCCGAGCGCTACGGCGCCGACTTCGGCAGCCTGATCCTCTTCCAGGGCCACTCCCGCCTCGACGCCTACGCCGCCGTACGCACCGGCGACCGGAAACTGGCCGAGCGGGCCTGGCAGAAGTTCTACGACTCCGACGGTTACAAGGAATCGGCACCCTGGAAGACCGAGAGGATCAGCGGCCCCACCGCCCTCGTCGCCGGCGGTGAGGCCACCTGGGTCTCCACCAACGACACCGCCCTCTACGGCCTCGCCGCCATCGAACTGCTGTCACTCCTCGGGGACCGCATGCCGTAGACGCACACAACGGGCGCGGACGGGAACACTGCGACCATGGACTGGAACCATTACCGCTTCCGCAGTCTGTGGACCCTGTCCGCGCCCGCCCCCGTGGTCTTCCACGTCCTGGGGCGGATCGAGGACTACCCGCTGTGGTGGCCCCAGGTACGCGACGTCACCCGGCTCGACGACACCAGCGGCATCGTCACCATCCGCTCCCTCCTGCCCTACGACCTCACCTCGACCGTGCGCGAGGGGCGCCGCGACCCGGACACCGGCATCCTCGAGGTCGGCCTGTCCGGCGACATCGACGGCTGGGCCCGCTGGACCGTCACCCGCCTCGGCGCCGACCGCGCTCTCGCCCACTACGAGCAGGAGGTCGACGTCCGCAAACGTCTCCTGCGCCTGCTCGCCGTACCCGCCCGCCCGATCCTCCGCGCCAACCACACTTTGATGATGCGAGCCGGAGAGCGAGGTCTCGCCGCCCACCTGGAAGCGGTTTGAAGGAAGCCTCCCCGGACCTGTATTGTTCAGTCCGTTCCCGGGCGATTAGCTCAGTGGGAGAGCGCTTCGTTCACACCGAAGAGGTCACTGGTTCGAACCCAGTATCGCCCACCGGGAAAAGCCGGTCCGTCCCCGACGGACCGGCTTTCTTGCACCCTCGAAGCCACCGCTCACGCCGCCGCCGGCAGCTCCGGACGCAGCGGCCACGCCGGATCCACCTCCTCGTCCGCGCCCGTGCGCGCGAACCACGTCTGCGGCCCCCGCGCCTGCGCCGCATGCCACACCGCCTGCAACGCGTGCAGCTCCCCGGGGGTGAGCCGCTCCAGCCGGGACGCGAAACGCCGCCCCACCGCCCGGGTCACCTCCAGCGCCGCCACCGCGGCCGCCGCCGCGTCATGCGCCCCCTCCAACGCCACGCCGTAGTGCGCGCACAGATCCGACAGCGTGCGCCCGCCCTTGCGATAACGGTCCAGATGCCTGTCCAGCACCCACGGATCCAGCACCAGCAGCGGCCTCCGGTCCAGCCAGCGATCCAGCGACGACGCCCGATGCCGGCGCAACTCCCGGTCCAGCAACGTCAGATCGAACGGCGCGTTCATCACCACCAGCGGCCGCCCCACCGCCGCCTGCTCGGCCAGCGCCTGAGCCATCTCGTACATCACCGGCGCGGGCCAGCGGCCGTTGTGCTGCAGATGCTCCTCCGTCAGACCGTGCACCTCGGTCGACCCGGCCGGCACCGGCACCCCCGGATTCACCAGCCAGCGGGTCACCCTCGGCCGCGCACCCGGCGCGTCCTGCACGACGAGCGCGGCCGACACGATCCGGTCGCTCTCGACGTCCACACCCGTCGTCTCCGTGTCGAAAGCGGCCAGCGGCCCCTCGTACCAGCACGCCATACCCACCAACCCCTCACTCGCCAGAGGCAGCCGGCGCACAGCCCACTGCCCGGAAAGGTGATACCCGGGCTGTTTGCGCCGTACGCCGCAAGGCGACAACAGGAGTACGGGTCCCAGCGGTTCAGTGACGCACATGAGAAGACGCCTGTGCCGGACGGCGCTTGGCCATGGCCATCGAGCAGCCCGAACGGGGTTGGCTGCCGCCCGAGCGCACACCACCCACTCGCGGCACACTCGCCACCACCGCCGGCATGCGGACCGTGCGGGACGGCCACCCGCAGGCCGCCGCCGCCACCCGCACGCCGCCGGCCGCCGCCTGCCGCTCACTGTCCCAGCCGGTCCCGGACCACGGTAACGACCGGCACGTCAGCCGCGGCACCCCCGAGGCCCGTACGACCACGCCACGACCACGCCCCGTCTTCGACACCCGCCCGCCCTCTTTCGGTGAGGCCCGTGGGCCCGGCCGCGGGGACCGATTTCGCGGACCGACGGCCCGGGTCGGTACGATCGCACCCATGCGTGCGCTCCGGTATGGCGCCGCGGCCAAGCCTTCAGTCAGGAGAGACCGGTGTCAGACGTCCGTGTGATCATCCAACGCGATTCCGAGCGGGACGAACGCGTGGTGACGACGGGCACCACGGCCGCCGAGCTCTTCGCCGGCGAGCGCTCGATCATCGCGGCGCGCGTGGCCGGCGAGCTCAAGGACCTCGCCTACGAGGTCAAGGACGGCGAGACCGTCGAGGCAGTGGAGATCTCCTCCCCCGACGGCCTCGCCATCCTGCGCCACTCCACCGCGCACGTCATGGCCCAGGCCGTGCAGGAGCTGTTCCCCGAGGCCAAGCTCGGCATCGGCCCGCCCGTCAAGGACGGCTTCTACTACGACTTCGACGTCGAAAAGCCCTTCCACCCCGATGACCTCAAGGCCATCGAGAAGAAGATGCAGGAGATCCAGAAGCGCGGGCAGCGCTTCTCCCGCCGCGTCGTCACCGACGAGGCCGCCCGCGAGGAGCTCGCCGACGAGCCGTACAAGCTGGAACTGATCGGCCTCAAGGGCTCCGCCTCGCACGACGACGGCGCGGACGTCGAGGTCGGCGCCGGCGAGCTGACGATCTACGACAACCTGGACGCCAAGACCGGCGAGCTGTGCTGGAAGGACCTCTGCCGGGGCCCCCACCTGCCCACTACCCGGAACATCCCGGCGTTCAAGCTGATGCGCAACGCGGCCGCCTACTGGCGCGGCAGCGAGAAGAACCCGATGCTCCAGCGCATCTACGGCACCGCCTGGCCCACCAAGGACGAGCTGAAGGCCCACCTGGAGTTTCTCGCCGAGGCCGAGAAGCGCGACCACCGCAAGCTCGGCTCCGAGCTGGACCTGTTCTCCATCCCGGAGCAGATCGGCTCCGGCCTCGCCGTCTTCCACCCCAAGGGCGGCATCGTCCGCCGGGTCATGGAGGACTACTCGCGCCGCCGGCACGAGGAGGAGGGCTACGAGTTCGTCTACACCCCGCACGCGACGAAGGGGAAGCTCTTCGAGACCTCGGGCCACCTCGACTGGTACGCCGACGGCATGTACCCGCCCATGCAGCTCGACGAGGGCGTGGACTACTACCTCAAGCCCATGAACTGTCCGATGCACAACCTGATCTTCGACGCGCGCGGCCGGTCCTACCGCGAACTGCCGCTCCGTCTGTTCGAGTTCGGCACCGTGTACCGGTACGAGAAGTCGGGTGTCGTGCACGGCCTGACCCGGGCCCGCGGCTTCACCCAGGACGACGCGCACATCTACTGCACCCGCGAGCAGATGTCGGAGGAGCTCGACAAGACGCTCACCTTCGTCCTGAACCTGCTGCGCGACTACGGTCTGACCGACTTCTACCTGGAGCTGTCCACCAAGGACCCGGAGAAGTTCGTCGGCTCCGACGAGGCGTGGGAAGAGGCCACGGAGACGCTGCGCCAGGTCGCCGAGAAGCAGAATCTGGAGCTTGTGGCGGACCCGGGCGGCGCCGCCTTCTACGGTCCGAAGATCTCCGTCCAGGCGAAGGACGCCATCGGCCGCACCTGGCAGATGTCGACCATCCAGCTCGACTTCAACCTGCCGGAGCGCTTCCAGCTGGAGTACACCGGCGCGGACGGCGCCAAGACCCGCCCGGTCATGATCCACCGTGCGCTGTTCGGAAGCATCGAGCGGTTCTTCGCGGTGCTCCTGGAGCACTACGCGGGCGCGTTCCCGGCGTGGCTGGCGCCGGTCCAGGCGGTGGGCATCCCGGTGGGTGACGCCCATGTGCAGTACCTGGAGGAGTTCGCGGGCGAGGCCCGGCGCAAGGGGCTGCGGGTCGAGGTGGACTCCTCCTCGGACCGGATGCAGAAGAAGATCCGCACGCAGCAGAAGCAGAAGGTCCCGTTCATGATCATCGTCGGTGACGAGGACATGCACGCGGGCACGGTGTCGTTCCGCTACCGCGACGGATCGCAGGAGAACGGCATCCCGCGTGACCAGGCGCTGGCGAAGCTCGTCGACGTGGTGGAGCGCCGGGTTCAGGTGTGACCTGAGCCCCGCAGCAGCGGAACTCGGCCCCCCGGAGCGATCCCGGGGGGCTTTTCCACGGCCCTGTGGGGACGCCATATGCTGCACGCATGACGAGTGAGCCGGAACAGCAGCTGGGAGTGGGGACGCCAGACGCGTTCCAGCGTCTGTGGACGCCTCATCGGATGGCCTATATCCAGGGCGAGAACAAGCCGAGCAGCTCCGATGCCGGCGACGCGTGCCCCTTCTGCTCCATCCCGGCAAAGTCCGATGAAGACGGGCTGATCATCAGGCGTGGCGAGGAGGTGTACACGGTGCTCAACCTCTACCCGTACAACGGCGGCCACCTGATGACCGTCCCCTATCGGCATGTTGCCGACTACACGGATCTCACCGAGGCGGAAACGGCTGAGCTGGCCGAGTTGACCAAGCAGGCGATGACGGCCCTGCGCACCGCGTCCGGCGCCCACGGCTTCAATGTGGGCATGAATCAGGGCACCGTGGCCGGCGCGGGCATCGCCGCCCACCTTCACCAGCACATCGTGCCCCGCTGGGGCGGCGACACCAATTTCCTGCCGGTGATCGGCCACACCAAGGTCCTGCCCCAACTCCTGGCCGACACAAGAAAGATGCTCGCGGAAGCCTGGCCGACACCTTAGCTGCGGCCGCAGTGCTTAAGGGCCTGGGAGGTACGCCCAGGGCGGCACGGGTGGGCGGTGGGGGTACCTCCCGCCCGAGCGGAGCCGAGAGCGGGGGAGGCACCTCGTCAGCCCCGAGCCGCGCACCCCCCCCCGCTCAGCCACAACACCCCGTACCTGAACGCTCACGCGTCGTAGACATCCGCCTTCCGGGGCGAAGCGTCCTGCACAGCCGTGCTCAGGGACGACGACCGAGACCCGAACTTCTCCGTATCCACCCCGTTCTCCCCCAGCACCTTGATCGCGGCGGAGTGCACCGCCCGCAACACCGGCGTAGCCGCCCGCAACGCGTCGTCCGCCATGAACCGGTGCCGCCACGGCTTGTCCGCCCACGCGTGCCGCAGCCCGAACGGCTCCGGCAGGCTCAGCTTGCCGCCGAGCCAGTACAGCAGCGGCGGATACCAGGTCAGCGGCGCCCGCGCGGCCAGGCGTACCACCTCGTCCGAGTCGACCAGCGGGAGCTTCACCTTCCGGGTCTCCCAGAACCTGACCGACTTCTGGACCTCCTTCTCCTTGGCGGCCGGCTTGCTGGTGAACAGCGAGTGCACCGGCCCCAGCGCGTGCCCGGTGACCTCGATGCGCAGCGTCTCGTGCAGCACGGTCACCGTGATCAGCATCGTGATCACCAACTGGCCGTCCCACAACGTCCACTGCACGCCCAGGTAGTGCCGGTCGCCCGCGCCGAACTGCTGCTTGTTGCAGATGTCCTGTATGGCGTGCGACTTGATCTGGTACGCCTCGACGTCCGTGCCCTCGGGCCGGGACACTCCTCCGGCGTTCTCGCCGATCGGGGTGACGATCCAGTGCCGTACGGACGGTTTGGGGAAGCCGCCGGTGTGCAGCGGTCCGCGCTCCAGCATCCGCAGCCGGTCGTGGATGGACCTGATGACGTCCCAGCTGCGGAACGGGTTGATCTCCCGGTCCGGGTCGGCGGGTACCAGCTCCTCGGCGAGCTGCCAGCTGCCCCAACGGGTGCCCATGCCGAGTATGCCCTTGGGGCCGGCGTAGAAGACGGAGTTCGACTGCTGCTCGGCGCTGAGCCGGGCCAGGGACTGGCGCAACTGCTCGGCGGCCGTCTCGCCGGGACTGCTCGGTACGGCCTCGGGGACCTTGGCGCCGACACTGCTGCCGGAGAGCAGACTGTCCCAGCGCTCGCGCAGGTCCTTCGCCGTGCGCTCGCAGATCCGCTTGGCCCAGAACCAGCCGAGCACCGGGGCGACGACCGACGCGCGCGCGTACCAGCCCCAGAATCCTTCGAAGGGCATACGGATCAGGAACAGCACGGCGAGGGCGCCCACCGCGACCAGCAGGGTGGTGGCGAGCGCACCGGCCCGTTTGTCGTCCCGCCTGGCCATCGTCGTACGGATCTGGAAGACGAGCAGCCAGACGAGGAGGCCGGGCAGGAAGAGCAGCCCGCACAGGACCATGACGGCGCTCAGCCAGTTGTCCCGCTCGCGGCGGATGCGGTGTGCCGCGAGCGAGTGCTCGACCACGACCTGGGGCTGGGCGCCGAAGGACTGGATGAGCGGTGCGCGGCCGGAGCCCAGCATCCGGTCGATGATCGCCCTGGAGTAGGCCTCGCCCAGATTCGGCCGGAACAGCTTCAGCCTGGGTTTGCTGACGGCCGACTTGTGCCACTCGCTGTTGGCCTTGAGTATCTCGTCCGCTTCGTTGTCCCGGTAGGCGGCGGAGGCCAGCGCGAACGTCGGCGTCTGCCCTTCGTCGCCCGTGCGCGGTACCTGCGGACCGAAGAAATCCGCGTAACCGCTCTCAACGGTCATTCCCGCCCCCGATCGCCGCGACTGTCGTCTTGCGGCCTTCCCGACTTCCGTGCTGCGCACACCTGTTGATCAGGTCTTCAGCGTATCCGCAGCCGCTGTCCGCTGTGGGCGGACTGCCGAAGCCGTTTTTCACCACGGAGTGAAGCATTCCGGAGTCGCCCCGGTGGCGGGCGCGTACGCGGGCGCACACCGGGGCTTCGCGGCGCCGGCTACGAGGTGGCGCGCGCCTCTTCCCTGACCCGGTCCGCCACTTGCGGCGGCATGGGTTCGTGCCGTGCGTAGCGGCGGCTGAAGCGGGCCGTGCCGTGGGAGAGGGAGCGCAGGTCGATGGCGTACCGGCCGATCTCGATCTCGGGGACCTCGGCCTTGATGAGGGTGCGTCCGCCGGGTGACTGCTCGGTGCCGAGTACCCGGCCGCGCCGGCCGGACAGGTCGCTCATCACGGGACCGACGTAGTCGTCGCCGACCAGGACGCCGACCTCGGCCACCGGCTCCAGCAGATGGATCCTCGCGTCCGAGGCGGCCTCCCGCAGGGCGAGCGCGCCGGCGGTCTGGAACGCGGCGTCGGAGGAGTCCACGGAGTGCGCCTTGCCGTCGAGGAGTGTCACGCGGACGTCGATGAGGGGATGTCCGGCGGCGACTCCCCTGCCGGCCTGGGCCCGTACGCCCTTCTCGACGGAGGGGATGAACTGGCGTGGCACGGCGCCGCCGACCACCTTGTCCACGAACTCGATGCCCGAGCCGTTCGGCAGGGGTTCCACCTCGATCTCGCAGATGGCGAACTGCCCGTGCCCGCCGGACTGTTTGACGTGCCGGCCGCGTCCGGCGGCCTTGTCGCCGAAGGTCTCCCTGAGCGACACGCGGTGCGGTACGACGTCGACCTGGACGCCGTAGCGGCCGCGCAGCCGTTCCAGGGCCACGTCCGCGTGCGCCTCGCCCAGGCACCACAGGACCACCTGGTGGGTGTCCTGGTTCTGTTCCAGCCGCATCGTCGGGTCCTCGGCGACCAGCCGGGACAGACCCTGGGAGAGTTTGTCCTCGTCGGGTTTGCTGTGTGCCTGGATGGCCAGGGGCAGCAGCGGGTCGGGCATGTCCCAGGCTTCCATGAGCAGAGGGTCGTCCTTGGCGGACAGGGTGTCGCCGGTCTCGGCGCGGCTGAGCTTCGCCACACACGCGAGATCGCCCGCGATGACGTGGGAGACGGGACGCTGCTGTTTGCCGAACGGGGTGGACAGCGCGCCGATGCGCTCGTCGACGTCGTGGTCCTCGTGGCCGCGGTCGGCGAGCCCGTGCCCGGAGACATGGATCGTCTGGTCGGCGCGCAGGGTGCCGGAGAAGACCCGGACGAGGGAGATCCGGCCGACGTACGGGTCGGAGGAGGTCTTCACGACCTCGGCGACCAGCGGGGCCTCGGGGTCGCAGGGTTTCAGCTCGCGCGGTGTGCCGTCGACGGTGGTCACGTTCGGGGTGCCGTGCTCGAGCGGGGTCGGGAAGCCGCCGGTGATCAGCTCCAGCAGTTCGACCGTGCCGAGTCCCTGGCGGGCGCCGTCGGTGGCGGGGGCGGCGGCGAGGACGGGGTGGAACACGCCGCGCGCGACCGCCCGTTCGAGATCCTCGATGAGGGTCCTGACGTCGACCTGCTCGCCGCCGAGGTAGCGGTCCATGAGGGTCTCGTCCTCGCTCTCGGCGATGATGCCCTCGATGAGCCGGCCGCGGGCCTCCTCGATCAGCGGGAGCTGGTCCTCGCCGGGCTCGGACTCCTTGCGCTCGCCGGTGGAGTAGTCGAACAGCTTCCGCGACAGCAGTCCGGTCAGGCCCGTCACGGGCGCGTGCCCGTCGGGTCCCTCCGGGCCGTGCAGCGGCAGGTAGAGGGGCAGTACGGCGTCGGGGTCGTCGCCGCCGAAGGTCTCCGCGCAGACACGGGTCATCTCCTCGAAGTCCGCGCGTGCCGCTTCCAGGTGTGTGACGACGATGGCGCGCGGCATGCCGACCGCCGCGCACTCGTCCCACACCATGCGGGTGGTGCCGTCCACGCCGTCGGAGGCCGAGACGACGAAGAGGGCCGCGTCCGCCGCCCGCAGACCGGCCCTGAGTTCTCCGACGAAGTCGGCGTATCCGGGGGTGTCCAAGAGGTTGACCTTGATGCCGTCCCATTCGAGGGGCACCAGGGAGAGCTGTACGGAGCGCTGCTGCCGGTGCTCGATGTCGTCGTAGTCGGAGACGGTGCCGCCGTCCTCCACGCGGCCCGCCCGGTTCACGGCTCCCGCGGTCAGCGCGAGAGCCTCCACCAAAGTGGTCTTGCCCGATCCGGAGTGGCCGACCAGCACCACATTCCGTACGGACGTGGGGTGGTCGGCCGCCTGTGCCCTGCCGGCGGCCCCGGGGTGTGTGTGCGCCTTGTCGCCCATGATCCTGCCTCCCGTGCACGGTGAGGTCACTGTGGGCGCGGACCCGCGGAATCCGCGTGCGGTGCGGCTCCGGCGACGCCCGCGGTCCTTCGAGCTTTCCACTCCCGTCACGACGCGTCCATACGAACGACGCGATCCCGCCGCAGGCACCCCGGGGCGCCCCGCGCGTTCGTGACGCGGTGCGTTCACCCGCGGGCGGTCCGCCCAGCCGCCGGCCTCGGCCCCCGGCATCCGCCTGCCGACGGCCGGAACGCCCTGCCCCGGTGCCCGGCACCAACCGCGGCGGTGTCGCGGGCCGTGCTCCTTCCGCCCGACCGAGCCGGAGGGGCCCTGCGCCGGGCGCGCCGGCGTACGTGGTTCGAAACGCCGCGCGCCCGGCCCTTCCCACGGTGGTGCGGGCCACGTCCGGAGGACCGCCCCGGGCCCGCTCCGGAGCGGGGCGGCGGCTGCCGGGCGGGCCGAGCCTCGGTGTCGGGGCCACGGCCGGTGGGGCGGGCAGGGGGCGGCTCCGTGCATGTCCGGAGGTCGCCTCGGGCTCGCCCCGGAGCGGGGCGGCGGCTGCCGGGCGGGCCGAGCCCGACGGTGTCGGTGTGGCGGGGCCGCGGCCGGTGGGGCGCAGAGGGCGGCTCCGCGTGCCGTTCGGGGCGATGCGATCCGGGTGTTCGTGCCCGGCCCACGCGGGCGCGACGCGTGTCCGCGGCCGGGGCTCGCCGGCCAGCCCGGCGCGGGCGCCCGCGGGGCGGAGGGCGGCTTCTGCCCGGTGGGTCGGGCGTGGGCGTGATGACGGGGCGGTCCCGGGGGCCTTCTCGCGTTCTCCGGGTGGGGCACGCGTGCCCCGGGGGCTGGGGGGCGGCCGGGCCGGGCCGTTTCCCGTGCGGGTGTTCGGGTGCCGTGCCGTCGCTCGCGCGGGTGCGTGGCTACGATTGGGCGCGCCGGGTGGTCAGTAGGGGCCACGTGGCTCTACCGACCGTCGGGAAGACCATGCTGAACAAGTACGCGCGTGCTTTCTTCACGCGTGTCCTCACACCGTTCGCCGCGTTTCTCATCCGGCGGGGGGTCAGCCCCGACACGGTCACCCTCATCGGCACCGCGGGAGTGGTCGCCGGTGCGCTGGTCTTCTACCCCATGGGCGAGTTCTTCTGGGGCACGGTCGTGATCACGCTGTTCGTGTTCTCCGACCTCGTCGACGGCAACATGGCCCGCCAGCTCGGCCGTTCCAGCCGCTGGGGCGCCTTCCTGGACTCCACCCTGGACCGGGTCGCCGACGGCGCGATCTTCGGCGGCTTCGCCCTCTGGTACGCCGGAGGCGGCGACGACATCGCCCTGTGCGCGGTGTCGATCTTCTGTCTGGCCAGCGGTCAGGTGGTGTCGTACACCAAGGCGCGCGGTGAGTCGATCGGCCTGCCCGTCGCGGTCAACGGGCTGGTCGAGCGGGCCGAGCGGCTGGTGATCTCGCTGGTCGCGGCCGGTCTCGCGGGCCTGCACACGTTCGGTGTGCCCGGCATCCAGTACCTGCTGCCCGTCGCCCTGTGGATCGTCGCCGTCGGCAGCCTGGTCACGCTGATCCAGCGGGTGGTCACCGTGCGCCGCGAGTCCGCCGAGGCGGAGGCCGCGGAACGGCAGGAGACCCAGGGGAGCGAGGCCGCGAAGTGAGCGCCCAGGAGCGGCTGGCCGACGCCCTGTACGGCGCCGGCTGGGGCACCGTCAAGAAGCTCCCCGAGCCCGTCGCCGTACGCCTCGGACGGGGTATCGCCGACCTCGCCTGGAAGCGGCGCGGCAAGGGCGTGCTCCGGCTGGAACGCAACTACGCGCGTGTGGTGCCGGACGCGGGTCCGGAGCGGCTGGCGGAGCTCTCCCGCGCGGGGATGCGCTCGTATCTGCGCTACTGGATGGAGTCCTTCCGGCTCCCCGCCTGGAGCGCCGAGCGCGTCGCCGGCGGCTTCGAGGCCAAGGACCTGCACCACCTCACCGACGGCATGGCGGCAGGCAAGGGCGTCATCCTGGCGCTGCCGCACCTCGCCAACTGGGACCTCGCCGGCGCGTGGGTCACCACGAAGCTCGGCATACCCTTCACCACCGTCGCCGAGCGCCTGAAGCCGGAGACGCTGTACGACCGGTTCGTCGCCTACCGGGAGGGCCTCGGCATGGAGGTGCTCCCGCACAGCGGCGGCTCCACCTTCGGCACCCTGGCCCGGCGGCTGCGCGACGGCGGACTGGTCTGCCTGGTCGCCGACCGCGACCTCTCCGCCTCCGGTGTCGAGGTCGACTTCTTCGGCGAGACGGCCCGGATGCCCGCCGGACCCGCCCTGCTCGCCCAGCAGACCGGTGCACGGCTGCTGCCGGTGACCCTCTGGTACGACGACTCGACGGTGATGCGGGGCCGGGTCCATCCGCCGGTCGGGGTCCCCGAGTCAGGTACACGGCCCGAGAAGACGTCTGTCATGACACAGGCGCTGGCCGACGCCTTCGCCACGGGCATCGCCGAGCACCCGGAGGACTGGCACATGCTGCAGCGTTTGTGGCTGAAGGACCTCGACCCCGCGCGGGACCCCGCGGCCGCCCCCGTACAGGACCAGAAGGGGACCTCGTGAGGATCGGCATCGTCTGCCCGTACTCCTGGGACGTACCGGGTGGTGTCCAGTTCCACATCCGTGACCTGGCCGATTACTTCATCCGGCTCGGTCACGAGGTGTCCGTCCTCGCCCCGGCCGACGACGACACGCCTCTGCCGCCGTACGTCGTCTCGGCGGGCCGCGCGGTGCCGGTGCCGTACAACGGCTCGGTGGCCCGGCTCAACTTCGGATTCCTGTCCGCCGCGCGGGTGCGCCGCTGGCTGCACGAGGGCGCCTTCGACGTCGTCCACATCCATGAGCCGACCTCGCCCTCGCTCGGCCTGCTGACCTGCTGGGCCGCCGAGGGGCCGATCGTCGCGACGTTCCACACGTCCAACCCGCGCTCCCGCGCGATGATCGCCGCGTACGCGATCCTCCAGGCCGCCCTGGAGAAGATCAGCGCGCGGATCGCGGTGAGCGAGTACGCCCGCCGCACCCTCGTCGAGCATCTCGGCGGCGACGCGGTGGTCATCCCCAACGGCGTCGACGTCGACTTCTTCGCGAAGGCCGAACCCAAGCCCGAGTGGCAGGGCGACACCATCGGCTTCATCGGCCGGATCGACGAACCCCGCAAGGGCCTTCCGGTGCTGATGAAGGCCCTGCCGAAGATCCTCGCCGCCCGCCCGCAGGCCCGGCTGCTGGTCGCCGGACGCGGCGACGAGAAGGAGGCGGTCGAGTCGCTGCCGCGTGAGCTGCGCCCGCGCGTGGAGTTCCTCGGCATGGTCAGCGACGAGGACAAGGCCCGCTTCCTGCGCAGCGTCGATCTGTACGTGGCGCCCAACACCGGCGGCGAGAGCTTCGGCATCATCCTGGTCGAGGCCATGTCGGCGGGTGCGCCGGTGCTCGCCTCCGACCTGGACGCGTTCGCACAGGTCCTCGACCAGGGCGCGGCGGGCGAACTGTTCGCCAACGAGGACGCGAACGCCCTCGCCGACGCGGCCGTACGGCTCCTGGCCGACCCGGAACGCCGGACGGAACTCCGCGAACGCGGCAGCGCCCACGTCCGCCGCTTCGACTGGTCGACGGTCGGCGCGGACATCCTGTCGGTCTACGAGACGGTGACGGCAGGCGCGGCAGCGGTGGCCACGGACGACCGCACGACGGGCCTACGAGCCCGCTTCGGCCTGGCCCGGGACTGACCGGTCCCGGGCCGGGGCTCCACCCGGGACGGCGGACACGGCCCGGCCGCGGGAGCCCGCCTCGGGCCGCGGCCTCCGCGGAGGCGGCCTCCGAGGGACCGGCAGACAGCGCGTCCGGGGCGACTTTCCCGGGCACGGGGTCGCGGCGTGGCCTGGTTCCCGTCGCGGGGGCGCCGCCTCCGGGGGATCAGGACACACCGTGCGGCCTCCGCGGGACATGGCGCGTTCAGGGCGTGACGCCCGGTGACGGGGCTGCGGCGTGGCCCGGGGCCCGGCCAGGGCCGCTTTCCCCAGGGAGGGCCGGGAGACGGCGGGCGGCATACGTGGACCGGGACACATGGCGCGTCCAAGGCGTGGCTCGGGGCGCTGTCGTGGGGACCGGGACACGGCGGGCGGCTTTGGGGGACCGATGGCCGACGTGTCCCGCGCACGGCACGCGGAGCCTGCCCCGGCGTGCTGTCCCGACGGCCGGACGCCACCGGTGGCGGCCGGGGCCCGCGCGTGGCGCCGAGGCGGCCCGGGGCCCCCGGGGGCATGATCGCCCCTGGCGGTACTAGCCTTGCCGCCCGTGACCGCAACCCTCATTTGGATCCTTGTCGCCCTTGTCGCCATCGGCCTCTATCTGAGCTGGACGGCGGGGCGTCTGGACCGGCTGCACGCCCGCATCGACGCCGCCCGGGCCGCGCTCGACGCCCAACTGCTGCGCCGCGCCTCCGTGGCCCAGGAACTGGCCACCTCGGGCGTGCTCGACCCCGCCGCGTCGATCGTGCTCTACGAGGCCGCGCACGCCGCGCGGCAGGCGGCCGAGGAGCAGCGCGAGGTCGCCGAGAGCGAACTCGGCCAGGCCCTGCGCGCGGTCTTCGCCGACGCCCAGCAGGTGGACGCGGTCCGGGAGGCGCCCGGGGGAGAGGAGGCGGCCCTGGAGCTCGCCGAGGCGGTACGCAGGGTGCCGATGGCCCGCCGCTTCCACAACGACGCCGTACGCGCGGCACGCGCGCTGCGACGGCACCGCAAGGTGCGCTGGTTCCGGCTGGCCGGACACGCGCCCTTCCCGATGGCCGTCGAGATGGACGACGAGCCTCCGGCCGCCCTGATCGAGCGGGCCGCGTAACGGCACGCGGCCTGCCACCGCGGACCGAAAACGATCCACCGGCTCCCCATTGGCCCTTGCTGTGGACTGCTCCGTTCACGTTTCCTCAGTGCTGCAGAAACCCCCTCTTTCCCCTCAGCGAGGTCATTCGTGTCCAGCACGCTCTCCGAAAACCAGGGTCCCGCGACCGGTACCGCCCGTGTGAAGCGCGGCATGGCCGAGCAGCTCAAGGGCGGTGTGATCATGGACGTCGTCACGCCCGAGCAGGCCAAGATCGCCGAGGATGCCGGCGCCGTCGCCGTCATGGCCCTGGAGCGGGTCCCGGCCGACATCCGCAAGGACGGCGGCGTGGCCCGTATGTCCGACCCGGACATGATCGAGGGCATCATCGAAGCGGTCTCCATCCCCGTCATGGCCAAGTCCCGCATCGGCCACTTCGTCGAGGCCCAGGTCCTGCAGTCCCTCGGCGTCGACTACATCGACGAGTCGGAGGTCCTCACCCCGGCAGACGAGGTCAACCACTCCGACAAGTTCGCCTTCACCACGCCGTTCGTCTGTGGCGCCACCAACCTGGGCGAGGCCCTGCGCCGCATCGCCGAGGGCGCCGCGATGATCCGCTCCAAGGGCGAGGCCGGCACCGGCAACGTCGTCGAGGCCGTGCGCCACCTGCGCCAGATCAAGAACGAGATCGCCCGCCTGCGCGGCTACGACAACAACGAGCTGTACGCCGCCGCCAAGGAGCTGCGCGCCCCGTACGAGCTGGTCAAGGAGGTCGGCGAGCTGGGCAAGCTGCCCGTCGTGCTGTTCTCCGCCGGCGGTGTCGCCACCCCGGCCGACGCCGCGCTGATGCGCCAGCTCGGCGCCGAGGGCGTCTTCGTCGGCTCCGGCATCTTCAAGTCCGGCGACCCGGCCAAGCGGGCCGCCGCCATCGTCAAGGCGACCACCTTCTACGACGACCCGAAGGTCATCGCGGACGCGTCCCGCAACCTGGGCGAGGCCATGGTCGGCATCAACTGCGACACCCTTCCCGAGACCGAGCGCTACGCCAACCGCGGCTGGTGACCGTGATCATCGGAGTTCTGGCCCTCCAGGGCGACGTACGGGAACACCTCGTCGCCCTGGCCGCGGCCGACGCCGTGGCCAGGGAGGTCCGGCGCCCCGAGGAACTCGCCGAGGTCGACGGCCTGGTGATCCCCGGCGGGGAGTCCACCACCATCTCCAAGCTGGCGGTCCTGTTCGGCCTGATGGAACCCCTGCGCGCACGTGTGCGTGACGGTCTGCCCGTCTACGGCACCTGCGCCGGCATGATCATGCTCGCCGACAAGATCCTCGACCCGCGCTCGGGCCAGGAGACCGTCGGCGGTATCGACATGATCGTGCGCCGCAACGCCTTCGGCCGGCAGAACGAGTCCTTCGAGGCGGCCGTCGACATCAAGGGCGTCACCGGCGACCCCGTGGAGGGCGTCTTCATCCGCGCCCCCTGGGTGGAGTCCGTCGGCGCCGGCGCCGAGGTGCTGGCCGAGCACGACGGCCATGTCGTCGCGGTCCGCCAGGGCAACGCGCTGGCCACGTCCTTCCACCCCGAACTGACCGGCGACCACCGCGTGCACGGCCTGTTCGCCGACATGGTGCGCGCGAATCGGGCCCGTCGGTCCTTGTAGGATTCCTGCGTTCGTTTCAGGAGATGGGTTACGCGAAGGAGACAGGCAGATGTCCGGCCACTCTAAATGGGCTACGACGAAGCACAAGAAGGCCGTGATCGATGCCAAGCGCGGCAAGCTCTTCGCGAAGCTGATCAAGAACATCGAGGTCGCGGCGCGCATGGGCGGCGTCGACATCGAGGGCAACCCGACGCTGTACGACGCCATCCAGAAGGCGAAGAAGCAGTCGGTCCCGAACAAGAACATCGACTCCGCGGTCAAGCGCGGCGGCGGCCTGGAGGCCGGTGGCGCCGACTACGAGACGATCATGTACGAGGGCTACGGTCCGAACGGTGTCGCGGTGCTCATCGAGTGCCTCACCGACAACCGCAACCGTGCCGCCTCGGACGTCCGTGTCGCGATGACCCGCAACGGCGGCTCCATGGCCGACCCCGGATCGGTGTCGTACCTGTTCAACCGCAAGGGCGTGGTGATCGTGCCCAAGGGCGAGCTGAGCGAGGACGACGTCCTCACCGCCGTCCTGGACGCGGGTGCCGAGGAGGTCAACGACCTCGGCGAGAACTTCGAGGTGCTCAGCGAGGCCACCGACCTCGTCGCGGTGCGCACCGCGCTGCAGGAGGCCGGGATCGACTACGACTCCGCCGAGGCCAACTTCGTCCCGACCATGCAGGTCGAGCTGGACGAGGAGGGCGCCAAGAAGATCTTCAAGCTCATCGACGCCCTGGAGGACAGCGACGACGTGCAGAACGTCTTCGCCAACTTCGACGTGAGCGACGAGATCATGGAGAAGGTCGACGCGTAACGCGTCCACTCCTCAGCGGGCCGGCGGGACACACCCCGTCGGCCCGTCGCTCTGTACCGGGATCAATGTCAGTGGCACCCGATAGCCTGCGCAAACAGGTGATCGAGGGAAGAGGGCAGGGGCGTGCGCGTACTGGGGGTGGACCCGGGGCTGACCCGCTGCGGGGTCGGAGTCGTGGAGGGTGTCGCGGGCCGGCCGCTCACGATGCTCGGCGTGGGCGTCGTCCGTACGCCGGCCGACGCCGATCTCGGCCACCGCCTGGTCGCCGTCGAGCAGGGTCTCGAACAGTGGCTGGACGAGCACCGGCCCGAGTTCGTCGCCGTGGAGCGCGTCTTCAGCCAGCACAACGTCCGTACGGTGATGGGCACCGCGCAGGCCAGCGCCGTAGCCATCCTGTGCGCCTCCCGCCGCGGCATCCCCGTCGCCCTGCACACGCCCAGCGAGGTCAAGGCGGCCGTCACCGGCTCAGGACGCGCCGACAAGGCCCAGGTCGGCGCCATGGTCACGCGCCTGCTGCGGCTGGCCGCGCCGCCGAAGCCCGCCGACGCCGCCGACGCCCTCGCGCTCGCCATCTGCCACATCTGGCGCGCCCCCGCGCAGAACCGGCTGCAGCGGGCCGCCGCCCTGCACGCATCGAAGACCTCCCGCGCCCCCCGGGCCCCGCAGGAATGGAAAGGCCGTACGGCATGATCGCCTTCGTCAGCGGCACGGTCGCCGCCCTCGCTCCCGACACCGCGGTGGTCGAGGTCGGCGGGGTCGGCATGGCCGTCCAGTGCACTCCGAACACGCTCTCCGCACTCCGAGTCGGACAGCCCGCGAAGCTCGCCACCTCCCTCGTGGTCCGCGAGGACTCGCTGACCCTGTACGGCTTCGCCGACGACGACGAGCGGCAGGTCTTCGTGCTGCTGCAGACCGCCAGCGGGGTCGGCCCCCGGCTGGCCCAGGCGATGCTCGCCGTGCACACCCCCGACGCCCTGCGCAGAGCCGTCTCCACCGGCGACGAGAAGGCGCTGACCGCCGTCCCCGGCATCGGAAGGAAGGGTGCCCAGAAACTGCTCCTCGAGCTGAAGGACCGCCTCGGCGAGCCGCTCGGCGCCCCCGCCGTCGGCACCCCGGCCGGCACCGGCTGGCGCGAGCAGCTGCACGCCGCCCTGATCGGCCTCGGGTACGCGACCCGCGAGGCCGACGAGGCCGTCTCCGCCGTGGCCCCCCAGGCGGAGGCCGCCGGCGGCACCCCGCAGGTGGGGCAACTGCTGAAGGCGGCCCTGCAGACGCTGAACCGCGCCCGATAGCCCGTACGGAGAACTGAGGCCACACGCATGAACTGGGACGACACCACCGACGCCGACGGCGAGCGGCTGGTGGGCCCTGTCGCCGACCGCGAGGACCAGGCCGTCGAGGCCGCGCTGCGCCCGAAGGACCTGGGCGAGTTCATCGGCCAGGAGAAGGTCCGCGAGCAGCTCGACCTCGTGCTGCGCGCCGCCCGCGCGCGCGGCGCCACCGCCGACCATGTGCTGCTCTCGGGAGCCCCCGGACTCGGCAAGACCACCCTCTCCATGATCATCGCCGCCGAGATGGAAGCCCCCATCCGCATCACCTCGGGCCCCGCCATCCAGCACGCCGGCGACCTCGCGGCGATCCTCTCCTCCCTCCAGGAGGGCGAGGTCCTCTTCCTCGACGAGATCCACCGCATGTCCCGGCCCGCCGAGGAGATGCTCTACATGGCGATGGAGGACTTCCGCGTCGACGTGATCGTCGGCAAGGGCCCCGGCGCCACCGCCATCCCGCTCGAACTGCCCCCGTTCACCCTGGTCGGCGCCACCACCCGAGCGGGCCTGCTGCCGCCCCCGCTGCGCGACCGCTTCGGTTTCACCGCGCACATGGAGTTCTACGAACCCACCGAGCTGGAGCGGGTCGTCCACCGCTCCGCGAGTCTCCTCGACGTGGAGATCGACGCCAACGGCGCCGCGGAGATCGCGGGCCGCTCCCGCGGCACACCCCGAATCGCCAACCGGCTGCTGCGCCGCGTCCGGGACTACGCGCAGGTCAAGGCCGACGGAGTGATCAACCAGGACATCGCCGGGGCCGCCCTAGCCGTCTACGAGGTCGACTCCCGGGGCCTGGACCGGCTGGACCGGGCCGTCCTCGAGGCCCTGCTCAAGCTCTTCGGCGGCGGACCCGTCGGCCTCTCCACGCTCGCCGTCGCGGTCGGTGAGGAACGTGAGACCGTGGAAGAGGTGGCCGAACCCTTCCTCGTACGGGAGGGGCTGCTCGCCCGCACGCCGCGCGGGCGGGTCGCCACTCCTGCCGCATGGGCACATCTCGGCCTCACGCCGCCCCGCCCGGGAACCTCCGGAAACGGACAAGGGGACCTGTTCGGGGCGTGACGGCGAGGAGGATGGTCAGGGCAGGAACCCCGGTGCCATGCTGAGCGTTGTTCCCTGCGCGCGGACTCGCTTAGACTCCGCCGATGCCACCCTTGTCGGCGGCACCACATACCCCCAACGATCAGGCCGTTCACCAGCGCGGTCGTGTGAAGGAAGTTCCGTCCCGTGAGTCTCCTGACCCTCCTCCCGTTCATTGTGCTCATCGGGGCCATGTTCCTGATGACCCGGTCGGCCAAGAAGAAGCAGCAGCAGGCCATCGACATGCGGAACCAGATGCAGCCCGGTTCCGGCGTCCGCACCATCGGGGGCATGTACGCCACGGTCAAGGAGGTCAGTGAGGACACGGTCCTCCTCGACGCCGGCCCGGGCGTGGACCTGCTGTTCGCCAAGAACTCGATCGGTGCCGTCCTGACCGACGAGGAGTACAACCGGATCGTCCACGGCATCGAACACGACCTGAAGTCCGACGCCGACATCGTCCCCGACGACGCCTCCTCCCTCACCGAGACCGACGACTCCTCCGACGCTGCCGCCGCATCCGACGACACGCCTGTCGACCTCGGCAAGAAGGACGCGGCCGACGAGCCGGCCGACGCCGAACCCGCCGACGAGGCGAAGGCGGACGCGCAGCCGAAGAAGTCCGACGGCGACTCCGAGGCGAAGTAGTCGTGTCCCGGGGCGCGCGGGTACCGCCCGCGCGCCCCGGGACACGCCCGACTCGCACGAGGTCCCGACACCACGTCATGGCGGCCCGCCCGGTGATCCGGCGCGAGGCGGCCCGAGAGGGAGTACGAGAAGGTGGCAGCAGTCAAAAAGGGACGGAACGCGAGCGCCACAAGTAAGCCGTGGCGCTCGCTCGCTCTGATCCTTATCGCCATCGTGGCGCTCACCGGAGCGATGTTCGTCTCCGGTCACAAGACTCCGCGTCTCGGTATCGACCTGGCCGGCGGTACGAGCATCACGCTGGCAGCGGTCCCCGAGGCCGGCCAGGAGTCCGCGATCAACAAGACCAACATGGACACGGCGGTCTCCATCATGGAGCGCCGGGTCAACGGCCTCGGTGTCTCCGAGGCCGAGGTCCAGACGCAGGGCACCCGCAACATCATCGTCAACATTCCCAAGGGCACGAACTCCAAGCAGGCCCGGGAACAGGTCGGCACCACCGCCAAGCTGTACTTCCGTCCCGTCCTCGCCACCGAACTCGCCGGCGGCGGCGCCGCCCCGACGCCCAGCGCGACCGGCGACGGCTCGGAGCAGGACACCGGCCAGGACAAGGCGACCGACAAGGCCACGGACAAGTCCACGGAGAAGGCGACCGACGGCTCCTCCCCGTCGGCGAGCGCCACCACCCAGGGCCGTGCCGTCACCGACGCCCTGAAGGCCGACGAGACGCCCTCCGCCTCCCCGAGCGGCACGACCGGGGACGAGGCCAGCCCCTCCGCGACCGGCGGCACCTCCGGCGACGCGGACAGCAAGCTCCAGGCCCAGTACGCCGCGCTCGACTGCACCAAGGAGAGCGTCCGCGCCAAGGCCGGTGACGGCTCCAAGTCCACCGACTCCACGGTCGCCTGCGGCCAGAACTCCCAGGGCCAGTGGCAGAAGTACCTCCTCGGCCCCGCCGCGGTCGACGGCACCGAGGTCGACAAGGCCGACGCCGTCCTGAACACCCAGTCCGGCGCCGGCTGGACCGTCACGATGGACTTCAGCGACAAGGGTTCCAAGAAGTTCGCCGACATCACCGGCAAGCTGGCCCAGAACCAGTCCCCGCAGAACCAGTTCGCCATCGTCCTGGACAACGAGGTCGTCTCCGACCCCTACGTCAGCCAGGCCCTGACCGGCGGCAGCGCCGAGATCTCCGGCAACTTCAATCAGCAGTCGTCCGAGGAACTGGCGAACATGCTGTCGTACGGCGCCCTGCCGCTGACCTTCCGCGAGGACAGTGTCACCACGGTCACCGCCGCGCTCGGCGGCGAGCAGCTGAAGGCCGGTCTGATCGCCGGTGCCATCGGCCTCGCCCTGGTCGTCATCTACCTGCTGCTCTACTACCGCGGCCTGTCCTTCATCGCCATCGCCTCCCTGCTGGTCTCCGCGGCCCTCACCTACGTGATCATGTCGCTGCTCGGCCCGGCCATCGGCTTCGCGCTGAACCTGCCGGCCGTGTGCGGTGCCATCGTCGCGATCGGCATCACGGCGGACTCGTTCATCGTGTTCTTCGAACGGGTCCGGGACGAGATCCGCGAGGGCCGCACCCTGCGCCCCTCCGTGGAGCGTGCCTGGCCGCGCGCCCGGCGCACCATCCTGGTCTCCGACTTCGTGTCGTTCCTCGCCGCCGCGGTCCTCTTCGTGGTCACCGTCGGAAAGGTCCAGGGCTTCGCGTTCACGCTGGGGCTGACCACCGTCCTCGACGTCGTCGTGGTGTTCCTCTTCACCAAGCCGCTGCTGACGCTGATGGCCCGCCGGAAGTTCTTCGCCAGCGGCCACAAGTGGTCCGGTCTCGACCCGAAGGCACTGGGCGCGAAACCGCCCCTGCGCCGTACCCGCCGTACCTCCGCCCCCACGCAGACGAAGGAGGCGTGAGACATGTCGAAACTCGGCACCCTCGGGGCCCGACTGCATCACGGTGAGGTCGGCTACGACTTCATCAAGAACCGCAAGATCTGGTACGGCATCTCCATCCTGATCACCATCACGGCCATCGTCGGCCTGGCGGTGCGCGGGCTGCACATGGGCATCGAGTTCCAGGGCGGCGCGGTCTTCACCACCCCGAAGAACATGACCGTCTCCGTCGCCACGGCCGAGGGCTACGCGGAGGACGCGTCCGGCCACGACGCGATCGTCCAGCAGCTCGGCGACGGCAGCATGCGCATCCAGGTCGCGGGTATCGACACCAAGACCTCGGACGGCATCAAGGACCAGCTCGCCAAGGACCTCAAGGTCGACGGCGAGCGGATCAACGCCGAACTGGTCGGCCCCAGCTGGGGTGAACAGATCGCCAACAAGGCCTGGCAGGGCCTCGGCATCTTCATGTTCCTCGTCGTGATCTATCTGGCGATCGCGTTCGAGTGGCGCATGGCCGTCGCCGCGTTCGTCGCCCTGATCCACGACATCACCATCACCGTCGGCATCTACGCCCTCGTCGGGTTCGAGGTGACGCCGGGCACGGTGATCGGTCTGCTCACCATCCTCGGCTACTCGCTGTACGACACGGTGGTCGTCTTCGACAGCCTCAAGGAACAGACCAGGGACATCACCAAGCAGACCCGCTGGACGTACAGCGAGATCGCGAACCGTTCGATCAACAGCACCCTGGTCCGCTCCATCAACACGACGGTGGTCGCGCTGCTGCCGGTCGGCGGTCTGCTGTTCATCGGCGGCGGTGTCCTCGGCGCCGGAATGCTGAACGACATCTCGCTGTCGCTGTTCGTCGGCCTCGCCGCCGGTGCGTACTCCTCGATCTTCATCGCCACGCCGCTCGTCGCGGACCTCAAGGAGCTCGAGCCGTCGATGAAGTCGCTGAAGAAGCGCGTCCTCGCCAAGCGCGCCCAGGGCGGGGCCACGGGCGAGACGCAGGACGCCGCGGTCACCGACGGGGACTACGACGACGAGGCCGAGGACGCCGCCCCCGCGGTCGTCGGCCCGCGCGCCCAGGCGGCGTCCCGTACCCGCGGGCGGGGCCGTCCCTCCGGGAAGCGCCGATGACCGAGATCCGGGACCTGCTCCTCAGCCGTATCCGGGACGTGGCGGACTACCCGGAGCCGGGCGTGATGTTCAAGGACATCACCCCGCTCCTGGCGGACCCCGCGGCGTTCACCGCGCTCAGTGACGCCCTGGCCGACATCGCCCGCGCCACCGGCGCCACGAAGATCGTCGGTCTGGAGGCCCGTGGGTTCATCCTCGGCGCCCCGGTCGCGATCCGCGCGGGGCTCGGCTTCATCCCCGTACGCAAGGCGGGCAAGCTCCCCGGAGCGACCCTCAGCCAGGCGTACGACCTGGAGTACGGCTCCGCCGAGATCGAGGTGCACGCGGAGGATCTGAGCACCGCCGACCGTGTTCTGGTGGTCGACGACGTCCTCGCCACCGGCGGTACCGCCGAGGCGTCGGTCCAGCTCATCCGCAGGGCGGGGGCCGAGGTCGCGGGCCTGGCCGTCCTGATGGAGCTCGGCTTCCTCGGCGGGCGGGCCCGGCTGGAACCGGTTCTGGGCGGTGCGCCGCTGGAGGCGCTGCTCATCGTCTGACCGCGTCGCCGACGCACACCACCGCGCGGGCGGGTCCGGATTCCTCCGGGCCCGCCCGCGCGGCATGTCCACGCGGGCGGGCCCCCTGGTTCCTGCCCGAGGAGACGCGTACGAGCTCCGTCGGGTGCGGGTTGCGCGGCCGGGCGCTCACGGGGTGCCGTCGCGCCCGCCCAGGGGGGTTGGGCGGTGGCCCGGTGTGGGCGCCGGCCTGCGGTGATGTCCGGCAGGAGGGGGGCCCGGGGGAGGGCCGGGGAATGCGGGGGGTGGCCAAGGTGTTGCGGGAGTGGAGGGGGATCACATCCGCCCGCAGGGCATCTGAAGGCGCGGGCTCGCTACCATGGGGGCTCCGGAGCCTGACCGGGGGACCCGGATCGCGCACGAGGAGTCCTCTTGCCAGACGAGGCCCAGCACCTGACCGCCGCCAAGCCCGAGTCCGCCTCGGCGGCCGCGGCGAAGCCCGCGCCGAGCGCGCCCCACGCGAAGAACGACTCGCGCGGGCCGGTCCAGCACGCCCAGTCCGCGCCGGTGGACAAGCCCGAGCAGCCGCGCCCCAAGCCGGCCCCGACCGAGCGTTCCGCGTCGCTGGCCCGCCCCAACACCGGCCAGCCCCGCTCCGGCTCCTCCAACCGCGTCCGCGCCCGCCTCGCCCGTCTCGGCGTCCAGCGTGCCAACCCGTACAACCCGGTCCTCGAGCCGCTGCTGCGGATCGTCCGCGGCAACGACCCCAAGATCGAGAACGCCACGCTCCGCCAGATCGAGCGCGCCTACCAGGTCGCCGAGCGCTGGCACCGCGGTCAGAAGCGCAAGAGCGGCGACCCGTACATCACGCACCCGCTCGCCGTGACCACCATCCTCGCCGAGCTGGGCATGGACCCGGCGACGCTGATGGCCGGCCTGCTCCACGACACCGTCGAGGACACCGAGTACGGACTGGAGGACCTGCGCCGCGACTTCGGCGACGTCGTCACGCTCCTCGTCGACGGCGTCACCAAGCTGGACAAGGTCAAGTTCGGCGAGGCCGCGCAGGCCGAGACCGTACGCAAGATGGTCGTCGCCATGGCGAAGGACCCCCGCGTCCTGGTCATCAAGCTCGCCGACCGCCTGCACAACATGCGCACCATGCGCTACCTCAAGCGCGAGAAGCAGGAGAAGAAGGCGCGCGAGACCCTGGAGATCTACGCGCCGCTCGCCCACCGCCTGGGCATGAACACCATCAAATGGGAGCTGGAGGACCTCGCCTTCGCGATCCTCTACCCCAAGATGTACGACGAGATCGTCCGCCTCGTCGCCGAGCGCGCCCCCAAGCGCGACGAGTACCTCGCCATCGTCACCGACGAGGTGCAGCAGGACCTGCGCGCCGCCCGGATCAAGGCCACCGTCACCGGCCGCCCCAAGCACTACTACAGCGTCTACCAGAAGATGATCGTCCGCGGCCGTGACTTCGCGGAGATCTACGACCTGGTGGGCATCCGCGTCCTCGTGGACACCGTCCGCGACTGCTACGCGGCCCTCGGCACGGTGCACGCGCGATGGAACCCGGTCCCCGGCCGGTTCAAGGACTACATCGCGATGCCCAAGTTCAACATGTACCAGTCGCTGCACACGACGGTCATCGGCCCCGGCGGCAAGCCCGTCGAACTGCAGATCCGCACCTTCGACATGCACCGCCGCGCGGAGTACGGCATCGCCGCGCACTGGAAGTACAAGCAGGAGGCCGTCGCGGGGGCCTCAAAGGTCCGCACCGACGTCCCGAAAGGACCTGCCGGCAAGGCCGGCAAGGACAACGCCGCCATCAACGACATGGCGTGGCTGCGCCAGCTCCTCGACTGGCAGAAGGAGACCGAGGACCCGGGCGAGTTCCTGGAGTCCCTGCGCTTCGACCTGTCCCGCAACGAGGTCTTCGTCTTCACCCCCAAGGGCGACGTCATAGCGCTCCCCGCCGGTGCCACCCCGGTGGACTTCGCCTACGCGGTCCACACCGAGGTCGGCCACCGCACCATCGGGGCGCGGGTCAACGGCCGTCTCGTCCCGCTCGAATCGACCCTCGACAACGGCGACCTGGTCGAGGTCTTCACCTCCAAGGCGGCCGGCGCGGGCCCCTCCCGCGACTGGCTCGGCTTCGTGAAGTCGCCGCGCGCCCGCAACAAGATCCGTGCCTGGTTCTCCAAGGAGCGCCGCGACGAGGCGATCGAGCAGGGCAAGGACTCCATCGTCCGCGCGATGCGCAAGCAGAACCTGCCGATCCAGCGCATCCTCACCGGCGACTCCCTGGTCACGCTGGCGCACGAGATGCGCTACTCGGACATCTCCGCGCTGTACGCGGCGATCGGCGAAGGCCATGTCTCCGCGCAGAACATCGTGCAGAAGCTCGTCCAGGCCCTCGGCGGCGAGGAGGCGGCCACCGAGGAGATCGACGAGTCGGTCCCGCCGGCCCGCAGCCGTAAACGCCGCTCCAGTGCCGACCCCGGTGTCGTCGTCAAGGGCGTCGAGGACGTCTGGGTGAAGCTGGCCCGCTGCTGTACGCCGGTACCCGGCGACCCGATCATCGGATTCGTGACCCGCGGCAGCGGCGTATCGGTGCACCGCAGCGACTGCGTCAACGTCGACTCGCTGTCCCGGGAGCCCGAGCGGATCCTCGACGTCGAGTGGGCCCCCACCCAGTCCTCGGTGTTCCTGGTCGCCATCCAGGTCGAGGCCCTGGACCGGTCCCGGCTGCTGTCGGACGTCACCCGGGTCCTGTCCGACCAGCACGTCAACATCCTGTCCGCGGCCGTCCAGACCTCGCGCGACCGTGTCGCCACCTCCCGCTTCACCTTCGAGATGGGCGACCCCAAGCACCTCGGCCATGTCCTGAAGGCCGTACGCGGCGTGGAGGGCGTCTACGACGTCTACCGCGTCACCTCGGCCCGCAACCGCACATAGGAACCCCGCAACCGCACGTGGGAACACGGAAGAGGGCCCCGTACGCGAAGTACGGGGCCCCTCTTCTCTTCCGTGTGCCTGGCGCGGGCTCAGCCGCCGAACTCGTGCAGACCCTTCAGCGCCTGGTCCAGCAGCGCCTGGCGGCCCTCCAGCTCCCGCTCGAGCTTGTCCGCCTTGGCGGAGTTGCCCTGCGCCCTGGCCTGCTCGATCTGGCCCTTCAGCTTGTCCACGGCGGCCTGGAGCTGACCCGTCAGACCCGCGGCACGCGCGCGTGCCTCCGGGTTCGTGCGGCGCCACTCCGACTCCTCGGCCTCCTGGAGCGCCCGCTCCACGGTGTGCATCCGGCCCTCGACCTTCGGGCGGGCGTCCCTCGGCACATGGCCGATGGCCTCCCAGCGCTCGTTGATCCCGCGGAACGCGGCCCGCGCGGCCTTCAGATCCGTGATCGGCAGAAGCTTCTCGGCCTCCCCGGCCAGCTCCTCCTTGAGCTTGAGGTTCTCCGTCTGCTCCGCGTCACGCTCGGCGAAGACCGAGCTGCGGGCGGCGAAGAAGACGTCCTGCGCACCGCGGAAGCGGTTCCACAGATCGTCCTCGTGCTCGCGCTGGGCGCGGCCGGCGGCCTTCCACTCCGTCATCAGCTCGCGGTAACGGGCGGCCGTCTGCCCCCAGTCCGTCGAGTTCGACAGCGACTCGGCCTCGGCGACCAGCCGCTCCTTGGCCTGGCGGGCGTCCTCGCGCTGCGCGTCCAGCTGCGCGAAGTGCTGCTTGCGCCGCTTGGAGAACGCCGACCGCGCGTGCGAGAACCGGTGCCACAGCTCGTCGTCCGACTTGCGGTCCAGTCGCGGCAGGCCCTTCCAGGTGTCCACCAGCGCCCGCAGCCGCTCACCGGCGGCCCGCCACTGGTCGGACTGCGCCAGCCCCTCCGCCTCGACGACCAGCGCCTCCTTGGCGTGCCGCGCCTCGTCGGACTGCTTGGCCCGCTGAGCCTTGCGCTCCTCACGGCGCGCGTCCACCAGTTCCACGAGCTTGTCCAGCCGGGCCCTGAGCGCGTCCAGATCCCCGACCGCGTGATGGGCGTCCACCTGCTCGCGCAGATGCCCGATCGCGGTCTGGGCGTCCTTGGACGACAGGTCGGTGGTCTTCACTCGCTTCTCGAGGAGGCCGATCTCGACAACCAGGCCCTCGTACTTGCGCTCGAAGTAGGCCAGAGCCTCCTCGGGGGAGCCGGCCTGCCAGGAACCGACGACCTGCTCGCCCTCGGCCGTACGCACGTACACGGTCCCCGTCTCGTCGACGCGGCCCCACGGGTCGCTGCTCACAGCGCCTCCTCCACATGATGCCGTCGAGGGGGCCTCGAAGCTCCCCCGGGCATCGTCCACAGTTTCGTCACGGCCAACATAGGCGACCGACGGGATGCCTGTCCGCATCCCGCGCGACCGAAATTTCGCAGTTGAGGGGTCAGGATTCGGTGACGGTCGCCTTGTCGATCACGACCGTCGCGTTGGGCGCCCCGTCGCCGGCTCCGGTGCTCTCTCCGGCCTCGGCGATCTTCTGCAGGACCTTCATGCCGGCGTCCGAGAGAGTGCCGAACGGTGTGTAGCTGGGCGGGAGCTGACTGTCCTGGTAGACCAGGAAGAACTGGCTGCCGCCACTGTCCTTCTGCCCGGTGTTGGCCATCGCGACCGTGCCCGCCGGGTAGATGTTGTCCTTCAGGCTTTTGTCCTTCAGGTTCTCGTCCGGGATCGTGTAGCCGGGGCCGCCGGTGCCCATGCCCGTCGGGTCACCGCACTGCAGCACGTAGATGCCGTTCGTGGTGAGCCGGTGGCACTTGCTGTGGTCGAAGTAGCCCTTGTTCGCGAGGAAGTCGAACGAGTTGACCGTGTGCGGGGCCGCCGACGCCTTCAGGTCCACGTCGATGGCGCCACAGGTCGTGTCCAGCGTCAGGGTGTACTTCGCCGACTTGTCGATGGACATCGCCGGCTCCTTCTTCCAGGTCTCCGACTTGACCTTGCCCTCCGCGGGCTTCTCGCACGGGTCCGGCGCCTTGCTCGGCGCGGAGGCGCTCGGCGTGACCTCCGCGTTCGCGTTGGTCTTGTCGTCGTCCTGCTCCAGCGCCCCGGTCGCGTACAGCGCGCCGCTGCCCACGAGGATCACACCGAGCACGGACGCGATCACCGAGCTGCGCATCCGCGACTTCCGCCGCGCCTGAGTGCGCCGCTGCTGCTGCCGCAAGAACTTCTCCCGGGCGAGCTGACGCCGCCGCTGTTCCTGGCTGACCACCGGGTTCTCTCCTCAATGCGTCTCGTGTACCGGCCGGTACGCGTGCGTGCGGTGATGCCGACCGCCTGCGTGTGCCCCGTACCGTATATGGGTTCGCTGAGGAATCGGCAGCGCCGGTAGGCTCTGACGACGGGCGCAGCCCCGCCGCAAGCCTCCCGTATCCACACAACGAAGGACGATCGTGCTCATTGCCGGGTTCCCCGCCGGGGCCTGGGGGACGAACTGTTATCTCGTCGCCCCCGCCGCCGGTGAGGAGTGCGTGATCATCGACCCCGGCCACCAGGCCGCCGACGGCGTCGCGGAGGCGGTCCGCAAGCACCGGCTCAAGCCCGTCGCCGTCGTCCTCACCCACGGCCACATCGACCATGTCGCCTCGGTCGTCCCGGTGTGCGGAGCGCACGGTGTACCGGCCTGGATCCACCCCGAGGACCGGTACATGATGCGCGACCCCGAGAAGGGCATCGGACGCGCCATCGGCATGCCGCTGATGGGCGAGCTGACGGTGGGGGAGCCGGACGACGTCAAGGAGCTCACCGACGGCGCGACGCTGGGGCTGGCCGGTCTGGAACTGGCCGTGTCCCACGCGCCGGGCCATACCAAGGGGTCGGTGACCTTCGGCCTGCCCGAGGCGGCGGACATCCCGCCCGTCTTCTTCTCGGGCGACCTGCTGTTCGCCGGCTCCATCGGACGCACCGACCTGCCCGGCGGTGACATGGCCGAGATGCTCGACTCGCTGGCACGCGTGTGCCTGCCGCTCGACGACTCGACCGTGGTGCTGTCCGGCCACGGCCCCCAGACGACCATCGGCCAGGAGCGCGCCGCCAACCCGTATCTGCGGCAGGTGGCGGCAGACCGCCAGGAACGCGGCGCCACCGAGGCTCCCCGACGAGGAATGTGACGAGACCTTCCGTGAGCACCTTCAAGGCCCCCAGGGGCACCTACGACCTGATCCCGCCGGACAGCGCCAAGTACCTCGCCGTCCGCGAGGCCATCGCCGCGCCGCTGCGGGGCTCCGGCTACGGCTACATCGAGACGCCCGGCTTCGAGAGCGTCGAGCTGTTCGCGCGCGGTGTCGGCGAGTCCACCGACATCGTCTCCAAGGAGATGTACGCCTTCGAGACCAAGAGCGGCACCCGGCTCGCCCTGCGCCCCGAAGGCACCGCCTCCGTACTGCGCGCCGCCCTGGAGGCCAACCTGCACAAGGCGGGCAACCTCCCGGTCAAGCTCTGGTACTCCGGCTCGTACTACCGCTACGAGCGCCCCCAGAAGGGCCGTTACCGCCACTTCTCGCAGGTGGGCGCCGAGGCGATCGGCGCGGAGGACCCGGCGCTCGACGCCGAGCTGATCATCCTCGCCGACCAGGCGTACCGCTCACTGGGCCTGCAGAACTTCCGCATCCTGCTCAACAGCCTCGGCGACAAGGAGTGCCGTCCCGTGTACCGGGCCGCGCTCCAGGACTTCCTGCGCGGACTCGACCTGGACGAGGACACGCTGCGCCGCGCCGAGATCAACCCGCTGCGCGTCCTGGACGACAAGCGCGAGTCGGTGCAGAAGCAGCTCACCGGCGCGCCCCTGCTGCGGGACTACCTCTGCGACGCCTGCAAGGCGTACCACGAGGAGGTCCGTGAACTGATCACGGCGGCGGGCGTCTCCTTCGAGGACGACGCCAAGCTGGTGCGCGGCCTGGACTACTACACGCGCACCACCTTCGAGTTCGTCCACGACGGCCTCGGCTCCCAGTCCGCGGTGGGCGGCGGCGGCCGCTACGACGGACTGTCCGAGATGATCGGCGGCCCCGCGCTGCCGTCCGTCGGCTGGGCCCTCGGCGTCGACCGCACCGTGCTGGCCCTGGAGGCGGAGGGCGTCGAGCTCGAACTCCCCACCACCACCAGCGTGTTCGCCGTCCCGCTCGGCGAGGATGCCCGCCGGGTGCTGTTCGCCAAGGTCACCGAGCTGCGCAAGAACGGCGTGGCCGCGGACTTCTCGTACGGCGCCAAGGGTCTCAAGGCGGCGATGAAGGCAGCCAACCGCTCGGGCGCCCGCTACGCGCTGGTGCTCGGCGAGCGCGACCTCGCCGAGGGCGTCGTCCAGCTCAAGGACATGGAGTCCGGCGAGCAGTCGGCGGTCGGCGTCAACGAGATCGTGGCGGAACTGGAGTCACGGCTCGGCTGAGCCGCCCGCACCCACCAGGGCGCCGGACCCCCGCGCGGGGCACCGGCGCCTTCGCCGTCACCCGGCCGGATGAACCGGAAGGGATCGTATGTACGGCCCTCCCTCAGGGATCGGCCGAAACCCCACGCCCACGGGCGAACCCCGGTATGTCCTTATGCCCGCACAGCGGCGGACCCACAGCTCCGTACGGCACAATGGCCCCTGCCCGAAGCAGGTCCACACTCTCCAGTGACGGAATCGGCGTGATGAGCAAGACGACAGTCAGGGACGTCGACATGGAGCCCGAACCCTCGGCCGCGCCGCGGCGCACCGCCTCCGCGCCGCGCACGGAAGGCGCGAGCCGGGCCTTCGCCCTGCTCCTGGTGATCACCGGTGCCGCCGGTGTACTCGCCGCCTGGGTGATCACGCTCGACAAGTTCAAGCTGCTCGAGGCCAAGGTCAAGGGCGAGACGTTCGTCCCCGGCTGCAGCCTCAACCCCGTCGTCTCCTGCGGCAGTGTCATGGAGAGCGACCAGGCATCCGTCTTCGGCTTCCCCAACCCGATGCTCGGCCTCGTCACCTACGGCATCGTCGTCTGTGTCGGCATGAGCCTGCTCGCCCGGGCCCGCTTCCCGCGCTGGTACTGGCTCACCCTGAACGCGGGCACGCTCTTCGGCGTCGTCTTCTGCGCCTGGCTGATGTTCCAGTCGCTGTACCGGATCAACGCCCTGTGCCTGTGGTGCTGCCTGGCCTGGGTCGCCACGATCATCATGTTCTGGTACGTGACGTCGTTCAACATCCGCCAGGGCTTCCTGCCCGCCCCCGGCTGGCTGAAGAGCTTCTTCGGCGAGTTCACCTGGGTGATGCCGGTCCTGCACATCGGCATCATCGGCATGCTGATCCTGACCCGCTGGTGGGAGTTCTGGACCAGCTGATCACCCGGCGGGGCGTTGTCGGTGCGGTGGCTTAGGGTTTCAGCGTGGAGCCCGACCTGTTCACCGCCGCAGCCGAAGAACGCCAGGAGAAGGACCCGACCGGCAGTCCCCTGGCGGTCCGGATGCGCCCGCGCACCCTTGACGAGGTGGTGGGCCAGCAACACCTGCTGAAGCCGGGATCCCCCCTGCGCAGACTCGTCGGCGAGGGCGCCTCGGGCCCCGCGGGGCCCTCCTCGGTGATCCTCTGGGGCCCGCCCGGCACCGGCAAGACGACCCTCGCCTACGTCGTCTCCAAGGCCACCAACAAGCGCTTCGTCGAACTGTCGGCGATCACCGCGGGCGTCAAGGAGGTCCGTACCGTCATCGACGGCGCCCGCCGCGCCGCCGGCGGGTACGGCCAGGAGACCGTCCTCTTCCTCGACGAGATCCACCGCTTCAGCAAGGCCCAGCAGGACTCCCTGCTCCCCGCCGTGGAGAACCGCTGGGTCACCCTGATCGCCGCCACCACCGAGAACCCCTACTTCTCGGTCATCTCCCCGCTGCTCTCCCGCTCCCTCCTCCTCACCCTCGAACCGCTCACCGACGACGACGTCCGGGACCTGCTGAAGCGCGCCCTAACCGACGAGCGGGGCCTGAAGGGCGCCGTCACGCTCCCCGAGGACACCGAGAACCACTTCCTGCGGATCGCGGGCGGCGACGCCCGCCGCGCGCTCACCGCCCTGGAGGCCGCTGCCGGAGCCGCGCTGGACAAGGGCGAGGCGTCGATCACCCTGGCCACGCTGGAGGAGACGGTCGACCGGGCCGCGGTGAAGTACGACCGCGACGGCGACCAGCACTACGACGTGGCCAGCGCCCTGATCAAATCCATCCGCGGCTCCGACGTGGACGCCGCCCTGCACTACCTGGCCCGCATGATCGAAGCCGGCGAGGACCCCCGTTTCATCGCCCGCCGCCTGATGATCTCCGCCAGCGAGGACATCGGCCTCGCCGACCCGGGCGCGCTGCCCATCGCGGTCGCCGCCGCCCAGGCCGTCGCCATGATCGGCTTCCCCGAGGCCGCCCTCACCCTCAGCCACGCCACCATCGCCCTCGCACTGGCCCCCAAGTCCAACGCGGCCACCACCGCGATCGGCGCCGCCCTGGACGACGTACGCAAGGGACTGGCCGGACCCGTGCCGTCGCATCTGCGGGACAGCCACTACAAGGGCGCGACCAAGCTGGGACACGGCAAGGGCTACACCTACCCGCACGACCTGCCCGAGGGCATCGCCGCCCAGCAGTACGCGCCGGACGCCCTCAAGGACCGTACGTACTACGAGCCCACCCGGCACGGCGCGGAGGCGAGATACGCGGACGCGGTGGAGTGGACCAGGAAGCACCTCGGTCGGAAGCGGTCCTGACCACCCTGTAGACTCTCCGCAGTGCTGAGTCCCGTGTCCGGCCCCGGTCGGCGCCTCAGGCGGGACATCCAGCCGGATCTTCGATCCAGGAGCGTCGCGCACCGTCGTAGGTGTCGCGGGCAGCCCACCACCACCCCGTAAGTCCAGGGACCGGTCGGTGGGCCGTTCGTGTGCTGCACGTATGTGCCCAGACCAGGGAGCGGCTGCCCACCGGGTCCTCGCGGACCCGAGGGGAATTCCCCGGCTGCGGATGCGACCTCCCGTAACCCTGAGGCAGCCGAAAAGGAAAAGGAAAAGAAGTGGCGAACCAGCCCCGCCCCAAGGTCAAGAAGTCGCGTGCCCTCGGCATCGCGCTGACCCCCAAGGCCGTCAAGTACTTCGAGGCCCGCCCCTACCCGCCGGGTGAGCACGGCCGTGGCCGCAAGCAGAACTCGGACTACAAGGTCCGTCTGCTGGAGAAGCAGCGTCTGCGTGCGCAGTACGACCTCTCCGAGCGCCAGCTGGTCCGCGCCTACGAGCGTGCCTCCAAGACCTCGATGAAGACCGGCGAAGCCCTCGTCATCGAGCTTGAGCGCCGCCTCGACGCTCTGGTCCTGCGTTCGGGCATCGCCCGCACGATCTACCAGGCCCGCCAGATGGTCGTGCACGGCCACATCCAGGTCAACGGCAAGAAGGTCGACAAGCCTTCCTTCCGTGTCCGCCCGGACGACGTCGTGCAGGTGCGTGAGCGCAGCAAGGAGAAGACCCTCTTCACGATCGCCCGTGAAGGCGGCTTCGCCCCCGACGGTGAGATCCCGCGCTACCTCCAGGTGAACCTCAAGTCCCTGGCGTTCCGCCTGGACCGTGAGCCGAACCGCAAGGAGATCCCGGTGATCTGCGACGAGCAGCTCGTCGTCGAGTACTACGCCCGCTGACCCCAGCAGGCGCGCGGTATCCCGAACCCGCCGTCTCCCCGCCCCCTGTGGGCGGGCGAGGCGGCGGGTTCGTCGTCTCTTCCCACGACTCCACCCGCGGTGGACGGTAATCCGGTACGGAGTCCCGTCACCGGCGCGATAGGCTCGGGCGCACGACCTTTCTCGATGTTCAGGCGCGTTTCAAGGGAGCGGGTGCACACAGTGTCCGGTGGCGAGGTGGCCGGAATCCTGGTGGCCGTGTTCTGGGCGATCCTGGTCTCCTTCCTCGCGGTCGCGCTCGCGAGGCTGGCCCAGACGCTCCGGGCGACCACCAGGCTGGTGGCGGACGTGACCGACCAGGCCGTCCCCCTGCTGGCGGACGCCTCGACGGCGGTGCGGTCCGCGCAGACCCAGATCGAGCGGGTCGACGCGATCGCCTCCGACGTCCAGGAGGTCACCTCCAACGCCTCCGCGCTGTCGACCACCGTGGCCTCCACCTTCGGCGGCCCCCTGGTCAAGGTCGCCGCCTTCGGCTATGGCGTACGCCGAGCCGTCAGCGGCCGCAAGGACGACGCCCCGGCCAAGCCGTCGCGGCGCAACGTGATCGTGGGCCGCACGGTACCGGGCGCGCGGCGGGAGAAGCGGACCCGGGGAAAGAAGGACTGACCCAGCGATGTTCCGCCGAACGTTCTGGTTCACCACCGGCGTCGCCGCCGGAGTGTGGGCCACCACCAAGGTCAACCGCAAGCTCAAGCAGCTGACGCCCGAGCACCTCGCCGTCACCGCGGCGAACAAGGCGATCGAGGCCGGCGGCCGGCTCAAGGACCGGGCGGTGGACTTCGCGCTCGAGGTCCGCGACCACATGGACCGGCGCGAGGCCGAACTCGGCGACGCGCTCGGCCTCGCCGCCCCCGTCGACCGTGAACTCCCCGCGGCCCGCGGCTACGCCGTCATCGAGAACCGCAACAGCACCAAGTACGTCGAGGGCCCGGCACCCGAGCCGCGCCAGACGTATCCGACGTACCCGTACAACCGGAATGAGGACCACTGATGGAGTCGGCCGAGATCCGCCGCCGCTGGCTGAGCTTCTTCGAGGAGCGCGGGCACACCGTCGTCCCTTCGGCGTCGCTCATCGCGGACGACCCGACTCTGCTGCTCGTCCCGGCCGGCATGGTGCCCTTCAAGCCCTACTTCCTGGGCGAGGTCAAGCCGCCTTTCGACCGCGCCACCAGCGTGCAGAAGTGCGTGCGCACCCCCGACATCGAAGAAGTCGGCAAGACCACCCGCCACGGCACGTTCTTCCAGATGTGCGGCAACTTCTCCTTCGGCGACTACTTCAAGGAAGGCGCCGTCAAGTACGCCTGGGAGCTGCTCACCGGCGCCCTGGACAAGGGCGGTTACGGCCTCGACCCCGAGCGCCTGTGGATCACCGTCTACCAGGACGACGACGAGGCCGAGCGGATCTGGCGCGATGTCGTCGGCGTACCCGCCGAACGCATCCAGCGCCTGGGCAAGAAGGACAACTTCTGGTCCATGGGCGTCCCCGGCCCCTGCGGCCCCTGCTCCGAGATCAACTACGACCGCGGCCCCGAGTTCGGCGTCGAGGGCGGCCCCGCCGTCAACGACGAGCGGTACGTGGAGATCTGGAACCTCGTCTTCATGCAGTACGAGCGGGGCGAGGGCACCGGAAAGGACGACTTCGAGATCCTCGGGGACCTGCCGAGCCAGAACATCGACACGGGCCTCGGCCTGGAGCGCCTCGCCATGATTCTGCAGGGCGTGCAGAACATGTACGAGATCGACACCTCCATGGCCGTCATCAACAGGGCCACCGAGCTGACCGGCGTGGCCTACGGCGACGCCCACGCCTCGGACGTCTCCCTGCGCGTGGTCACCGACCACATGCGTACGTCCGTGATGCTCATCGGCGACGGCGTCACCCCCGGCAACGAGGGCCGCGGCTACGTACTGCGCCGCATCATGCGCCGCGCCATCCGCAACATGCGCCTCCTCGGCGCCACCGGCCCGGTCGTCAAGGACCTCATCGACGTCGTCATCGAGATGATGGGACAGCAGTACCCGGAGCTGATCACCGACCGCGAGCGCATCGAGAAGGTCGCCCTCGCCGAGGAGAACGCCTTCCTCAAGACACTGAAGGCCGGCACCAACATCCTCGACACCGCCGTCACCGAGACCAAGCAGTCCGGTGGCAGGGTCCTGGCCGGTGACAAGGCCTTCCTGCTCCACGACACCTGGGGCTTCCCGATCGACCTCACCCTGGAGATGGCCGCCGAGCAGGGCCTCTCCGTGGACGAGGACGGCTTCCGCCGCCTGATGAAGGAACAGCGGGAGCGCGCCAAGGCCGACGCCCAGGCCAAGAAGACCGGCCACGCCGGCGTCGGCGCCTACCGGGAGATCGCCGACCAGGCCGGTGCCACCGACTTCGTCGGTTACTCCGACACCGAGAGCGAGTCCACGATCGTCGGCATCCTCGTCGACGGCGCCTCCTCCCCGGCCGCCACCGAGGGCGACGAGGTCGAGATCGTCCTCGACCGCACCCCGTTCTACGCCGAGGGCGGCGGCCAGATCGGCGACACCGGCCGCATCAAGGTCGACACCGGCGCCGTCATCGAGATCCGCGACTGCCAGAAGCCCGTCCCGGGCGTGTACGTCCACAAGGGCGTCGTCCAGGTCGGCGAGGTCACCGTCGGCGCCAAGGCCCAGGCCTCCATCGACGGCCGCCGCCGTACGGCCATCGCCCGCGCCCACTCGGCCACCCACCTCACCCACCAGGCCCTGCGCGACGCCCTCGGCCCGACGGCCGCCCAGGCCGGTTCCGAGAACCAGCCCGGCCGCTTCCGCTTCGACTTCGGCTCCCCGTCCGCCGTACCGACGGCCGTGATGACCGACGTCGAGCAGAAGATCAACGAGGTGCTCGCCCGCGACCTCGACGTCCGCGCCGACGTCATGGGCATCGACGAGGCCAGGAAGCAGGGCGCCATCGCCGAGTTCGGCGAGAAGTACGGCGAGCGCGTGCGCGTCGTCACCATCGGCGACTTCTCCAAGGAGCTGTGCGGCGGCACCCATGTGCACAACACCGCCCAGCTGGGCCTGGTGAAGCTGCTCGGCGAATCCTCCATCGGCTCCGGTGTGCGCCGTATCGAGGCCCTCGTCGGCGTGGACGCCTACAACTTCCTCGCCCGTGAGCACACGGTCGTCGCCCAGCTCCAGGAGTTGATCAAGGGGCGCCCCGAGGAGCTTCCGGAGAAGGTCTCCGCCATGCTCGGCAAGTTGAAGGACGCCGAGAAGGAGATCGAGAGGTTCCGCGCCGAGAAGGTGCTCCAGGCCGCCGCCGGTCTCGCCGAGTCCGCCAAGGACGTCCGCGGCATCGCCGTCGTCACCGGCCAGGTCCCCGACGGCACCACGCCGGACGACCTGCGCAAGCTGGTCCTCGACGTACGTGGCCGCATCCAGGGCGGCCGGGCCGTCGTCGTCGCCCTGTTCACCGTGAACAACGGCAAGCCGCTGACGGTCATCGCCACCAACGACGCCGCCCGCGAGCGCGGACTCAAGGCCGGTGAACTGGTCCGCACGGCCGCCAAGACCCTCGGCGGTGGCGGTGGCGGCAAGCCGGACGTCGCCCAGGGCGGCGGCCAGAACCCGGCCGCCGTCGGCGAGGCCGTCGAGGCCGTCGAGCGGCTCGTGGCGGACACCGCCAAGTGACCGGGAACCAGGGCGACGCCCCGGCTCTGCGCCGGGGCCGCCGGCTCGCCGTCGACGTGGGGGACGCCCGGATCGGGGTCGCCTCGTGCGACCCCGACGGGATCCTCGCCACGCCGGTGGAGACGGTGCGCGGCCGGGACGTCCCGGCCGCGCACCGGCGGCTGCGGCAACTCGTCGAGGAGTACGAGCCGATCGAGGTCGTCGTCGGCCTCCCCCGCTCCCTCAAGGGGGGCGAGGGACCGGCCGCGGCCAAGGTCAGGGGCTTCGCACAGGAACTGGCACGCGGTATCGCGCCCGTTTCGGTGCGGCTGGTCGACGAGCGGATGACCACGGTCACGGCGAGCCAGGGACTGCGCGCCTCCGGCGTCGGATCCAAGAAGGGCAGGGCGGTGATCGACCAGGTCGCCGCCGTGATCATCCTCCAGCAGGCACTGGAATCCGAACGGGTGTCAGGCAGACCACCCGGTGAGGGCGTCGAAGTGGTCATCTGATCGCGATACGGTAACGTTCCGCGCGATGCGGACGGTGTTCGAACAGCCGCCGCACAGAGAGAGGCGGGACGGGAGTCGCGGTCTTCAGGTGGCCGCGTATCCGCCGCCTCGCGGCTCTAGGGGATCGATGACTGAGTATGGCCGGGGCCAGGGCTCCGAACCGTGGCATCCGGACGACCCGTTGTACGGGGACGGCGGATGGGGCGGACAGCAGACCCAGCAGGGTCAGCAGTCCCCCTACGGCGGCCAGCCACAGGACTACCCGCAGCAGCCGCAGACGCAGCAGCAGTACGGCGACTGGGGCACCGGTGACCAGCACGGGTACGGCGGTCAGCAGTACCCGCAGTACGACCAGAACCAGTACGGCCAGAACCAGTACGACCAGCAGCAGCACCAGCATCAGTACGACCAGCAGCAGTACGCCGCTCAGCAGCAACAGCCGCAGTACGACCAGAACGGCTGGCCCACGGGCTCCTATCCCCAGGACCCCTACGCGGCCGGCCCGGCGGACCCGTACGGGCAGCAGCAGCCGGGGACGTACGGCGGTGAACAGCCCGACTACTACAGCACCCCCGAGGCCTATCCGCCGCCGGAGCCGCCCGGCCGCCGCCGCGCCGAACCCGAGCCCGGGCCCGAACCGGAATCCGAGCCGCGGACGGATTGGGATCCGGGCCCCGACCAGGGCGAACACGCCTTCTTCTCGGGCGGTGGCGACGACGACGACCAGCGCGACGACGAGCCGGCCGAGCGGCGCGGGCGTGGCGAACGACAGGGCCGCGGCGGCAAGGAGAAGAAGCGGCGCAGTGGCATGGCCTGCCTCGTCGTGGTCGTGGTCCTCGGCGGCGGCCTCGCGGGTGTCACCTACTTCGGCTACCAGTTCTACCAGGATCGTTTCGGCAGTGCCCCGGACTTCGCGGGGGCCGGCAACGGCGAGCAGGTGACCGTCACGATCCCCAAGGGATCCGGCGGATACGCCATCGGCCAGGAGCTGAAGAAGGCGGGCGTCGTCAAGAGCGTCGACGCCTTCGTCGCGGCCCAGGCGGCCAACCCGGGCGGCAAGGGGATCCAGGACGGCGTCTACACGCTGCAGAAGGAGATGTCGGCGTCGAGCGCGGTCGAGCTGATGCTCAGCCCGAAGAGCCGCGACAATCTGATCATCGCCGAGGGCAAGCGCAACGTGGCCGTCTACGAGCTGATCGACAAGCGCCTCAAGGTGGACGACGGCACCACGGCCAAGGTCGCCGAGACCAAGTGGAAGAGCCTCGGCCTGCCCGACTGGGCCATGAACCACGACGAGGTCAAGGACCCGCTGGAGGGCTTCCTCTACCCGTCGAGCTACGCCGTCGCCAAGGGACAGAAGCCCGAGGACGTGCTGAAACAGATGGTGGCCCGTGCCACCGAGAAGTACGAGGAACTGGACTTCGAGGGGCAGTCGAAGAAGCTCGGTCTCGAGGGTCCGTGGGAGCTGGTGACGGTAGCGAGCCTGGTGCAGGCGGAGGGCAAGACCCACGACGACTTCCGCAAGATGTCCGAAGTGATCTACAACCGGCTCAAGCCCAGCAATACGGAGACGTTCCAGAAGCTCCAGTTCGACTCGACCTTCAACTACCTCCTCGGCCAGAGCGAGATCGACATCTCCGAGTCGGAGATCAACAGCAACCCCGACCCGTACAACACGTACACCAACAAGGGCCTGACGCCCGGCCCGATCGGCAATCCCGGCGAGGAGGCGCTGCAGGCCGCGCTGAATCCGACGACCGACGGCTGGATGTACTTCGTCGCCACGGACGGAGCGAACAAGACCGAGTTCGCCAAGACCATCGCGGAGCACCAGAAGCTCGTCGACAAGTTCAACGCGACGAGGAAGAACTGATGGCGGCCGCCCGCAGGGCCGCCGTACTCGGTTCCCCGATCGCCCACTCCCTCTCCCCGGTGCTGCACCGCACCGCCTACGCCGAGCTGGGCCTGGAGGGCTGGACGTACGACCGTTTCGAGGTCGACGAGACGTCCCTGCCCGGCTTCTTCGACACGCTCGGCACCGAGTGGGCGGGGCTGTCGCTGACCATGCCGCTGAAGCGGGCGGTGATCCCGCTGCTGGACTCGGTCAGCGAGACCGCCACCTCGGTCGAGGCGGTCAACACGGTCGTCCTCACGCCGGACGGCCGCCGGACCGGCGACAACACCGACATCCCCGGGATGGTCGCCGCCCTGCGCGAGCACGGCATCGACAAGGTGGAGACGGCCGCCATCATCGGCGCCGGCGCCACCGCCTCCTCCGCCCTCGCCGCGCTGGCCCGCATCTGCTCCGGCGAGGTCACCGTCCACGTCCGCAGCGAGACCCGTGCGACGGAGATGCGCGAGTGGGCGGAGCGGCTCGACGTGGCGGTGCGCATCGCCGCCTGGGAGGACGCGGAGCAGGCCCTGCACGCCCCGCTGGTCGTCAGCACCACCCCGGCCGGCGTCACGGACGCCCTCGCCGGGGCCGTCCCGGAACACCCGGCGGCCCTCTTCGACGTGCTCTACGACCCGTGGCCGACCGTGCTCGCCGCCCGCTGGTCGGCGTACGGGGGCGCCGTGGTCAGCGGGCTGGACCTCCTGGTGCACCAGGCGGTGCTCCAGGTGGAGCAGATGACGGGATGTTCACCCGCGCCCTTGGACGCGATGCGAAAAGCGGGAGAGCGGGCGCTCGCGGCCCGATAAGATCCACCGTCGGTTCCGCAGGGGGCGGAACACGGGAGGGAACGCGTTCCATGTCCGCAGGCATACCACTGGCGTCGGTGAAGTCCCAGATCTTCGAGTCCGTGCTGGGCTTTCTGCCCGACTGGGTGCAGATCACGGTGCTGGCGCTGATCGTGCTCGCCGTCGTCGCGTCCTGGGTCGTCAAGCTCAAGCGCAAGATCGCGTACCGCCGGGCGGTCCGGGGCGGACAGCCGGTCCACGCGGCGGCGCAGTACGGCCAGGGGAGCGGCGCCGACCATCTGGGCGCCTACGCCCCGCAGCAGACCGCCCAGCAGCCGAGCGGTGCCGACCACCTGGGACAGTACGCGTCCCAGCAGGCGCAGCCGCAGGGCAGCGGAGCCGATTTTCTCGGCGCCTACGCCCCGCAACAGCGCCGGGGCGAGGGCGGAACGGCCTGATTTCCCCACCGCCCGGCCCGGGATCCAGCCCGTCCGTCTGATGGACCGGCGGCCGGACACCCGGCAGGGACGTGGGAGGATCGAAGACGGCGGACCGGGGCCGCGCACCCCGTCACGCCGCAGTCGTACACGAGGAGACGTGTACGCAGGGCAGTACCGGGGCGCGAGCATTTGAGGAGCACCGTTGAGCAGGTTGCGCTGGCTGACCGCGGGGGAGTCGCACGGTCCCGCACTCGTGGCGACGCTGGAGGGTCTTCCCGCCGGCGTACCGATCACCACCGACATGGTGGCGGACCACCTCGCGAGGCGGCGGCTGGGCTATGGACGCGGTGCCCGGATGAAGTTCGAGCGCGACGAGGTCACCTTCCTCGGCGGCGTCCGGCACGGTCTGACCATCGGCTCTCCGGTCGCGGTCATGGTGGGCAACACCGAATGGCCGAAGTGGGAGCAGGTCATGGCGGCCGACCCGGTCGACCCCGACGTGCTGGCCGGCCTGGCGCGCAACGCCCCGCTGACCCGCCCACGCCCCGGCCACGCCGACCTGGCCGGCATGCAGAAGTACGGCTTCGACGAGGCCCGGCCGATCCTGGAGCGGGCCTCCGCCCGCGAGACCGCCGCCCGCGTGGCCCTGGGCGCGGTGGCACGGTCGTACCTGAAGGAGACGGCCGGAATCGAGATCGTCAGCCACGTCGTCGAGCTGGCCTCCGCGAAGGCGCCGTACGGCGTGTACCCGACCCCCGCCGACGTGGAGCGTCTCGACGCCGACCCGGTGCGCTGTCTGGACGCGGACGCCTCGAAGGCGATGGTCGCGGAGATCGACCAGGCCCACAAGGACGGCGACACCCTCGGCGGCGTGGTCGAGGTACTGGCGTACGGCGTGCCCGTGGGCCTCGGCTCCCATGTCCACTGGGACCGCCGCCTGGACGCCCGGCTGGCCGCCGCTCTGATGGGCATCCAGGCCATCAAGGGCGTGGAGGTCGGCGACGGCTTCGACCTCGCCCGCGTCCCCGGCTCGAAGGCGCACGACGAGATCGTCGTCACCGACGACGGCATCAGGCGCGCGTCGGGCCGCTCCGGCGGCACCGAGGGCGGACTGACCACCGGTGAGCTGCTGCGCGTCCGCGCGGCGATGAAGCCGATCGCGACCGTGCCGCGCGCCCTGAAGACCGTGGACGTCGTCACCGGCGAGGAGGCCGCCGCCCACCACCAGCGCTCCGACGTGTGCGCCGTGCCGGCGGCCGGGATCGTCGCCGAGGCCATGGTGGCGCTGGTCCTCGCGGACGCGGTCGCGGAGAAGTTCGGCGGCGACAGCGTCACCGAGACCCACCGCAATGTGACCTCGTACCTCGAGAACCTGGCCATCCGATGACAGGTGCACCGGTCATCGTACTGATCGGCCCGATGGGCGTGGGCAAGTCCACCGTCGGGCGGCTGCTCGCCGAGCGGCTGAACGTGGCCTACCGCGACACCGACGACGACATCGTCGCGGCCGAGGGCAGGACCATCGCCGACATCTTCGTCGACGAGGGCGAACCCGCTTTCCGCGTGATCGAGAAGCGTGCGGTGCGTACGGCCCTCGCCGGGCACCAGGGCGTCCTGGCCCTCGGCGGCGGCGCGATCCTCGACCCCGAGACGCGCGCGCTGCTCGCCGGGCAGCGGGTCGTCTACCTCTCGATGGACGTCGAGGAGGCGGTCAAGCGCACCGGGCTCAACGCCGCCCGTCCGCTCCTCGCGGTCAACCCGCGCAAGCAGTGGCGCGAGCTGATGGAGGCCCGCCGGCATCTGTACGAGGAGGCCGCCACGGCCGTCGTGCCCACCGACGGCCGTACGCCCGAGGAAGTCACCGAAGCGGCCCTGGACGCACTGGAGTTGAAGGACGCATGAGCAGCGAAGCAGTGACGCGGATCCAGATCGGCGGCACGGCGGGCACCGACCCGTACGAGGTCCTGGTGGGCCGTCAGCTCCTCGGCGAGCTCGGTGGACTGATCGGAGCGAAGGCCAAGCGCGTCGCGATCGTGCACCCGGAAGCCCTCGCCGAGACCGGCGAGGCACTCCGCGAGGATCTCGCCGGGCAGGGCTACGAGGCGATCGCCATCCAGGTGCCCAACGCGGAGGAGGCCAAGACCGCCGAGGTCGCCGCCTACTGCTGGAAGGCGCTGGGCCAGTCCGGCTTCACCCGTACCGATGTCATCGTCGGCGTGGGCGGCGGGGCCACGACGGACCTGGCCGGCTTCGTGGCCGCGACCTGGCTGCGCGGGGTGCGCTGGATCGCGGTCCCGACCACCGTCCTGGCCATGGTCGACGCGGCCGTGGGCGGCAAGACGGGCATCAACACCGCCGAGGGCAAGAACCTGGTCGGAGCCTTCCACCCGCCCGCCGGCGTCCTGTGCGACCTCGCGGCGCTGGACTCCCTCGCGGTCAACGACTACGTCTCCGGGCTCGCGGAGGTCATCAAGGCCGGCTTCATCGCCGACCCGGTGATCCTGGACCTCATCGAGTCCGACCCCCAGGCCGCCCGCACCCCGTCCGGCCCGCACACGGCGGAGCTGATCGAGCGTTCGATCCGGGTCAAGGCCGAGGTCGTCTCGTCCGACCTCAAGGAATCGGGCCTGAGGGAGATCCTGAACTACGGCCACACCCTCGGCCACGCCATCGAGAAGAACGAGCGCTACAAGTGGCGCCACGGCGCGGCCGTCGCCGTCGGCATGCACTTCGCGGCCGAACTCGGCCGCCTCGCGGGCCGCTTGGACGACGCCACCGCGGACCGCCACCGTACGGTCCTCGAATCGGTCGGCCTCCCGCTGCACTACCGCCACGACCAGTGGCCCAAGCTGCTGGAGAACATGAAGGTCGACAAGAAGTCCCGCGGCGACCTGCTGCGCTTCATCGTCCTCGACGGCCTCGCCAAGCCCACGGTGCTGGAGGGTCCGGACCCGGCCGTCCTGCTCGCCGCGTACGGCGAGGTGGGGGAGTAGCCCCGGGCACTCATCACCGCCCCCGGCCGTTCACACAACGACGGCAGGGGGCGGTACCGTTCGGTAGCACGCGGGAGAAGCCCGCTGTCAGCGCCCCATCGCCTGTACGAGACGGAGTGGCACCGGATGCAGCACGCAGTGGGGTCTCCGCTGCCGCCGCCCCATCAGCCGGGGCACGGACCGGCCGCCGGCTGGTCACCGGCCGCACACCACCCGGGCCAGCACCCGGGAGCGCACCAGGGCTCCGCCCCGCTGCCCATGCCACCTCCGGCACCGGGCTATCCGGCACCGCCGCCGCCCGGACCCGGCCCCGCCCACGCGGGTCCGCAGCACGCCTCGATGCCTCCGCCGCCGGACACCACCGGCCATGTACCGCTGCCGCCCGGCGGCCCGGTCGCCATGCCGAGCCCGCCACAGGCGCCCGCGGCGCCCGACCCGGCCGGGACGATCATCGCGGTGCTGCTGATAGGTCCCGCCGGCGCGGGCAAGACGAGTGTGGCCAAGTACTGGGCGGACCACCGCCGGGTGCCGACGGCGCACATCAGCCTCGACGACGTACGCGAATGGGTGCGCTCGGGGTTCGCCGATCCGCAGTCCGGGTGGAACGACCACTCGGAGGCGCAGTATCGTCTCGCCCGCCGCACCTGCGGCTTCGCGGCGCGCAACTTCCTCGCCAACGGGATCTCCTGCATTCTCGACGACGCGGTGTTCCCCGACCGGCCGGTCGTCGGTCTCGGCGGCTGGAAGCGGCACGTGGGTCCCGGTCTGCTGCCGGTGGTGCTCCTCCCCGGCCTGGACATCGTCCTGGAACGCAACGCGGAACGTTCCGGCAATCGCCGGCTCACCGACGAAGAGGTGGCCCGTATCCACGGCCGGATGGCCGGCTGGTACGGCTCGGGGCTGCCCATCATCGACAACTCCCAGCTGGGCATACCGGAAACGGCCCGCATCCTGGACGACGTCCTGGCCCGCTCGATAGCCAGCCCCCCACCGTGGTGAACGCGGGCCGCGTACAACGCCCCTGTGTCCGTGACACCGGAGCCGACCGCGACTTCCCCTCGCTCGAACGGGCCCCCGACGTCACGACGACCCTCCGCTGACGGGCGGGATCCCACTCACCGGCGCCGGCGGGACGCCGCTGCGCCCACCGGTGCCGCCCCAGCGACACGACCGCCGCAGCTGGGGGCGGCGGGATGCCCGGGTCTGCGGGGGGTGTTGCTGTGCGGCGGGCGGGATCCCACTCACCGGCGTCGGCGGGACGCCGCTGCGCCCACCGGTGCCGCCCCAGCGACACGACCGCCGCAGCTGGGGGCGGCGGGATGCCCGGGTGCGACGACTGGGCGCGGGTGATCGCGTGCCGGAGTGGGGTGTGGTGGTGCGGTGAGGCCGCCGCTTACCCGGTCCCCGTGCCGGGGCACTGTGGCAGCGGGCGAGGCCGGCCCGATTGCGGCGGACTCACCGCACCACCGCACCCCCGACCCCACGACGCGGCCGCGTCCGCCCCCCCACTCGGCCCCGCTCGACCGGCGACATCCGGCCACCGCTCCTACGCTCGAAGAATGTCAGAGGTCTACGCGGGACGCCGGGCGCGGCTACGGGAATGCTGCAACGCGGGTGGCAGCGCGGCGGCGCTGGTGTCCCGCCCCGCCAACGTGCGCTACCTCGCAGGCGCCGCCCCCGAAGGCGCCGTGCTCCTGCTCGGCAGGACCGAGGACCTCCTCGTCTGCGTCGGCCCACCCGACGACCGCTCCCCTCAGAGCCGCCCCGACGAAGCACTCCGCGTCCACATCGTCCCCGGCCCTGGCCTCGGCCCTGGCCTCGGCCTCGGCAGCGGTGGCGGCGGCAGCGACGCCGCAGTCGCAGCCGCCCGCCTCGCCGTCACCCAGGGCGCCGACTCCCTGGCCCTCGAGGAACACCACCTCACCGTCACCCGCCACCACGCCATCCGCGACACGGCCCCCCGCCTTCGCCTCACCGGCATCGGCTGCGCCGTGGAACAGCTTCGCGTCGTCAAGGACGAGGAAGAGATCTCCTGCCTCCGCATCGGTGCCGAGATCGCCGACCAGGCACTGGGCGAACTCCTGGAGTCCATCCTCGTAGGCCGCACCGAACGCCACCTCGCCCTCGAACTGGAGCGCCGCCTCGTCGACCACGGCGCCGACGGGCCCGCCTTCCCCACCTCCGTCGCCACCGGCCCGCACGCCGGCCGCCCCGGCCACCGCCCCACCGACCGCCGCGTCGAGGAGGGCGACTTCCTCTCGGTCTGCCTCGGCGCCACCTACCGCGGTTACCGCTGCGAGATCGGCCGCACGTTCGTCATCGGCACGGCCCCGGCGGACTGGCAGATCGAGCTGTACGACCTCGTCTTCTCCGCCCAGCGCGCCGGGCGCGAGTCCCTCGTCCCCGGCGCCGCCTGCCGTGACGTGGACCGCGCGGCCCGCCAGGTGCTGGACTCCGCGGGGTACGCCGAGGCCCTCCCCGAACTCACCGGCCACGGTGTAGGACTGGAAATCGACGAGGACCCTCAATTGACCCCCGCGGCCATGGGTAAACTGGACGCTTGCGTGCCGGTCACCGTCGAACCGGGGGTCCACCTCCCCGGCCGGGGCGGAGTCCGGATCGATGACACGCTCGTCGTGCGCCCCGAGGCGGACGGCGGACCCGAGCTACTCACCATCACGACCAAGGAGCTGCTCGCGCTCTAGCCCCGCGTCGGGCACGGGCGCAGGCCCCGGCCGTCGTCCACGTCAGTCCAGTCCAGGAGATTCCGCAACCGTGGCTTCCACGAACGACCTCAAGAACGGCATGGTGCTCAAGCTCGAAGGCGGCCAGCTCTGGTCCGTCGTCGAGTTCCAGCACGTCAAGCCCGGCAAAGGCCCGGCCTTCGTGCGCACCAAGCTGAAGAACGTGCTGTCCGGCAAGACCGTCGACAAGACCTTCAACGCCGGCGTCAAGGTCGAAACGGCCACCGTCGACAAGCGCGACATGCAGTTCTCGTACATGGACGGCGAATACTTCGTCTTCATGGACATGCAGACCTACGACCAGCTGCACATCGACCGCAAGACGGTCGCCGACGCCGCCAACTTCCTCATCGAGGGCTTCGAGGCCACCGTCGCGCAGCACGAGGGCGAGGTGCTCTTCGTCGAGCTCCCGGCCGCCGTCGAGCTGGTCATCCAGGAGACCGAGCCGGGCGTCCAGGGCGACCGCTCCACCGGCGGCACCAAGCCCGCCACCCTGGAGACCGGTCACCAGATCCAGGTACCCCTCTTCATCACCACCGGTGAGAAGATCAAGGTCGACACCCGCACCAGCGACTACCTCGGCCGGGTGAACAGCTAACCGTGGCTGCCCGCAATACGGCCCGCAAGCGTGCCTTCCAGATCATTTTCGAGGGCGATCAGCGCGGCGCCGAGGTCCTGACGGTCCTCGCCGACTGGGTCCGGCACGCCCGGTCCGACACCCGGCAGCCGCCGGTGAGCGAGTACACGATGCAGCTCGTCGAGGGCTACGCGGAGCACGCGCAGCGCATCGACGAGCTGATCGCCCAGTACTCGGTGGGCTGGACGATCGACCGCATGCCGGTCGTCGACCGCAGCATTCTGCGGCTCGGCGCGTACGAGCTGATCTGGGTCGACGAGACCCCGGACGCGGTGGTCCTCGACGAGATGGTGCAGTTGGCGAAGGAGTTCTCGACCGATGAGTCGCCCTCCTTCGTGAACGGGCTGCTGGGCCGGCTCAAGGAGCTGAAGCCGTCGCTTCGACGCGAGGCGTAGGCGTACGCCGCGCGCCGTGAGCGCGCCCACCACCGCGGGGGTGCGCCTGGGAGGCGACTGCGGGCCGGTCCGTGGCTGGTCGCGCAGTTCCCCGCGCCCCTGCGGTGCTGCCCTCACGGCGCGCGTACGTGCCCACGCAGAATCGGCGCGCCCACGAAAAACCGCCGGGGGGGGGGGGGCCCCCCCGGGGGGGGGCCCCCCCCCCGGCCCGGGGGGGGGGGGCCCGGGGGGGGGGGGGGGGGGGGGGCGCCGGGGGGGGGGGGCCGCGGCCCCGCCGCCGCCGGCGGCGCCCCCCCCCCGGGCGGGCCCGCCCCCCCCCCCCCTCGGGCCCCCCCCCCCACCCCCCCGGGGGGGGCCCCCCCCCCCGGGGGGGCCCCCCCCCCCCGGCGGCACGTTTCTGCGATCCCCTGAAGCGGCTACGCGTCCTCGTGCGAGGCCACCGCGCGGCGCGCGTCCGCGTCCAGGACGCCCCAGTTGATCAGCTGCTCGGTGAGGACCGAGGGCGACTGGTCGTAGATGACGGCGAGGGTGCGCAGGTCGTCCTGGCGGATCGACAGCACCTTGCCGTTGTAGTCGCCGCGCTGCGACTGGATCGTCGCCGCGTACCGCTGCAGCGGGCCCGCCTTCTCGGCCGGCACCGTGGCCAGCCGCTCCAGGTCCAGGACCAGCTTCGGCGGCGGCTCGGCGGCCCCGCCCGGGGTCGTGCCCGGCAGCAGCTCCTGCACCGGGACGCCGTAGAAGTCCGCCAGCTCCGCGAGGCGCTGTACGGTCACGGCGCGGTCGCCGCGCTCGTACGAACCGACCACGACCGCCTTCCAACGGCCCTGGGACTTCTCCTCGACACCGTGGAGGGAAAGGCCCTGCTGGGTGCGGATCGCCCGGAGCTTGGCCCCGAGCTGTTTGGCGTATTCGCTGGACATATAGCTCCCCGGCACTGTGTCGACGCGACTCTGGCTGGTTTCCATGCCGCGCGGCTGGTAACTCACTGTGAGGTTACGCAGCGTTACTCTCGCTCGTCAAGCCGAATGGTCCACACCGACTCTTCCGTGGTAGCGAAGATCGGCTACTCCATCGGAGTGATCGGGGGTGTCGCTACGGGCGGAATCCCACCTGATAGCGTGGGCCACGCAATCCGACGTCCTTTAAGGTCCGTCCCGTGAGGCGGAGAAGGAGGTCCGTTTTCATATGGACAAGCAGGACACGCAGAATCCGCAGCCCGATGCCCGCCCCGTTCTCGAGGCCCCGGACATCGCCCGGGTCATGACCCGCATCGCCCACGAGATCGTCGAACGCGCCAAGGGCGCCGACGATGTGGTGCTCCTCGGCATCCCGACCCGAGGCGTCTTCCTCGCCCAGCGACTCGCCGCCAAGCTCGAGCAGATCACCGAGCGCAAGGTCCCGGTCGGCTCGCTGGACATCACGATGTACCGCGACGACCTGCGCATGCACCCACCGCGTGCGCTGGCCCGTACCGAGATCCCCGGCGACGGCATCGACGGCCGCCTGGTCGTCCTCGTCGACGACGTGCTCTTCTCCGGCCGCACCATCCGCGCCGCCCTCGACGCGCTGAACGACATCGGACGCCCGCGCGCGGTGCAGCTCGCCGTCCTCGTCGACCGCGGCCACCGCGAACTGCCCATCCGCGCCGACTACGTCGGCAAGAACCTCCCCACGTCGCTGCGGGAGACGGTCAAGGTCCTGCTCGCCGAGGAGGACGGTCGCGACACCGTGCTGCTCGGCGCCAAGCAGACCTCCCAGTAGCACTTCGGTGCGCACGCCCGTGGGCGTGCGCCGGATCGGCACGCCCACACGTGTACCCGTCCGACCGATTTAGCCGCTGATATCTCCCTATCGAACCGCCTTACGGAGCCTGACAGATGCAGCGTCATCTCATCTCGGCCGCCGACCTCACCCGCGACGACGCCGTCCTGATCCTCGACACCGCCGAGGAGATGGCCCGGGTCGCCGACCGGCCGATCAAGAAACTCCCGACCCTGCGCGGCCGGACCGTCGTCAACCTCTTCTTCGAGGACTCCACCCGCACCCGGATCTCCTTCGAGGCCGCCGAGAAGCGGCTGTCGGCGGACGTCATCAACTTCACCGCCAAGGGCTCCAGCGTCTCCAAGGGCGAGTCCCTGAAGGACACGGCGCAGACCCTGGAGGCCATGGGCGTCGACGCCGTGGTCATCCGGCACGGCGCCTCCGGGGCCCCGTACCGGCTGGCCACCTCCGGCTGGATCGACGCACACGTCATCAACGCGGGCGACGGCACCCACCAGCACCCCACCCAGGCCCTCCTCGACGCCTTCACCATGCGGCGCCGGCTGGTCGGCCGGGACGCCGGACTCGGGCAGGACCTGTCGGGCCGCCGCATCACGATCGTCGGCGACGTCCTGCACAGCAGGGTCGCCCGCTCCAACGTCGACCTGCTGCACACCCTCGGCGCCGAGGTCACCCTGGTCGCCCCGCCGACCCTGCTGCCGGTCGGCATCGACACCTGGCCCTGCGAGGTGTCGTACGACCTCGACTCGACGCTGACCAAGTCCGACGCGGTGATGATGCTGCGCGTCCAGCGCGAGCGGATGAACGCCGCGTTCTTCCCCACCGAGCGGGAGTACTCGCGCCGCTACGGCCTCGACGGCGACCGCATGGCGCGGATGCCCGGGCACGCCATCGTCATGCACCCCGGCCCGATGGTCCGCGGCATGGAGATCACCGCCGAGGTCGCCGACTCCGACCGCTGCACGGTGATCGAGCAGGTCGCCAACGGCGTCTCCATCCGCATGGCCGTCCTCTACCTGCTGCTGGGCGGCAACGAACCCGCCCTCACCCACGCCCGCACCACCGAGGAGAAGTAAGAACCATGAGCAAGATCCTTATCCGCGGTGCGAAGGTGCTCGGCGGCGAGCCGCAGGACGTGCTGATCGACGGCGAAACGATCACCCGGGTCGGCACCGGACTGCCCGCCGACGGCGCCGAGGTCGTCGAGGCCGGCGGCAAGGTGCTCCTGCCGGGCCTGGTCGACCTGCACACCCATCTGCGCGAGCCCGGCCGCGAGGACTCCGAGACCGTCCTGACCGGCACCCGCGCGGCGGCGAGCGGCGGCTACACCAGCGTCTTCGCCATGGCCAACACCTTCCCGGTCGCCGACACCGCCGGCGTCGTCGAGCAGGTCTGGCGGCTCGGCCAGGAGTCCGGCTACTGCGACGTGCAGCCCATCGGCGCCGTCACCGTCGGCCTGGAGGGGGCCAAGCTCGCCGAACTGGGCGCCATGCACGAGTCCGCGGCCGGCGTCACCGTCTTCTCCGACGACGGCAAGTGCGTCCACGACGCCGTGATCATGCGCCGCGCCCTGGAGTACGTGAAGGCATTCGGCGGCGTCGTCGCCCAGCACGCCCAGGAGCCCCGGCTCACCGAGGGCGCCCAGATGAACGAGGGTGTCGTCTCCGCCGAGCTGGGCCTCGGCGGCTGGCCGGCCGTCGCCGAGGAGTCGATCATCGCGCGGGACGTGCTGCTCGCCGAGCACGTCGGCTCCCGCGTGCACATCTGCCACCTGTCGACCGCAGGGTCCGTCGAGATCGTCCGGTGGGCCAAGTCCCGAGGCATCGACGTCACCGCCGAGGTCACCCCGCACCACCTCCTCCTCACCGACGAGATGGTCCGGTCGTACGACCCGGTCTACAAGGTCAACCCGCCGCTGCGCACGGAGCGCGACGTGACGGCACTGCGCGAGGCGCTCGCCGACGGCACGATCGACATCGTCGCCACCGACCACGCCCCGCACCCGCACGAGGACAAGGACTGCGAGTGGGCCGCCGCCGCCATGGGCATGGTCGGTCTGGAGACCGCGCTGTCGGTGGTGCAGGACACGATGGTGGAGACGGGCCTGCTGGACTGGGCCGGCGTCGCCGACCGTATGTCCTTCACACCGGCGCGCATCGGCCGGGCCGCGGGTCACGGCCGTCCCGTCTCGGCAGGCGAGCCCGCCAACCTCACCCTCGTCGACACGGCATACCGTGGCCCTGTGGACCCCGCGGGCTTCGCCTCGCGCAGCCGCAACACCCCGTACGAGGGCCGCGAGCTGCCGGGCCGTGTCACCCACACCTGGCTCCGGGGCAAGGCCACGCTCGTCGACGGGAAGCTCACGTGACACCTGTACTCCTGCTGGCCGCCGGTAAGGAATCGGCGGAAGTGACCGACTGGGCCGCCCGGATCGGCTGGGTCGTCGGACTCGCCCTCTTCGTCGCGCTCGTCTACTGGCTGATGCGCGAGGGCTGGAAGTGGCGGGGCACGCTCCAGGGCGACCTGCCCGAGCTGCACAGCGCGCCGGACGACCCCGGCGAGGCGAAACTGACGATGAGCGGCCGCTACCACGGCTCCACCACCGCCGGACAGTGGCTCGACCGCATCGTGGCGCACGGCCTGGGCACCCGCAGCAGGGCCGAGCTCACGCTGACGGACGCGGGACTGGACGTCGTACGCCAGGGTGCGGACGACTTCTTCGTCCCGGCGGACGCCCTGCGCGAGGCCCGCCTCGACAAGGGCATCGCCGGCAAGGTCCTCACCGAGGGCGGACTGCTGGTCGTGACCTGGGCACACGGCGACAAGCTGATCGACTCCGGCTTCCGCTCCGACCACGCGGCCGAGCACAACGCGTGGGTGGAAGCCCTCAACCACATGATCAACAAGACGGAAGGCGCACGATGACAACCTCCACCAGGGGAGCCGCCAAGGTTCCCGCCGTACTCGTCCTGGAGGACGGCCGGATCTTCCGCGGCCGTGCCTACGGGGCGGTGGGGGAGACCTTCGGCGAAGCGGTGTTCTCCACCGGCATGACCGGCTACCAGGAGACCCTCACCGACCCTTCCTACCACCGCCAGGTCGTGGTGATGACCGCCCCGCACGTGGGGAACACCGGCGTCAACGACGAGGACATGGAGTCCAGGAAGATCTGGGTCTCCGGCTACGTCGTGCGTGACCCCGCGCGGGTGCCCTCCAACTGGCGCTCCCGCCGGACGCTGGACGCCGAACTGGCCGCCCAGGGCGTCGTCGGCATCAGCGGCATCGACACCCGCGCGCTCACCCGCCATCTGCGGGAGCGCGGCGCCATGCGCGTCGGCATCTTCAGCGGCGACGCCGTGCACGACGACGCGGCCCTGCTGGCCCGCGTCCAGGAGGCGCCCAGGATGGAGGGCGCCGACCTGTCCGCCGAGGTCGCCACCACCGAGCCGTACGTCGTCCCCGCGATCGGCGAGAAGAAGTTCACCGTCGCCGCGATCGACCTCGGCATCAAGGGCATGACCCCGCACCGGATGGCCGAGCGCGGCGTCGAGGTGCATGTCCTGCCCGCCACCGCCACCGTCGACGACGTCTACGCCGTGAACCCGGACGGCGTGTTCTTCTCCAACGGCCCGGGCGACCCGTCCACCGCCGACCACCCCGTCTCCGTCATGCGGGGCGTCCTGGAGCGCGGCACCCCGCTGTTCGGCATCTGCTTCGGCAACCAGATCCTGGGCCGCGCCCTCGGCTTCGGCACCTACAAGCTGAAGTACGGCCACCGCGGCATCAACCAGCCGGTGCAGGACCGTACGACCGGCAAGGTCGAGGTCACCGCGCACAACCACGGCTTCGCCGTCGACGCCCCGCTCGACAAGGTCTCCGACACCCCGTTCGGCCGCGCCGAGGTCTCCCACGTGTGTCTCAACGACAACGTGGTGGAGGGCCTCCAGCTCCTCGACAAGCCGGCCTTCAGCGTCCAGTACCACCCCGAGGCGGCAGCGGGCCCGCACGACGCCGCCTACCTGTTCGACCGCTTTGTGAACCTCATGGAGGGCCAGCGTGCCTAAGCGCACCGATATCCAGTCCGTCCTGGTCATCGGCTCCGGCCCGATCGTCATCGGCCAGGCCGCCGAGTTCGACTACTCCGGCACCCAGGCGTGCCGCGTCCTCAAGGCCGAGGGCCTGCGGGTCGTCCTGGTGAACTCCAACCCGGCGACGATCATGACCGACCCGGAGATCGCCGACGCCACCTACGTCGAGCCGATCACCCCCGAGTTCGTCGAGAAGATCATCGCCAAGGAGCGCCCCGACGCGCTCCTGCCCACCCTGGGCGGCCAGACGGCCCTCAACACCGCCATCTCGCTGCACGGCAACGGCGTACTGGAGAAGTACGGCGTCGAGCTGATCGGCGCCAACGTCGAGGCGATCAACAAGGGCGAGGACCGCGACCTGTTCAAGGAGGTCGTCGAGGAGGTCCGCAGGAAGACCGGCCACGGCGAGTCCGCCCGCTCCCACATCTGCCACTCCATGGACGACGTCCTCAAGGGCGTCGAGGCGCTCGGCGGCTACCCGGTCGTCGTCCGTCCCTCCTTCACCATGGGCGGCGCCGGCTCCGGCTTCGCACACGACGAGGACGAGCTGCGCCGCATCGCGGGCCAGGGCCTCACCCTCTCGCCGACCACCGAGGTGCTTCTGGAGGAGTCCATCCTCGGCTGGAAGGAGTACGAGCTGGAGCTGATGCGCGACAAGAACGACAACGTCGTGGTCGTCTGCTCCATCGAGAACTTCGACCCCATGGGCGTGCACACCGGCGACTCGATCACCGTCGCGCCCGCGATGACGCTCACCGACCGCGAGTACCAGGTGCTGCGCGACGTCGGCATCGCGATCATCCGCGAGGTCGGCGTGGACACCGGCGGCTGCAACATCCAGTTCGCGGTGAACCCCGAGGACGGCCGGGTCATCGTCATCGAGATGAACCCGCGTGTGTCGCGTTCGTCCGCGCTGGCCTCCAAGGCGACCGGTTTCCCCATCGCCAAGATCGCCGCGAAGCTCGCCGTCGGCTACACGCTCGACGAGATCCCCAACGACATCACCCAGGAGACCCCGGCCTCCTTCGAGCCGACACTCGACTACGTGGTCGTCAAGGCTCCCCGCTTCGCCTTCGAGAAGTTCCCGAGCGCCGACTCGACCCTCACCACCACCATGAAGTCGGTCGGCGAGGCCATGGCCATCGGCCGCAACTTCACCGAGGCGTTCCAGAAGGCGCTGCGCTCCCTGGAGAAGAAGGGCAGCCAGTTCACCTTCGTCGGTGAGCCCGGCGACAAGGAGGAGCTGCTGCGCGAGGCGATCCGTCCGACCGACGGCCGGATCAACGCGGTCATGGGCGCCATCCGCGCGGGCGCCACCCCCGAGGAGGTCTTCGAGCACACGAAGATCGACCCCTGGTTCGTCGACCAGCTGTTCCTCGTCAAGGAGATCGCCGACGAGCTGGCCGCCGCCCCCGAGCTGACCACCGGCCTGCTCGCCGAGGCCAAGCGGCACGGCTTCTCCGACCAGCAGATCGCCGAGATCCGCGGCCTGCGCGAGGACGTCGTCCGCGAGGTGCGGCACGCGCTCGGTATCCGCCCGGTCTACAAGACGGTCGACACCTGCGCCGCCGAGTTCGCCGCCCGGACGCCGTACTTCTACTCCTCCTACGACGAGGAGACCGAGGTCGCGCCGCGCGAGAAGCCCGCGGTGATCATCCTGGGCTCCGGTCCGAACCGCATCGGCCAGGGCATCGAGTTCGACTACTCCTGTGTCCACGCCTCCTTCGCGCTGAGCGACGCCGGGTACGAGACCGTGATGGTCAACTGCAACCCGGAGACCGTCTCCACCGACTACGACACCTCCGACCGGCTCTACTTCGAGCCGCTCACCCTGGAGGACGTCCTGGAGATCGTCCACGCCGAGCAGCAGGCCGGACCGGTCGCGGGCGTCGTGGTGCAGCTCGGCGGCCAGACCCCGCTCGGTCTGTCGCAGGCGCTCAAGGACAACGGCGTGCCGATCGTCGGCACCTCCCCGGAGGCCATCCACGCCGCCGAGGACCGCGGCGCCTTCGGCCGCGTCCTCGCCGAGGCCGGACTGCCCGCCCCCAAGCACGGCACCGCCACCACCTTCGCCGAGGCCAAGGCCATCGCCGACGAGATCGGCTACCCGGTCCTCGTCCGCCCGTCCTACGTGCTCGGCGGCCGCGGCATGGAGATCGTCTACGACGAGACCCGCCTGGGGTCCTACATCGCCGAGTCGACCGAGATCAGCCCCTCCCGGCCGGTCCTCGTCGACCGCTTCCTCGACGACGCCATAGAGATCGACGTGGACGCCCTCTACGACGGCGAGGAGCTCTACCTCGGCGGCGTCATGGAGCACATCGAGGAGGCCGGCATCCACTCCGGTGACTCGGCGTGCGCCCTGCCCCCGATCACACTCGGCGGCTTCGACATCAAGCGGCTGCGCGCCTCCACGGAGGCCATCGCGCGCGGTGTCGGGGTGCGCGGTCTGATCAACATCCAGTTCGCGCTCTCCGGGGACATCCTCTACGTCCTGGAGGCCAACCCGCGCGCCTCGCGCACCGTGCCCTTCACCTCGAAGGCGACCGCGGTGCCGCTGGCGAAGGCCGCCGCGCGGATCTCGCTGGGCGCGACCGTCGCCGAGCTGCGCGCCGAGGGCCTGCTCCCGGCGAACGGCGACGGCGGCGAACTGCCGCTGGACGCGCCGATCTCCGTCAAGGAGGCCGTGATGCCGTGGTCCCGCTTCCGGGACATCCACGGCCGCGGCGTCGACACCGTGCTCGGCCCGGAGATGCGTTCCACCGGCGAGGTCATGGGCATCGACTCCGTCTTCGGCACGGCGTACGCCAAGTCGCAGGCCGGCGCGTACGGTCCGCTGCCGACCAAGGGCCGCGCCTTCATCTCGGTCGCCAACCGCGACAAGCGCTCGATGATCTTCCCCGCGCGGGAGCTGGTCGCCCACGGCTTCGAGCTGCTCGCCACCTCCGGCACCGCCGAGGTCCTCAGGCGCAACGGCATCAACGCCACCGTGGTCCGCAAGCAGTCCGAGGGCACCGGCCCGAACGGCGAGAAGACCATCGTCCAGCTCATCCACGACGGCGAGGTCGACCTCATCGTCAACACCCCGTACGGCACCGGCGGCCGCCTCGACGGCTACGACATCCGTACGGCGGCGGTGGCCCGGTCGGTGCCGTGCCTGACGACGGTCCAGGCGCTCGCCGCCGCCGTCCAGGGCATCGACGCGCTGAACCGCGGCGACGTGGGCGTCCGCTCACTGCAGGAACACGCGGAACACCTGACCGCGGCCCGCGACTAGCAGCAGCCCCCAGGGGGACACCGGAAACGGTGTCCCCCTCTTCATGAGGACACCATGTACAAGATTCTCTTCACCCTGCTCTTTGGGCGGATGGACCCGGAACAGGCCCACCACCTGGCCTTCCGCTGGATCCGCCGCGTCGCGCGCGTCCCCGTGCTGCGTACCTTCGTCGCAGCCGTGCTCGCCCCCCGCCACCGGGAACTGCGTACGGAGGCGCTCGGGCTGCGCCTGCACAGCCCCTTCGGCCTCGCCGCCGGGTTCGACAAGAACGCGGTCGGTATCGACGGCATGGCCATGCTCGGCTTCGACCACGTCGAGATCGGCACGGTGACCGGGGAACCGCAGCCCGGCAACCCGAAGAAGCGGCTGTTCCGCCTCGTCGCCGACCGGGCGCTGATCAACCGCATGGGCTTCAACAACGAGGGCTCCCTCGCCGTCGCCGCGCGCCTGGCGTCCCGTACGCCCGTGTTCAGGACGGTGGTCGGCGTCAACATCGGCAAGACCAAGGCCGTCCCCGAGGACGAGGCCGTCGCCGACTACGTGAAGTCCGCCGAGCGGCTGGCGCCGTACGCCGACTACCTGGTCGTCAACGTCTCCTCCCCGAACACGCCCGGACTGCGCAGCCTCCAGGCCGTGGACCACCTGCGTCCGCTGCTCACCGCCGTTCGCGAGGCCGCCGACCGCACGGTCCCCGCCCGCCGGGTGCCGCTGCTGGTGAAGATCGCCCCCGACCTCGCCGACGAGGACATCGACGCGGTCGCCGACCTCGCCGTGGAGCTCGGCCTGGACGGCATCATCGCCACCAACACCACCATCGCGCGCGAGGGCCTCGGACTGACGTCCGCCCCGGCCGTCGTCGCGGAGACCGGCGGCCTGTCCGGCGCCCCCCTGAAGGCACGCTCCCTCGAGGTGCTGCGCCGCCTCTACGCGCGCGTCGGCGACCGCATCACCCTGGTCGGCGTGGGCGGCATCGAGAACGCCGAGGACGCCTGGCAGCGCATCCTGGCCGGCGCCACGCTGGTCCAGGGGTACAGCGCCTTCATCTACGAGGGTCCCTTCTGGGGCCGTGCCATGCACAAGGGACTGGCCGCGCGGCTGCGCACCAGCCCGTACGCCTCGCTCGCCGACGCGGTGGGCGCCGACGTGAGGACGACGGTATGACCGGACTGGAACCCTTCGGCGCGCGGCTGCGCCGTGCGATGGACGAGCGCGGCCCGCTGTGCGTGGGCATCGACCCGCACGCCTCCCTGCTCGCCGAGTGGGGCCTGAACGACGACGTGGGCGGTCTGGAGCGGTTCAGCCGCACGGTCGTCGAGGCGGTCGCCGACCGGGTCGCCGTGCTCAAGCCGCAGAGCGCCTTCTTCGAACGCTTCGGCTCGCGCGGGATCGCCGTACTGGAGCGGACGGTCCAGGAGGCGCGGGCGGCCGGCGCGCTGGTCCTCATGGACGCCAAGCGCGGTGACATCGGCTCCACCATGGCCGCCTACGCCGAGTCGTTCCTCCACAAGGACGCGCCCCTGTTCTCCGACGCGCTCACCGTCTCGCCGTACCTCGGCTACGGCTCGCTGAGCCCGGCCGTGGCGCTGGCCCGGGAGACCGGCACCGGACTGTTCGTGCTGGCGCTGACGTCCAACCCGGAGGGCGGCGAGGTGCAGCACGCCGTCCGCGCCGACGGGCGCAGCGTCGGGGCGACCATGCTCGGGCATCTGGCCGCCGAGAACGCGGGGGAGGAGCCGCTGGGGTCCTTCGGCGCGGTGGTCGGTGCGACCCTGGGCGACCTGTCGTCGTACGAACTGGACATGGGCGGGCCGATTCTCGCGCCCGGAATCGGAGCCCAGGGCGCCACGGCGGCCGATCTTCCGGCGGTCTTCGGCGGCGCGGTGCGCAACGTGGTGCCGAGCGTCAGCCGGGGAGTGTTGCGCCACGGTCCCGACGCGGTCGCACTGCGTGACGCCGCCGAGCGGTTCGCGGACGGGATCAGGACCGCCGTGACGGCCGGCTGAGTCCGCCGGCGAAGGAATCCGTGGTCGCCGGACTCTGGATACACCCTCAAATCCGGGGCAGTATGTCCTAAATGCCCGGCCTGACGGAGGCTGACCAGGACTTTTCCGCAGTTCTCGCTGACTCCGGCGGACTTGGCCGCTAGTCTCCGACGGAGAGTGAACGGGCGAGCTTGTGGCTCGTGACTCCCCAGGTGTGGGGCGACCACGTTCCTCACCGGTCCGTATCCGACAGTTCGACATCCGAGGTGACGTAGGCGTGGCTCTTCCGCCCCTTACCCCTGAACAGCGCGCAGCCGCGCTCGAAAAGGCCGCCGCGGCTCGCCGGGAGCGGGCCGAGGTCAAGAATCGACTCAAGCACTCCGGCGCCTCCCTTCACGAGGTCATCAAGCAGGGCCAGGAGAACGACGTCATCGGGAAGATGAAGGTCTCCGCCCTGCTGGAGTCCCTGCCGGGCGTGGGCAAGGTCCGCGCCAAGCAGATCATGGAGCGACTGGGCATCTCCGAGAGCCGCCGCGTGCGTGGTCTCGGTTCCAACCAGATCGCCTCCCTGGAGCGTGAGTTCGGCAGCACCGGCTCCTGACGCGCGGGCGGTCCGGGACCGCCGTCCCGGGCATCGCGTGATTGCTGGAATAATCGCTGCATGACTGAACGTCCGCGGCTGACCGTGCTCTCCGGCCCCTCCGGGGTCGGCAAGAGCACGGTCGTCGCCCATATGCGCAAGGAACACCCCGAGGTCTGGCTCTCGGTGTCGGCGACGACCCGTACGCCCCGCCCCGGCGAGCAGCACGGAGTCCACTACTTCTTCGTCACCGACGAGGAGATGGACAAGCTGATCGCCAACGGCGAACTGCTGGAGTGGGCAGAGTTCGCCGGCAACCGCTACGGCACGCCCCGCGGGGCGGTGCTGGAGCACCTGGAGGCGGGTGTGCCCGTGCTGCTGGAGATCGACCTCCAGGGGGCGCGGCAGGTCCGTGAGTCCATGACCGAGGCGCAGCTGGTGTTCCTGGCTCCTCCCTCCTGGGAGGAGCTCGTGCGCAGGCTCACGGGCCGGGGCACCGAGTCGCCCGAGGTCATCGAGCGCCGGCTGGCCGCCGCGAAGACCGAACTGGCGGCCGAGCCGGAGTTCGACACCAGCCTGGTGAACACCTCCGTCGAGGACGTGGCCCGCGAGCTGCTAGCCTTGATGAACGTCGTGTGATCGTGGGCAATCGTTCACTTCTCATCGTTCACTCATCATGCTGACTGCATCTTTCCCATCCATCGGAAGGTAGAGCGTGTCCTCTTCCATCTCCGCGCCCGAGGGCATCATCAACCCGCCGATCGACGAGCTCCTCGAGGCCACGGACTCGAAGTACAGCCTCGTGATCTACGCGGCCAAGCGGGCCCGCCAGATCAACGCGTACTACTCGCAGCTCGGCGAGGGCCTGCTCGAGTACGTCGGTCCCCTCGTCGACACCCATGTCCACGAGAAGCCGCTCTCGATCGCCCTGCGCGAGATCAACGCGGGACTGCTGACCTCCGAGGCCGTCGAAGGCCCCGGTCAGTAAGCGGTTGGTAAGTCGTATCAGCTGAAGAAGGCTGAGTTTTCCACAGGCCCGGCAGCACGCTGCCGGGCCTGTGGTGTCTCATGGGGGTGGTCGAACATTTCCGAGGTCCGGGGAGAGACGGTGGACAAGCCGAAGGTCGTTCTTGGGGTCAGCGGCGGCATCGCCGCGTACAAGGCCTGCGAGCTGCTGAGGCGGCTGACGGAGTCGGGGCACGACGTCCGGGTCGTCCCCACCGCCTCCGCCCTGCACTTCGTCGGCGCCGCCACCTGGTCCGCGCTCTCCGGCAACCCGGTCTCCACCGAGGTCTGGGACGACGTCCACGAGGTGCCGCACGTCCGCATCGGACAGCACGCCGACCTGGTGATCGTCGCCCCCGCCACCGCCGACACGCTCGCCAGGGCGGCCCACGGCCTGGCCGACGACCTGCTCACCAACACCCTGCTCACCGCCCGCTGCCCGGTGGTCTTCGCTCCCGCCATGCACACCGAGATGTGGGAACACCCGGCGACCCGGGAGAACGTGGCCACGCTGCGCCGCCGTGGTGCCGTCGTGATCGAACCCGCCGTCGGCCGCCTTACCGGCGTCGACACCGGCAAGGGCCGACTGCCCGACCCGGGGGAGATCTTCGAGGTCTGCCGCCGGGTGCTGGCCCGTGGTGTCACCGAGCCCGATCTCGAGGGCCGGCACGTCGTCGTCAGCGCCGGAGGCACCCGCGAGCCCCTCGACCCCGTCCGCTTCCTCGGCAACCGCTCCTCCGGCAAGCAGGGCTACGCCCTCGCCCGCACCGCCGCCGCCCGCGGCGCCCGCGTCACGCTGATCGCGGCGAACGCCGCCCTGCCCGACCCGGCCGGCGTGGACGTCGTCCGGGTGGGGACCGCCGTGGAACTGCGTGAGGCCGTCCTCGCGGCCACCGCCGACGCGGACGCCGTCGTCATGGCCGCCGCCGTCGCCGACTTCCGCCCGGCCGCCTACGCCACCGGCAAGATCAAGAAAAAGGACGACCGGGAGCCCGAGCCCATCACCCTGGTGCGGAATCCGGACATTCTCGCCGAGATATCCGGCGATCGGGTGCGCGCCGGACAGGTGATCGTCGGCTTCGCCGCCGAGACCGACGACGTGCTCGCCAACGGCCGCGCCAAGCTGAAGCGCAAGGGCTGCGACCTCCTGGTGGTGAACGAGGTGGGGGAGCGCAAGACCTTCGGCTCCGAGGAGAACGAGGCCGTGGTGCTGGGCGCCGACGGCAGCGAGACCCCCATAGCCCACGGGCCCAAGGAGGCTCTGGCCGAGACCGTGTGGGACCTGGTCGCCGAACGGCTCGGATGAGCGGCCGGATCACCTTCCGGGGCGCCGAAACCTCGCGCGTCGGGGCGTGGCGCCTCTGGCCAAGGCCGCTCGTCATGGGCAGAATGCCCGTGCCGCAGGTCACAGCCCTCTCGCGGGGCGAGACAGGGGGACCCGTGGCGGAGCGCGACCGATAAACTGTTCCACGGACGGCGTCGGGTGCAGCCCCCGCCGTCCGCCAATGATCAGCCAGCAGCCGCTGCAACCCCAGGGAGCGTTGTGTCCCGTCGTCTGTTCACCTCGGAGTCCGTCACCGAGGGTCACCCCGACAAGATCGCTGACCAGATCAGCGACACCATCCTCGACGCGCTCCTCCGTGAGGACCCCACCTCCCGGGTCGCTGTCGAGACCCTGATCACCACCGGCCTGGTGCACGTGGCCGGCGAGGTCACCACCAAGACGTACGCGGACATCGCGACGCTGGTGCGCAACAAGATCCTGGAGATCGGCTACGACTCCTCGAAGAAGGGCTTCGACGGCGCCTCCTGCGGCGTCTCGGTGTCCATCGGCGCGCAGTCCCCGGACATCGCGCAGGGTGTCGACGCCGCCTACGAGGCCCGTGTCGAGGGCGACGACGACGAGCTGGACCGGCAGGGCGCCGGCGACCAGGGCCTGATGTTCGGCTACGCGACGGACGAGACGCCGACGCTGATGCCGCTGCCCGTCTTCCTCGCCCACCGCCTGTCCAAGCGCCTCTCCGACGTGCGCAAGAACGGGACCATCCCCTACCTGCGCCCGGACGGCAAGACCCAGGTCACCATCGAGTACGACGGCGACAAGGCGGTCCGCCTGGACACCGTCGTCGTCTCCTCCCAGCACGCCTCCGACATCGACCTCGAGTCGCTGCTTGCCCCGGACATCCGGGAGTTCGTCGTGGAGCCGGAGCTGAAGGCGCTCCTGGACGAGGGCATCAAGCTCGACACCGAGAAGTACCGGCTGCTGGTCAACCCGACCGGCCGCTTCGAGATCGGCGGCCCGATGGGCGACGCCGGCCTCACCGGCCGCAAGATCATCATCGACACCTACGGCGGCATGGCCCGCCACGGCGGCGGTGCCTTCTCCGGCAAGGACCCGTCCAAGGTCGACCGCTCGGCGGCGTACGCGATGCGCTGGGTCGCCAAGAACGTGGTGGCGGCCGGCCTCGCCGCCCGCTGCGAGGTCCAGGTGGCGTACGCCATCGGCAAGGCGGAGCCGGTCGGTCTGTTCGTCGAGACCTTCGGTACCGCCAAGGTGGAGACCGAGAAGATCGAGCGCGCCATCGACGAGGTCTTCGACCTCCGCCCGGCCGCGATCATCCGCGACCTCGACCTGCTGCGCCCGATCTACGCCCAGACCGCCGCCTACGGCCACTTCGGCCGTGAGCTGCCCGACTTCACCTGGGAGCGCACCGACCGCGTGGACGCCCTGCGCAAGGCCGCCGGAGCGTAGTCCGGGCACCCCGCGTCCCCCCGAGGCCCGGCACACCCCCGACGGGGTGTGCCGGGCCTCGGCGTGTGCCGCGGGCGGGCCGCCGTAAGCCGCCGCACAATACCCGCGCACCCCGTGCGGAAGAGCCCTACGCTGGGCACGCGGCGACGTCACGGCCCGGTGCGATGGGCACGGATACTTCCGGGTCAACCCCTCGCAGGTTCGAATCCTGCTGCCGGTCCTGGACCGGTATGGCCGAGCGGCCCAAGGCAGAAAGCGCCTCCGGGCGTATGTGATCCGTACCCGAGCCGATCTCGGGCCGGGGCGTCGCTGTCAGTGCCGTTTGGTAAGAATGCAGGCGTGAGCAGCGAGGACGGTCAGCAGGAGGGCGGCGCGGAGGGCGCGCCGCCGGAGCAGCTCGCGTTCATCCGGGAGAGCGTGCGCAAGGCCAAGGCCCCCCGGGCCAAACCGCGTACCTGGCGGGGCGCGGCGCTCGCCAGGGAACTGCCCGTCGCCCGTGTCCTCGTCGACAAGGGCGTGCTCCACCTCGACCGCTACTTCGACTACGCCGTGCCCGAGGAACTCGACGCCGACGCACAGCCGGGAGTGCGGGTGCGGGTGCGCTTCGGCGCCGGACGTCACCGGGTGCGCGAGGGACGGCGCGAGGGCGGCGGTCTGATCGACGGGTTCCTCGTCGAGCGGCTCGCCGAGTCCGACTACTCGGGGCCGCTGGCGGCACTGGCGCAGGTCGTCTCGCCCGAGCCGGTGCTCGGGGCGGAACTGCTGGGTCTCGCCCGCGCGGTCGCCGACCGGTACGCGGGCAGCCTCGCCGACGTACTCCAGCTCGCCGTGCCGCCGCGCAACGCCCGCGCCGAGGGGCGGCCCTCGCCCGACCCGCTGCCGCCGCCCCCGGCGCCCGTACCCGGCTCCTGGGAGCGGTACGAGCGGGGACCCGGGTTCCTGGAGGCACTGGCCGCCGGCGGCGCGCCCCGGGCCGTGTGGAACGCGCTGCCGGGGCCGCAGTGGAGCGAGGAGCTGGCGCGGGCCGTCGCCGCGACCCTCGCCTCCGGGCGCGGCGCGCTGGCCGTCCTGCCGGACGGACGGTCCGTCGCCCGCGTCGACGCGGCCCTCACCGCCCTGCTGGGCCGGGGACGGCACGCGGTGCTCACCGCCGACGCCGGACCGGAGAAGCGGTACGCGCAGTGGCTCGCCGTACGGCGGGGCTCCGTACGGGCCGTCATCGGGACCCGGGCGGCGATGTTCGCCCCGGTGCGGGACCTCGGACTCGTCGCCGTCTGGGACGACGGCGACGACAGCCACAGCGAGCAGCACGCCCCGCAGCCGCACGCCCGCGAGGTGGCACTGCTGCGGGCGGCCCAGGACGGATGCGGCTTCCTGCTGGGCGGTTGGAGCTGCACCGTCGAGGCCGCCCAGCTGGTGGAGACCGGCTGGGCCGGACCGCTGGTCGCCGGCCGGGAGCGGGTGCGGGCCGCCGCGCCGCTGGTACGGACGGTGGGCGACCAGGACCTCGCACGCGACGAGGCCGCGCGGGCGGCACGGCTGCCGAGCCTCGCCTGGCAGACCGCCCGGGAGGGACTGCGGCACGGGCCGGTGCTCGTCCAGGTGCCCCGCCGGGGCTATGTGCCGCGGATGGCGTGTGCGACCTGCCGCGCCCCGGCCCGGTGTGTGAACTGCTCCGGACCGCTGCAGGCGCAGGGTTCCGACGATCTGCGGTGCGACTGGTGCGGCCGTGAGGAGAGCGGCTGGCACTGTCCGGAGTGCGGCGGGTTCCGGCTGCGCGCCCAGGTGGTGGGGGCACGGCGGACCGCCGAAGAGCTGGGCCGGGCCTTTCCCGCGGTTCCGGTACGGACCTCGGGGCGCGAACACGTGCTGGACACCGTGCCGGGGACACCCGCGCTGGTGGTGAGCACACCCGGAGCGGAGCCGGTCGCCGAGGGCGGCTACGCGGCCGCGCTGCTGCTGGACGGGTGGGCCATGCTGAACCGGCCCGATCTGCGGGCCGGGGAGGACGCGCTGCGCCGCTGGACCGGCGCGGCGGCGCTGGTCCGGCCGCAGTCCGCGGGCGGCACGGTGGTCGTGGTCGCCGAGCCGACCCTGCGGCCCGTACAGGCGCTGGTCCGCTGGGACCCGGTCGGGCACGCGGTACGGGAACTGGCCGAGCGGAGCGAACTGGGATTCCCGCCGGTGTCACGGATGGCGGCGCTGTCCGGGCCCGGGGAGGCGGTGGCAGAGTTCCTGCGCGCGGTGGAGCTGCCCCCGCAGGCGGAGATCCTGGGCCCGGTACCCGTGCCGGCCGCACCGCCGGGCCGCCCCCGCCGGCCGGGTACACCGCCTCCCGGCGAGCAGTGGGACCGGGCGCTGATCCGGGTGCCGCCCGGCAACGGCGCCGCGCTGACCGCCGCGCTGAAGTCCGCCCAGGCGGCCCGCATGGCCCGCGGCGGCAGCACTCCCGTCTGGGTCCGCGTCGACCCCCCCGACATCGGCTGACCGGGCCGGGACGCGCCGCGCCGTCCCGGGGGCGGTGCGTCCGGGCGGGCGCGGCCGGGTTCAGCCGTTGCGCGGGGCGGGGAAGGCCGTCGGGCGGGGGTCGTCGCGGAGGGCCGGGCTGCCGGCCGTGGGCTGGGTCGGCATGGAGCGGGCGGCGGGGACCGTCGGCACCGTGGTGACACCCGCGCCCACATTGACCGGGCGCGTGCCCGACGCCTCCGGGGCGGCCTCGGCGGCCGGGGCGGTCTGGGCGGCGGCACGGCGGGCGCCGTAGCGGCGGTGGACCGCCTGCTTGGTGACGCCGAGCGCGGAGCCCACGGCGTCCCACGAGAACCCCAGGGAGCGGTCGAAGTCCACGGCCGCCGTGACCAGGGTCTCGACACTGTCCCGCAGCTCCTGGGCGAGCCGGACCGTGGGGGCGGGGGCGCGTCCGTAGACGACGAAGCCCGTGGAGGGGCCGGAGCGGCGCGGGCGGTAGACGTTGCCCAGCTGGGCGGTGAGTGTGCGCAGCGCGTCCACCTGCCGGCGGACCCGCTCGATGTCCCGCACCAGCAGGTGCAGGCTGGCCCGAGCCTGGGCGTCGTGGGTTGCATGGTCGGCCATGAACAAGCCTCTCGAACCGGCGTTGGAGGGATCGGGCCCTTGGCCGGGCCCGGTGGTCAACTCTTTCTTGACCAACGCGTGGCCGCTTCGCGGGTCACGGGGAGGGGCGCGGGAGCTTGTGCGTACGCCCCCGGCGGAGGTGCACCCCGGCCCTTCGGCCCCGGCGTTCTCTCCCGCCCGCGCACCGTCCGTTCCCCGTACGCCGAGAAGTGGACGTCCGCCGCCGGAGTGCCTCGCCGTCGGCGGCTCGCCCCGCATGGGGGTTCGCGCTCCGCGCCATAGACTGGTGCGCTGCCCTTGTCCGTTCTCGCCCGAGAGGCCCTCCGCACCCCATGAAGCTCGTCTTCGCCGGTACCCCCGAGGTCGCCGTTCCCGCACTGGACGCTCTTCTCGCCTCCGGGCGGCACGAGGTCGCCGCCGTCGTCACCCGGCCCGACGCGCCCGCCGGACGCGGGCGCAGGCTCGTCGCCTCACCCGTTGCCGAGCGCGCGGAGGAGGCCGGGATCGAGGTGCTGAAGCCTGCCCGGCCCAGGGACCCCGAGTTCCTGGAGCGGCTCGAGGAGATCGCCCCCGACTGCTGCCCCGTCGTAGCCTACGGCGCCCTCCTCCCGAAGGCCGCCCTGGACATCCCCGCCCGCGGCTGGGTCAACCTGCACTTCTCGCTGCTGCCCGCCTGGCGCGGCGCAGCCCCCGTGCAGCACGCCATCATGGCCGGCGACGAGATCACCGGTGCCGCCACCTTCCTCATCGAGGAGGGCCTCGACTCCGGCCCCGTCTACGGCACCGTCACCGAGGTCATCCGCCCCACCGACACCAGCGGCGACCTGCTCACCCGGCTCGCCTTCGCCGGTGCCGGGCTGCTCGCCGCCACCATGGACGGCATCGAGGACGGCACCCTGACGGCCGTACCGCAGCCCGCCGACGGCATCAGCCTCGCCCCCAAGGTCACCGTCGAGGACGCCCACGTCGACTGGAACACCCCGGCGCTGCGCGTCGACCGCGTGGTGCGCGGCTGTACCCCCGCGCCCGGCGCCTGGACCACCTTCCGGGGCGAGCGGCTGAAGATCGTCCAGGCCGCCCCCGTACCCGCCATGACCGAACTCGCGCCCGGGCAGCTGTCCGCCGGCAAGAACAACGTGTACGCGGGCACCGGTTCGTACGCCGTGGAGCTGCTGTGGGTGCAGCCCCAGGGCAAGAAGCCGATGCGTGCGGCGGACTGGGCGCGCGGGGTACGCATCACGGCGGGGGAGTCCGTCGGCGCCTGACGCCGCCGCGGCCTCCACGACGTAGGCTGGACCGCGCACTTCACCCCACATCCGGAGCACCTTTTTCGTGAGCGACCAGCCCCGTCGGCCCCGCAAACCCGCCAAGCCCTACCGCCGGCCCAAGAAGGACCCCGTCCGCGTCCTCGCCTTCGAGGCCCTGCGGGCCGTCGACGAGCGGGACGCGTACGCCAACCTCGTCCTGCCCCCGCTGCTGCGCAAGGCGCGCGAGAACGACGACTTCGACGCACGCGACGCGGCGCTGGCGACCGAGCTGGTCTACGGCACCCTGCGGCGTCAGGGGACGTACGACGCGGTCGTCGCCGCCTGTGTCGACCGGCCGCTGCGCGAGGTGGACCCGCCGGTGCTGGACGTGCTGAACCTCGGCGCGCACCAACTGCTCGGCACACGGATCCCGACGCACGCCGCGGTGTCCGCCACCGTGGAGCTGGCCCGGGTGGTGCTCGGCGACGGCCGCGCCAAGTTCGTCAACGCCGTGCTGCGGAAGATCGCCCAGGACGACCTCGACGGCTGGCTGGAGCGGGTCGCACCGCCCTACGACGAGGACCCCGAGGACCACCTCGCCGTCGTGCACTCGCACCCCCGCTGGGTCGTCTCCGCGCTGTGGGACTCCCTCGGCGGCGGCCGGACCGGCATCGAGGAACTGCTGCGGGCCGACAACGACCGGCCCGAGGTGACCCTGGTCGCCCGCCCCGGACGGGCGACGACCACCGAACTGCTCGACGAGGAGGCCGCCGTACCCGGCCGCTGGTCGCCGTACGCGGTACGGCTCACCGAGGGCGGGGAGCCGGGCGCCATCACGGCGGTCGCGGAGGGCCGGGCGGGTGTGCAGGACGAGGGCAGCCAGCTCGTCGCGCTCGCCCTCGCGAACGCGCCCCTCGAGGGCCCCGACCGCATGTGGCTGGACGGCTGCGCCGGACCGGGCGGGAAGGCCGCGCTGCTCGGGGCGCTCGCCGCCGAGCGGGGCGCGGTGCTGCTCGCCTCCGAGAAGCAGCCGCACCGGGCCGGGCTGGTCGCGAAGGCGCTCGCCGGGAACCCGGGGCCGTACCAGGTCGTCGCCGCCGACGGGACGCGCCCGCCGTGGCGGCCCGGCAGCTTCGACCGGGTCCTGGTCGACGTGCCGTGCACCGGCCTGGGCGCCCTGCGCCGCCGTCCCGAGGCCCGCTGGCGGCGCCGCCCCGAGGACCTGGACGGCTTCGCCCCGCTCCAGCGCGGGCTGCTGCGCACCGCGCTGGAGTCCGTACGGGCCGGCGGTGTCGTCGGCTACGCCACCTGCTCCCCGCACCTCGCGGAAACCCGGGCCGTCGTCGGTGACCTGCTCAAGCAGTTCCCGGACGCGGAACTGATCGACGCCCGCCCGCTGCTGCCCGGAGTACCCAACCTGGGCGAGGGCCCCGATGTACAGCTGTGGCCACATGTGCACGGCACCGACGCGATGTACCTGGCCCTCGTCCGCCGGACCGGCTGACGCCGGAGCCGGGGTCCCTCGCGGGACGGCCGGCGTGGCCGGGTGATCGTGGCCCCGGGCGATGTGCCCGGCCCTCACCGGCCGGACCGGTCCGCCTCGGCGCCGGGTTCCTCGCGGGACAGCCGGTGCGGCCACCACACCCGGGGGCCCGCGTCCAGGAACAGGGACGTGACCAGTACCGACCGTACGACGAAGGTGTCCAGCAGTACGCCCAGGGCGACCGCGAAGCCGATCTCGGCGAAGGCGACCATGGGCAGGGTGCCGAGGGCCGCGAAGGTGCCCGCGAGGACCAGGCCCGCCGAGGTGATCACGGCGCCCGTGGCCGTGAGTCCGGTGACCACGCCCTGCCGCGTGCCCTGGCGGGCCGCCTCCTCGCGGATGCGGGTGGTCAGGAAGATGTTGTAGTCGATGCCCAGCGCCACCAGGAAGACGAAGACGAACAGCGGGAAGTCCGTCGACTCGCCCGCGTAGCCGAAGACGTGCCGGAAGGCCAGCGCGCTGAGACCCAACGCCGCCGTGAACGACAGGATCACCGTCGCGGTCAGCAGCAGCGGCGCGATCAGGGCGCGCAGCAGCACACACAGGATCAGCAGGACGACCACCAGCACCAGCGGGATGATCAGCACATTGTCATGGGTGGTCGCCTCGTCCATGTCCAGCAGCGCCGCCGTACCACCGCCCACCTGCGCGTCGGCGTCCGGGACCGCGTGCACGGCGTCACGGACCCGCTCCACGGTCCGCTTGGCCGCCTCGCTGTCCGACGGCGCTGCCAGGGTGGCCTCGAACAGCACCTTGCCCTGGAACGACGGCTTGGTGCCCGGCGGCAGACCGAGCGAATCCGGAACGACGCCCTCCGTACCGGCGACCGCGCGCCCCACCTCTACGGCCTGCCCCCGGTTGCTCACGACGACCAGTGGATCGCCGCTGCCCGCCGGGAAGTACCGCGCGGAGACCTCCTGCCCGGTGATCGAGTCCGGCTTCCCGGTGAACGCGTCCGCGTTGCCGATCCCCTCCGCGCGGAGCTGGATCAGCCCCAGCGAACAGATCGCCAGCACCGCCGCCGTCACGGCCCACACCATGCGGGGGCGGCGGGCGATACGACGGCCCGTGCGGGCCCACACGCCCCGCTCGGCCGGATCGGGGGCGCCGTGGTGCGGGATCACCGGCCAGAAGATCCACCGTCCGCAGATGACCAGCAGCGCCGGGAACAGCGTCAGCATGACCAGCAGGGCCACCGCGACCCCGATCGCGGCGACCGGGCCGAGACCCCGGGTGGAGTTCATCTCCGCGGTCAGCAGCACCAGCATGCTCAGCACCACGGTCGCGCCGGACGCCAGCACGGCCGGGCCCGCGCGGTGCAGGGCCAGCGCCATCGCCTCGTGCCGGTCCTCGTGCCGGCGCAGCTCCTCCCGGTAGCGGGCGACCAGCAGCAGGCCGTAGTCGGTGCCCGCGCCGAAGACCAGCACCGTGAGGATGCCGGCGCTCTGCCCGTTCACCGTCAGACCCCCGTACTCGGCCATGAAGTAGATCAGGGCCTGTGCCGTGAACAACGCACAGATCACCGACAGCAGGGGCACCAGCAGCAGGGTCGGGCTGCGGTAGGTGATCAGCAGCATCACCACGACGACGCCCATCGCGGCCAGCAGCAGCGTGGAGTCGATCCCCTCGAACGCCTCGGCGAAGTCCGCCGACGTGCCGCCCGGGCCCGTGATGTGCACGGCGAGGCCGCCCTCGCTCCCGCCGACGTCGTCCCGGATGGAGTCGACCGCGGGCCCGATCCGCTCCCAGCCCTGCTCGTCCATCGTGATCGGCACCAGGATCTGCGCGGCGCGCGGGTCGGTCCGCCGGTCGAAGACCGGGCCGCGGGTCTCGTCGCCGCGGATGCCGTGGTCGCTCAACCGCATGAGCTGCGCCACGTCCTCCTCGATCCGCTCCCGGTCGGCGGCCGTCAGCCCGCCGTCGCGCGCGTACACCACGACCGCGGGGATCTGTTCGGGCCGGAACCCCTCGGACATCTCCAGCACCTGCGTCGACTCGGCAGACCCCGGCAACCAGGAAGCGGCGTCGTTGTCCTGAGCCCCGGCCAGTTTCTGCGCGAACGGCGCCACGAAGAACAGCACCGCTACCCACAACCCGAGCACCAGCCACTTGGACCGCCGCCCACAGACCAGGTGCGCGACACGCCGTTCACGCGTCATGGAGACCTCCGCGTAGTCGCTCCCGAAGGGGCGCGGGGCAGTGACATGGGCGGCTCCGCCGCGTGGGCGCGCCGGCCCGCGACGGTTCGCAGCCAACGCACAACCGTCCCCGCACAAGACCCATGCACACAACCCCCGGAGGGCATGGCACGCTTGTCACATGGCCCCGCAGATCAACCCCAGCATCCTCTCCGCCGACTTCGCCCGCCTCGCCGACGAGGCGAAGGCGGTCGCCGGCGCCGACTGGCTCCACGTAGACGTCATGGACAACCATTTCGTCCCGAACCTCACGCTCGGCGTGCCGGTCGTAGAGTCGCTCGCCCGTGCGACGGACACCCCGCTGGACTGCCATCTGATGATCGAGGCCCCCGACCGATGGGCGCCCCAGTACGTGGAGGCGGGGGCCGGTTCGGTCACCTTCCACGTCGAGGCGGCCACCGCGCCCGTCCGGCTCGCCCGGGAGATCCGCGCCAAGGGCGCCCGTGCCTCCATGGCGTTGAGGCCGGCGACTCCCATCGAGCCGTACGAAGACCTGCTCCCCGAACTCGACATGCTGCTGATCATGACCGTCGAGCCGGGATTCGGGGGACAGGCCTTCCTCGACATCATGCTTCCCAAGATTCGCCGCACCCGCGAGTTGATCAGCAAGCACGGTCTGGAGCTCTGGCTGCAGGTCGACGGCGGGGTCTCGGCGTCCACCATCGAGCGGTGCGCCGACGCCGGCGCCGATGTCTTCGTCGCGGGTTCCGCCGTATACGGGGCCGAGGACCCGGCCGAGGCGGTACGTGCACTGCGCAACCGGGCCGCGGCGGCGACGGGCAAGGCGTCGTGGGCATGCGACCACTGAGAGTCAGGAACGTGAACGCCGCCCAGCAGGGCTGATCGACCGCCGCGGATCTGCGAGGATGAACGGCGAATCCAGAGTGTGAACAGCAGTGAGGAGATCGCCGTGTCGGGTATGTCGGCGGGCCGGTCAGCCATGCGGATGGGACCCGCTGAGCTGGTGCAGGCGGCGGCCATGGCCCGCCGCTTCTACCTCGAGGGCAAATCCAAGATCCAGATCGCCGAGGAGTTCGGCGTCAGCCGCTTCAAGGTGGCCCGGGTCCTGGAGACCGCCCTCGAACGGGATCTCGTACGGATCGAGATCCGCGTGCCGGCCGAGCTGGACGCGGAGCGCTCCGACGCGCTCCGCGCCCGCTACGGCCTCAGGCACGCCGTCGTGGTCGAGTCCCCGGCCGAGGCCGAGGAGACACCCGACCCCGAGAACCTGGGAGAGGTGGCCGCCGACCTGCTCGGCGAACTGGTCGACGAGGGGGATGTACTGGGCCTGGCCTGGGGCCGTTCCACCATCCACATGGCGGCGGCCCTGGACCGGCTGCCGCCCTGCACGGTCGTGCAGCTGACGGGTGTGTACGACGCCGGGACCGCCGAGCGCGGCTCGGTGGAGGCCGTACGGCGCGCGGCGCAGGTGTCGGGCGGCGACGCCCACCCCATCTACGCGCCGATGCTGCTGCCCGACGCCGCCACCGCTCAGGCGCTGCGCCACCAGACCGGCATCGCGCGGGCCTTCGAGTACTTCGACAAGGTCACCGTCGCCTGTGTCTCCATCGGCTCCTGGGAGCCCGGCATCTCCACGGTGCACGACATGCTCAGCGACGAGGAGCGGGCGCACTACGCGTCCCTCGGAGTGGCCGCCGAGATGTCCGCGCACCTCTTCGACGCCGAGGGGCGCCGGGTCGGCCGGGACCTGGGGGAGCGGTGCATCACGGTCAAGACCGACCAGCTGCGCCGGGTGCCCGAGGTCGTCGCGATCGCGGGCGGACAGCGCAAGGGCCCGGCGATCGACGCCGTACTGCGCTCCGGGCTGGTCACCAGCCTGGTGACGGACACGTCGGCAGCGGACTATCTGATGACGGCGGGCCCCGCCCCGAGGTCCTCTCTCAACCGCGCGGACCCGGACGGCCCCTGACGGCGGGTGAGGCGGAGGCGGGTCTGGCACGATCGGCCGCATGGTCCTGAGACAGGCCCTGCTCCTCCGCCTCCTCGCCTGCCTGCTCGTCCTGCTGGCCGGCTGCTCCTCCGCCGACGGCGACGGTTCGACGCCCTCCTGGGCCGACGGCATGGGCACGGTCCAGGAGGCCGACCTGCCCGCCGAGGCGCGCCGCACCCTGGAACTCGTCGACACGGGCGGCCCCTTCCCGTACGAGCGGGACGGTGCCGTCTTCGGCAACTTCGAGGGCCTGCTGCCCCAGCGGGAACGCGGCTACTACCGCGAGTACACGGTGCGCACGCCCGGCTCCGCCGACCGCGGGGCCCGGCGCATCGTCACCGGGCGCGGCGGCGAGACCTACTACACCGACGACCACTACGCATCGTTCACGGCGGTACTGAGATGACGTACGACCTCACCGGCCGGCTCCTCGTCGTGGTGGACCTCGACGGGGTCACCGCAAAGGCGGGCCTGATGGACCGCTGCGCCCGCGCGCTGGACCTGCCCGGCTGGTTCGGGCACAACTGGGACGCCCTCGTCGACTCCCTCTCCGACCACACGGTCTGGCCCGACGGCGCCGTGGAGCGCGGGCTGCTGGTCGTCGTACGCGGCTGGCGGGCGTACGCGGCGGCCCGTCCCGAGGAGTGGCGGACCGCCCAGGACGTGTTCGCCGAGGCGGCGGACCGCACCCCTTCGCTCACCGTGGCCCTGGCCCTCGGAGGAACCTCCGAGCAGTGCTCCGACCGGCCTGGATGATCCGACCGGAGCGGGCGTTCCGGACGGCATGGGACAATGAAGTACGTGCTCTTCCCCCTGGCTGACCTGTCCCGGGGCCACCTCTGATCGACTGGGATGTGCAGCACGTGCGTTTCCTCAACGACATCCAGCCCGCGTACGACCTGACGTACGACGACGTCTTCATGGTGCCGAGCCGCTCCGCGGTCGGCTCGCGGCAGGGCGTGGACCTCAGCTCCCCGGACGGCACGGGCACCACCATCCCGCTCGTCGTCGCCAACATGACCGCCATAGCCGGCCGGCGCATGGCCGAGACCGTGGCCCGCCGCGGGGGACTCGTCGTCATACCGCAGGACATCCCGAACGAGGTCGTCACCGAGGTCGTCTCCTGGGTGAAGGGCCGTCACCACGTTCTCGACACCCCGATCGTGCTGGCCCCGCACCAGACCGTCGCCGACGCGCTCGCCCTGCTGCCCAAGCGCGCGCACAACGCGGGCGTCGTCGTCGACGCGGACCACCAGCCGGTCGGCGTGGTCACCGACACCGACCTCTCCGGCGTGGACCGCTTCACCCAGCTCGAAGAGGTCATGTCCAAGGACCTGATCCTCATCGACGCCGACATGGACCCGCGCGAGGCGTTCAACACCCTCGACGCCGCCAACCGGCGCTACGCTCCCGCCGTCGACAAGGACGGCCGCCTCGCGGGCATCCTCACCCGCAGGGGCGCCCTGCGCGCCACCCTGTACAGCCCGGCCACCGACGCCCGGGGGCGGCTCCGCATAGCCGCCGCCGTCGGCATCAACGGCGACGTGGCCGGCAAGGCCCGGCAGCTGCTCGACGCCGGCGTCGACACGCTCGTCATCGACACCGCCCACGGGCACCAGGAGTCGATGATCAGCGCGCTGAAGCTGGTCCGCGACCTCGACCCGCAGGTGCCGGTCGTCGCCGGGAACGTCGTCGCCGCCGCGGGCGTCCGCGATCTGATCGAGGCCGGCGCCGACATCGTCAAGGTCGGCGTGGGCCCCGGCGCCATGTGCACCACCCGCATGATGACCGGTGTCGGCCGGCCCCAGTTCTCCGCCGTCCTGGAGTGCGCCGCCGAGGCGAGGAAGTACGGCAAGCACGTGTGGGCCGACGGCGGTGTCCGGCACCCCCGCGACGTGGCCATGGCGCTCGCCGCCGGCGCGTCCAACGTGATGATCGGCTCCTGGTTCGCCGGGACCTTCGAGTCCCCGGGCGACCTCCAGCACGATGCCGACGGCCGCCCCTACAAGGAGTCCTTCGGCATGGCCTCCGCGCGCGCCGTGCGCAACCGCACCTCCGAGGAGTCGGCGTACGACCGCGCCCGCAAGGCGCTGTTCGAGGAGGGCATCTCCACCTCCCGCATGTTCCTCGACCCGGCCCGCCCCGGCGTCGAGGACCTGATCGACTCGATCATCGCGGGCGTCCGCTCCTCCTGCACCTACGCCGGCGCCGGATCGCTCGAGGAGTTCGCCGCGAAGGCCGTCGTCGGCATTCAGAGCGCCGCCGGCTACGCCGAGGGCAAGCCACTGCACAACAGCTGGAACTGACGTCTCCCCCGGGAGCGGAGCCGGTGTGCGACGGTTCACAGCGCCGGCGCAACGAACACCCGCCCCGCCCCGGGGAACGCAATGATCTTGCGCCGGTGCGCAAGGTTGCTGCATTTCAGGAGCAACGAAGAACCTCGTAGGGTTACCCGCTGTACGTGTGTGGCGGGGACTCCGCTCGACGGGGCCCGGCTGTCGCGGGACACCGTCCGTCCCCTGCCGCGGAAGGCCGGCAGCGACGAAGGAGTCAGCGCGTGCTCGACCAAGGCGCACCCCCGCACAACGGCACTCCCGCCGCCCCGCCGTCCCCGGGCCCCGGCGCGCGCCTGATGCGCCGCAAACCCGTGGAACGCCTGGTCGTGGAGGGTGGCCAGGGTGAGGGCGGCTCCCTGCGGCGCTCCCTCGGGCTCTGGCAACTGACCATGATCAGCATCGGTGCCACCCTCGGCACCGGCATCTTCGTCGTCCTCGGCGAAGCCGTCCCCAAGGCCGGCCCCGCCGTCACCCTGTCCTTCGTGATAGCCGGCCTGACGGCCCTCTTCTCCGCCCTCTCCTACGCCGAACTGGCCGGCACCATCCCCGTCTCCGGCTCCTCCTACTCGTATGCGTACGCAACGATGGGCGAGCTGATCGCCTGGGTCTGCGGCTGGTGCCTGATGCTCGAGTACGGCGTGTCGGTCGCCGCCGTCGCCGTCGGCTGGGGCGAGTACCTCAACGAACTCCTCGACGGCACCATCGGCGTCACCCTCCCGGCCGCGCTCTCCGCCCCGCCCGGCGACGGCGGCGTCTTCAACCTCCCCGCGCTGATCGTCGTCCTGCTCGCCATGGCGTTCCTGATGGGCGGCGCCCGCGAGTCCGCCCGCGCCAACACGATCATGGTCGTGGTGAAGATCAGCGCCCTCGTACTGTTCTGCGCCATCGGTGTCCAGGGCTTCCGGTCCGGCAACTACGAGAACTTCATGCCGCTGGGCATGGCCGGCGTCAGCGCCGCCGGGGCGACGCTCTTCTTCTCGTACATCGGCTTCGACGCAGCCTCCACCGCCGGCGAGGAGGCCAGGAACGCCCAGCGCGACCTGCCCCGCGCGATCCTGCTCTCCCTCGCCATCATCACCGCGCTGTACGTCCTCGTCGCCGCCGTCGCCGTGGGCGCCAAGCCCTGGCGGCAGTTCACCGACTCCGAGGCCACACTCGCCCAGATCATGCGCGAGGTCACCGGGCAGAGCTTCTGGGGCACCCTGCTGGCGTTCTGCGCCGTCATCGCCATCGCGAGCGTCGTGCTGACCGTGCTCTACGGCCAGACCCGTATCCTGTTCGCCATGTCCCGGGACGGACTGGTGCCCAAGGTGTTCGGCAGGGTCAGCCCGAAGACGGGCACGCCCCGCACCAACACCCTGATCGTCTCCCTCTTCTGCGGCGTCCTCGCCGCCGCCATCCCGCTCGGCCGGCTCGCCGACGCCACCAGCATCGGCACACTGTTCGCCTTCGCGCTGGTCAACGTCGCCGTCGTGGTGCTGCGGCGGTCCCGGCCCGACATGCCGCGCACCTTCCGGGTGCCGCTGTCGCCCCTGCTGCCCGCCCTCGGCCTCGGGTTCTGCCTGTGGATGATGGGCAGCCTGTCCGCCGTCACCTGGGTGGTCTTCGGTGTCTGGATGGCCGTCGGGCTCGTGTTCTACTTCCTCTACGGCTACCGCCGCTCCCGGCTGGCCGTTTCCGCCGCGTCAGAAGCGAAGTGAACCACCCGCAGTGCTGAACGATCTCGACGAACGCATCGTGCACGCCCTCGCCGAGGACGCCCGCCGCTCCTACGCGGACATCGGGCAGCTCGTCGGCCTCTCCGCGCCCGCCGTGAAACGCCGTGTGGACCGGCTGCGCGCCACCGGGGCCATCACCGGATTCACCGTACGCGTGGACCCCGCCGCCCTCGGCTGGGCGACTGAGGGGTTCGTCGAGATCTACTGCCGCGGCAACACCTCCCCGGAGACCATCCGGCGGGGCCTGGAGCGCTACCAGGAGGTCGTGGCCGCCTCCACCGTCACCGGTGACGCGGACGCCGTCGCCCAGGTCTTCGCCTCCGACATGCGCCACTTCGAGCGGGTCCTCGAGCGCATCGCGGGCGAGCCGTTCGTGGAGCGGACCAAGTCCGTGCTGGTGCTGTCGCCGCTGCTGCGGCGGTTCTCGTCGGGGCCGCTCGCGTAATCCGTGGCCGGGGGGAGCTGTGCTGTTCTAGCATCGGTGCCATGACCTGGCGACATTGATCCACCCGTCAGGCCTCCCGAGGGCCGCCTCGGGCGCCGTACGTCCTCGACGTCCGGTGTCCGAACCGCCCCCTTGGGAAGGCCTCATGACTCTCACGCCCACGCGTGCCTCCGACGTCCGCGTGCGACGGCTGACGAACACGCTGTACGGCTACGCGTTCCTCGACGACTTCATCCTGCTGTACCCGGTGTACGCGCTGCTGTTCAGCGACGCCGGGCTGTCCGTCTGGCAGATCTCCTCGCTGTTCGCGGTGTGGTCGGTGACCGGGGTGCTGCTGGAGGTTCCCTCCGGGATCTGGGCCGATACCGTGTCGCGGCGGCTGTTGCTGTGGGCCGGGCCGCTGCTGACCGGGGCCGGGTTCGTCCTGTGGGTCGCTGTTCCGTCCTATGGCGCCTTCGCGGTCGGCTTCCTGTTGTGGGGTGCGGGCGGGGCGCTCGGGTCCGGGGCGCTGGAGGCCCTTGTCTACGACGAGCTGTCGCGGCTCGGTGCGGCCGGGCGCTACGCCCGGGTGATGGGGCGGGCCCGGGCGGCCGGGATGGTCGCCGTGATGGCGGCGATGGGGCTTGCGGGGCCTGTGCTCGCCTGGGGTGGTCATACGGCCGTCGGTGCGGCGAGTGTGCTGGTGTGTGTGCTGACGGCGGTCGTGGCGCTGCGGTTTCCCGAGCATCGTGCCTGTGGGGCCGAGCGGCGTGAGAGCTGGATCGCCGTTCTGCGGGGCGGGCTCGCGGAGGTCCGTGCGGATCGGTCGGTGCGGGGCGCGTTGCTGCTGGTGCCGGCCGTGAGCGCGGTGTGGGGCGCGCTGGATGAGTACACGCCGCTGCTGGTGCGGGGGACCGGGGTCGCGGACGGGACGGTTCCCTATCTGCTGTTGCTGATCTGGGCCGGGGCGACTGCGGGGAGTCTGCTGGCGGGGGAGGGGGAGCGGCTGGGGGTCGTGGGGCTGGCTGCCGTGCTGGGCGGGGCGGGGCTTGCGCTGGGTGCGGGCGCGGCTGCGGGTACGCCGGTGGGGCTGATCCTGGTCGCGGTGGCGTTCGGTGGGTTCCAGGCGGCGACGGTGCTGGCCGATGCGCGGCTTCAGCGGCGCATCGGGGACGGCGGGCGGGCCACGCTGACGTCGGTGGCGAGCCTGGCCACGGAACTGACGACAGTCGCGACGTTCGGCGCCTACGCGCTGATCGCCTCGGGCCATGCCCACAGCACGGCGTTCACGGTCCTGGCGCTGCCCTACCTGGCGACGGCACTGCTGCTGCTCACGGCGACCGCCGGGCGGGTGGGGGCTCGGGGCTGATGTCCGCGGTGCGGGCTTTCGGTCCGGTGGGGTGGGGTGCCTGCGGCGCCGCTTCCGGTTCGGTGGGGGCTGGGGTAGCGCCCATGGGTGGTGGGTGGGTCGGTGCCGGGTCGGGGGTGTCCGTCCTCGGACTGGCGCGACTGGGCTTGCTGGACAGGGGTGCGGGGCGTTGACGCGCCAGCCACTGCGGGCGGCCACCCCCGCCTCGTCCCCTTCCGCCGTACGCGCCTGCACCCTGCCCCTTCCCGCCTACACGACCGGCACCCCTAGCCGCGCGCAGTCGCGCCGCATGCCCGGCCAGCCGCGCGCAGTCATGTCGCATGCCCGGCCGGCCGCGGGGAGGGGCGGCCGTGCTTCGCCGCACTTCGCGGGCAGTCGTGCCGCTGGGGCGGCACGGGTGGGCGCGACGGTACTCCGTCGGCGCCGGGCTGCGCGAACCCCCCGGCCCGCACCAACGCGACGGCACACGGTCAGCTCCGGGCCCTCACCCCGGCGCGCTGGGGTGAGGGCCCGGACGACCCCGTTCATGAGGTCCGTGCAACGAATCGCCGCCCACCCCCCCAACCCACGCAACAAACCCCCCACAGACGCGCAACACCTCCGCCTTGTCCCCCTGGCCGACCCGCCCGTACCGTCTACCTGGCCCCCCAAACCCCCGCGTACCCGTGAGGAACACGCATGCGCACCGCCCTGCTCCAAAGCTCCGGCCGCCCCGGATCCGTCGTCGAGAACCTCAAGGTTCTCGACGACGCGGCCCGCCGCGCCGCAGCCGCCGGCGCCGGGCTCCTCGTCACCTCCGAGCTGTTCCTCACGGGGTACGCGATCGGCGACGGCATCCCCCGGCTCGCCGAGCCCGCCGACGGCGACGCCGCCGACGCGATCGCGGAGAGCGCCGCCCGTCACGGCCTCGCGATCGCCTACGCCTACCCCGAGCGCGACGGCGAGCGCGTCTTCAACTCCGCGCAGCTGATCTCCGCCGACGGCACCCGTCTCGCGAACTACCGCAAGACCCACCTCTACGGCTGCTACGAACGCGACCACTTCACCCCGGGCGAGCGGACCGTCGTACAGGCCGAGCTCGACGGTCTCACCGTCGGCCTCCTGATCTGCTACGACGTCGAGTTCCCGGAGAACGTGCGCGCCCACGCCCTCGCCGGTACCGACCTCCTGCTCGTGCCGACCGCGCTCCTTCACCCGTTCCAGTTCGTCGCCGAACACATGGTGCCCGTGCGGGCCTTCGAGAACCAGATGTACGTGGCGTACGTCAACCGCGTCGGCCCGGAGGGCGAGTTCGACTTCGTCGGGCGGTCCACGCTCGCCGGACCCGACGGAGTCGCCCGTACGCGCGGCGGCGCCCACGAGGAACTCCTCCTCGCCGACACCGACCCCGTCTTCCTCACCGCCTCCCGCGCGGCGAACCCGTATCTGGCCGACCGCCGCCCCGGTCTGTACGGATCCCTCGTCTGAACCCCCGTTCCACCCCCCCCGCAAGGAGTCCGTACCCCATGACGTCCACCGTGCCCAACGCGATCGAGCACGCCGACGCGCAGCAGCCGCCGATCACCATGTTCGGCCCGGACTTCCCGTACGCGTACGACGACTTCCTCGCCCACCCCGCCGGGCTCGGGCAGGTCCCGGCGACCGAGCACGGCGCCGAGGTCGCCGTGATCGGCGGTGGACTGTCCGGCGTCATCGCCGCGTACGAGCTGATGAAGATGGGGCTCAAGCCGGTCGTGTACGAGGCCGACCGGATCGGCGGGCGGCTGCGGACCGTGGGGTTCGAGGGGTGTGATCCGTCCCTGACGGCCGAGATGGGCGCCATGCGGTTTCCGCCGTCGTCCACCGCGCTCCAGCACTACATCGACCTGGTGGGACTGGAGACACGGGCCTTTCCCAACCCGCTGTCCGAGGTGACGCCCTCGACCGTCGTCGACCTCAAGGGCGAGTCGCACTACGCCGAGACCCTCGACGACCTGCCCCAGGTCTACCGGGACGTCGCCGGCGCCTGGGCGAAGTGCCTCGAGGAGGGCGCCGACTTCTCCGACATGAACCGCGCCCTGCGTGAGCGGGACGTGCCGCGGATCCGCGAGATCTGGGCGAAGCTGGTCGAGAAGCTCGACAACCAGACCTTCTACGGCTTCCTCTGCGACTCCGAGGCGTTCAAGTCCTTCCGGCACCGCGAGATCTTCGGGCAGGTCGGCTTCGGCACCGGCGGGTGGGACACCGACTTCCCCAACTCGATCCTGGAGATCCTCCGCGTCGTCTACACCGAGGCCGACGACCACCACCGCGGCATCGTCGGAGGTTCGCAGCAACTGCCGCTGCGGCTCTGGGAGCGTGAGCCGGAGAAGATCGTCCACTGGCCCTACGGCACCTCGCTGGCCGGTCTGCATGAGGGCGGTGAGCCCCGTCCCGCGGTGACGCGGCTCAACCGCACCGCCGGCAACCGGATCACCGTGACGGACGCCGGCGGCGACATCCGTACGTACGCCGCCGCGGTCTTCACCGCCCAGTCCTGGATGCTGCTGTCCAAGATCGCCTGCGACGACTCGCTGTTCCCGATCGACCACTGGACCGCCATCGAGCGCACCCACTACATGGAGAGCTCCAAGCTCTTCGTGCCCGTCGACCGGCCCTTCTGGCTGGACAAGGACGAGGAGACCGGGCGGGACGTCATGTCGATGACGCTCACCGACCGCATGACCCGCGGGACGTATCTGCTGGACGACGGCCCGGACAGGCCCGCCGTCATCTGCCTCTCGTACACCTGGTGCGACGACAGCCTGAAGTGGCTGCCGCTGTCCGCGAACGAGCGGATGGAGGTCATGCTGAAGTCGCTCGGCGAGATCTATCCCAAGGTCGACATCCGCAAGCACGTCATCGGCAACCCGGTGACGGTCTCCTGGGAGAACGAGCCCTACTTCATGGGTGCGTTCAAGGCCAACCTGCCCGGCCACTACCGCTACCAGCGACGGCTGTTCACGCACTTCATGCAGGAGGCGCTGCCCGAGGACAAGCGCGGCATCTTCCTCGCCGGCGACGACATCTCCTGGACGGCGGGCTGGGCCGAGGGCGCCGTCCAGACCGCGCTGAACGCGGTGTGGGGCGTCATGCACCACTTCGGCGGCGAGAGCGACCCGACCAACCCGGGCCCCGGCGACCTCTACGACGAGATCGCTCCGGTCGAACTCCCCGAGGACTGATCCCGCCGGGTCAGTCCGGCAGCGGGGTGAGCAGCATCCGGCCGGCGAACCCCACCGCCGTGTCCAGGCGTTCGGTGAACTCCCCGGCGATGTCCGGCAGTCCGCGCAGCGCCCACAGCGCGCGGGCCGCCGTCCAGGCCGCGTCCCGGGCACGTTCCAGGCTCCACGCGCCCAGCAGATGGATCAACGGGTCGGTGATCCGCAGCAGTTCGGGGCCCGGCGTCAACTCCTCGCGGATGCGCTCCTCCAGCGAGAGGAGCAGTTCGCCCACGCCGTCGAACTCGTCCTCCAGGTCGACGGGTTCGCAGGCGAGCGTACGGCAGGTGTCCACGACGGCGAGGGCGAGATCGTGGCCGATGTGGGCGTTGATGCCCGCGAGGGCGAACTGCACCGGACGTACTTCTGGGCGGTGGCGGAACTGGAACAGCGGGCGCCAGCAGGCCGGTGGCAGCCGCCCCTCTCGTACCGTGTCCACGGCGGCCAGATAGCGCTCCGCGAAGCGCACGTCCAGCGTGATCGCCGCCCGCGCGTCCGGGAACCCGCCCGCGTCGAGGTGCCGGTCCACGGCCTCCGTGACGGCGAGGTAGACACGGTTGAAGACGGCGACCCCGTCCCGCGCGGGCAGGGCCGCGTCCAGGGCGCGCATACGGGAGATGACCCCGTCCACGAGCGTGACGACTTGTTCGCATTGCGCCATGAGCGCAGAGTCGCACCTTTAGGCTGACCCCGGTGGCGGCGGGCCCGGCGCATCCCCGGAACGGGGGAACGTGCCTGTCGTGGGGGAGGGGGAGCAGTACGGTGTCAGGCTCGCGTGCCCGGCGGGTGTCCGCGCGTAAGGCCGAGGGGCGGGCCGTCCGGCGCGGCGCGATGGTCGCGGCCGCCTCCGTGGTGGTCGCCGTCGGCACCGTCACGGGGATGCTGTCGGCGGCCGGTGAGGGAGGGGGACCCGACGAGGCGCGGCCCGTGGTGACCTCCTCGCCCCGGCCGGCATCACCGCCGGTCGAGCCGTCGTCGTCGCCGTCCGGATCCCCCTCTGTCACGGTGAGTCCGAAGGCCGAGGCGAGTCCGGAGGCGTCGCCGTCCAGGACGGCGACGAAGGAGCGGCAGACCGTCCCCGCGTCCGCCGGGCTGTACCGCCACCCTGATTCGCAGGTCCTGGACTGGGTGCGGGACCATCCCGACGATCCGCGCCGCGCGGTCATCGAGTCCCGGATCGCCGGGCGGCCGGCGGCCGTGTGGTTCGCCGACTACTCCCCGGACACGATCACGTCCCGGGTGCGTGCCGTGGTGTCGGGAGGCGCGGACCGGGGCCGGGTGCCCGTGGTCGTGCCGTACGCCGTGCCCGACCGGGACTGCGGCGGGTACTCCGAGGGCGGGGCGCCGGATCCGGCCGCCTACGACGACTGGATCGACCGGTTCGCCGCGGGACTGGGCGGAGCCGAGGTCATCGTGATCCTGGAGCCCGACGCGATCGCCCAGTCAGGGTGCCTGTCCGCCGGTGAGCGCGCCGACCGCTTCGCCTCGCTGGCCCGTGCCGGCCGGGTGCTCAAGGACGCCGGCCCGAGGGCCCGGGTCTACTTCGACGCGGGGCACTCCGGCTGGCGCACGCCCGCCGAGCAGGCCGCCCTGCTGCGGCAGGCCGGTGCCGCCTCGGCCGCATCCTCCGACGGTGTGTTCAGCAACGTCTCCAACTTCCAGGCCACCGCCGCCGAGATCGCCTACGACCGTGCGGTGCTCGACGCCCTCGGCGGACCGCCCGGCCTCGGCGCCGTGATCGACACCAGCCGCAACGGCAACGGTGCCCCGGCCGACGGCGAATGGTGCGACCCCGCCGGCCGCAGGATTGGCCACGCCCCGACGCTCAGCACCGGCGAGGCCGGCATCGACGCCTACCTGTGGGTGAAACTCCCGGGGGAGTCCGACGGCTGCAAGGGGGAGCCGGGCACCTTCACCCCGTCGTACGCCTACGACTTGGCGCGCTGACCGTCCCCGCCGCCCTCCGTGTCGTAGGAGGACGTGCCCTCGTCGAGCAGCGGCTCCTGAGTCCTGAGGTGGGCGGGCGCGAAGGCGCGCAGCACGTGATAGCCGGTGATGACGACCAGCGTGCCGAGCGCGATGCCGCTCAGCGAGAAGGTGTCGGTGAACTCGATCGAGACATTGCCGACGCCGATGATGATGCCCGCCGCGGCCGGTACGAGATTCAGCGGATTGCGCAGATCCACCTTGGCGTTGATCCAGATCTGGGCGCCGAGCAGGCCGATCATGCCGTACAGGATGACCGTGATCCCGCCGAGCACCCCGCCGGGGATGGCGGCCACGACCGCGCCGAACTTGGGGCAGAGACCGAACAGCAGGGCGAAGCCGGCGGCGGCCCAGTACGCGGCCGTGGAGTAGACCCGGGTCGCGGCCATCACGCCGATGTTCTCGGAGTAGGTGGTGTTGGGCGGGCCGCCGACCGCGGTGGACAGCATCGAGCCGACACCGTCGGCGGAGATGGCCGTACCGAGCTTGTCGTCGAGGTTGTCACCGGTCATCTCGCCGACCGCCTTGACATGCCCGGCGTTCTCGGCGATCAGCGCGATGACCACCGGCAGGGCGACCAGGATCGCCGACCACTCGAAGGACGGTCCGTGCAGCGCCGGCAGACCGATCCAGTCCGCCTGGCCCACTCCGGACAGGTCCAGCCGCCAGTGGTCGGTGATCTCGCCGCCGGCGTCCGCCGAGTGGATCCGCCCGAAGATCCGGTCCAGCGCCCAGGACAGGGCGTAACCGAAGATCAGCCCGAGGAAGATCGCGATCCGGGACCAGAAGCCGCGCAGACAGACCACGGCCAGGCCGGTGAACAGCATCACGAACAGGGCTGTCCACTGGTCCTGCGGCCAGTACGTGGAGGCCGTCACCGGCGCCAGGTTGAAGCCGATCAGCATCACCACCGCGCCCGTCACGATCGGCGGCATCGCGGCGTGGATGATCCGCGCGCCGAACCGCCGTACCGCGAGACCCACCAGGAACAGCGCCCCGCCGACCACGAACACCGCGCCGGTGACGGTGGCGCTGGAGCCGCCGTCGGCCCGGATGACCGCGGCGACACCCACGAAGGACAGCGAGCAGCCGAGATAACTGGGCACCCGGCCGCGCGTGGCCAGCAGGAAGACGACGGTCGCGACACCCGACATCATGATCGCCAGGTTGGGGTCCAGACCCATGAGGACCGGAGCCACGAAGGACGCCCCGAACATGGCCACGACATGCTGGGCGCCCAGACCCGCGGTGCGGGGCCAGGAGAGCCGTTCGTCGGGGCGGACCACCGCGCCGGGGGCCGGAACGCGTCCGTCGCCGTGCAGTTTCCACCGGACGCCGAGATCCATGGGCTGTCGCTTTCGTCGTATGTGCAGCGTGTCCGGACCATTGTGAGGGCTGGGCGGCGGTGCTTCGTACAGGTGGGCGGGCCCGGACGGGCCTGCTGAGCGTCTGCTTAGGATGAGGGCGCGCCGCTGTTCGATGTAAGCGGCACTCATCCCGTACGCCCCAGGAGCCCCACCCGTGACCGCCGAAGCCCCGCTCGCCCCCGCCCTGCACCACGGCCGGCTGATCCCCGTGACCGTCCACTTCGACGACCTCGACGCGCTGGGACTGCTGCACAACGCCCGCTATCCGCTGCTCGTCGAGCGGGCGTGGACGGAGCTGTGGCAGGAGAAGGGCATCCGCTTCGAGGGAGACTGGGCCGCGGCCGGCGACGCCTGCAACGCCGTCCGTGAACTGCGCATCGGCTACGAGGTCCCGGTCACCCGTGCCGGCACGTACGCGGTGCACCTGTGGCTGGAGCGACTCGGCAGGACCGGGCTGACATACGGCTTCCGGTTCTGCTCCGAGGACGGGACGGTGACCTACGCGCGGGGCAGCCGGGTGCTGGTGCGGCTGGACGCCGCGACCCTGCGCCCGACGCCCTGGAGCGAGGCGTTCAGGGACGCGGGTCGGGAACTGCTGCGTCCGGCCGGGTGATCTTCGTACGGTCTCCCGCGCGCAGCACGCTCGCGAAGCCGGCGATGCCGCACGACAGCACCGTGACCAGGACGAACGACGCCATCAGGCTGGTCGCCTGGGCCAGCAGGCCGATCGCGCTCGGGGCGATCAGCCCCGAGGTGTAGGTGATGGTCGCGACACCCGCGATGGCCATGCTCGGGTTGGCGCCGCTGCGGCCGGCGGCGGCGAAGCACAGCGGCACCACCACCGCGATGCCGAGTCCCATCAGCGCGAACCCGCCCATCGCCGGCGCGGGATGCTCGGCGAACACGATCAGCAGTCCGCCGAGGACCGCGACGGCACCGCTCACGCGGACCGTGCGCACGGCGCCGTAGCGGTCCACCACATGGTCCCCGGCGATCCGGGCGATCGCCATGGTGAGCGTGAAACCGGTCGTGCAGGCCGCCGCGAGACCGGCCGAGGTCTCCAGCTGGTCCCGCAGATAGACCGCCGACCAGTCCAGGCTCGCGCCCTCCGCGAACACCGCGCAGAAGCCGATCGCGCCGATCAGCAGCGCGGAGCGGGGCGGCAGCGCGAAACGGGGCGGCGGCTCCTCGTCCTCGGCGGACTGCAGGTCCAGCACCCAGGTGCAGGCGGTCACACCGGCCACCGTCAGGACCGCGGCCGCGAGCGCGTGGTGCAGCCGGGCGTCCACGCCGATGTGGGCGGCGAGCGTGCCGGCCGCCGAACCGATCAGCGCGCCGGCGCTCCACATGCCGTGCAGCCCGGACATGATCGACTTGTCGAGCCGGTTCTCCACCTCCACGCCCAGCGCGTTCATCGCCACGTCGGACATGCCGGCCGTGGCGCCGTAGACGAACAGGGCCAGACACAGGGTCAGCAGGTTCGGGGCGACCGACGGCAGGATCAGCGCCAGCGTCCACAGCGCGATCAGTCCGCGCAGCGCCGCGCGGGCGCCGAAGCGGTGGCTGATACTGCCCGCGAGCGGCATCGCGAGGGACGCGCCGAGCGCGGGGAAGGCGAGCGCGAGCCCCAACTGCCCGGCGCTGACCCCGGCGTGCTCCTGGATCCAGGGGACGCGGGTGGCGAACGAGCCGGTGACCGCGCCGTGCACGGCGAACACGGCGGCGACCGCGTACCGCGCCCGTCTCACATCGTGCTGCTGGTGGACCACTGCGCTCATCGTCCCGCCCCTCCCGGTCGTCGCTCTCCGCACGCGCCGCCGTAAACTATCAGGAACCCTGCCTGAAAGATAAGGGGTCACCGGCGGCCGAGCAGGCGCCGACCGGTCCCGCCGATCTGGAAGGATCCCGGCATGGCCGCATCACCGAGCACCGCCAGAGCCCTCAACGACCGGCTCGCCCTGCGTCTGCTCCAGCAGGAAGGCCCGCTGACCGCAGGGCAGTTGAAGCAGCTCACCGGGCTGTCCCGGCCGACCGTCGCCGACCTCGTCGAGCGGCTCACCGCGGCCGGCCTCATCGGGATGGTCGGCGAGGCGGGGGAGCAGCGGCGGGGGCCCAACGCCAAGCTGTACGGCATCGTCGCCGACCGGGCCCACCTGGCCGCGCTGGACGTCCGCACCGAGGGCGTCGCCGTGCTGGTGTCGGACCTCGTCGGCGAGGTACTGGCCGAGGCGGCCCTGCCCATCACCGGCGACGCGGGCACCGGACCGGCGGTCGAACAGGCGGTCACCCTGGTCGAGCGGACCCTGAAGGAGGCGGGCGCGGACCGGCTGCACACCGTCGGGATCGGGGCGCCCGGGCTGATCGATCCCGCGAGCGGTGAACTGCGGGATTCGACGGGGCTGCCGGAGTGGCACCGGAGGCTGGTCGCCGCCCTTCAGGAGCGGCTTCCCGAGGCCCGGGTCCGTGTGGAGAACGAGACCAACCTGGCGGCGCTGGCCGAGCAGCGGGACGGGGCGGCGCGGGAGCGGGACACCTTCGTCCTGCTGTGGCTGGGACACGGCACCGGGGCCGCGGTGATCCTCGACGGCGTTCTGCGCAGGGGGGCGTCCGGGGGTACGGGGGAGATCGGGTTTCTGCCGGTGCCCGGTACGAGCGGGCTGCCGTCGGCCACCGACTGCGAGGGTGGGTTCCACTCGCTGGTGGGGGCGGGGGCGGTGGCTCGACTGGCGGAGTCGTACGGGGTGGTGACGGAGCCGGGGGATCCGGCGGCTGCGGCGGGGGCGGTTCGCGCGGCTGCCGCGGCGGATGTGCCGGGTGCGGTGGGGGCGCGATTTCTCGACGCGCTGGCCGATCGCGTCACCGTGGGGGTCGCCTCGCTGGTCGCGTTGCTGGATCCCGGGCATGTGGTGCTGGGGGGTGAGGTGGGGCAGGCCGGGGGGGAGGCGCTGGCCGGGCGGGTGCGGGAGCGGTTGGCCGCGATGTCGCCTCTGCCGGCGGATGTGCGGGCCAGCGGTCTGGGGGGTGGGGCGGTGTTGCGGGGGGCGCTGCTCACGGCGCGCGACCGTGCGCAGGATGAGCTGTTCGGTACGCCGTAGTACGGCGAGGCGGAGTCGCCCGACACCGGGGGCGGCGCCCCGGTTCGGGACGGGAAGGGGCGGCGGGGGCGAGAATCCCGGGGGTTCAGCGGGGTGCGGGCCGGGCGACGTGTGACGTCACGTATTCGTCGAACGTCGCCCTCCCCACCGCATGGTGCGGGGCCAAGTGCCGGCCCTCACGGAACGCGTCGTAGGCCGCCCCGCGCAGCGGGACCTTCACCACCGGCCGGTGCCGCCCCGCCGCCTTCAGATACGCGCGAGCCAGGGAGTCGAACGTGCGGATCTCGGGACCGCCCATATCGTCGACCCGCCCCGCCGGCGCCCCCTGCGCCAGCTCGGCCAGACGTTCCGCCACCTCACGTACATCGACCGGCTGATCCTTCACCCGGGCCGGCAACAGCACGACCGGCAGCTTCGCCATCCCCCGCAGAACCCTGAACACCAGATCGTGGAACTGGGTCGCACGCAGCACCGTCCAGCCCAGCCCCGACTCCTCCACCAGCCGCTCCACGGCGAGCTTGGTCTTGTAGTAGCCGTACGGCACCCGGTCGACACCCACGATCGAGATGTACACCAGGTGCCCCACTCCGGCCCGCCGCGCCGCCGCGATCAGATTCCGCGCGGCCGTCTCGTCGCCACCGCGCGCGGACGTCGCGCAGTGCACGACCGTGTCCGCGCCCGTGACGGCGGCGCCGAGCTCGCCTCCGCCTTCCCGCAGGTCGACGGCGTACGGACGGCTGTGCCTGCTGAGCACCCGCACCTCGTGCCCGTCCGTCCGCAGCCGTTCGGCGACATGCCGGCCGAGCGTGCCGGTGCCGCCGGTCACCAGGATCGTGGTCATGTCGTGCCGTCCCTTCGGACACCGGCGGGGCGGATCGGCCGACCCGCCCCGTACGGGATCCAGCTTCGCCGGGTCCGGCACCGGGCGCATCCGGGCGTGGTGGGACCCGGCGGCGGGCAAGGGCCGTCTTCACCGCCGCCGGGCCGGTCCGGGGTGCTCACCAGGGAGTCGGCGCCGACTTTAAATGGACTAGACCACAGTGGTCAATAGGTATGGACCAACAAGGGCGGGGCGCCACGGGGGAGTTGCCCCGCACCACGCACGGCAGCCTTCGTGTCACCCCTTGTGAGCCACTCCACACCCATCGCCCGTATGGAGGGCGGCCGGCCGTGGCAGACTGGCCCTGTACCAGTAGCAGCGCACTCCGGGGTCGGTGAAAGTCCGAACCGGCGGTTACAGTCCGCGACCCGGTCGCCTCCAGCGACCGGTTGACCAGGTGAAATTCCTGGACCGACGGTTAAAGTCCGGATGGGAGGCAGTGCGCGGCGGGCGGGCATCCATGCGCGCCGCCGTACCGGTTCGCCGTCGAGGCGGGCCCTGTCCGGCGTCGCTCCCGGTGTCCTCACCCGCGGTTTCTGTCGTCATCGACAGCCCCGGAGTCCGTGCCCGAAGAGGCAGGAGGACCCGGGAAGTGTTCACCGGAATCGTCGAAGAGCTGGGCGAGATCACCGCCGTCGAGAACCTCGACGACGCCTGTCGCTTCCGGCTGCGCGGCCCCGTCGTCACCGAAGGTGCGAAGCACGGCGACTCGATCGCCGTCAACGGCGTCTGCCTCACGGTCGTCGAACACGAAGGCGACGAGTTCACCGCCGACGTCATGGCCGAGACCCTGAAGCGCTCCAGCCTCGGCGCCCTCGCCATCGGCTCCCGCGTCAACCTCGAACGCCCCACGGCCGTCGGCTCCCGCCTCGGCGGCCACATCGTGCAGGGGCATGTCGACGGCACCGGCGAGATCCTCGGACGCGAGCCGTCGGAGCACTGGGAGATCGTGAGGATCTCCCTCCCCGCCGACCTCTCCCGCTACGTGGTGGAGAAGGGCTCCATCACCGTCGACGGCATCAGCCTCACCGTCGTCGACGCCGGAGCCGACTTCTTCACCGTCAGCCTGATCCCGACCACCCTCGCCCTGACCACGCTCGGCATCAAGCAGCCCGGCGACCCGGTCAACCTCGAGGTGGACGTCATCGCCAAGTACGTCGAGCGGATGCTCGGCGACCGCGCCATCGGTGAGGGGACGGCCCGGTGAACTGGCTCAACTCCGAGGCGTTCACCCTCTTCGACCAGCACATCAAGTGGTCGGACATGATCGGCAACGTGATCGGGCTGATCGCCCTCGCCCTCGGCTGGCGCCGGTCCATCTGGACCTGGCCCGCCCAGTTCGTCTCCGGGCTCATCCTGTTCGCCGCCTTCTCCACCGCCCATCTCTCGGGCAGCGCCGGCAAGCAGGTCGTCGTCATGCTGGTCGCCGCCTGGGGCTTCTGGCAGTGGAACCGCGGGCGGAGGCAGGCCCAGGACGGCTCCGTCGCCGTACGGTTCGCGACCAACCGCGAACGCCTGCTCCTCGTGGGCGCCGCAGCCGTCGGCACCCTCGCCGTCGGCGGGCTGTTCAGCCTCTACCCGTCCCTGTCCTGGGACCCCTGGCCGGACGCCTACATCTTCGTCGGCACCGTCGTCGCCATGTACGCGCAGGCCCGCGGCATGGTCGAGTTCTGGTTCGCCTGGCTGCTCGTCGACCTCGTTGGCGTCCCCCTGAACTTCGCCAACGGCTTCGCCTTCTCCGGCTTCGTCTACGTCATCTACGGCGCGCTCGTCCTGTGGGGCATGCGCGACTGGTGGCTGCGCTCCCGCGAGGACGCGCGGCCCGCCCTGAAGGGAGCCCCCGCATGACCGCGGCACCGATCCTCTACAGCACCGAAGGCGCCGAGGACCTCACCCTCGACCCCATCGAGCAGGCCATCGCCGACATCGCGGCCGGCCGCCCCGTCGTGGTCGTCGACGACGAGGGCCGCGAGAACGAGGGCGACCTCGTCGTCGCCGCCGAGAAGGCCACCCCCGAGATCGTCGCCTTCATGATGAGCGAGTGCCGCGGTCTGATCTGCGCCCCCATGGAGGGCGGTGAGCTGGACCGGCTGCGCCTGCCGCAGATGGTCGACGACAACACCGAGTCCATGAAGACCGCGTTCACCGTCTCCGTCGACGCCTCCGCCGCCCACGGCGTGACCACCGGCATCTCCGCCGCCGACCGCGCCACCACGCTCCGGCTGCTCGCCGGCGGCACCGCCGAACCGGCCGACCTCGTCCGCCCCGGCCACGTCTTCCCGCTGCGCGCCCGCCCCGGCGGCGTCCTCGTGCGCGACGGCCACACCGAGGCCGCAGTCGACCTCGCCCGCCTCGCCGGACTGCGCCCGGCCGGCGCCATCGTCGAGATCGCCGGCGAGGACGGCACCATGCTGCGGCTGCCCGAACTGATCCCGTTCGCCCGTAAGCACGGCCTGACGATCATCTCCATCGCGGACCTGATCGCCTACCGCCGCTCCGCCGAACCCACCGTCCGCCGCGAGGCCGAGGTCCGGCTGCCCACCTCCCACGGCGTCTTCACCGCATACGGCTACCGCTCCACAGTCGACGGCGTCGAGCACGTCGCCCTCGTCCACGGAGACATCGAGGACGGCGAGGACGTCCTCGTCCGCGTCCACTCCGAATGCCTCACCGGCGACATCTTCGGCTCCCAGCGCTGCGACTGCGGCCCCCAGCTCGATGCCTCCCTGGACCGCGTCCAGGCCGAGGACCGGGGCATCGTCGTCTACCTGCGCGGCCACGAAGGGCGCGGCATCGGCCTGATGTCCAAACTGCGCGCCTACGAACTCCAGGAACGCGGCCGGGACACCCTCGACGCCAACCTCGAACTCGGCCTGCCCGCCGACGCCCGCGACTACGGCGCCGGCGCGCAGATCCTCGCCGACCTCGGCGTCCGCAGCGTCCGCCTGATGACCAACAACCCTGACAAGTCGGACGCGCTCGTCCGCCACGGCATCGAGGTCACCGGCCGTGAGCCGATGCCCGTCACCGCGGGCGAGCACAACCTCCGCTACCTGCGCACCAAGCGGGACCGGATGGGCCACGACCTGCCCTGGCTGGACACGCCTACCGTGCCCGCCTGCGGCAACCAGTAACGAGAACCACCGAGGAGAGACGTGAGCGGCAAGGGTGCACCGGAACTGTCCGTACGCGACGTGGGCGACCTGCGGGTCGCCGTCATCGCCGCACAGTGGCACGAGAAGGTGATGGACGGACTGGTCGACGGCGCCCTGCGCGCCCTGCACGACCTCGGCATCGACGAACCGACCCTGCTCCGGGTCCCCGGCAGCTGGGAACTCCCCGTCGTCGCCAAGGTCCTGGCCGGCCGGGGCTACGACGCGGTCGTCGCCCTCGGCGTCGTCATCCGGGGCGGTACACCCCACTTCGACTACGTGTGCCAGGGCGTCACCCAGGGCCTCACCCAGGTCTCGGTCGACACCGGCGTCCCCGTCGGATTCGGCCTGCTCACCTGTGACGACGAGGAGCAGGCCCTCGACCGCGCCGGACTGCCCGGCTCCAGCGAGGACAAGGGACACGAGGCCGTCACCGCGGCGGTGGCGACCGCGGCCTGCCTGCGTTCAGTATCCGAACCCTGGCGGTGAGCAGACCCCGTCAGCGCGTAGGGTGAGGACCACCATGTCCAAGAAGACGTTCGAGGAGCTCTTCACCGAGCTCCAGCACAAGGCCGCCCACGGCGATCCCGCCACCTCCCGCACCGCCGAACTGGTGGGCAAGGGCGTCCATACCATCGGCAAGAAGGTCGTCGAGGAGGCCGCCGAGGTCTGGATGGCCGCCGAGTACGAGGGCAAGGAGGCGGCCGCCGAGGAGATCTCGCAGCTGCTGTACCACGTCCAGGTGATGATGGTCGCCCGCGGCATCTCCCTCGACGACGTCTACGCCCACCTGTAGATCCGCACCCCCGCCACACCACCCACCACACGAAGGAAGCCGACCTCATGCTGCGCATCGCCGTCCCCAACAAGGGTTCCCTGTCAGGCCCCGCGGGGGAGATGCTGCATGAGGCCGGCTACCGGCAGCGCCGCGAATCCAAGGAACTGCGCACCGTCGACCCGACCAACGAGGTCGAGTTCTTCTACCTCCGCCCCCGCGACATCGCCATCTACGTCGCCTCCGGGCAGCTCGACATCGGCATCACCGGCCGCGATCTGCTGATCGACTCCGGCGCCGACGCCGAGGAGATCCTCCCCCTCGGCTTCGCCCGCTCCACCTTCCACTACGCCACCAAGCCCGGCACCATCGACAGCCTGGCGGACCTGACGGGCAAGACGATCGCCACCTCCTACGAGGGCATCGTCGCCGCACACCTCGCCGACGGCGGTGTCGACGCCTCCGTCGTCCACCTCGACGGCGCCGTCGAGACCGCCATCCAGCTCGGTGTCGCCCAGGTCATCGCGGACGTCGTCGAGACCGGCACCTCACTGCGCAACGCCGGACTCGAGGTCGTCGGCGAGCCCATCATGAAGTCCGAGGCCGTCGTCATCCGCCGTACCGGCGCGGACGGCGAGGAGCCCAAGGTGCGGCAGTTCCTGCGCCGCCTCCAGGGCGTCCTCGTCGCCCGGACGTACGTGATGATGGACTACGACTGCCGCGTCGAACAGCTCGAGAAGGCCGTCGCCCTCACCCCGGGCCTCGAGTCCCCGACCGTGTCCCCGCTGCACAACGAGGGCTGGGTCGCCGTCCGCGCCATGGTCCCCTCCAAGGAGGCCCAGCGGATCATGGACGATCTGTACGACATCGGCGCCCGCGCCATCCTCACCACGGCCATCCACGCCTGCCGCCTCTGACCGGGACCCGGACCACCACCATGTCGGACGCCACCCCGGCCCAGCTGCCCGTCACCTTCCGCCCCGGCCGCACCCGCGCGGTGCTGCACACCGCCGGCGCCGCGCTCTTCGTGGTCATCACGCTGATCGCGCTGCTGCTGGAGCAGCTCAGTCCGGGGGAGCGGATCAGCTTCGTGTTCACCGCCGCGCTGCTGGCCGGCGTGCTGTTCCTGCTCGCACGCCCGAAGGTCGTCGCCGACGAGAGCGGCGTCACCGTCGTCAACATCGTGAGCCGGCGCCGCCTGGACTGGGCGGAGATCCTCCGGGTGAACCTCCGTCCCGGTGACCCCTGGGTCTTCCTCGACCTCAGCGACGGCACCAGCCTGCCCGCGCTCGGCATCCAGCCCGGCATCGCCAAACAGCAGGCCATCGCCGACGCGAGGGCCCTGCGGGCACTCGCCGAGAGCCGCTCCACCGCCGGACCCGGGGCCCCCGGGAACTGACTCAGAGGCGCTTTCGGGACCGGTTCCGGGAAGCGTGGGGGACCTCCGCCTGCCGCAGTCGCCCTTGTCTTGATTAATCTGGTGTGCGGAGGCGCGCCGACAGCGCCTCCGCCCCTGCCGCCCCGCCCGGAGCCCAGGGGCTCCAGCTACCCGAGGAGTGACCCTCTCCGGCGATGGACGGATCGTCCTGTAGTACCTGCGCCGCCCCCTGCCGACATAGCGCCGACCCGCTCCCAGCGGTCCGCGCGCATGCGGAGGCGGCGGCATCATGACCACCCCCCTGCTGCTCCTCGCAGCCGCCTTCCTGCTGATCCTGGCCAACGGCTTCTTCGTGGCCGCCGAGTTCGGCCTGGTCACCGTCGAGCGACCGGACGCCGAACGGGCCGCCGCGGCCGGCGACCGGCGCGCCCGCCGTGTCGTCGATTCGCTCAGGGAGCTGTCCTTCCAGCTCTCCGGCACCCAGCTCGGCATCACCATCACCTCCCTCGTCGTCGGCATGCTCGCCGAACCGGCGCTCGCCGGACTGCTGCGCGGCCCCTTCACCGGTATCGGTGTACCCGGGGGCGCCGTCTCCGGTGTCTCCGTGGTCGTGGGCATGCTGCTCGCCTCCGCCGTGCAGATGGTGATCGGCGAACTCGTGCCCAAGAACTGGGCCGTCTCCCGTCCGCTGCAGGTCGCCCGCTTCGTGGCCGGCCCGCAGCACGCGTTCGCCCGGCTGTTCCGCCCGGTCATCGCCGGGCTGAACGCCGTGGCGAACCGGCTGGTGCGGGCCCTGGGCATCGAGCCCACCGAGGAACTGGCCTCCGCCCGTACCCCCGGCGAACTCGTCTCCCTGGCCCGGCACTCGGCCCGGGCCGGCGCCCTGGAACAGGACACCGCGGACCTCTTCGTCCGTACCCTGTCCCTCGGCGAACTCACCGCACAGCACGTCATGACCCCGCGCGTGAAGGTCAGCGCCCTGCACTCCTCGGCGACCGCCGAGGACGTGGTCAATCTGACCCGGGCGACCGGACTGTCCCGCTTCCCCGTCTACCGGGAGCGGATCGACGAGATCGTCGGCATGGTGCACCTCAAGGACGCCCTCGCGGTGTCCGTACGCGACCGGCTGCGCACCCCCGTGGGCCGTATCGCCCGCCCGGCGCTGCTCGTCCCCGAGACCCTCCCCGTACGGCCGCTGCTCACCCGGCTGCGCAGCGAGCAGCCCATCGCGGTCGTCGTCGACGAGTACGGCGGCACGGCCGGCGTCGTCACCCTGGAGGACATCGTCGAGGAGATCGTCGGCGAGGTGCGCGACGAGCACGACGGACTGGACGTCCCCGAACTCGCCCCCGCCCCGCCCGAGGACGGCAACCCCGCCTGGGACGTGGACGGCGGCGTCCGGGTCGACATCCTGCTCCGCATAGGCCTGGAAGCGCCCGAGGGCCCGTACGAGACGGTCGCCGGCCTCGTCGCCGATCTGCTCGGCCGGATCCCGGCCGTCGGCGACCACGCGGAACTGCCGGGCTGGCGCCTGTCGGTGCGCAGCGTCGGCCACTACCGCGCCGAACGCGTCCGCCTGGTCAGGACGGCCCCGCTGCCGCTCGTGGAGGTGGCCGGATGAGCCTGCTGCAACTCCTCTTCGCCGCGCTGCTCGTGCTCGCCAACGGTTTCTTCGTCGGCGCCGAGTTCGCGCTCATCTCGGTCCGCCGCAGCCAGATCGAACCGCTCGGCACCACCCGCGCCCGCCAGGTGCTGTACGGCCTGGAGCATCTGCCGCAGATGATGGCGGCCGCCCAGTTCGGCATCACCGTCTGCTCGCTGACCCTGGGCGCGGTCGCCGAACCGACGGTCGCCCGGCTGCTGGAGCCGGTCTTCGAGTGGATGCAGCTGCCGCACGGCATGATCCACCCGCTCGGCTACGTCATCGCGCTCGCCGCGGTCGTCTTCTTCCACCTCGTCATCGGCGAGATGGTCCCGAAGAACCTGGCGATGGCGGCCCCCGAGAAGGCCTCGCTGTGGCTGAGCCCCGGACTGGTCTGGTTCGCCCGCCTGTGCAAGCCGGTCACGATCGCGCTCGGCGCCTGCGCGCAGGCGATCCTGCGGCTGTTCCGCGTCGAGCCGAAGGACGAGGTCGAGGCCGTCTTCACCAGCGAGCAGCTCAACCGGCTGGTGGAGGACTCCGGCCAGGCCGGTCTCCTCGACCCCGAGGAGGCCGAGCGGCTGGAGGACGCGCTGGAGCTGGGTTCGCGCCCGGTGACGGACGTCCTGCTGGGCCGGGAGTCGCTGGTGACGGTCACGCCCGCGGTCACCCCGGGGCAGATCGTCGAGCTGACCGCCCGTACCGGGTACTCCCGCTTCCCGGTGGCCGTGGACGGGGGGCCCTTCATGGGCTACCTGCACGTCAAGGACGTACTGGACCTGGAGGACTCCGACCGCGCCGTCCCGCAGCACCTCTGGCGCCGGATGACGACCCTGCGGCCCGAACTCCCCCTGGACGACGCCCTCACGGTGATGCGCCGCGCCGCCACCCACCTGGCCCAGGTCGCCGGCCCCTCCGGCAGGGTCCTGGGCCTGGTGGCCCTGGAGGACGTCCTGGAACTCCTGGTGGGAGAAGTCCGAGACCCCGCCCACCGGGAAGTGACCCTCACCCACCCAAGACCGAGCGGCGACCAGGAGAACGCCCTGGCCTGACCCCAGCCGGCCACACCGCCCCATCCACGGGCAACCGCACCGCCGCCGCTGCGGGCAGTCGTGCCGCTGGGGCGGCACGGGTGGGCGCAGCGGCACCCCTCCAGCGGGGCGAGCGCACACCCGCCCCCGCCCAGCCGCACCCGTCGGGGCTCAAAGCCCCGGCGGGTCCGCCGGCCCCCGCCCCGACAGCACCTCCCCATACGCCTGCATCAGATCCGGCAACCGCAACGTAGCCAGATCATCCCGGCTCAGCACCCCCGGATACCCCGACAACCGCAGATCCCGATACGCACAGCTCTTCTCGTACAGCGTCCGCAGGAACCGCCCGTTCCCCAGCTCGTCGATCCACCCCTGGTCCACCACATGCCCGGCGATCGACCGCAGCTCGTCCAGCGCCTCCTCGTCCCACACATCCCCGTTCTCCCCCGCCAGCACCTCCCCGATCGCGGTCAGCTCCAGCGGCCGGTACGAGGGGAAGTCCACCCGTGTGGTGAACCGCGACGACAGCCCGGGGTTCGCGCTCAGCAGCCGGTCCATCCCCTCCGGATACCCCGCGAGTATCACCACCAGGTGATCCCGGTTGTCCTCCGCCCGCTTCAGCAGCACCTGCAGCGCCTCGTCCCCGTACGCGTCCCCCTTGCCGTACCCGGAGTTGGACAGCGAGTAGGCCTCGTCCACGAACAGCACCCCGCCGAGCGCGGAGTCGATCAGCTCATTGGCCTTCACCGCGGTCTGCCCGAGATACTCGCCCACCAGATCCGCCCGCTGCGCCTCCACGAGATGGTCACCGCCGAGCAGCCCGAGGGCGTAGAAGACCCGGCCGAGGATGCGGGCCACCGTCGTCTTCCCCGTGCCCGACGGCCCCGAGAAGACGAAGTGGCGTTTCGGCGGCTGCACCGGCAGCCCCTGCCCGGCCCGCAGCCGCGCCATGTTCAGCTGCGCCGACAACGCCTTGACCTGCCGCTTCACCGGCTCCAGGCCCACCATGCGTTCCAGTTCGGCGAGCGCCTCCTCCAGTAACGCGGGATCCGTCGGCCCGGTCGGCGGCGGCGACGTCCCGGCACCCGTCCGCTGCCGTACGCCCGAGGGGGCGACCGGGGGCAGGGGACCCGGCGGGGGATCGAGGTCGGGGAGCCGGAGATCACGGCCCTCGGTGCCGAAGAGCGGGTCGAGCAGGTCGGGGCCGTCCACCATGTCCTGCCCGGCCCCGGTGAGCGTGATCGCCGCGAGACCGGAGTCGTCGTCGTACCCGTCGCCCTCGGCGATGGCGGCAAGCCGCGCGGAGGTGTCCATGAACGCCGGATCGACCCGGTGCACGGCCCGGTACAGGGGGAGCGCCGCGGCGCTGCGGCCCGTGCCCTCGTGGGCGCGGGCCAGCCAGTAGCGCAGCTCCTTGCGCTGCGGCTGTTCGCTGCGGCACCGCATCAGCGCCGCCGACAGCAGCGGTTCGGCCTGCCCGTACATCTCCAGCCGCACCCGGGCCATCCCGCCGAACAGGCCGGCCTCGATGCCCAGCATCGGGTCGTCGACCAGGGAGTCCGTGCGCCGGACCAGCTGCTCCCAGTCCTTGACCAGATAGGCACGGCAGGCTTGCAGGAAGCGGACCTGCGGATCGGTGTCCACCGGAGGCAGCCCGGCGAGCGCCCGGTCCAGTTCGGGGACGTGGCGTCCGTCCAGCCAGTGGGAGGCGTGCGCCAGCAGCAGATCGCGGGGGCTCTCCAGCACCGGCTGCACCCACCAGCCCAGCCAGTACCAGGAGTTGAGGGTGCGGCCGTGCCGGGTGCGCTGTTCGCCGAAGCGCTCCCGGTGCCGGAACATCCGCAGCAGCGCGGCCGTCGTGTCGACGCGCAGCGCGTGCAGCCCGAGCCAGCCGTCGGCCATCCCCGGGTCGATCCGTACGGCGGCCCGGAACTCCTCCTCCGCCTGCGGATAGGCGCCCATGGTGTAGGCGTCCACGCCCCGCAGCCAGGCGAGGTCGGCCGGGGCCTGCGGGCCCTGCGTGCCGAAGTCCATCACGTCCCCCACAAACCGTGCCCCCGTCGGTCACCGGCCGGCCCTCGTCCGTCGGCTCCCGTAGGACGAACCGCTGTGCCGCGGACCGGAGTTGCAAGGTGCGCGAAGCAATGTCCGTAGGTCGCACCGAGGGCATCGTACCCGCGTGGGCGGTACGTCCGTAGGGTGCCCGGCATGCCGAACGGCGAGGTGGGAGGGGGAGTGCGGACGGCGTGCGGTGACCCTGGGTGATCGTCATATGCCGCTGGGCGTCCGAAAGGTGCGAAGAGGGCAGAACGAAGCCCCCGATCACGGGGGAACAACCGGGGGCTTCGTGTCCGCGGGCGGCTCCGAAGGGCCGCACATTGAGAACGTAAGACCTGTACGCGCCCCCGGTCAAGCGGAGTTGGGGTACTCCGGCAACTTGTCCGGGACCCGTCTTCACCGGATCACCACATCGCGGGCGGCTCGTCACCCTGAGTGAGCGAAGGGGGTGATTCAGCAGTCCCCGCGGGCCCGGGAAGCAGTTCGTATCCCGTCGGGCGCTGCCGCACCAGCAGCCCCGCGAAGGGGCGCGAGGGGTCGCCGGCGAAATGCTCGCGCTCCGCGCGTACCCACCCGTCCCAGAACTCCCGCTGCTCCGAGCCGTCCCGGGCCCGCCCCCGTGACCAGGACACCTCCCGGGGAAGGTCCATCCACAGCAGCAGCGCCAGATGGGGGCGCAGCGCCCGTCGGCCCGCGCCGACGCCCTCCACGACGACCACGGGGGCCGGCGGCAGCGGGCGGGGCGGTCCGAAGCGGCGGGTGTGCCAGTCGTAGGGGGAGTAGCGCGCGGTCTCGCCGCGGCCGAGCGGTTCGATCACCTGGCTCCGCAGGCGCCCGGTCCAGCCGAACGGTTCCGCGTGGCTGGCGATGTCGTCCAGCCGCAGCACGGGGGCGCCGTCCAGCGCCTCGGCCAGCCGCCCGGCGAACGTCGACTTGCCCGAGCCGGCGTGCCCGTCGACACCGACGAGCCGGACCGGGCCGCAGGAGGGGGCGAGCCCGAGGATGCGGGAGGCGAGATCGTGAATGGCCGGCTCCAGGGGGAGGGGGCAGGGCTTACCGCAGCACTCTAGGTCCCCGGCGGGCACCGGGCCGGTGCGGTCGCCGCAGGTCCCGTCATTGGTCGAGTCCGATGTTGGTCGGCGCGGCACCGGCCGGGGTGCTGGCAGGATCCGCCCGGCTGCGTCCATAGTTGGCGCACACCCGTTCCACCCGGCGGACGCACACCGGTCCCGTCCCGACTCCGACACCTGGGGGTCCTCCACCCATGAGCAGAGCCGAACTGCCGTCCCGCAGAACCCTCCTGGCCGCGGCGGTCGTCGCCGCCGTCGCGGGGAGCGCGGGCCCGGCGTCCGCAGGCACCCCGACCACCGGAACCCCGGCAGAGGGCGCCCCCGGCGGCGGGAGTGCCGCCCGCCCCGTCGACAACCGGGCCTGGACCTCGTACACCGACTGGCGCGGAGGTACCGCCGACGGGACCCGTGCCGTCGCCGGTGCCCGCCCCGGACTGGTGATCGCGAGGTCCTCCGGCACCACGGACTACACCGACCCGCACACCGGCACCACGGCCGCCTGGGAGTACGCGACCTGGACCTCGCCGGTGCACCGGCTCAAGGTCCCGGCGAGCGAGGTCATCGCCTCCTGGAACGCGCACACCCCCGAGGGCACCTGGCTCCAGATCGAGCTCAGGGGCACCTACTCCGACGGCACGGACACCCCCTGGTACGTCATGGGCCGCTGGGCCGCCGGCGACCAGGACATCCGGCGCACCTCGGTGGACGACCAGAGCGACGGCAGGAGCAGTATCTGGACGGACACGTTCTCCGTCGACGACACGGCCTCCGGCCTGCGCCTGGCGTCGTACCGGCTGCGCCTGACCCTCCACCGCCGCCCCGGCACCCGGCTCACCCCGACCGTGTGGCGGGCCGGCGCGATGGGCTCCGACGTCCCCGACCGGTTCACCGTCCCCGCCTCCGAGCCGGGCATCGCCAGGGAGCTGATCGTCCCGCGCTACTCGCAGGAGATCCACAAGGGCCAGTACCCGGAGTACGACAACGGCGGCGAGGCCTGGTGCAGCCCCACCTCCTCGCAGATGATCATCGAGTACTGGGGCGGCCGGCTCACCGAGGAGCAGCTCACCTGGGTCGACCCGTCCTACGCGGACCCCCAGATCTGCCACGCGGCCCGGTACACGTTCGACCACCAGTACGAGGGCTGTGGCAACTGGCCCTTCAACGCCGCCTACGCGGCCACCTTCCGCGGGCTCCAGGGCGTGGTCACCCGCCTCGGCTCCCTCACCGATCTGGAGACGCTGATCGCGGCCGGCATCCCGGCCATCACGTCCCAGTCCTTCCTGGCGGAGGAGCTGACCGGAGCGGGGTACGGCACCTCCGGGCATCTGATGACGGTGATCGGCTTCACCGCCGACGGCGATGTGATCGCCAACGACCCCGCCTCGGACGACAACGAGGCCGTGCGCCGGGTCTACCGGCGGCGCGAGTGGGAGAACATCTGGCTGCGGACCAAGCGGTACAACGCCTCCGGCAAGGTCGTCTCCGGCACGGGTGGCGTCTGCTACCTCTACTTCCCGGACCGTCCGACCCCGCGCCAGCGCAAGGCGCTCGCGGCGGTGGGCGTGCGCTGAGCAGGTCGGGACGGCGGGCCCCGGGACGCCCCGGGGCCCGCCGCCGTGTGACCGATGTCTCGGACCCGAAAGGCGCTCACGGTGGGAAAGTGGACAGCGTCGCAGGGGGAGTCCACCGCACCGCACCACAGAGACCAGCGAGATGCCATGACCGCGAACACCGCCACCGTCACCCGCGCCCGCACTGGCGGCCCCCGGGAGGACGGCCCGAAGATCCTCGAGCACGTCATGGGATGGACCCTCGTCATGGTCCTCGCGATGTTCGTGACCCAACTGGGACTGCTGTAACCCGAGGTGAGGGGGCTCCCGGCCCGAGCCATCCGGATGACCTGACATACTGCGGCGGGATTTCACACCGCCCGCAGGAAGACCTGGGTCGACATTGAACATCAGCCGGCAGTCCGCCGTACGCCCCGCGGCGCGCGGTACCGAGCGTTCGTCGGCGCGCCGCGCCGAACTCATCGCCATCGGGCGGAGCCTGTTCGCGGACACGTCGTACGACGCGCTCTCCATGGACGACATCGCACGCCAGGCGCGGGTCGCCAAAGGGCTGATCTACTACTACTTCCACTCCAAGCGCGGCTACTACCTGGCGATCATCGAGGACTCGGTGGCCGGTCTGGTCACCTACGCCGCGAGCGGCGCCGGGCTGCCCCCGGTGGAGCGGGTGCACCGCACCATCGACAGCTATCTGCGCTACGCCGAGCACAATCAGGCCGCCTACCGCGCGATCGTCAGCGGCGGCGTCGGCTTCGACACCGAGGTGCACGCCATCCGTGACGGGGTGCGCGAGGCCATCGTCGCGACCCTCGCCGAGGGTGCCTACGGGCGTACGGACATCGCGCCGGTGGCGCGGATGGGCCTGCTGGCCTGGGTGTGCAGTGTGGAGGGTGCCGCGCTCGCCTGGATCGACCGCGGTGAACTCACCCGCGAGACCATGACCGGACTGCTGGTGAGGACGCTCGGCGGCGCCATGCGCGCCATCGAGGAGCTGGACCCCGCCTACCCGGCCCCGGCGCCCGCCCGCCGCGACGGCTGAGACGGACCAGGACGGCGACGGGGGCGGGAGTCCCCCCGTGGAACCCCCGCCCCGGCCCTTCGAGCGGGTCCTACCGGATCGCCTTGATCAGCTCTCCGTCCGCGGTGTCACCGCTCAGCTCCCAGAAGAACGTGCCGCCCAGACCCTGCTCGTCCTTGTAGGTCATCTTGGTCGCGATGGTGGCCGGGGTGTCGTAACTCCACCATTCACTGCCACACTTGGCGTACGCGGTGCCGCCGACCGTACCGGTCGCCGGGCACGTGGTCCTCAGCACCTTGTAGTCGTCGATGCCCGGCTCGTACGTGCCGGCCGCCGGGCCGGTCGCGGTGCCGCCCGGCTCCGACTGCGTGACACCGGTCCAGCCACGACCGTAGAAGCCGATGCCGAGCAGCAGCTTGGACGCGGGGACGCCGAGGCCCTTGAGCTTCGCGATGGTCGCCGCGCTGTGGAAGTCCGCCTTCGGGATACCGTCGTACGAGGTGAGCGCCGAGTGCGGAGCGGTGGGCCCGGCGGCGTCCCAGGCGCCGAAGAAGTCGTACGTCATCGGGTTGTACCAGTCGACGTACCGGGCGGCGCCCGCGTAGTCGGCCGCGTCGATCTTGCCGCCCGCGGTGGCGTCCGCGGTGATCGCCGCGGTGACCAGGTTGTCCGGGCCGAACGTGGTGCGCAGCGCCGACAGCAGGTTCCCGAAGGCGTCCCGGCCGCTGGTGTCACAGGTGGCGCCGCAGGCGTTCGGGTACTCCCAGTCGATGTCGATGCCGTCGAAGACGTCGGCCCACTTCGAGTTCTCGACCAGGTCGTAGCAGGACCGGGCGAAGGCCTCCGGGTTCTTCGCGGCCTCGCCGAAGCCGCCGGACCAGGTCCAGCCGCCGAAGGACCACAGGACCTTGAGTCCGGGGTGTTTCTTCTTCAGTTCGCGCAGCTCGTTGAAGGTGCCGCGCAGCGGCTGGTCCCAGGTGTCGGCGACACCGTCGACGGACTCGGCGGCGGTGTAGGTGCGCTCGGTGGCCGCGTAGGAGTCGCCGATCGCGCACTTGCCGCCGGTGACGTTCCCGAAGGCGTAGTTGATGTGGGTCAGCCTGTCCGCGGAGCCGGACGTGTCGATGTTCTTGACGTAGTACTTGCGGTCGTAGGTGCCCCATTCGGTGAAGTAGCCGATGACCTTGGAACCGGCGGCGGCCTCCTGAGCCGAGGTCGCGGCGGTCGCGGTCGAGGTGCCCGCGCCGGCGAGCAGTCCGGCGCCGAGCACGGCGGCGCAGGCGGCGGACACGAGCGCCCGCCAGGTGCGGGGGCGGTGGGGGGATGGCATGCGGTTGTCTCCTCGTGGGGGAGGGGAACACGAGCCGATTGGCATGAACGCGGTGACTCGGTGTGGAGCGAAACCCTAGGAGGACTAGACCAGTTGGTCAATGGTGCGGACCAATTTTGATCGTCGGGGAGCGGTGTGAGGGTTTCTCGAAGTAAGCGGTCGTTAACAAGTGACTTGCTGCACCCGATCGGGCATACTCACAGCGCACAGCCGCTGGTCAGCAGCTTCCGAGACCCGGAACTGCGAGCATCGGCACGGCACCGATACGACCCCGGCGCGGCCGCCTCCACCCAAGGCGCACGCCGATGTGCCCGAACAGGGAGGAGAGCGTCGCCATGCCCGACCGCGCCCCGCAGCCGGTGGACCGGCAACTGCCCACGGACGAGGCCCGGGACCTGATCTCGCTCGTCCGCGACATCGCGCAGCACGAGATCGCCCCGAGGACGGCCGAGGACGAGGCCGCGGAACGCTTCCCCCGCGAGCTGTTCACCCTGCTCTCCGAGTCCGGTCTGCTCGGCCTCCCCTACGACCCCGAGTACGGCGGTGGCGACCAGCCGTACGAGGTCTACCTCCAGGTGCTCGAGGAACTCGCCGCGGCCCGCCTCACCGTCGGCCTCGGCGTCAGCGTGCACACCCTGGCCTCCTACGCGCTCGCGTCCTTCGGCTCCAAGGAGCAGCGGGCGGAACATCTGCCCGCGATGCTCGGCGGCGGCCTCCTCGGCGCCTACTGCCTCTCCGAGCCCGCGTCGGGCTCGGACGCAGCCTCCCTGCGCACCAAGGCCGTGCGGGACGGCGACGACTGGGTGATCACCGGCACCAAGGCGTGGATCACCCACGGCGGCGTCGCCGACTTCTACACGGTCATGGCACGCACCGGCGAGGAGGGCCCGCGCGGCATCACCGCGTTCCTCGTGCCCGGTGACGCGGAGGGGCTCAGTGCCGCCGTGCCGGAGAGGAAGATGGGGATGAAGGGCTCGCCCACCGCCCAGGTCCATCTCGACGGCGTCCGGGTCCCCGACGCACGGCGGATCGGCGAGGAGGGGCAGGGTTTCGCGATCGCCCTGTCCGCACTGGACGGCGGCCGGCTCGGCATCGCCGCCTGCGCCATCGGCGTCGCCCAGGCGGCGCTCGACGAGGCTCTCGGCTACGCGACCGAGAGGCGGCAGTTCGGCAGGCCCATCGCCGACTTCCAGGGGGTGCGCTTCATGCTCGCCGACATGGCCACCCAGATCGAGGCGGGGCGCGCCCTGTACCTCGCGGCGGCCCGGCTGCGCGACGCGGGGCGGCCGTTCGCCAAGCAGGCGGCCATGGCCAAACTGCACTGCACCGACACCGCGATGCGGGTCACCACCGACGCCGTACAGATCCTCGGCGGCTACGGCTACACCGCCGACTTCCCCGCCGAGCGTTACATGCGCGAGGCCAAGGTGCTGCAGATCGTCGAGGGCACCAACCAGATCCAGCGCATGGTCATCGCCCGTCACCTCGCGGGGCCGGAGACCCGCTGAACCGGCCGGGCCCCCGCCGGGGCGCGGCGAGCCGCGTCCACTCCGGATCCCGCCGGCCGGGCGGCGTACGGCCCCGGCCGGCCCAGTTCCGCAGCAGATCGGGGTAGATCGGCGGATCCGGGAGCCTTGGCGGCGCGGGTACGACCGCCGCCACGGACGGTGGCACGAAGACACGGCGTTGACGCCCGGTCGTCGAGCACGTGGGGGTCGTCATACCCGGGCAACGCGGCGGTGGCCGGACCGGTCACCGGCCCCCCGGGGCAGGACGTGCGTTCGCGGGTGTCCCGCGCGGGCGGGGACGGCGGGCCCCGCCGCCCCCGTACCGGTGTGTGCTCAGGCGGCCTGCTGTCGCATCGCCGGGACCCGGATCGGGCGCGAGCCCGGACCGCCGACGTGCGAGAACGGCTGGGTGCGCCAGTCGAGTCCCTGAGGGAGCGTCAGGAGCAGGGCGGTGTCCTGCTCCTGGGGGGTGACGGACTCGTCCGCCGGCCGCGCCTCGGTGGCGCTGCGGCCGGTGCCGGCGCACACCGTGAGCCCGAAGGGGTTCCACGGTGAGGCACACAGCGCGTGCTCCGGCAGGACGTCCTCGTCCGCGAGCAGGGCGATGGGCTGCGCGCAGTCCGGGCAGACGACCCGGTACATCTCGAAGGTGTCGTAGGCGTCGAGTTCCTCGTCCGTGGCGTCGGGTTCGACGTACTCCGGAACGAGCTCGATGACCGGCTGCTGCCGCCTGGACGTGGTACGTCCAGGGCGCTTAAGACTCTGCATTGGGTTCTCCCCCTCGGGCTGGGCCGTGAAGGCACTGCGGCCTCGACCACAGCAAGCACTTCCCGTCCCCCCTCCGAGGTAATCACAGGAACATCACGGAGAGTGCGTCAGGGGTGTGGCGTTCGTCACACGGCACATGCCGCCGCCATGTTCGCGGGCCCGCGCTCGCATCACGAACCGGGTATGACCTGGACGGTTCAGGTATCCGAGGGGATCAAGCGCACTGTAGGTTCTTGCGCCATGGAGGAGCTGGACCGACAGATCGTGCAGCTGCTCGTCACGGACGGGCGGATGAGCTACACAGACCTGGGCAAGGCCACGGGTCTGTCCACGTCGGCCGTGCACCAGCGGGTGCGCCGGCTGGAACAGCGTGGCGTCATCCGCGGCTATGCCGCGGTCGTCGACCCGGAGGCCGTCGGCCTGCCCATGACCGCCTTCATCTCGGTCAAGCCCTTCGACCCCAGCGCCCCCGACGACATCGCGGACCGCCTCGCCGGCGTCCCCGAGATCGAGGCCTGCCACAGCGTCGCGGGCGACGAGAACTACATCCTCAAGGTACGTGTCTCCACCCCCCACGAACTGGAGGAACTCCTGGCCAGGGTCCGCACCTTGGCAGGGGTCTCCACCCGGACGACGGTGGTCCTGTCGACCCCGTACGAATCCCGCCCGCCGCGGGTCTGATGCAGCCCCTCCGGGCGCCATCAGCCCCTCCGGCCTTCGAGGAGCGGGGGTCCGGCGCCAGCGCCCCCGGGGGACGGGAACGGGGAGGGGCGGCGGGGGCGAGGAGAACGCCCCGCCCGCCCCCTCCGCCCCCCCGACACGCGAAACTGTCCCCATGAGTGAACGCACCGCCCCCTCCCGCACCACCCTCCTCCGCCGAGGCGAAGTACACAGCCCCGCCGACCCCTTCGCGACAGCGATGGTCATCGAGCACGGCCACATCGCCTGGGTCGGCACAGAGGGCGCCGCAGACGCCTTCACCGACAGCGCGGACGAGGTGATCGACCTCGACGGAGCCCTGGTCACCCCCGCGTTCACCGACGCACACGTCCACACCACCGCCACCGGCCTGGCCCTCACCGGCCTGGACCTCTCCACCACCCCCTCCCTCGACGCCGCGCTCACCCGTGTACGCGAGTTCGCCGCCGCCCGCCCCCACGACCGTGTCCTCCTCGGCCACGGCTGGGACGCAGCCCGCTGGCCCGGCGGCCGCCCGCCGACCCGCGCCGAACTCGACGAGGCCACCGGCGGCCGCCCCCTCTACCTCAGCCGGATCGACGTCCACTCCGCGGTCGTCACGACCGCGCTCCTCGACCTCGTCCCGGCCGCCGCGGTCACCCGCGCGGACGCCCCGCTCACCGGCGACGCCCACCACGCCGTACGCGCCGCCGCCCTGGCCGCCGTCACACCGGCCCAGCGCACCGAGGCCCAGCGCGCCGCCCTCGCCCACGCGGCCTCCCTCGGTATCGGCACGGTCCACGAGTGCGGCGGCCCGGAGATCTCCTCCGAGGACGACTTCACCGGCCTGCTGCGGCTCGCGGCCGAGGAGAACGGCCCCCGCGTCGTCGGTTACTGGGCCGAACAGGACGTCGCCAAGGCGAGGGACCTGGGCGCGGTCGGTGCCGCGGGCGACCTGTTCGCCGACGGCGCCCTCGGCTCGCACACCGCGTGCCTCCACGAGCCGTACGCCGACGCCGGTCACACCGGCACCGCCCACCTGGACGCAGCCGCCGTGGCCGCCCATGTCGTCGCCTGCACCGAGGCGGGACTCCAGGCGGGCTTCCACGCCATCGGCGATGCCGCCGTGACCGCCGTCGTCGACGGCGTCCGGGCCGCCGCCGAGAAGGTCGGCCTCGGCCGGATCCGGGCCGCCCGGCACCGCGTCGAGCACGCCGAGATGCTCACCCCCGAGACCATCGCGGCCTTCGCCGAACTGGGCCTCACCGCCTCGGTCCAGCCCGTCTTCGACGCCCTGTGGGGTGGTGAGGACGGCATGTACGCCCAACGCCTGGGACCGGAGCGGGCCCGCACCCTGAACCCGTTCGCGGCGCTGCTGCGGGCCGGCGTGCCGCTCGCCTTCGGCTCCGACAGTCCCGTCACCCCCCTCGACCCCTGGGGGACCGTCCGGGCCGCCGCCTTCCACCGCACACCTGAACACCGGGTCTCCGTGCGCGCCGCGTTCACCGCTCACACGCGCGGCGGCTGGCGGGCGGTCGGACGCGACGACGCGGGCGTCCTGGTCCCCGGCGCACCCGCCGACTACGCCCTCTGGCGCACCGGTGAACTCGTGGTCCAGGCACCCGACGACCGGGTGGCGCGCTGGTCCACCGACCCGCGCTCCGGCACCCCCGGACTGCCCGACCTCGCCCCGGGCCGTGACCTGCCCGTCTGCCTGCGTACGGTGGTCGGCGGGCGCACGGTCTTCGTACGGCCGGGCGAGTGATCTACGCGGACGGCGCGGTGACGATCATGTGCCGCGCCCCCGTCTCGCGACCTGCGCATCCTCGCCGCTGACCAGGCGTTTGAACCACATTACGCAGGTCGAACGGCTGTTGACAGGCGGCCGCAGGGGGCCGGTAGGTTCGCCCATGTCCACCACCGGACGCCCGACCGGAGAACGTCCGGCCACTCGTGTCGGCGCCGCTGGGTCAGGGACGGTGTGCCGCACCGGGGCACCGTCACTGGGAGCCAGGCTCAGCGGCGGCGCGGTACCGAGGGACGTGTCAGCCGGCCGGGGAGGTGCGACCCCGGGTGGGGCCCGGGCGCTCAGTAGACAACGGCTTCAGGTCGATCCGCAGCCGGCGGGTCCCGGGCCGGCCCGAAGGGCGCCGGGCCCCCATCCGCTGTCCCTCTTCCTTCTTCACACGCCCAAAACGTGTCTTCCTACCCGATCTTCGGTAAACGACACCACCATACGAATGTCCTGTCACGTCGGCACAGGCCGTGCCCACTATGGTGGGACCCTGCGCACAGGACATGAAGGGGCAGCAGTGAACGACGGCGACGGGACCCTCACGGCAGGATCCCAGGGGAGGAACTTCGGCCCGCTCGGCACGGCTCTGGTGATCATCCCGACCTACAACGAGGCGGAGAACATCAAGGCGATCGTCGGCCGGGTGCGTGAGGCCGTTCCCGAGGCGCACGTTCTCGTGGCCGACGACAACAGCCCCGACGGCACCGGCAAGCTCGCCGACGAACTGGCCGCGGCCGACGAACACGTCCAGGTGCTGCACCGCAAGGGCAAGGAAGGCCTCGGCGCGGCCTATCTCGCGGGCTTCCGCTGGGGCATGGAACACGGCTACGGCGTACTGATCGAGATGGACGCCGACGGCTCCCACCAGCCCGAGGAACTGCCTCGTCTGCTGACCGCCCTCAAGGGCGCCGACCTGGTGCTGGGGTCCCGCTGGGTGCCCGGCGGCCGGGTGGTGAACTGGCCGAAGTCCCGCGAGGTCATCTCGCGCGGGGGCAGCCTCTACTCGCGCGTGGCGCTCGATCTGCCGCTGCGCGACATCACCGGCGGCTTCCGCGCCTTCCGCCGGGAGACCCTGGAGGGCCTCGGCCTCGAGGAAGTGGCCTCCCAGGGCTACTGCTTCCAGGTCGACCTGGCCCGCCGCGCGGTGAAGGCCGGCTACCACGTCGTGGAAGTGCCGATCACCTTCGTCGAGCGCGAGCACGGTGACTCCAAGATGAGCCGCGACATCCTCGTCGAGGCGCTGTGGCGGGTCACGGCGTGGGGCGTGGGGGAGAGGGTCGGCAAGGTCCTCGGCCGCGGCGACGAGAAGCAGCGGCCCACCGCACAGCCGTAGGAGCGCCGGTCGGCCGCTTATCCCGTGCTGAGCCGGGCCCAGGCACACTGGGAGTATGACGACTGGCGCTCAGACCCCGCATCCCGCCCGGCCCAGGCGCTCCAGGCTGCGCACCCTCCTGCCGCTGGGTGTCGCCGCATGGCTGGTCCTGGAGATCTGGCTGCTCACCGTGGTCGCCGGGGCGTCGAACGGATGGGTGGTCTTCCTCATCCTGGTGGCCGGTCTCGTCCTCGGCTCGGTGGTCATCAAGCGGGCCGGCCGGCGGGCCTTCGAGAACCTGACCGAGACGCTGCAGCGGCAGCAGGGCGGGGTGCCGCCCGGGGCGCGGCCCAACAGCGAGGGCAACGGCCTGACGATGCTGGGCGGCCTGCTGCTGATCATCCCCGGCGTGCTCTCGGACGCCGTGGGACTCCTCCTGCTGGTGCCGCCCGTGCAGAAGGCCGTGAGCCGCTCCGCCCAGCGCACCTTCGAGCGCAAGCTCCGCGAGGCCGGGCAGGGGCAGTTCGGTGACGCCTTCCAGCAGGCACGCATCCACCGGCCCGACGGCAAGATCGTCCCGGGCGAGGTCGTACGGGACGAGCCCGGGACCGCGCCGGGGGACACCGCCCAGGGGCCGCGCCCGCCGCTCACCCGCTGATGACAGGACCTGGGCACGGTCTCTCCGGGAGGGCCCGCACGCACACGACCGCGGGCGCCGTACCCTGAAGTACGGCGCCCGCGGTCGTATAACGCTGTGCGTGGTGGCCTTGCCCGGTCCCCGCCGGAATCAAGCCGACTTTCGGCTGTCCCTGGGGTGAACCGCGATGTTCATCGCACCTGAACGCAGAACGGCGAGACGCTCCTCGAGGACCTCTTCGAGTTCCTCTCGGGTGCGCCGCTCCATCAGCATGTCCCAATGCGTACGCGCGGGCTTGGCCTTCTTCTCCTCGGGGCCGTCACCGTCCACCAGGAGTGCCTGGGCACCGCAGACCTTGCACTCCCACTCCGGCGGGATCTCCGCCTCGACCGAGAAGGGCATCTCGAAGCGGTGCCCCTTCTCGCATGCGTACTCCACGGCCTGGCGCGGGGCCAGGTCGATGCCGCGGTCCGTCTCGTAGCTGGTCACCACGAGGCGCGTGCCGCGAAGAGCTCGCTCACTCATGAATCGTGCCTCCCGGGCTTGTCGCCCACAGGACAGGTGTGTCGCTGTCGTCGTCATCCGGTCAACGTCCGGGCGGCGGTAAAGATTCCCGTCCGGAACCCCGATCCGGGTTGTACGTCGCCGTCGTAGCCGCAGCCTTGTCAACCAGTGCAGTACCCCCGGACGTCCGGTTTGTCACATCTGTAAGTAGATCTGACACAGCGTTCGGCATCTTTGACGCGCAGTAACGGTACGCCTGGCAGGCCAAACGCGTACACTACAGCCCTTTCGCGTCGAGCGCTAAATCCGTTCGGGTACGGGGTTGCCCGCGTCGCCGATCGCCCGCCGTACCGGCACCCGCGCGAGCAGCGCGAATCCCAGGACGAAGAAGACCACCAGAGAGATGATCGCGTCCCGGTAGCTGCCGGTCAGCTGATAGGTGAGACCGAACAGCAGCGGCCCGAGCCAGCTCATCCCGCGGTCGCTCATCTCGTACGCCGAGAAGTACTCGGCCTCCTTGCCGGGCGGCACGAGATGGGAGAAGAGCGAGCGGGACAGCGCCTGGCTGCCGCCGAGGACCAGACCGATACCGGCCGCGAGGACGAAGAACCACACGGGGGCTCCGGCGGGCAGGAAGTATCCGGCGGCCAGGGTCAGGGTCCAGGCGACCAGGGAGCCCAGGATCGCGCGTTTCGCGCCGTACCGCCGGGCCAGCCGGCCCAGCGCAAGTGCACCCGCCACCGCCAGCACCTGCACCAGCAGCACGGCCACGATGAGCGTCGACTGGCCGAGCCCCAGCTCCTTCGAGCCGTACACCGAGGCCTGGGAGATCACCGTCTGGATACCGTCGTTGTAGATCAGGTACGCCAGCAGGAACGACAGCGTCAGCGGGTGCCGGCGCATGTCGCGGACGGTTGCCGCCAGCTGCCGGAAGCCCGGCAGGGCCGCCTCCCGCGCGGGAACACGGCGGTCCCGCAGCCGGCGCAGCGGCACCAGCGCCCAGGCGCCCCACCACAGACCGGCCGAGGCGAGACAGATGCGCACCGCCATGCCCTCGGAGAGTCCGAAACTGTCGTGGCCGGTGTAGAGGACCAGGTTGGCTACGAGCACCAGGGCCCCGGCCGCGTAGCCGAAGGCCCACCCGCGCGAGGAGACCGCGTCCCGCTCCTCGGGCGGGGCGATCTGCGGGAGGTAGGAGTTGTAGAGCATCATCGCGACCGACTGCGCCGCGTTCGCCACCACCAGCAGCAGGCCACCGAGCAGATAGCGCTCGCCGCCGAGGAAGAACATGCCCGCGGTCGCCGCGGCCCCCGTGTATGCGGCGGCCGCGAGCAGCGGCTTCTTGCGGCCGGTCCGGTCGGCGGCGGCGCCCACCAGCGGCATCACCAGCACGGCCACGATCACCGACAGGGACACCGAGTACGCGAAGAAGGAGCCCGCGCGCACCGGTATGCCCAGCGGGTGGACGAACCCGTCCGCGTCCGCCGCGGCCTCGGCGACCGACGTCAGATAGGGGCCGAGGAACACCGTGAGCACACTCGTGGAGTACACGGAACACGCCCAGTCGTAGAAGTACCAGCCGCGCTGCTCGCGCCGGCGGCCGGCGGCCTCGTCCGGCGCCGGTGACCGCACGGTGTCCGTGTCCACCCGTGCCCTCGCTTCCCCCTGAGACGCGCGCGGGCGCCGGGACGCGGCCAGGCCTCAGACCCAGACGCCGCGGTCTTCCATGACCTTGCGCAGTGTGTCGATGTGATCGGTCATGATGCCATCCACTCCGAGGTCCAGGAGCCGGTGCATCCGCTCGGCCTCGTTGACCGTCCACACGTGCACCCGCAGCCCGTGCGCGTGGGCGGCGCGCACGAACCGGTGGTCGACCACCTGGATGCCCGACTGCTGCTCGGGCACCTGCGCGGCGACCGCCGAACGGCGCACCGTGGCCGGCAGCCCCCAGGACCGCAGCCGCAGGTTGAACACACCCCGGGTGCCGTACGAGGTGGCGAGCCGGGGGCCGGCCAGCCGCTGCGCGCGCACCACGCGGGCCTCGGAGAACGAGCCGAGACAGATCCGGTCCCAGGAGCCGGTGCGCCCGACCAGGTCCAGGAAGGGCAGGAGGGCCGCCTCGGCCTTCACGTCGACGTTCCAGCGCACCTCGGGGAAGGTCTCCAGGAGCTCCTCGAACAGGGGGACCGGTTCCTCGCCCGCCACCCGCGCCCGTGCCACGTCCCGCCACGGCAGATCGGCGATCCGGCCCGCGCCGTCCGTCACCCGGTCGAGGGTCGCGTCGTGGAAGGCGACGAGCCGTCCGTCGCGCGTGGTGTGGACGTCGGTCTCGATGTACCGGTAGCCCGCCTCGACCGCGCGGCGGAACTGCCGTGCGGTGTTCTCCAGACCGTTCGCCGTCCCGCCCCGGTGGGCGAAGGCGATCGGGCCGGGATGGTCGAGGTAGGGGTGGGGTATCCGCTCAGTCACGAACGCAGTATCGCGCGCTCCGGTCGACCGGCGGCAACGACCGTGCTGCCGTCCGATGTCGAGGGAACGGCGAAGGCGCGCAGGAAGAGCTGGGCGAGCGGGCCGATGGCCACCGCGTAGAGCAGGGTGCCCACGCCCACCGTGCCGCCGAGGAGGAAGCCGGTGACGACCACCGTGATCTCGATGGCCGTGCGGACCAGACGGACCGACACCCCGGTGCGCTGGTTCAGCCCCGTCATCAGCCCGTCGCGCGGGCCCGGACCGAACCGGGCCGCGATGTACAGCCCGGTCGCCGCCCCGTTCAGCACGATGCCCGCCGTCAGCAGGAGCACGCGTACGGCCATGGCGTGCGCGTCCGGCACCACGGTCAGGGCCGCGTCCATCGCCGCGCCGACCACCAGCACGTTGGAGACCGTGCCCAGGCCCGGCCGCTGACGCAGCGGGATCCACAGCAGCAGCACCGCCGCGCCGATCAGGGTCAGCACCAGGCCCATCGACAGCCCCGTCCGCTCGGACAGGCCCTGGTGCAGTACGTTCCACGGCTCGAGACCGAGCCCCGACCGGACGAGCAGCGCCGAGCTCGCGCCGTACAGCGCCAGACCGGCGTACAGCTGGAACAGCCGCCGTGTGAGATGCCCGTGCCTGGACGAGTACCTGGCCAAGACGTGCTCCTGTGGTGGAAGTGGACCGACTCATGACACCCTGTGGCTTGGTCGATGATGTCATCCATGGCCAATTCGGGGAAGGTGGACTGATTCTCATGGCGCAGTGGACCTCGGCGGTGGGGGCGGCGCAGTTGGCCAGGCTGCTCCACTCCCAGCAGGACCGCCCCGCGGGCCCCGGGACCCGGCGTCCGCCCGCCTACCGCGCGCTCGCCGACGGCATCCGCCTGCTGGTGCTGGAAGGACGTGTCCCGGTGGCCGCGCGGCTGCCCGCCGAGCGTGAGCTGGCCCTCGCCCTCTCCGTCAGCCGAACCACCGTCGCCGCCGCCTACGAGGCGCTGCGCACCGAGGGATTCCTGGAGTCACGGCGCGGCGCGGGCAGCTGGACCGCCGTGCCGGCCGGCAACCCGGTGCCCGCGCGGGGACTGGAGCCCCTGCCGCCCGAGGCCCTCGGCTCGATGATCGACCTCGGCTGCGCCGCGCTGCCCGCCCCCGAGCCCTGGCTCACCCGGGCCGTCCAGGGCGCCATGGAGGAGCTGCCGCCGTACGCGCACACGCACGGCGACTATCCCGCCGGGCTGCCCGCCCTGCGCTCGATGATCGCCGACCGCTACACCGCCCGGGGCATCCCCACCATGCCCGAGCAGATCATGGTGACGACCGGCGCGATGGGCGCCATCGACGCCATCTGCCACCTCTTCGGCGGACGCGGTGAGCGCATCGCCGTCGAGTCGCCGTCCTACGCCAACATCCTCCAGCTGATGCGCGAGGCCGGAGCCCGGCTCGTCCCGGTGGCCATGGCGGCGGGACTGACCGGCTGGGACATGGACCGCTGGCGCCAGGTGCTGCGCGAGGCGGCACCCCGGATCGCCTATGTCGTCGCCGACTTCCACAACCCCACCGGCGCGCTCGCCGCCGAGGACCAGCGCCGCCGCCTGGTGGACTCGGCGCGCTCCGCGGGGACCGTGCTCGTCGCCGACGAGACGATGAGCGAACTGTGGCTCGACCCGGACGTGGAGATGCCGCGTCCGGTGTGTGCCTTCGACCCGGCGGGGTCCACGGTGATCACGGTCGGCTCGGCGAGCAAGGCGTTCTGGGCCGGTATGCGCATCGGCTGGGTACGCGCGGCCCCCGACGTGATCCGCAGCCTCGTCGCCGCACGCGCGTACGCGGATCTGGGGACGCCGGTTCTGGAGCAGCTGGCGGTGAACTGGCTGTTCGGCACCGGGGGCTGGGAGCAGGCGGTGGAGATACGGCGCGCGCAGGCCCGGCGGAACCGGGACGAACTGGTGGCCGCGGTACGGCGGGAGCTGCCCGACTGGGAGTTCGAGGTACCGCGCGGCGGACTCACCCTGTGGGTGCGCACGGGCGGCCTCTCCGGCTCCCGGCTCGCCGAGGCGGGCGAACGGGTCGGCGTCCGGGTCCCGTCAGGCCCGCGCTTCGGCGTCGACGGTGCCTTCGAGGGGTACGTCCGCCTCCCCTTCTCGGTGGGCGGCCCCGTGGCCGAGGAGGCGGCAACCCGCCTCTCCGCGGCAGCCCACCTGGTACGAACAGGCGCCACGACCGGCACGGAGACCCCCCGCACCTTCGTGGCGTAACCAACACACGGACCCGCCCTGCCGTCCAGAGCGGCGACGGCGCGGCACAACCGCGCGCACGCGCGCGGACATCCACCTCGGCAAAGGGTGCCATCCGACTACGCGCACGCGCGCAGACGTTCAGGACGGCGCCGGTGCTGTCTCACCGCGTGCGCGTGTGCGGTGGTCCAGAGCCGGCGAGGGTGCTGTCTCACCGCGCGTGTGCGGCGGTCCAGGGCGGCGCCGGTGCTGTCTCACCGCGTGCGCGTGTGCGGAGGTTCAGTGTGGTGACGGTGCCGTCCAACTGCGGACAATCGTGCCGCTGGGGCGGCACGGGTGGGCGCGGCGGCACGTGCCACGAGGCACACCGTCAACGGCAGGAACCCGCGCGCACGGCCGGTCCCTCAGCTGCTGGGCTCCGCCACAGCCGCCTCCGCCCCGACAGCCTCCACGGACAGCCCCCCGGCTCCGTCCGCGGCAGCCTCCTCCGGAACCTTGTCGAGGCGCACCGCCTCCACTCCCGCCTCCTCACCCACCGGAGTCGTCCGAGGCGGCAACAACTCCAGCACAGCCTGCCGCTGAGCATCGCTCGTCGCGTCGTCGTACGGATCAGGCGTGGCCGGCACCTGCAGCCGGTGCACAGGCCCGCCCCCCAGCCGGGCGTACCCCCGCCCGGGCGGCACCTGCTCGATGGGAGTGGTGTGCGCAGGCGCCCCCAGCACAGCCTCCAACTCCCCCGCCGTAGCGGCCCCGAGCACCACCCGCGCACGCGTCTGCTGCCGCACCGCCTCCCCCAGCGAGTCCAGCCCGTCGAACTGCTCGGCGACGACCACGGTGACGTTCGCCGGCCGGCCGTGCCGCAGCGGGACCCCCAGCAGCGCCTGAGGATCCTTACGCCCGTCCGCGGCGGCCAGGTGCGTGAACGCGCTCGGCCGGTCCAGCAGCAGCCACAGCGGCCGCCGCGTGTCCTCCGGCGGCGGATCGCCCGCCTGATGCGCCCGATTCGCCGCGATCAGCCGCCGCTCCGTCTCGTGTGCCGCCCACTCCAGGCTCGTCAGCGCCCCCGGCAGCCCGCACTCGACGGCGAGCACACCGTCCCGTCCGGTCAGACAGGCGTACTCGCCGGTGCCGCCGCCGTCGACGATCACCACGTCACCGTGGTGCAGCGCCTGCAGGGCGATGGAGCGCAGCAGCGTGGAGGTGCCGCTGCCCGGCTGGCCGACGGCGAGCAGATGCGGCTCGGTGGAGCGGATGCCGGTGCGCCAGACGACGGGCGGGGCGTCACGCCGCTCCTCGCCGTGCGTGCCGTGGGTGAGCGGCAGCGTGCGCTGCACCCTGGTGGGATCGGTGAAGCCGAGCACCGTCTCGCCCGGGGCCGTGACGAACGGCTGGGCGGCGATGTCGGTGGGCAGGGGCGCGAGGACGCGGACCGTGAGCTGGTTGGCCTCCTCGTCCCACACGAACTGGTACTCGCGGCCGCGCCCCGACTTCGCGCCGAGCAGATGCTCGATCCGCGCCCGGGACTCCGGCTCGCCGTCGGTGAAGTAGGCGGGATAGCCGATCACCAGGTGCGCGATCCGGCCGGTGGGGTCGAACTCGTACTCGGAGAAGACCTTCTCCCAGTCGCCGCCGTGCGCATAGAGCGGCTCCGGGTCCTCGGTGGCCGAGAAGTACGGCACGAGGGCGTCGTACAGCGACTTCAGCCGCTGGATCTGTGACACATCGGGCCCGGGGGGCGCCGAGGGGGCGCGGTCCCGGCCCTGCCAGGCCGCTGCCGCCATCAGGGTGACGACGGCGAGCAGCGGACCGTACGGTGCCAGTGCCACGGCCAGCACGACCGACGCCACCATGAAGAGCAGTGCGCCACGCCGGTCCTTCGGCGTGTCGGCCCACCTGCGCCGCCCGGCCGAGGCCAGCCGGCGCAGACCGCGCGTGATGGTGATCAGCGGGTGGAGGACGTCCGTGGCACTGTCGGCCGCCGTCCTGGCCAGCTCCCGGCTGCGGGCGAGCTGAGCGCCGCCGTTGGTCAGGATGCGGGGGAGAGGGCGCCGGGCCACTGCTGTCTCCAGAGGGTGCGTACGGGCGGGCGGTGCGTGGTCGGGCGGTGCGTGGTCGGGCGGATCAGAACTTGAACCCGCCCAGGAGGCCGGCCAGGCTTTCGCCGCCCGCCTTGATACTGGGTGCGATGGCCGTGCTGGCCAGATAGAAGCCGAACAGCATCGCCACCAGGGCGTGCGACGCCTTCAGCCCGTCCTTGCGGAAGAAGATGAAGACGACGACGCCGAGCAGCGCCACGCATGAGATCGAGACGATCATGTGAGTTCTCCTGGTTTGCGGGGACAGTCACCATGAGTACTTCCAGGATCACAGAATGTATCTATACGATTAAAGGTGCAACTGGGTGGATTCTTGCTATTTCCCCCCGGATGGTCCTGCCGTGATCATTACCTCGGGCGCAGCGGGTCATGTGCCCGGTGAGCCAGTACGCTGGCGATTCACCCGTACGGCTCTGCACCGCTCGCAGACGTACGTCCTGTCCCCGATGCGTGAAGCATGTGCAGTGAGAGGCGGTCCGGCCGATGACTGAAGCCCCCGACCCCGAGGTCGTGGAGCTGGCGACCAAGATCTTCGATCTGGCCCGTCGCGGCCGGACCGAGGAACTCGTGGCCTACGTTGACGCGGGCGTGCCGGCCGACCTCACCAACGACCGGGGCGACTCCCTCGTGATGCTCGCCGCGTACCACGGCCACGCCGAGGCGGTGCGCGCGCTGCTGGAGCGCGGCGCCGACGCCGACCGCGTCAACGACCGCGGTCAGACACCACTCGCGGGGGCGGTCTTCAAGGGCGAGACCGAGGTGATCCGGGCCCTGCTGAAGGGCGGCGCGAACCCGGCCGCGGGCACCCCCTCGGCCGTCGACACGGCCCGGATGTTCGCCCGTACGGAACTGCTCGAGCTGTTCGGCGAGGACTGAGCGACCCACTCCGATCAGCGACGACACGGAAAACGGGGGAGGCGGTACGGGGCCGCCGAAATTTCGGTCGCGGTAGATGTGACCGCCGGGTCATCATGACGACGTGATTCACGGACGCGAGGGCTGGGCAGGTGTTGCCGCACCGCGCGGACCGTGACGCGGCCCGCCTGGGCCACCGACGAGAGGCAGAGAGAGATGGTCTACAGCAAGCAGGAAACGGCGGGCGCCCCGACGTGTTGTCACGCGGCCAGGTAATGCAGGTCCCCGGTTGCGTCGACGCTTGATGTGAGGCTGTTTCCCATGTTCGATCCGGTCATAGCGCCCAGCGGTACGCTGCTCGGCCTGCTCCAGCGGGGCCGCGGCGACGGCACGCTGCACGCGCTCACCGCCCCGCGCTCCGAAGCGCTCGCGGCGCTGAACCACTGTGTGCTGCGCGACCCGCGCCACGACTGGCAGGTGGAGAACCGCTCCCTCTACTACGCCCGCCTCTACCTCGATCTGCACGGCGACCTGGCCGAGATCGAGGCCCACCTCTTCGACCCCGAGGACGTCCTCGACACCGACGAGTCCCGCACCGGACTCGCCCTCGCGGTCCTCGGGCACCTCGCCTCCTACGGCAGGCCGGACGCCCTCGGCCTGTTGCGCAGGTACGCGGCCCACGGCACCAACTGGGCCTGGGCCCTGGACGAGCTGGCCCTCAGGGACGACGACGCGGGGCTGCGGGCCCTCGCCGCCCCGGTCCTCGCGCGGTTCACCACCGACGCCGAGGGCGAGGCGGAACTCGCCGCCACCGTCCGCGACGCCTTCGAACCACGGCCCTGGCGCCTGTGGGCCGACGATCCCCGCGAATCCGTCGCCACGCGCGTGCGGGCCGCCCAGGAGGCCGGGTCCTTCGACCGCTGGCAGCGGCAGATGCGCCCAGGCGGGCCCCGCCCCGGCTGGAGCGTACGGGCGGTCTTCGAATGGGCCCAGGAAGGCGTCGAACGCGGCGCCGCGCTGCATGTCCCGGCCGCCCGATGTCTCGCCGCCGTGGCCGGCCCCGAGGACCGGCCCGAGATCGTCCGGGCCGCCCAGGTCGGCACCGAGGGAGCCCGGTGCACCGCCCTGCGCTATCTCGCCGACGGCGACGATCCCGACGCCCTCGACCTGATCGAGGCTGCCGTGGCCACCGGCACGACGCCCGTGGTCGAGGCCGCCGTCGACGCCTTCGAACGCATGCGCGGTCTCGCCGCCGTCGACCGTGCGCGCGGCTGGGCCCGCCGGCCCGACCCGCTGGGCGCCGCCGCGGGCCGCGTCCTCGCCTGCCGGGGCGGGCTCCAGGACCGCGACCTGGTGCTCGCGGCGCTACGGGAGGCGGTACGGGGCGAGGGTCCCGACGCGCCCACCCTGTGGACCCTCGTCGACGGCGCCGGACGCCTCGGCATCACCTGCGCGGCCCCCGTGCTGCGCCACATCTACCGCGAGACGGCCTCCTCCCATCTGCGGGGCCGCGCCGCGCGGGCCCTCGCCGCGACCGACCCCTCCTACGGCACCGGCTTCGCCGTCGAGTGCCTGTGGGACTGCGAGGAGACCACCCGCGAGATCGCCGCCCGGCACGCCGAGACCGGCGACACCCGGGTCGTCGAACGGCTGCGCAGGCTCGCCGCGGACCCGGCCGAGGAGGCCGAGGTGCAGACCGCCGTACGCAGCCGCATAGGCCCCGGGGGAACCGCCGTGTGACCCCCTCCCGCCCGCGCGGTGTGAACGCCGGGTGACCCGCGGGTCAGGTGCGCGTGGATGCCGCCTGACCTGCACGGGTGAGGGAGGCAACGCTCACGGGGCGTCCCCCGTGAGGAAAGATCCACGTTGGCGTGGCCACGTCCGGCGCGGCGACAACACGGGTATGCGTGTCGTCATCGTCACCGAGTCCTTTCCCCCCGATGTGAACGGCGTGGCCCACTGCGCGCTCCAGACCGCCCGGCACCTCGCCGCGCGCGGCCACAGCCCCCTCGCCGTCGCCCCGCAGGTCGCGGGCGCCGACCCCGGCGACGGGGCGCCCTGGCCCGTCGTCCGCGTCCCCAGGTCCGCGTCGCCCTCCCGAGCCGGCGCCTGGCCGCCGCGATCGCCGAGCACCGGGCCGACGTTGTCCATCTCGCCAGCCCCTTCGTCCTCGGCGTACGCGGTATGGCGGCCGCCACCCGCCTGGGCCTGCCCGCCGTCGCCGTCTACCAGACCGACCTCGCCGGATACGCCCGTACGTACATGGGTGCCGGCGAGGCGGCCGCCTGGCGGCGCATCCGCTCCGTGCAAACCGCCGCCGACCTCACCCTGGCCCCGTGGCGCCGCCCTGCGCGACCTCGAGGCACACGGCGTGCCCCGGGTCCGGCTGTGGCCGCGCGGTGTGGACACCGTCCGCTTCCGGCCGGACCCAGCCGGGCCCGCCACGTCCCGGATGTCGAAGGTGCGGCGCAGGGTGTCGTTGACGCCGGCGCCTGCGATGGCTGGCCACGGCCGGCACCGGCTGGGCGGCCCGCCGCTGCACCGACCTCCTGCCCCAGCTGCTCTCCCTGGCCGCCGAGGAGATCCGCCACCACGCACGCGGCACGACCGTCCGTCTCGACCTGCGCACCACCACCGCCGTCTCGGCGGCCCTGGCCGCCCTGTCGACCGGGGAGCGGAGCCCCGGGGCCGCGTGAGTCCGCGCGCGGGCCCCGGCCGGTCCTGGGGGAGGGCACGCCCGGGATGTCACCTGCCGCCCGCGCGGGCTCCGCGTCGTACGGCGATGAAGCGGACCGGGGTGCCCGGAGGCGACTGGGCGGCGGCCGGGAGGTCGGCGGGGTGGACGACCGCGATCACCGGGTAGCCCCCGGTGGTCGGATGGTCGGCCAGGAAGACCACCGGCGTCCCGTCGGGCGGGACCTGGACCGCGCCCAGCACCATGCCCTCACTGGGGAGTTCGTCGTGCCGGGCGCGTGACAGGGCGGGCCCGGTCGTCCGCAGTCCGATGCGGTTGCTCGCCGGGGACACGTGGTACGCGCGGGACGTGAACAGCCGTAGCGCTTCCGGGGTGAACCAGTCGTCGCGCGGGCCCGGCGTCACCCGCAGCACGAGCTCGCCGGGCGGCGCCGGCTGCGGCGCGGCGTCCACCCGCGCGAGGCGCTCCCCGGGCGTGCCCAGGGGGAGTACGGCACCGTCCGTGAGGGGCGCCGGGCCGAGACCGGAGAGCAGGTCCGTGGAGCGGCTCCCGAGCACCGGTTCGACGGCGATCCCGCCGGAGACGGCCACGTAGGCCCGAACACCGCGGACCGCCGCCCCGACGTCCAGCACGGAACCGGCGCGCACGCGGACCGGCGCGCCCCAGGCGGCCGGGCGGCCGTCCACGGCGACCGGACAGGGCGCCCCGGTGACCGCCACGGTGACGGTCGAACGAGGCCGCAGCGAGCAGCCGCTCAGGGTCGTCTCCAGGACGGCCGCGTCCGGCGGGTTGCCGGCCAGCCGGTTGGCGAGCGCCGCCGCCGGCCCGTCCAGCGCCCCGGAACGCGGCACCCCCAGATGGGCGTGGCCCGGACGGCCCCGGTCCTGCACCGTGGTCAGGGCCCCCGCGCGGACGACGGCGAGCGCACGGTCCGTCATACCGCGGCCACCGGGACGAAGCGCACCCGCGTGCCGGGGGAGAGCAGCGCCGCCGGCACGCGCGCGTGGTCCCACAGCACGGCGTCGGTCGTACCGATCAGCTGCCAGCCGCCCGGCGAGGACCGCGGGTACACGCCCGTGTAGCGCCCCGCCAGCGCCACGGACCCGGCCGGGACGGCGGTGCGCGGAGTGGACCGGCGGGGCACGTCGTAGCGTTCCGGCAGACCGGTGAGGTAGCCGAAGCCGGGCGCGAACCCGCAGAAGGCGACACGGAATCCGGTACCCGCGTGGATCCGGGCCACCTCCCGCGCGCGGACACCCCAGTGCGCGGCGACGTCGGCGAGGTCCGGGCCGTCGTAGCGCACCGGGATCTCGACCGTCCCGCCCGCGCGCGCAGGCACCGGCGGCAGCTCGCGCGAGGTCAGCTCGGCGGCCAGCCGGGCGGGATCGGTGAGGCCGTCGAGCAGCACCGTGCGCGCCGCCGGGACGATCTCGCCGACCGGCAACGACCCCTCCGCGCGGCGCCGCAGCAGCTCCGCGTGGAGCCGCTGCGCCTCGTCGCCCGAGGAGACCTCGACGAGGAGCGCGTCCTCGCCGACGGGCAGCGCCCTCATACGAAGGCCTCCACCCGGACCCCGGACGCCTCCAGGGCGGCCCGCACACGCCGCGCCAGGTCCACCGCGCCCGGTGTGTCCCCGTGCAGGCACAGGGAGCGCGCCCGCACCTCGATACGCCGCCCCGACCGTGCGTCGACCTCCCCGCGGCGGGCCAGGTCCACCGAGCGCGCCACGACGGACTCCGCGTCGGTGACCACGGCGCCCTCCTGACGGCGCGGCACCAACGTGCCCTCGTCGGTGTACGCCCGGTCGGCGAACGCCTCCGCGACCACCGGCAGCCCCGCCTTCCCGGCCAGTTCCAGCAGCCGCGAGCCGGGCAGGCCGAGCACCGGCAGCGTGGCGTCCGCCAGCAGCACCCCGTCGACGACCGCGCCGGCCTGTTCCTCGTCGCGCACCACCCGGTTGTACAGCGCCCCGTGCGGTTTCACGTACGCCACGCGGGCGCCCGCCGCGCGCGCGAAGACCTCCAGGGCGCCGATCTGGTAGGCGACCTCGGCCGTCAGTTCGGCGGGCGGCACGTCCATCGCGCGCCGCCCGAACCCCGCCAGGTCCCGGTAGGAGACCTGGGCGCCGATCCGCACCCCGCGCGCGGCGGCGAGCTCGCACACCCGGCGCATGGTGACCGCGTCCCCGGCGTGGAAACCGCACGCCACGTTGGCACTGGTGACCACGGACAGCAGCCGCTCGTCGTCGGTGAGCCGCCAGCGGCCGAAACCCTCGCCGAGGTCGGCGTTCAGATCGATCGACGTCATGAGTCCTTCGTCTCTCCCGTTCTCGTACGGCAAGGCCGGTCAGGCCACGCGGAACTGCTCGTCGCGGGCGTCGCCGAGGAACATCTGTCCCGGCGCGTGCGTGAGGGCGAACGGCGGACGCGAGGCCATCACCGCGGCCTGCGGGGTCACTCCGCAGGCCCAGAACACCGGGATGTCGTCCGGCTCGAACTCCACCGGGTCGCCGAAGTCCGGACGGCCGAGGTCGTCGATGCCCAGCCCCGAAGGATCGCCGCAGTGCACGGGCCCGCCGTGCACCGCCGGCAGCAGACTGCTCTCCCGGATCGCCGCCGACAGATGCCGCGGCGGCACCGGCCGCATGGACACCACCATCGGCCCGCTCAGCCGCCCCGCCGGACGGCACTGCCAACTCGTCACATACATGGGAACGTTCCGGCCCTGCTCGATGTGCCGGACCGGTACGCCCGCCGCCGTCAGCGCCGACTCGAAGGTGAAACTGCAGCCGATCAGGAACGACACCAGATCATCGCGCCAGTGCGCACGCACATCGGTCGGCTCGTCCACCAGCTCACCGTTCTCCCACACGCGGTAGCGCGGCAGATCGGTGCGCAGATCCGCGTCGGGGGCGAGGACGGTGGCCGTCGACCCGGCGTCGGTGACGTCCAGGACCGGGCAGGGTTTGGGATTGCGCTGGCAGAACAGCAGCATGTCGTACGCCCAGTCGGCGGGCACCGAGATCAGATTGGCCTGGGTGTACCCCGTGGCGACACCGGCCGTGGGGCCCGCCAGCCCCTCCCGGAAGCGGGCGCGCGCGGTGCGCGGGCTCCATGTGTGTGCGTGCGCGTCGACGAGGGCCACGGGACGGTCGTCCACGGTGGTCGGCGTGCGGTCGTCGGTGGGGGTCACTCCAGTTCCTTTCCGCGTGTCTCCGGCAGCCCCAGCAGCGCCAGGGCCGCGAGGCCGTAACCGATCGCGCCGAAGACCAGCGCCCCGCCCACGCCCCAGCTGTCGGCCAGGAAGCCGACCGTCGTGGGGAAGACGGCGCCCACGGCGCGTCCGGTGTTGTACGTGAAGCCCTGTCCCGTACCGCGCACCGCCGTCGGATACAGCTCGCTCAGATAGGAGCCGAAGCCGCTGAAGATCGCCGACATGCAGAACCCGAGCGGGAAACCGAGCACGAGGATCGCGGTGTTGGCGCCGCTCGGGATGTTCGTGTACGCCAGCACGCAGATCGCGGACAGCAGCGCGAACAGCCAGATGTTGCGCCGGCGGCCCAGCCGGTCGGTGAGGTAACCGCCGGTCAGATAGCCGATGAAGGCACCCGAGATCAGGAACGTCAGATAGCCGCCGGTGCCGACCACCGACAGGTCGCGCTCCGTCTTCAGATACGTCGGTACCCAGGTGGCGAGGGTGTAGTAGCCGCCTTGGACGCCGGTGGAGAGCAGCACGGCGAAGAGCGTGGTGCGCAGCAGTCCCGGCGATCCGGGGCGGCTCCGCCGGAAGATCGTCGCGAAGGAGCCCTTCCGGGCGTCCGTCTCCCGCGCGGCGGCCGCCTCCGGCGCGTCCTGCACACTGCGGCGCACCCAGACCACGAGCAGCGCGGGCAGGGCACCGGTCCAGAACATCACGCGCCAGGCGAGGTCGTCGCCCGCCAGTGAGAAGACGACCGTGTACACGATCACGGCCAGGGCCCAGCCGACGGCCCACGAGCTCTGGACCGCCCCGAGGGTGCGGCCCCGGTGCCTGGCGCTCGCGTACTCGGCGACCAGGATCGCGCCGACGGCCCACTCGCCGCCGAAGCCGAGACCCTGCAGCGCGCGGAACACCAGCAGCGTCTCGTAGTTGGGCGCGAAGCCGCAGGCGACGGTGAACACCGCGTAGGTGATCACGGTCAGCAGCAGTGCCTTCACCCGGCCGATACGGTCCGCCAGCACTCCGGCGAGAGCACCGCCGACCGCGGAGACGACCAGGGTGACGGTGGTGAGCAGTCCGGTCTGGCCGCTGTTCAGACCGAAGTACGCCGACAGCGCGACCATCGTCAGCGGCAGGGTGAAGTAGTCGTACGAGTCCAGGGCATAGCCGCCGAACGCGCCGCCGAAGGCGCGCCGGCCGCGCGGCCCCAGGGCGCGCAGCCAGCCGAACGCCCCGTCGTCCAGGACGGGTTCGGACGCCGTGCCGGGTGGGGTACCGGTCGCGGTCCGCTGTGATCGGGTCGTGCTCATGGGCACCTCGCAGAGGGGGGACGGAGGGTGCGGGCAGAACTGAGCCGTGCGCAGCAAGGTAGAGGATCGTTGAACGATCCTTCAATACCCATGTTGTCTCGTACTTCTGTGTGCGATTGAATTCCGGGCATGACGGAGCAGCTGAGCGGACTGGCCGGCGACCGCGCCCTGTTGGGCCGTACCAGTACCGCCGAGCGGGTCGCGGACATCCTCAGGACCCGGATCGCCGAGGGCTACTTCCCGCCGGGGACACGGCTGTCGGAGGACAGCATCGGCGGTGCGCTCGGCGTCTCCCGCAACACCCTGCGCGAGGCGTTCCGGCTGCTCACGCACGAACGGCTGCTCGTCCACGAACTGAACCGGGGAGTGTTCGTCCGGGTGCTGACCGTCGAGGACGTCGAGGACATCTACCGCACCCGCCGGCTCGTCGAGTGCGCCGTCGTACGCGGACTCGGCGAGCCGCCCTACGCGCTCGACGCGCTCGCCGAAGTGGTGGAGCAGGGGCGCTCGGCCGCCCGCGAAGGTGACTGGAAAGAGGTGGGTACGGCCAATATCCACTTCCACCGGGAACTGGTGGCCCTCGCCGCGAGCGAGCGCACGGACGAGCTGATGCGCAGCGTCTTCGCCGAACTGCGGCTCGCCTTCCACGTGGTGGACGAACCCCGGCGGCTGCACGAACCGTACATCGCCCGGAATGCCGGCATCCTCCAGGCGCTGCGGGACGGTGACCGCGACCGGGCCGAGGCCTTGCTGGCGGACTACCTCGAGGTGTCGCTGGAACGGGTCGTCGAGGTGTACCGGCGGCGGGTCGGCGAGGACGGCCAGGACGGCTGAGTACGGGGTGTGACGATCGTCGCGCCGGGGCGCAACCCGGTCGTTTGGGTTGTTGTCAGACCGAGGACCTAGTCTGTGCACCGTGACTTCGCCTGCACCGACGGACAGCGTTCCGCCCCAGCTCAGCGCGGGGCCGCGGCCCGCGCCGGGCCCGGCCGCCGACGAAGGGCTGGCGCGGCGGCTGCGCGCGCTCGCATGCACCGCCCCGCTGCACGACCTCGACGCCCGCAAGGCCAACCTCGCCGGTGAGTACTCGGTGTACGGCATGGCGGAGATCGCCCTCGCCGGCATCGACCTCGTCACCCTGAACATGGACTTCGACACGGGTGCGGACCACGACCAGATAGTCGCCCGGCTCATCCCGCGCATCGCCGCCCAGGCCCCGCGCCGCCCCGCCGCGGAGCACGAGCGGGTGGCCCGCTGGGTCCTGGAGAATTTGATCAACGTCGGCAGCGTCGACCGGGGCTTCCGCGCGGTGTACGGCGTCTTCGGGGCGGACGGCACCTATGTGCGCCGCGACTACGACTTCAAGCTGATCGAAGAGGTCCCCGGCCCCGGTGGCACGGTGTACCTGCGCACCACCGACGAGGCGGTCAACGTCCTGGTCGGCGCCCTGGACACCGACGTCACCAGCGCGCAGATCGCCGCCGAGGTCAAGCTGGAGGTGCTGATCAGCCGGGGCAGGCTCGCCGACGCCCAGCTCGCCGCCGAACAGGCCCGCTACCGGACCGTGCAGTACTCCGAGACCCTCCGCCGCGCCCTGGACGCCACCCGGCGCAACGTCCGCGCGGTGGACTGGCTGACCGCCGTACCCGACATGATCACCGAGGCCCTCGACCATGTGGCGGACCGCTACCGCCACGAGAACGCGATCCTCACCAACATCCGCAAGGCCCGCGACGAGACCGAGGACCCCGAGCACAAGCGCCGGGCGGCCGAGCTGGTCGACATCGTCAAGGACTGCATCAGGCGCCACACCCAGCTGCAGTCCCGGCTGCTGGAGGCCGGCCCGCTGTTCCGCGCCGAACAGGACCGGCAGGCCTTCGCCACGCCCACGTCCGTCTCGGGCACCGACCTCTACGGCCATCTGCTGGCGCCGCTGCTGCCGCTGCCCGTGGAGCGGGCGGCCCGGGTCACCGACGCCTTCTTCGCCCACGGCACCGGACTGCGCACCCCGGTCTCCGTCCGGGTCGCCGACCTGGTCGAGATCCTGCTGACCCCGCCCGTGGAGCGGGAGCACCTCGGCGCCGAGATGCCCGAACCCGACCTGATCGCCACGCCCGACGACAGCCGCTTCAGCGAGGAACAGCTGGCGGCCGCCACCGAGCTGCTGGACCTCCCGGCCGACGCGCCGCGCCGGCTCTCCGGCCTCCTCGCCGACGCCCGCCTGCGGGACCCCGAACTGCCCTACCTGGTAGCCCTGCTGGCCGTCCACGCCGCCAGCCCTCCGGTCGGCACCGCCTACCGCCAGGGCGAACGGAGGCTGCTGTTCGCCGTGGACGACGGCACCGAACTCCACGACCCGGAGTTCGGCGGCGCCGACCTCATCGTCGGCACGGCCCTGCTCGACGCGGCCGGCATGGCCGCGGACCGCACGGAGGCGGCATGACGCGGAACGCCGACCGTACCGACGTATCCCACGACGAGGAGTCCCGACCGTGACCGAGCACGTCGAGTGGAGCGAGCCGGAGGCCGCGGCCGCACCGGCGAGCACCGCCGTCACACCCGCCGACGCCGCCGACGCGGCACGGCTCGTCGCCTTCGGCCTCCAGCCCAGGCTCCAGCCCGCCCGCGACCAGGAGTACGCGGACCTGCTGCGCCGCTACCGCGAGGACCCGCCGTTCGCACGGCTCGCCGACGCCGTGGCCACCGGCCTCGGACTGATCGTGCTGGAGGTGTCCCCGCGCGCGGGTATGGCCGTCACCGCCGCCGAGGACTCCGTCTTCGCCGTCCGCATGGGCGACTACGCGCGCCGCACCTCCGCCGACGGCAGCGACCGCTTCCTGCACGGACTCGCCCACCTCGCCGTCGCCGCCATGGCCTTCCCGCGCCCCGAGGACCTCGCCGACGACGGCTACATCGGACGTGTCACGGTCAACGGAGTCGACGCCTTCGTCCGCCAGGCCTGCCACCGCCTGGAGGAGCGGGCCGCCGAGCAGGGCGAGAACACCGACCCGGCCAGCGAGGCCCCCGGCCTGGAGGCCGCCTGGCGGATCTGGGCCAGACGCAGCGCCACCGGCGCCACCAAGGACGCCCGCCGGCTCGCCGGTTCCACCACCGGCATCATCGCCAAGGCCGTCGGCTTCCTCACCGACTCCGGCTTCCTGCAGCGCACCGGTGATGACAACGGCGGCACGTACCGCACCACGGCCCGCTACCAGCTCCAGGTCCGCGACATGGCCGGCGGCGCCGCCATGGCCGAACTGCTCGAACTCGGCGTCGTCCCGGTCACCGACGGCACCCCCACCCTGCTGCCGCCGCAGGACGCCGACGACCTCGAACTGGTCGCCGACGCCGGCCTGCCCTTCCACTCCGCCTGAACCCCCTCACGAAGCCTCACGAGAGTCCGCCATGTACGAGCTGTCCCGGGTCCGCCTCTACTCCATCGGGCCGGCCGGTGCACGCTACGCCGACACCGTGCTCGACCTGCGCGGTGTCGGCGGGCCGGTGCCCGACCCCGCCCCGACGCAGGCGGAGTTCTTCCAGGAGGAGCCCGTCGGACCGCCGCGCCGGCCCGCCCCCGCCGGGGTGCTCTTCCTGGAGAACGGCGGCGGCAAGTCGGTCCTGCTCAAGCTGATCTTCTCCGTGATGCTCCCGGGCCACCGCAACACCCTCGGCGGCGCGAGCTCCGGAGTGCTGCGCAAGTTCCTGCTCGCCGACGACTGCGGCCATGTGGCGCTCGAATGGCAGCACGTGCTGACCGGCGAGTGCGTCGTCGTCGGCAAGGCCAGTGAATGGCGGGGCCGCCAGGTCTCCAACGACCCGAGGAAGTTCGCCGAGGCCTGGTACTCCTTCCGGCCCGGCCCCGGTCTCAGCCTGGACAGTCTCCCCGTCGCCGAGTCCACGGCCGTACGGCCGCCCGTCGAGGGCCAGTCGGGCGCGCGGGGACGGCGCCGCACCATGAAGGGCTTCCGCGACGCCCTCGCCGAGGCCGGCAAGAACTACCCGCACCTGGAGGTGCACTGGGAGGAGATCCACGAGCGCTGGACCGAACACCTCGGCGACCTGGGACTCGACCCCGAACTCTTCCGCTACCAGCGGGAGATGAACGCCGACGAGGGCGAGGCCGCCGGCCTCTTCGCGGTCAAGAAGGACTCCGACTTCACCGACCTGCTGCTGCGCGCCGTCACCGACACCCGCGACACCGACGGACTCGCCGACCTGGTCGGCGGCTTCGGCAACAAGCTCGGACGGCGCGCCGAACTGATCGCCGAACGCGACTTCACCGCCGGATCCGCCGACCTGCTCGGCCGCATCGTCGAGGCCGCCGACGCCCGCGCCCGCGCCCGGGAGATCCACACCACCGCCGAACGCCGCACCCGCACCCTGGCCCGCCGACTCTCCGCGCGCGGCGCCCGGGAACGCGTCCGCTCCGCAGACCTCGCACAGCGGGTGACCGCCGCCGCGTACGCCGTCACCCACGCCGAGTCCGCGCGCGGGCACAGCGCGCTGATCTCCGCCGAACTCGCCTACCGGCACGCCTCCCTGGCGCTCGCCGCCGCCGAGAAGTCCGCCGCCGCGCAGAAACGCGAACTCGCCGACGCGCGCACGCTGTACTCGGCCTGGCAGGCCGCCGAGGCCGTACTGCGCCATCGTGCCGCCGCCGACCGGGTGGCCCGCGTCTCCGCCGCGATCCAGGAGGCCGAGCGGGACGCGGCACCCGCGCTGGCCGCCCGTGCCAAGGCCGCCGTCGACCTGGTCCGCGCCCTGCACACGGCCGCGCAGAACGCCGAGAACCTCGCCAACGAGCAGGAGGAGCGCTCCGCCGGCCTCCAGGAGGTCAGCGACGGCGCCCACCGGGACTCCACCGCCGCAGCCACCGCGGCCCAGCGGGCCCGCAGCGAGATCGGGCACCTCCGCCAGCGGCTCACCGAGGTCGAACAGGAGATCGCCGAGGCGGTACGGGCGGGCTGGCTCGACGACAGCGCCCCCGACGCCGACCCGGCCAGGGCCGCCCTCGCGGCCAGCGACGCGGAGAAGACGGCCGTCGCCGCATGGGACACCGCCCGCGACGCGGCCCGCCGGGCCACCGAGCACGCACGGGAGGCGGCCGGCGCCGAGAGCCGCGCGGAACTCACCGCGGCCCGCGCGGCGGACGCGGCCACGGCGGCCGATCGCGCCCACGAGAGCGAGCGCCGCACCGCCGAGGTCCTCGCCGCCGAGGAGCGGCCGGCCGAACTGCTCGGCCTGACGGGGGCTTCCGGCGGGCGGCGGGCCGCCGTGCCGGGGCAGCGCACGGACACGGACCACGCGGGAGGCGACACCGACACCGGGCCCACCCCGGGTGAAGGCGGTCTGACCGTCGAGGAACTCGACCGGTTCGCCGACGACCTGAGGGAACTGCTCGACGACGCCGTCACCTCCGCCGAACGGCAGCTCTTCGACCTGCGCACCGCAGCCGCCGACGACGCCCGCATCCTCGGCGCCCTCGGCGACGGCGGGCTGCTGCCGCCCGGTCCTGACGTGCTGGCGACGGTCGAGTTCCTCGGCGAGCACGGCATCCCGGCCCTTCCGGGCTGGCGCTATCTCGCCCAGGCCGTCGACCCCGCCGACCACGCCCGCGTGCTCGCCGCCCGCCCCGAACTGGTCGACGGCGTCATCATCACCGACCCCGACTCCCACCTCCGCGCCCGTGAGGCGCTGAGCGACGCCGCCCTGCTGCCCCGGTCCGCCGTCGCGGTCGGCACCGCCGCCGCCCTCCTCGCCCCCACCCCCGCGCCGGGCTCCGACACCGGGGACGTCTTCCTCGTACCACCGAACCCGGCCATGCACGACGAACACGCCGCCGACGAGGAACGGCAGTCACTGCGCGCCCGGGCCACCGAGCGGGACGAGGACATCCGCGCACTCGCCGCCCGGCTCGGCAAGGACCGGGAGCTCGCCGCCCGGCTCGCCTCCTGGCGCACCGGCTGCCCCGCCGGACGGCTCACGGAACTGGCCGCCGCGGCCCACGAGGCCCGGGCGTTCGCCGAGGAGTCCGAGGCCGAACTGGCCGATGCGCGCACCGTGCGGGTGGAGGCCGAGGAAGCCGCCGCCGAGGCCGTCGCCGTCCGTGACGAGCGGCAGGAATCCGCCCAGCGGGCCCGGCGCGCGGCCGACGCCCTCGCCGGACTCGCCTTCCGGCTGCGTGAACGGGCCGGCTGGCAGGCCAAGCTGCGCGAACTCGCCGACGACGCGACCGAGGCGGAAGCCCGTGCCCAGAGCTGTCTGGAACGGGCGCGCGCCGCCGACGAGGACCGGCGTGGCGCCCAGCGTGCCGCCGACGACGCCCGCCGCACCGCCCGCGCGTTGCGCGCCGAGCGCTCCGAGATCGCCGGCGCCCCCGACGAGGTGCCCGACGACGGCACCGGAGCTTCCCAGTCCTCCCTGCCCGCCCTGCGTGAGGCCTACCGCGCCGCCTCCCAGGTCTACGAGAAGGTCGGCGTCGGCGCGGACCTGCGCGCCGAACAGGCCCGCGCGGAGAGCGACGAGAGCGCCGCCCGCACCGAACTGGACCGGCTCAGCAACAAGGTACGCACCCGCGCCGAACAGCTGCTCCAGTCGCCCGACGGCTCCGACGGGCCCAGCCGGCAGGCCGCCGCCGCCCGAGCCGAGGAGCTGGTGCAGCTTCTGGAGACCCGCATGTCCAGCGCCAGCGAGCAGCTCGGACGACTGCGCGGCGAGGCCGAACGGCTGGCACCCGAGGACGGCGAGGCGCATACCGGACTCCCCGGGGAGCTGGTGCCGCGTGACGCCGAACACGCACAGGCCCTCCTGCGCACCGCCACCACCGAACTCGCCTCCCACAGCGGCGCCCTGGACCAGGCCCGGGAGGCCCACGCCGAACTCCTCGACGCCCACCGCGCCGCCGAGGACGCGGCCGGCGGCTTCGACGAGATCGCCGCCATGCTCCGCGACCTGCTGCGCGAACACGCCGGTGACGAGGAGCAGGAGGAGCCCGAGCCCTACCCCGGCGGCCTGGACGACGCGCGGCAGTCCGCCGCCGAGTCCCGCCGCTCGCTGCGCGGCTGCGCCGCCGACCTGTCCGCCGCCGAAGCCGCCGTGCGCGAGGCGAGCGACATCCTCGTCCGGCACGCCAACTCCACGCGCTACGAGCAGGTCCGCACCCCCGCACGCCAGCAGATCCGCGAACTGCCCGCCTCCGCGCTGCCCGAGCACGCCCAGAAGTGGGCGGACGCCTTCGCGCCCCGGCTGCGCGTCCTCACCGACGAGCTGGAGCAGCTGGAGCGCAACCGCGACTCGATCGTGGACCGGCTGCGAGGTCTGGTCGAGTCGGCGCTCGCCACCCTCCGCTCGGCCCAGCGGCTGTCCCGGCTGCCGGAGGGCCTCGGCGAGTGGTCCGGGCAGGAGTTCCTGCGCATCCGCTTCGAGGAACCCGACCAGGCCACCCTCACCGTACGGCTCGGAGAGGTCGTCGACGAGGCGACCCGGGCGGCCGTCAGGAAGAACTCCGACCTGCGGCGCGACGGCATGTCCCTGCTGCTGCGCGGCGTCGCCGCCGCCCTCCAGCCCAAGGGCATCGCCGTCGAGATCCTCAAGCCCGACGCGGTACTGCGCGCCGAACGCGTCCCCGTCGGCCAGATGGGCGACGTCTTCTCCGGCGGCCAGCTGCTCACCGCCGCCATCGCCCTGTACTGCACCATGGCCGCCCTGCGCTCCAACGACCGTGGCCGGGACAAGCACCGCCACGCCGGCACCCTGTTCCTCGACAACCCCATCGGCCGCGCCAACGCCACCTACCTCCTGGAGCTCCAGCGCGCGGTCTCCGACGCGCTCGGCGTCCAGCTGCTGTACACCACCGGCCTGTTCGACACCACGGCACTCGCCGAGTTCCCGCTGGTCATCCGGCTGCGCAACGACGCCGACCTGCGGGCCGGGCTGAAGTACATCAGTGTGGAGGAGCACCTGCGGCCGGGGCTTCCCCAGCAGGACCCGGGCGAGGAGGCGCACAGCGAGATCACGGCGACCCGCATGTTCAAGCGGCCTGCGCCGGCGAGCGGCTGATCCAGCCGATCCGGAGTCACCTGACACGGACTCAGAAGCCGTAGCCCATGCGCCGGGACAGCTCGGCCGCCGCGGTCGCCGTCCGGCCGCCCAGCTCGGGCAGCCGGTCCGCGCGCAGCCGGTACACCGGTCCCGAGACACTGATCGCCGCCATCACCGAGCCGTCGTGCGCCCGGACCGGCGCCGCGACGGCCGCGAGGCCCAGCTCCAGCTCCTCGAGCGTGGCGCCGTACCCCCGCTCGATCACCGCCGCCAGCTCACCGCGCAGCTCCGGAGCCCCGGTGATCGTCCGCTCCGTGAACCGGCGCAGCGGGCGGGCGAGATGGCTCTCCCGGACGGCGGGCGGCAGATGGGCCAGGAACACCTTGCCGCCGGCCGTGGCGTGCAGCGGGGTGCGTCTGCCGAGCCAGTTCTGCGCGGTGACCGCCGCCGTGCCCCGGGCCTGCATGATGTTGACGGCGGCGTCGTCGTCCAGCACCGCGATGTTCACCGTCTCACCCAGCTCGTCGGCGAGCTCCCGGCAGACCGGGACGCCTTCCTGTGAGATGTCGAGCCGTACGGCCGCCGCCCCCGCGAGGCGCAGCACACCGGCCCCCAGGTGATACTTCCCGCGGTCCTTCGTCTGAGCCACGAGACCGCGGTTCTCCAGGACACCGAGCAGCCGGAACGCCGTCGACTTGTGCACACCCAGCTCGCCCGCGATCTCCGTGACACCCGCTTCGCCGCGCCGGCCCAGGATCTCCAGCACGCTCACGGCACGGTCCACCGACCGCACGGCGCTCGTCGTGCCCGTCCCGTTCCCCCGGGGCTGTCTCCGCTCACCGGCCATGGCTGGGCTCTCACCGTCCGTCGGTATCCGTTGCGCGGGGCGCCCACTGTCGCGCCGTACGCAACCTCAGCGTACCGAGCGGCCGAAGCCCGGTGAGCGGGCCGCCTCAGGAGTGCGACAACTGCCCGGCTCCGCCGCGCCGGCGTATTCGAGCCTGTGCCCGATCGGCCGCCCGCTGCCGGCGGCGGGCCCGGCGCCGCTCGCGCCGCAAGGTCCTCGCGGTGCTGCTGGGCGCGGACACCACACCGTTGCGCTGATTCCAGACCTGGCGGGTCACCCAGACGTCCAGGACTCCCCATGTCGCCAGGATCGTACTGACCACACTGCTGATGACCATGGGGAACGCCAGCCACGACTCGGCGAGGGTGCACAGAAAGGCCACCATGGCCTGAATCAGTGTCACCGCGATGAGGAGCACCGCCCGTACGGCCGCCGTCCGCACCGGGTCCGGCATCCGGCGCCGCCGCGCCGGCTCCTCGACCCACAGGGGCCGGTAGGCGGCCCGTCCGCCCGAGCCGCCGGCGCCCCGCGCGGTCTCCGGCGCCGCGCTGCCGCCGCGGCCCCCGCGCTCCTCGGCGTGCGGCCGCGCGGTCACCTGCGCCGCCGCGCTCTCCGCGGGCGCCTCGCGCCGCTCCGCCGTGCCCATCGACATGTCACTCCCCACCGCCAGCAGGCCGCCACCCGGGCTCGAAGACCCGGTTCTCCTGTGGTTGCCCCGCATACGCCCGTCTACGCCGCCCGGGTGCGGGACACGGCTCCTGTGGCCGATTCCGCCCCCATTTCCCACAGAGAAGGACGAACGGCACGTCGTGAAGATTCCCGGGCGGGAAAGAAATCGGCCAACCGTCCCCGCAGGCCCCGGAGATCGTCCCGGGGGACGCACGCCGGAATCCGGTGGACAATCTCCCGCAATGACCGGACAACTCACCATCTCCCGCCCCTGCGGCGGAACTACAGCTTCCGGGCGGCTCTTCGAGTTCCCCCCGGGGCGGTAGTAGGCTCGCGCCGTTTGTTGACGCACATGTGTACCCCCGGCCGGTCGGGGGCCGAGCTGGGGGAGGCCATGCGCTTTCGCGGGAAGTCCATCCGCCGGAAGATCGTGGCGCTGCTCCTCGTGCCGCTGTTGTCCCTGACGACGATCTGGGCCTTCACCACAGTGCTCACGGGCCGCGAGGCCAGCCATCTGTTCGACGTGTCGTCGGTGATGGAGGAGGTCGGCTACCCCGTCGAGGACACCGTCCGCCTCCTCCAGCAGGAGCGCAGGCAGACCCTCGTCCATCTCGCCGACCCCCGCGACTCCGAGGGACTCGCCGCACTGCGGCGCAGCCGCACCGCCACCGACGACGCCGTCGCCGACGTCCGCCGAAGCGCGGACAACACCGATGTGCGCGAGGCCATGCACGGGGACACCGGCGAGCTGAGCGCCGTACTGGACTCCTTCGAAGGCATCGAGTCCCTGCGCCGCAGTGTCGAGGACGGCACCGTCGACCGCTCCCAGGCCCTCGACCTCTACAACCGGCTGATCGACCCGTGTTACGTCCTGCTGGCCAATCTGCATGTGGTCGACGACGTCGAACTTGACAAGCAGTACCGCGCCCTGGTCAATCTCGCCCGCGCCCGCGAACTGCTCTCCCGCGAGGACGCCCTGCTCGGCTCCGCCCTGATCGTCGGCGAACTGTCCCGTGCCGAAGTCCGCGACATCTCCGACCTCATGGCCCAGCGCACCCTGATGTACGACGCCGGTCTGCCACAGCTGCCCGCCGCCGAACGCGACCGCTACGAGACCTTCTGGAAGAACGGCGCGTCCGCCCCGCTGCGCGTCGGCGAGGAGGCAGCCGTCTCCTCCGGCACCGGAGAACCGCGCGGGATCACGGCCAAGAGCTGGGACATCGCCGCCGGCAAGGTGCTCTCCGAACTCGGCACCCTCAACGACCAGGCCGCCGACCGCTATCAGGACCGCGTCCGTCCCGTCGCCATGGGCGTCATCACCCAGGCCGTCATCGCCGGCGCCCTCGGACTGATCGCCCTCCTGGTCTCCCTCGTCCTCTCCGTACGCGTGGGCCGCGGGCTCATCCGCGACCTCCGCCAGTTGCGCCTGGAGGCCCACGAGGCGTCCGGTGTACGGCTGCCCAGCGTGATGCGCCGTCTCTCGGCGGGCGAACACGTCGACGTGGAGACCGAGGCACCGCGCCTGGAGTACGACAAGAACGAGATGGGCGAGGTCGGCCAGGCCCTCAACACCCTCCAGCGCGCCGCCGTGGAGGCGGCCGTCAAACAGGCCGAACTGCGCGCCGGCGTCTCCGAGGTGTTCGTCAACCTCGCCCGCCGCAGCCAGGTCCTGCTGCACAAGCAGCTCACCCTGCTGGACACCATGGAACGCCGGACCGAGGACACCGAGGAACTCGCCGACCTGTTCCGGCTGGACCACCTCACCACCCGTATGCGCCGGCACGCCGAGGGCCTGGTGATCCTCTCCGGTGCCGCGCCCTCCCGGCAGTGGCGCAAGCCCGTCCAGCTCATGGACGTCGTACGCGCCTCCGTCGCCGAGGTCGAGGACTACGAGCGCATCGAGGTCCGCCGGCTGCCGAGAGTCGCCGTCACCGGACCGGCCGTCGCCGACCTCACCCACCTCGTCGCCGAACTGCTGGAGAACGCCACGGTGTTCTCCCCGCCGCACACCGCCGTCCAGGTCCTCGGCGAACGCGTGGCCAACGGCTTCACTCTGGAGATCCACGACCGGGGGCTCGGCATGGCGGCCGACGCACTCCTGGACGCCAACCTCAGACTCGCCGAAACCCCCGAGTTCGAGCTCTCCGACACCGACCGGCTCGGACTGTTCGTGGTCAGCCGTCTCGCCCAGCGCCAGAACGTCCGCGTCTCCCTGCAGCCCTCCCCGTACGGCGGCACCACCGCGGTGGTCTTCATCCCCGACGCGCTGCTCACGGACGACGTCCCGGACACCAACGGCGTCGGCTTCCGCCTCGACCGCCCCCAGCGCACCGCGGACCGCGAACCGGAGGAGAGCCGACGCGTCGCGCTCTCCCAGGTGCCCGTACAACTGCCCCGGCTCCCCGCCTCGGTACTGGACGGACCGGTCGAACTGGAAGCCCCCGTCGGCCTGGACGCACTCGACCGCTTCCCCGGCGCGCTCGGGGACGAGGACAGCGAGCACGGCGGCCTCTTCCGGCACCGCCGCTCCCTCACAGGTCCCAAGGACGAACGGTCCGGCCGCGAGCACCATCAGCAGACCCCCGACCCGCGTGAGGACACGGAACAGGACGGCGGCGACCGGAACGCCCCGGTCCCGCTGGCCCGCAGGAGGGCGCCCAAGCTCGTCACCTCCCACGGGCGGCCGGTCCGCGAGACGCGCCCCCGCGCGGAGCGGACGGACGGGGAGGACACGAACACCTCGCCGGCCCGGCCCGAGCTCGAAGGAGTACCGCCGCTGCCCGCCCGGCGCGGTGAGGACTCCGCGCAACGCCGGAGTCCAGGCAGTCCCGGCTCCCGGACGCCGCCCCCGCTCCCCGCCCGCCGCCGCACCGACCGCCCCTCCTCCGACAACGAGCGGGAACAGCCGGACACGGACTCCCTGCCTCCCCTGCCCGCCCGCCGCCGGAGCCCCGACCCCTCCCGGCCCAGGACCGGCCCCGGAGACCGGAGCACCCCTCCGGCACCCTCCGGCCCCGTACGAGAGGACCGGCCGGAGACCCCGGCCGGCCCTCCCCAGCACGCCGGCCGCCCGGCCGCCGAGGCGAGCGGCACCGACGACTCCTCCTCGGAGGCGGGCCGCACCGGCTTCGACGCCGCACCACTCGGCTCGCTGCCCAGACGCGTTCGGCAGGCCAGCCTCGCCCCGCAGCTCAAGCAGAGCGCCGAACGGCGGAACGAGGGCAGCTCCCGGCCCGTTGAACGGGATGCGGACGAAGTCCGCAGCCGCATGGCCTCGCTCCAGCGCGGCTGGCAGCGCGGCCGCGAGGAGAACGCCGCCGGCGACGAAGCCGACAGCGGCACAGCACCACGACGAACGAACAAGGGGGACGGTCGATGACCGCACCGAGGGCCACCGGCCACAGCACACCCGACAAGGGGGAGCTGAACTGGCTCCTCGACGACCTGGTGGACCGCGTCGCCAGCATCCGCAAGGCGATCGTGCTCTCCGGCGACGGTCTGCCCACCGGCGCGTCGAAGGACCTCACCCGCGAGGACAGCGAGCATCTGGCCGCCGTCGCCTCCGGCTTCCACAGCCTCGCCAAGGGCGTGGGCCGCCACTTCGAGGCCGGCGACGTCCGCCAGACCGTCGTCGAACTCGACGAGGCGTTCCTCTTCGTCACCGCCGCGGGTGACGGCAGCTGCCTCGCCGTCCTCGCGGACGCCGACTCGGACGTCGGACAGGTCGCCTACGAGATGACCCTCCTCGTGAAGCGGGTCGGTGCGCATCTGGGCGCCGATCCACGCACCGATCTGTCCTCGGGCGGGTAGTGGGATGACATGAGTGCCGACGGTCAGGGTAGAAGCCACTGGTTCGACGACGAGGCCGGACCGGTCGTCCGTCCGTACGCCATGACGCGGGGCCGCACCACCAGTGCGGCCCAGCACCGCCTCGACCTGATCGCGGTCGTCGTCACGGAACCGCACGCGGACGATCCGGAGACCGACCCCACGCTCTCCCCGGAGCACGTGGACATCGTCGGACTGTGCCGTGACACCCCGCAGACGGTCGCCGAGCTCTCCGCCGAACTCGATCTGCCCATCGGGGTGGTCCGGGTCCTTGTCGGCGACCTCGTGGACTTCGAATTCGTCCATGTGAACCGGCCGGTACCCCCGGCGGAGCTGCCGGACGAGAGTATTCTGCGCGACGTGATCAACGGCCTCCGGGCGCTGTGACCGGCGCGGAAGCGGGATACTGACGTGACAGGCTGGCAGTTCTGGGTCGACCGAGGCGGCACCTTCACCGACATCGTCGCAAGGCGCCCCGACGGCCGGCTGCTCACGCACAAGGTGCTGTCCGACAACCCGGACCCGGAACACCCCGGGAGCCGGGGGGCACCCGGCGCCGACGCGGCCGTCGTGGGCGTCCGCGCGCTGCTCGCCGGATCCGGCGACCCCGTCGACGCCGTACGCATGGGGACCACCGTCGCCACCAACGCCCTCCTCGAGCGCAAGGGCGAACGGACCCTCCTGGTCATCACGCGCGGCTTTCGCGACGCGCTCCGCATCGCCTACCAGAACCGCCCCCACATCTTCGCCCGCCGCATCGACCTGCCCGAACTGCTGCACGAACGCGTCGTCGAGGTGGACGAACGCGTCGCCGCCGACGGCACCGTCCTGCGCGCCCCCGACCTGGACGCTCTCACCGGACCGCTGCGCGAGGCGTACGACGACGGCATCCGGGCCGTCGCCGTCGTCTGTATGCACAGCCATCTCCACCCGGCCCACGAACGGGCCGTCGGAGACCTCGCCGCCCGCGTGGGCTTCCCCCAGATCTCGCTGTCCAGCGAGGTCAGCCCCCTGATGAAGCTCGTCCCGCGCGGCGACACCGCCGTCGTCGACGCCTACCTCTCGCCCGTGCTGCGCCGCTACGTCCGACATGTCGCCGACGAACTCGACGGCGTACGGCTGCTGTTCATGCAGTCCAACGGCGGCCTCACCGAGGCGGGGCGGTTCCGCGGCAAGGACGCCATCCTGTCCGGCCCGGCCGGCGGCATCGTCGGCATGGCCCGGATGTCGCAGCTCGCCGGCCACGACCGGGTGATCGGTTTCGACATGGGCGGCACCTCCACCGACGTCTCGCACTTCGCGGGCGAGTACGAACGCGTCTTCACCACACGGATCGCCGGAGTCCGGCTGCGCGCCCCCATGCTGGACATCCACACCGTCGCCGCCGGGGGCGGCTCGGTCCTCCACTTCGACGGCTCCCGCTACCGTGTGGGACCGGACTCCGCCGGCGCCGCACCCGGCCCCGCCTGCTACCGGCGCGGCGGCCCGCTCGCCGTCACCGACGCCAACGTCATGCTCGGCCGGATCCAGCCCGCCCACTTCCCCGCCGTGTTCGGACCCGACGGGGACCAGCCGCTCGACGACGGGCTCGTCCGCGAACGCTTCACCGCCCTCGCCCACGAGATCCGCGACCGGACCGGCGACGACCGCACCCCCGAACAGGTCGCCGAGGGCTACCTGCGGATCGCCGTCGCCGACATCGCGGGCGCCGTGAAGCGGATCTCCGTACAGAAGGGCCACGACGTCACCCGGTACGCCCTCACCACCTTCGGCGGGGCGGGCGGACAGCACGCGTGCATGGTCGCCGACTCCCTCGGCATCCGCACCGTCCTCGTCCCGCCCATGGCGGGTGTCCTGTCCGCGCTCGGCATCGGCCTGGCCGACACCACGGCCATGCGGGAACAGTCCGTCGAAGCCCTCCTGGAACCCGCCTCCATGCCCGGCGTCCACACGACCGCCGCCGGCCTGGAGGCGGCCGCCCGCGCGGAACTCCTCGCCGAGGACGTCCCCGAGGACCGGATCGAGGTCACCCACCGCGCCCAGCTCCGCTACGACGGAACCGACACCACCCTCACCGTCGAGCTGACCGACCCCGCCACGATGCGGCGCACCTTCGAAGAACGTCATCGCGCCACGTACTCCTTCACGCTCGACCGTCCGATCGTCGTCGAAGCCCTCTCCGTCGAAGCCACCGGCCTCACCGAACCCCCCGATCTCTCCGTCCTCGCTCCCTACGAAGGCATCCCGCCGCACCGCACCGTCGCCCCCCGGACCGTCCGGCTCCACACCGGCGGCACCTGGCGCGACGCACCCCTCCACCGCCGCGAGGACCTTCCCCCCGGCGAGACCGTCACCGGCCCGGCGATCATCACCGAGTCCGGAGCGACGACCGTCGTCGACGACGGCTGGCGGGCCGCGACGACCGACGACGGGCATCTGGTCATGGAACGCGTCGCGATTACACAGAGTTCCCGAACGGTCACAGAAGTCGACCCGGTGTTGCTCGAGGTGTTCAACAACCTCTTCATGTCCATCGCCGAACAGATGGGCGCCCGCCTCGAGTCCACCGCCCAGTCCGTCAACATCAAGGAGCGGCTGGACTTCTCCTGCGCGCTCTTCGACCCCGACGGAAACCTGGTGGCCAACGCCCCCCACATCCCCGTCCACCTGGGATCCATGGGCACCAGCGTCAAAGAGGTCATCCGGCGGCGCGGCCCCGCCATGCGCCCCGGCGACACCTACGCCGTCAACGACCCGTACCACGGCGGCACCCACCTGCCCGACGTCACCGTCATCACCCCGGTCTTCGCGCCCGAGCCCGCCGACGGCACGGAGAGTGACCGGACGGTCCTCTTCTACGTGGCTTCCCGTGGCCACCACGCCGAGATCGGCGGCATCGCCCCGGGCTCCATGCCCGCCGGCAGCCGCACCATCGACGAGGAGGGCGTCCTCTTCGACAACTGGCTGCTCACCGAGAACGGCCGTTTCCGCGAGGACGAGACCCTCCGCCTCCTCACCGAAGCGCCCCACCCCTCACGCAACCCGCAGACCAATCTCGCCGACCTGCGCGCCCAGATCGCCGCCAACCACAAGGGTGTCGACGAGGTCGGCCGCATGATCGAGTACTTCGGCCTCGACGTCGTTCAGGCCTATATGAAGCACGTCCAGGACAACGCCGAGGAGGCGGTCCGCCGCGTCGTCGACGCCCTCGACGAGGGCGACTACGCCTACGAGACCGACTCCGGCGCCGTCATCCGCGTCCGCGTGCGTGTGGACCGCGCCGACCGCCGCGCCACCATCGACTTCACCGGCACCTCGGCGCAGCTGCCCAGCAACTTCAACGCCCCCTTCGCGGTGGTCAACGCGGCCGTCCTGTACGTCTTCCGCACCCTGGTCGGCGACGACATCCCGCTCAACGACGGCTGCCTGCGTCCACTGGACATCATCGTGCCGCCCGGCTCCATGCTGGCGCCCGAGCCGCCGGCCGCCGTCGTCGCGGGCAATGTGGAGACCTCCCAGGCCATCACCGGCGCCCTCTACGCGGCCCTCGGCGTCCAGGCGGAGGGCTCCGGCACCATGAACAACGTCACCTTCGGCAACGCCCGCCACCAGTACTACGAGACCGTCGCCTCCGGTTCCGGCGCCGGGGACGGTTTCCCCGGCGCGTCCGTCGTACAGACCCACATGACCAACTCCCGGCTCACCGACCCCGAGATCCTGGAGTGGCGACTGCCCGTCCGCCTGGAGGAGTTCGCGGTACGACGCGGCAGCGGCGGCGCCGGACGGTGGCGCGGCGGCGACGGCGCCGTGCGCCGCATCCGCTTCCTGGAACCCATGACCGTTTCCACGCTGTCCCAGCACCGCAGGGTGCCCCCGTACGGCATGGCCGACGGCACACCGGGCGCCCTCGGCGCCCACCGGATCGAACGCGCGGACGGCACGGTCACCCGGCTCGCCGGAAGCGACTCGGCGGACGTCGGCCCCGACGACGTACTCGTCATCGAAACCCCCGGCGGCGGGGGATACGGCCCGCCGCCCGACCCCCATCAAGCAGGAGAAGAGATCGATGATCTTCGGGCGTTCTGAGCGCGGCAAACCCCCGGTCGAGCCCGTCACGCTCAAGATCCTGGTGGCCGGCGGCTTCGGCGTGGGCAAGACCACGCTCGTCGGCGCGGTCAGCGAGATCAGGCCGCTGCGCACCGAGGAACTCCTCACCGAGGCCGGACGCCCGGTCGACGACACCTCCGGTGTGGAAGCGAAGAACACCACCACCGTGGCCATGGACTTCGGCCGCATCACGCTCCGCGAGGACCTGGTGCTGTACCTCTTCGGCACACCCGGCCAGGAGCGGTTCTGGTTCATGTGGGACGAGCTGTCCGAGGGCGCCCTCGGAGCAGTCGTCCTCGCCGACACCCGCCGGTTGGAGGACTGCTTCGCGGCCATCGACTACTTCGAGCGGCGCGCCATCCCGTTCCTCGTCGGCGTCAACTGCTTCGAGGGAGCCGCCCGATACCCGGCCGATGACGTCCGCCGGGCCCTCGACCTCGACGACCACGTGCCGCTGCTGATGACCGACGCGCGGGACCGCGAGTCGGTCAAGGAGACCCTCATCGGCGTCGTCCAGCACGCCATGACCCAGGCCGCGCAGCGCCGCCAGACGGTCGGCACCTGAGACGGCGCCAGGCCCGCGGCCCATGCTCCGCCGACCGGAGCACGGGCCGCGGCGCGGGCAACGACGCCCCACGCGTGGGTGATCAGCCGGTCCCCCTCCTCCATCCGATCCGGCGGTGCTCACGCCGGTCGACGGCGACGATTGCGCCGTTCCGGTCGAACACGATGCAGCGGCTGGAGGTGGTGCCCTGATCGGTCGCGGCGACGAACTTGTCCGTCATGACGTCCCCTTCGTCGTTCTGCGGAGGTCTCACGTGCGGTGGTGCCGCGTGCGGTGATCTCGAGTGCGTACAGGCGCCCTCCGCGCGGAGGCGCTGGACCCGGAGCGCTTCCGCGCGGAGGTGCGTTCAGAAGGCCACGTTGAAGACGAGCCCGGACAGCGCTCCGCCGATGAGCGGTCCCACGATCGGCACCCACGCGTAGCCCCAGTCCGAAGTGCCCTTGTCGGGGATCGGCAGTAGTGCGTGCACGAGGTCGCCGACCGCAACGGTTATCGGCCATCCGGCCACAAGCCTCACCTCCGCTGCGGCACGCCTGCCCGGCGGCAGGAGAACGGGTTCTTCCCCCAAGCGGCCGACTCCTGATAGACGCAGGAGACATGACACGACTCTCCCTCGCGGTACGCGGTCTGGTCACCACCGTCGCCGCCCTGCTCGCCACGACCGCCGCCTCCGCCACCGCCCAGGCGAAGCCCGAACCCAAGGCACCCCGGGACTTCGTGGCACTCGACAGGGTGGACCCGACGATCATCGAGGAGATCCGCTACTTCACCGCGCACAACTTCGTCGGCGAGCCCGTCGACGGCTACCGGCAGCCGCTCTGCGTCCTCACCCGCCCCGCGGCGGAGGCCCTCCGCACGGCGCAGCGGAAACTGCTGCGCCAGGGCTACTCCCTGAAGGTGTACGACTGTTACCGGCCGCAACGCGCGGTGGACCACTTCGTCCGCTGGGCCGAGGACCTCGACGACCAGGAGATGAAGGCCGAGTTCTACCCGAGCGTCGACAAGACCCGGCTGTTCGCCGACGGCTACATCGCGGAGAAGTCCGGCCACAGCCGCGGCTCGACCGTCGACCTCACGCTCGTGAGACTCCCCGCCGGGCCGACCCGGCCCTACCATCCCGGAGAGCCTCTCACCCCCTGCTTCGCCCCCCAGGACGAACGGTTCCCCGACACCTCCGTCGACATGGGCACCGGCTACGACTGCTTCGACACCCTCAGCCACACCCTCGACCCCCGCGTCCAGGGCGAACAGCGCGCCAACCGGCTGCTCCTCAAGAGCACCCTGGAGGACCTCGGCTTCGTGAACCTCGCCGAGGAGTGGTGGCACTACACCTTCAAGCCGGAGACCCACCCGGACACCTACTTCGACTTCCCGGTGTCCCGAAGGTCACTCACCGGCCACAACTGACCGGCGCCAGGAGACGCCCCCACCGCGATCGGATACAGTCCGCGCGTGTCCGAATCCCCCGCCCCGGCTCCCCACTCCGCACCGGGCTCCCGCTGTTCGAGCTGCGGCACGTCCTTCGGCGCGGGCGTCTCCGGCTGGCCCCGCACCTGCCCGGCCTGCGGGGCGGTCGCCTACCGCAACCCGTTGCCGGTCGCCGTGGCCCTTCAGCCCGTGTACGACACCCAGGGCACCGGCCTCGTCGTCATCGCCCGCACCATCGCGCCCGCGCGCGGCCGTACGGCCCTGCCCGGCGGCTATGTCGACGACCGGGAGGACTGGCGCCAGGCTGTCGTCCGCGAACTCGAGGAGGAGACCGGCATCGGCGCGGCGGCTCATGACGTACGGCTCGCCGACGCCATGAGCTCGCCCGACGGACACCTGCTGCTGTTCGGCCTCCTCCCCGAACGCCCCGCCGACGACCTGCCGCCCTTCACCGCCACCGACGAGACCGACGACCGCAGGCTGCTGCGCCGTCCCGAGGAACTCGCCTTCCCCCTGCACACCCTGGCCGCACGCGCGTGGTTCGAGGGCCGCTACATCTGACCCTCAGCCCTCCACCAGCCCGCGGACCCGCACCGGCCGGCGGGGCTCCGAGCCGCCGTCCTCGTCCTCCCGCTCGACGACGATCCGCGGGCCCGACCACAGCACCGTGTACCGCTCGGTCTCCGGCTCCTCCCACCCGTCCCCGGCATCGGGCACCAGCAGCCCGCCCCCGGTCCGCCCCGGCGCCGGCGCCCACACCTCCAGCTCCACACCGCCGTCCTCACCCAGCACCGGCAGCACGGAGCCACCGCGCGCGAACACCGGTATCCGTCCTGGCGGCGCGTCGGCCCACACCCGGGCCGGCCCGTCGTACGCGCGCCCCGTCGCCGTGTCGTACCACCGTCCGCGCGGCAGTCGGACGGACCGCCCCTCCACTCCCGGAGCGAGCACCGGCGCCACCAGCAGACAGTCCCCGAGCAGAAAGGCGTCCTCACAGTCCCGCAACGCGCGATCCTCGGGAGCCGACCACCACAGGGGCCGCACATACGGCGCTCCGGTACGCCGCGCCAGCTGCGCCAGCGTCATGAAGTACGGCAGCAGCCGCCGGCGTTCGACGAGCGTCTCACGCGCGTGCCGCAGCACATCCGCGCCGAACTCCCACGGCTCCCCCCGCCCCGCACGCGCACCGACACGGGCCCGGGTGCGGAAGAACGGCAGGTACGCCCCCAACTGGAGCCCGCGCAGATACAGCTCGGACGACACCTCCCCGCCCGGGCCGCCGACGTCCGTGCCCGCGTAGGGAACACCGCACAGCCCCAGCCCCAGCACCAGCGACAATGACGCCCGCAACCCGGCCCACCCCGTCGCCACCTCGCCCGGCCACGCCCCACCGTGCCGCTGCATCCCGGCCCACCCGGAACGCGAGAACACGAACGGCCGCTCCTCGGGAACCTGCTCCCGCAGCCCTTCGTACGCGGCCCGGCCCATGCTCTGCCCGTACACGTTGTGCGCCTCGCGATGGTCACCGCCGCGACCGTCCAGCGCGTGCCGAGCCGACCGCGGCAGCGTCGGGTCACCGAACGCGGTGAAGGACGTCGGCTCGTTCACGCTGTGCCAGAAGCCCGCGAACCCCTGCGCCAGCCGCTCCGCGTACAAACCGCCCCACCACGCGCGCACACGCGCGTCCGTGAAATCCGGGAAGACCACGTCCCCCGTCCACCCGACACCCTCCACGACCTGCCCGGAGGCGTCCCGCACGAACGCGTCCCGCTCCACGCCCTCGTCGTAGACGGTGACGCCGGGCGTGGAGCCGACCGCGGGACCCACGACCGACACCAGCCTGATCCCCTCGCGCCGCAGCTCGTCCGCGAGAACCGGCAGCTTGGGGAACCGCGCGTCATCGACGGTGAACACCTGCCGGGAGGAGAGATGGCCGACGCCGAGATGCACGGCGTCGAGCGGCAGCCCATGCTCCCGGTACCCTGCGACGATCCGCCGCACCTCCTCCTCACCGCCCAAGGACGCACACACGTGATGGTGACCGAGCGCCCACGCGGGAGGCAGCGCGGGCGCACCGGTGAGCGAGGCCCAGGCGAGCAGCACCCGCGCGGGAGTACCCACCATCACCCAGCAGCGCAGCGGACCACCGTCCATCCGCAGCTCACTCACCCCAGCCCGGTCGTGCCCGGAACCGGCACCCTCCTCGCCCTCCCACAGCGTCACGGTGCCGTCCCACGAACTGTCGTGGAACGCCAGATGGGTGCCCGCGTCGGCCACCACCGTCTGCACCGGCATGGTCACGGACTGCGGTGCGTCGCCGGAGCCGGTGGCACGGCCGGGCGCGGAGTTCCACAGCCTGTACGTACCGTCCCGCAGCCGGGGACCCGACGCACGCCCCCCGAGCCCGAAGAAGCGCGCGTCGGCCGGCACCTCGGACCGCTGCATCCACCGCGCGGTGCCACCCCCCACCGGCTCCCACCAGCGCGGCGGCAGATCGCGCCGCAGCATCACGCCCCCGGGAGTGAGCACCTGCACCGCGCCGCGCCGCGAGACCACGACCGTCACCCGCTCGGCGACCACACGCCAGCCACCGTCCTTGTCCGGTTCCAGCGCGGCCCGCGGATCCGGCTCGGGACAGCGGCCCGGCAGCGCGTACGACGGCTCCGGAGCGGACCCGTCCCAGCCCCAGAAGACCGCCCCGTTCACCGCGACGAAGATCCGCAGCTCCGAGCGGTCGAACCGGAGCAGCCCGCCACCGAGCCCGGGCTCCACCTCCCGGACCGTCCCGGGTACCCGGGCCCTTTCCGGCCCCCGGGGCGGCAGCCCACTGGCGTCGGCCCGCCGCCTGCGCCACGCTGCTCGTACGGTGCGCAACCCCTGAGCCGCCCCCACCGATATCACCGAACGCACCAGGTCACGACCGTCCATGCTGATCACCCTGCCATTGACCGCGCCCGTCATGCGTCTCGTTCAACTGCCGTTCACCCGTGATCGGACCACATCTTCACGGCACGGACTATGTGGGGGTCGCCCTGGTGCGGAAGTCGATCACGTGGCATCGTCCCTGTCAGCCGCGTCACGCGCACACCCCAGCCCGTGTGCGGAGCACGCACACGACGCGCACAGTCCGGGAGCCGCCCATGTCGACCGTGAACCCCCAGCCGCTGTGGCAGCCGAGCCATGACCAGATCGCCCAGGCACGGATCACCGCATTCCAGGCATGGGCCGCCGAACACCACGGCGCCCCCGCAGAGGGCGGCTACGCGGCGCTCCACCGCTGGTCCGTGGACGAGCTGGACACCTTCTGGAAAGCGGTCACCGAATGGTTCGACGTCCGCTTCGCCACCCCCTACGCGCGCGTGCTGGGCGAGCGCTCCATGCCCGGGGCCCAGTGGTTCCCCGGAGCCACCCTGAACTACGCCGAGCACGCACTGCGTGCGACCGCCTCCCGCGCGGACGAAGCGGCCCTGCTGTACGTCGACGAGACCCATGACCCCCGCCCCGTCACCTGGGCGGAGCTGCGCCGCCAGGTCGGCTCCCTGGCCGCGGAGCTGCGGTCCCTCGGCGTACGCCCCGGGGACCGGGTCAGCGGCTACCTCCCCAACATCCCGCAGGCCGTCGTCGCCCTCCTCGCCACCGCGGCCGTCGGCGGCGTGTGGACCTCCTGCGCCCCCGACTTCGGCGCCCGCAGCGTCCTCGACCGCTTCCAGCAGGTCGAACCCGTCGTCCTGTTCACCGTCGACGGCTACCGCTACGGCGGCAAGGAGCACGACCGCCGCGACGTCGTCGCCGAACTCCGCAGCGAACTGCCCACCCTGCGCGCCGTCGTGCACATCCCCCTGCTCGGAACCGAGGCCCCCGACGGGGCACTGGACTGGTCCGACCTCACCGCCGCGGACGCCGAACCCGTCTTCGAGCAGGTGCCCTTCGACCACCCGCTGTGGGTGCTCTACTCCTCCGGCACCACCGGACTTCCCAAGGCGATCGTCCAGTCCCAGGGCGGCATCCTCGTCGAACACCTCAAGCAACTGGGACTCCACTGCGACCTCGGTGCCGAGGACCGTTTCTTCTGGTACACCTCCACCGGCTGGATGATGTGGAACTTCCTCGTCTCCGGCCTCCTGACCGGAACGACGATCGTCCTGTACGACGGCAGCCCCGGTCACCCGGACACCGGCGCCCAGTGGCGCATCGCCGAACGCACCGGCGCCACCCTCTACGGCACCTCAGCCGCCTACGTCATGGCCTGCCGCAAAGCCGGAGTGCGCCCCGCGCGCGACTTCGACCTCTCCGCCGTGAAGTGCGTCGCGACCACCGGCTCCCCGCTGCCCCCCGACGGCTTCCGCTGGCTCCACGACGAGGTACGCGACGATCTGTGGATCGCGTCCGTCAGTGGCGGAACGGACGTCTGCTCCTGCTTCGCCGGAGCCGTACCCACCCTCCCCGTCCACATCGGCGAGCTCCAGGCCCCCGGCCTCGGCACGGACCTGCAGTCCTGGGACCCCAGCGGCAAGCCGCTGACCGACGAGGTCGGCGAACTCGTGGTCACCAACCCGATGCCCTCCATGCCGGTCCACTTCTGGAACGACCCCGACGGCACCCGCTACCACGACAGCTACTTCGACACCTACCCCGGCGTCTGGCGGCACGGCGACTGGATCACCATCACGTCCCGCGGCTCGGTCGTCATCCACGGCCGCTCGGACTCCACACTGAACCGCCAGGGCGTCCGCATGGGATCGGCCGACATCTACGAAGCAGTGGAACGCCTCCCCGAGATCCGGGAATCCCTCGTCATCGGTGTCGAGCAGCCCGACGGCGGCTACTGGATGCCGCTGTTCGTCCACCTGGCACCGGGAGCCACCCTCGACGAGGACCTGCGCGGCCGCATCAAGCGGACCATCCGCGAGCAGCTGTCCCCCCGTCACGTACCCGACGAGATCATCGAAGTCCCCGGCGTCCCTCACACCCTCACCGGCAAACGCATCGAGGTACCGGTCAAGCGGCTCCTCCAGGGCACCTCGCTGGAGAAGGCGGTCAACCCGGGCTCCATCGACAACCTCGGTCTGCTCGCCTTCTACGAGGAACTCGCCCGCAAGCGCTCCTGACCCGCCCCCGGCGAACCAGCCCTCCCCTTCGGCCCGCCCGCCGTTGTCAGTGCCGCCGATTACTGTGAGTGAGCATTGATCGACTGTGCCGAGGGGGAGACATGGCAACCACCGACCACCGGACCCTGCGACGCGTCCTGCGCCGCGAAGTCGCGGGCACCATCGGCCTGCTGGCCGACGAACACGACTTCCGCGCCATGCGGCGCTACCACAGCTTCGTCTTCGACGAGCACACCACCTACCTCAAACACATGGAAGCCGTCCTCAGGGCACGCGCCCTGCAGGGCGGCCACACCACGGTGGCGCTCTTCGACCCCGAGGACTACGCCGACTACTGCGCCAACACGGGGCTGGACCCCGACAGCCACACCAGCCGGACCTTGTTCACGGCCGACCTCGCGGCCAACGGCGCCACGGTCCCCTACGACGGCCGGCCCCTGACCGACCTTCTGCCCACCCTCGTGGACGAGGCGGTCCGCCGCGCCACCTGGGAGTACGCGACCACCCTCCTCGCCCGCCTCGGCACCTGCGTCTCGTGCGGCGAGGACCTGGGCCGCGCCGCCTTCGCCCGCGCCTCGCACCTCCTGGTCCGCATCCTCGACGCGGCCCCGCCCGGCGAGCGGCACCTCGTGTGCAGCGTCTCCGGACCACCCGAGAACCTCTTCGCCGTCCTGCACGCCGACGACATCGCGGGCCACATGGAACTCGACGAGTCCGAAGCCCTCGAATTCACCACTGTCCTGGCCGTCGGCCTCGCCACCGCGAGCCCCGGCGGACTGGTCATGCGGACCAGCGAACCCGGCACGCCCGACCGGGTCCAGGGCTGGCGCCTGCGCGCCTACGGCCTGGTTCCCCTCACCGCCGGCGAGGTCTTCGACGCCTACTGCACCGACGCCGAGTCCGGAGACCTCATCTCCCCGGAGTCCAACGTCGACTACTGCGAGCCACCCGACCTCGGGGAGGGACCGGGCCCGGACCACAGCCACTGAGCCGGAAACGCCCGGAGGGCGCCCCACCGCCAGGTGGAGCGCCCTCCGAAGGACACCGGTCCCGCCCGCTGCCCGGACGGGTGCCCGCTACTCGCCGGACAGCACCGCCTGAGCGGCGTCACGGGCATCGGCGGCACTGTCCGCCGCCCGGGCCGCCGCCGCGGCCCGCTCGCACTGCGCCAGCGTGAACTTCGCCAGCGACGCCCGCACATACGGAATGGACGCCGCACCCATGGAGAGAGAGGTGACACCCAGTCCGGTCAGCACACAGGCGAGCAGCGGATCGGAAGCGGCCTCACCGCAGATACCACAGCTCTTGTCCTCGGCCCGCGCCGCCTCGGCGGACAGCGCCACCAGGTCGAGCAGCGCCGGCTGCCACGGATCCTGCAGCCGGGACACCGCACCCACCTGACGGTCCGCGGCGAACGTGTACTGCGCCAGATCGTTCGTGCCGAGCGACAGGAACTCCACCTCCCGCAGCACCGAACGCGCCCGCAGCGCGGCCGACGGGATCTCGACCATCGCACCGAACTTCGCCCGCAGCCCCGCCTCGCGGCAGGCGTCCGCGAAGGCCTTGGCATCGGCACGGTCCGCCACCATCGGGGCCATGACCTCCAGGTGGACCGGCAGCCCCTCCGCCGCCTTCGCCAGTGCCGTCAGCTGGGTACGCAGCACCGCGGGATGGTCCAGCAGCGACCGCAGACCACGCACACCCAGCGCCGGATTCGGCTCGTCCGCCGGAGTGAGGAACTGCAGCGGCTTGTCGGCACCGGCGTCCAGCACGCGCACGACCACGCGGCCCTCGGGGAAAGCCTCGAGGACCTGGCGGTAGGCCACCACCTGCTTCTCCTCGGAAGGAGCGTTCTTGTCGTCGTCCAGAAACAGGAACTCGGTACGGAAGAGACCCACGCCCTCCGCACCCGCCTCGACGGCGGCCGGCACATCCGCCGGGCCACCGATGTTGGCGAGCAGCGGCACCTTGTGACCGTCGGCGGTCGCACCGGGTCCGGTGGACGCCGCCAGCACCGCCTTGCGCTCGGCGGCCGCCGCCTCGAGCAGTGCCTTCTTCTCGTCGCTCGGGTTCACGAAGATCTCCCCGGTGCTGCCGTCGACCGCTATCAGCGTGCCCTCGGCGAGTTCGCCCGCTCCGGGCAGGGCGACCACGGCCGGGACACCCAGGGCGCGGGCGAGGATGGCGCTGTGACTGGTGGGTCCGCCCTCCTCGGTCACGAAGCCGAGCACCAGCGTGGGGTCGAGCAGCGCCGTGTCCGCCGGTGCGAGATCACGGGCCACGAGGACATACGGCTCGTCGCTGTCCGGCACGCCGGGCATCGGCACCCCGAGCAACCGCGCGACGATACGGTTCCGCACGTCGTCGAGGTCGGCCACCCGGCCCGCCAGATACTCACCGGCGTTCGCCAGCAGCTCGCGGTACGCGGCGAACGCGTCGTACACCGCACGCTCGGCCGTGCTGCCGACGGCGATGCGCCGGTCGACGTCGGCCATCAGCTCAGGGTCCTGAGCCATCATGGCCTGCGCCTCGAGCACCGCCTGGGCCTCGCCGCCGGCGAGATTGCCGCGCGCCGTCAGATCGGCCGCGACCGCCTCCACGGCCTTACGGGCACGTCCCTGCTCACGCTCCGCGTCCTCGGCCTGGATCTGCTTGGCCGGCGGCTCGAGCACCGCCGTACCCATGTGCCGTACCTCGCCGATCGCCACACCGTGGCTGACGCCGACGCCTCGCAGCGTTGTCTCCATCTCACCCGTCTCCGATAGTGCGACGGACTTCGCCGCCGCGTTGGTTGTCCTGGTGGCCGTCATGGACGGCGGCGCTTCACTTCCAGAGGAAGAGGGTGTCGCCGGCTTTCACGTCGCCGTCGTCACGAAGGTCGGAGAGGGCGTCCGCCGTGGCCTCCAGGGCCACGACCGGGCACACCGGGGACTTGCCGGCGGCCTCGACCGCGGCAGGGTTCCAGCGCACGATGCTCTGGCCGCGAGTCACGGTGTCACCCTTGTTCACGAGCAGCTCGAAGCCCTCACCGTTCAGCTGGACGGTGTCGATGCCGAGATGGGTGAGCACACCGTGTCCGCTCTCGTCGACGACGACGAACGCGTGCGGGTGCAGAGACACGATCACACCGTCGACGGGGGAGACGGCCTCGGAGGGCTCCCGCACGGGGTCGATCGCCGTACCCGGGCCGACCATGGCCCCGGAGAAGACCGGATCGGGCACGGACGCCAGTCCGATGGCCCGTCCTGCAAGCGGGGACATCACGGTGGTCATGGGAAGCCTCCCAGGCGTGGAGATCTGTACGTGCGCCGCCGTCACTACCTGCCTGCGGCGCGCTGTTCAGCAGCGTATGTCATACGACGTACCGGTTCCGGAGGACAGGTCCGGATGTGTGGTCTAGACGAGAGGTCTAGACCACACACCCTAATGGATTTGCACGGGGTCCGCGACCCCGTGTAGGGTTGTACTCCTGCTCGGGGACGAGCGGCGCGAACAGACGCCCCGTTCCGGATCAGCAATCCAATTCTGACAGATCCATCTTTGGGTCACCTTCTGCATGTCCGCAGGACGGTGGTCAAGGGGCCGGAAAACACTGGTAGAGTTGGAAACATCGAAGGGAAGCGCCCGGAGGAAAGCCCGAGAGGGTGAGTACAAAGGAAGCGTCCGTTCCTTGAGAACTCAACAGCGTGCCAAAAGTCAACGCCAG